>NZ_LZSY01000111.1 GCF_001665625.1 Mycolicibacterium peregrinum | reverse complement strand
CGAGAATTCACCGCACGTTGCCTGGATCCGCTGGTCGGGTCTGACAAGTTCGACTTCGTACAGGATCTCGGCGAACAGATGCCGATGCGCGTCATCGGCATGCTGCTGGGCATCCCCGAGGACCGGCAACGCGCCATCACCGACCACGGCGAGGAGACCCTGCAGGGACAGACGGTCGATGCCCTGGCCACCGGTGAGGTGTTCGCCGAGATCCTGTACGAAGTCGAACTTGTCAGACCCGACCAGCGGATCCAGGCAACGTGCGGTGAATTCTCGGATCTGCGGTTCGAGGGCGAGCACCTTGCGCGGGGTGAACACCCGCGACAGCAGGTTGCGGTGGATGTTGTGGATCGGCGGATCCTCGAAGATCAGTGTTCCCGGCGGTATCTCCATGCCGGACTTGATGATCTCGAGCAGGGCTCCGCGCCCGGAGATGAATGTCTCGTGGTCGATGACCGCCTTGTTGACATCGTCGTACCGGCTCAGCGCGTAGAAGTCGTGCTGCTCGTTGTAATACAGCGGGGCCTCTTCCCTGATCCGGGCGAACACCGAATAGGGATCCATATTGAGCTCGACGCTGTACGGGTCGTAGTACAGGTCGGCTTCGGTCGACGTGGGCACGGCTGGTCTCCTGACCGTATCGAATGGGCTGTGCACCTGCTTAGCAGGCCAGAGGTGGCCCGGTCAAGGATCGGCCCGCCGGCACCCAGACCCGGCTCGAATTCGATACGGGCTGTTGCGGATTGAAAGGTGAGCTGATCCGGAAATGATGTCTATCGGAATTACACTCGGGCGCGCTAGTGTAAATCTCTGTCACAACGGCCGACGGGGGAGTGATGACCGCTGAGGAGATCGTGCGCGCCGAGATCGCCGCATGGGGGAGCAACGACGTCGACGAGGTCATGGTTCATTTCGCCGACGACGCCACCTTCGACATCGGGCCCGACTGGCCGAAACTCTCGGGGCGCGATGCGATTCACGAAATGATGAAGGTGTTCTTCGCCGGCGGGAAATGCGTGGACCTCGAGATCCGGTACCTCGCTGTTGACGGGAACGTGGTCCTGATGGAACGGCGCGATCACTGGATCGTGGACGGCAGGCAGATGAGCTGGCCGGTCATGGGTGCCTACGAGGTGCGAGACGAGAAGATCACGGCGTGGCGGGAGTACTTCTATCCGCCGAAGGAGTCTTGAGGTCGATCACGACCTTGCCGACAGCCTTCCCGGAGGCCACCTCGCGCAGTGCCGCGGGGGTTTCGCTCAGCGGATAGACCGCACCGATGTGTGGCCGAACGACTCCGGCGGCCAGCAGATCCCGCAGTTCCGCTTCGTTGCGAGTGAACTCGTCTGGGGAGATGTCCTGGAATTGAAAGCCGAGCACGTGAATTCCCTTGACCAGAACCAGGTTCAGCGGGATTCGGGGGATGACGCCGGAGGCGTAGCCGATCGTCACGAACCGGCCGCCGCGACGCAACGACCGTAGCGCCGGCTCGGACAGGTCGCCGCCGACCGGGTCGAGCACGGCGTGCGCGCCGTCGGGCAGGGCGTCCCGCAGTGCGGCGCGTAGGTCGCCGCGCGTGTGGTTCACGAGCGAGACTGCACCGTATTGAGCTGCAGTGGAGAGCTTTTCGTCAGATGAGGCGACTGCCGTGACCCGCGCCCCGAGGGCGGCTGCGAGCTGCACAGCCGCCAGACCCACGCCGCCGCCGGCGCCCAGCACGATCACGTCGTCGGCCGGTTGGATCCGGGCCACCGAGCGCAACGTGTGATACGCGGTGCGGTGAGCCACCCCGAAGGCCGCCGCGGTGCCGTCGTCCACATTGTCGGGAATTCGGGCCAACCCCGATGCCGGAATGCACACCTGCTCGGCGAACGCACCGAACAATCCGGTTCCGGTCACCCGGTCGCCGACGGCGAAACCGCTGGTGTCAGAGGCAACCTCGGTGACTACTCCGGCGAACTCACTCCCCGGGATGAACGGCACCGGTACGTGAATCTGGTACTTGTCGGCCACCAGCAGTACATCGGGGAAGTTCACCGCGGCCGCGCCGACCTGGACCCGCACCTGGCCGGACTCCAGCGCGGGAGCGGGGACCTCATCGAGGCGAACGACATCCGGAGGACCGTACCCGGGGCAGACGGCGGCCTTCACCGGTAGTCGGTGGATTCGGCGAGTTCGGCGGCAGACCGCATCAGCTCGGTGACCACCGGCCCGAACGCCAGCAGCTTCTCGTCGTCGCCCGCCCGCTGAAAACCCTGCTCCAGGACGATCGCCAGCTTCCACTTCGCCAGCACCAGGTAGTAGTCGAGGTCGTCCACCTGGCGTCCGGAGACCTTCGCGTAGTGCGCGACGACGGCGGCGCGCGAGGGCATCCCACGCATGTCCACGTAGCCCATCTCGGCGGGCTCCGGGTTATCGGTGTCGGAGGGCCATGATTGCACCATCCAGGCCAGGTCCAGCTTCGGGTCGCCGACGGTGCCCATCTCCCAGTCCACGATCGCGGCCATCGTGGCCGGTGCGCCGTGGCGGTACATGACATTGGCGAACTGGTAGTCCCCGTGCATCAGGCCCGGGATGAAATCGAGCGGCTTGTGGGCGCGCAGCCAGTCCGTGGCCACCTCGAGCCCGGGCAACTCACGGTTCTTGATCCGGTCGAGGAATCCGATCCAGCGGTCGACCTGGCGTTCGTGAAAGCCGTCGGGCCTACCGAGATCGCTCAGCCCCTTGGCCTGCCAGTCCACTTTCGACAGCAGCGCAATACCCTCGGCCAGCTGATAACTCAGCCCGGGCCGGGTGCTGGGGTCGGAGTTGAACGGCTCAGGCCAGCGACCGTGGGTATCCATCGGCGACCAGCCGTCGACGAATCCCATCAGATAGAACGGCCGGCCCAATACGTCGGGATCGGCGCACACGCCGACTGCCGCCGTGTGCGGGACCTCCGTGCCGTCGAGTGCCTCGATGATGCGCCACTCCCGCAGGATGCCTTTGTCCCGGTCCGGCGGGGCGCCCTCCGGCGGCATGCGCAACACGCAGGTGTGCTCGCCACGGCGGATCTCGAAGATGACATTCTGGGTTCCGCCGGACAGGAAGCGGGCCTCCAGCGGCTCACCTTTGCCCGCCAGCCCGGCGTTGTCCATCCAATCGGCAAGGCGTGCAGTGTCGATCGTGCTCACAGATTGCCCACCTCAGCTTCCAGGTATTCGGCGAACTTGGCCTTCGCGGCCTCGCGCTTGCGCGGGATCCACTCGGTCGGCCAGGTGTCGGTGGTCGGCTGGTAGTCGCGCAGCACCTGCCGGGCGACGGTGGTCTTGTGTACCTCCGTCGGGCCGTCGGCCAGGCCCATCACCGCGGCGCCCGTGACCATGCCGAGGAAGGGCATCTCGTTGGTGACACCCAGCGCGCCGTGGATCTGCATCGCCCGCCAGGCGATGTCGTGCAGCACGGTGGGCATGGCGACCTTGACGGCGGCGATGTCCTTGCGGACCTTCTTGTAGTCGTTGTACTTGTCGATCTCCCACGCGGTGTAGAGCACCATCAACCGGAATTGCAGCAACTGGGCGTAGGAGTCGGCGATGTAACCCTGGACGAACTGTTTGTCGGACAGCCGGCTGCCCTGCGTCTCGCGGCTCAATGCACGTTCGCACATCATGTCGAGCGCCTTCTGAGCCAGGCCGATCGTGCGCATCGCGTGGTGAATCCGGCCGCCGCCCAACCGTGTCTGGGCGATGACGAAGGCCTGACCCTCGCCGCCCAACAGCGCCTCGGCGGGAACCCGGACGTTGTCGTAGTGGATCAACGCGTGGCTGCCCTCGTTGTCCGGCTCGCCGTACAAACCCACGTTGCGGACGATCTTGACACCGGGGGTGTCGGTGGGCACCAGGAACATCGACATGCCCTGGTAGGCACTGACCTCGGGATTGGTCACCACCATGACGATCAGGAACGACGCGGTTGCGGCGTTGGAGGAGAAGAACTTCCACCCGTTTATCACCCAGTCGTCCCCGTCGCGCACCGCGCTGGTGGTGAACAGCGTCGGGTCCGCACCGGCGTGGGGTTCGGTCATCGAGTAGCAGGAGAACAGCTCACCCTCGAGCAGCGGATGCAAATACTTCTTTTTCTGCTCCTCGGTCCCGTAATGCGCGATGATCTCGGCGTTGCCCGTATCGGGGGCCTGACAGCCGAACACGATGGGTGCCCACTGCGAGCGGCCGAGGATCTCGTTGAGCAGCGCGAGCTTGAGCTGCCCGTGACCCTGCCCGCCCAGTTCTGGCCCGAGATGAGTGGCCCACAAACCTTTTTCGCGCACCTGTGCCTTGAGCGGGTCGATGGCCTCCCGGCGGCTGCCCTCCAACGGGGTGAACTGTTTGTGCGGCCACGCCAGGTCGAGCGGTTCGACCTGCTCGGTCACGAATTTGTCGGCCCAGTCCAGTAATTCCTGATACTGCGGGTCGGTCTCGAAATCCCACGCCATCGGGGGTCCTCCGATCTAGTTGTTGAGGGTGTTGAAGCCGGTGATCATCGCGCCGATGTCGCACGCGACGCGGTCGGTGAACGAACGGTTGCCGAAACTGCCTCCGGCCCAGTGCCGGACGCCCTCACTGACCAGGATCTGCGCCAGCCGCGACAGGTGGTCCACGTCGACGTGAGCGCCGAGCTTGCCGTCGGCCTGGGCGCGTGTGAACAACTCGCCGAACATGTCGGCGTCCTCTGTATCGGGGTCGACGTCGCCGGCCAGGATCCGGTGCTCGTGCCGGTAACCCTCCAGGATCGTCTCGACGATCAGTTCGGGTGGGTTGCGCGCCATCGACCGTTCCAGGCTGCGGAGTGCCTCCGTGATGACGGCCATCATGTCGTAATCGCCGGTCAGGAGCGACTTCACGCGTTTCTGGGCCAGGCGGGTCGAGGTCAGGCCGACCTCGAACAGCACGTCTTCTTTGGCCGGGAAATAGAAGTAGAACAGCGCCCGGGACACCCCCGCGGCTCGGCAGATGTCAGCCACCGTGGTCTTGGCGTATCCGTTGGTGCGCCAGAGCGCCATCGCGGCCTGGACCAGGTCGCGTTTGGTCTGGTGTGAGCGAGCCCGTTGGAACGAAGCGCGACGTTGACTGCTGTCAGCAGTGTCAGTCGTGGCTTCCTTGGGCATATTCTGACTCTAACAACGGATTCTGCTATTGAAAATAGTTGACGTTTGTCTAACTATCTCAATATGAACCAACCGCTGCACGGCCGCCGGATTCTGGTCACCGGCGGTGCGTCCGGGATCGGGTCGGCCGCCGTGGATGTGCTGAGCGCCGCGGGCGCCGATGTCATGGCCACCTATCACCGGACGCCACCGCCGGACGGCGCGACGATTCGTCGGCTGCAGTGCGACTTGCGCGATGCGGCCGCCGTCGACGCCATGGTGACCTCGGCGGCGCAGGCGTGCGGTCCAGGCTTGGACGCGTTCTGCGGCCAAGGCCTGGGCGGCTGACCGGGTCACGGTCAATGCGCTCGCGCCGGCGGTCGACACCCCTGGGGCGGATCGTCTACGCGACTTCCTCGGGCCCGAGGTCGCAAAGCTCGTCGACGCGCAGATGAAGATGACGATCCCGTTGGGCGGCGCACTCGGGGACCCGGCTCGCGATCTGGGGCCGGTTCTGGTGTTCCTGGCCGGAGAGGGGGCGGCCTTCATCACCGGTCAGTTGATCGCTGTCGACGGTGGCCTGACGATCCTGGGTGGATAGCGCGAGAATCTTATTCTTGCTGTTTGTCGCTGATCGGTCGGGGTCCGACGTTGACGCGCAACCGGGGCTGTGGAAATCTACTATTCATAGATGAGAGGCGCATTCTCATACGCGTGGCTGGAACGGGAGTAACAGATGGCGATCGACCCGACGGGTATCGATTTTTTCCGCGATGAACGATTGGTCGACGACCCGTATCCGTTCTTCGAGGCGCTTCGGAACAAGTGCCCGGTCAGCCGTGAAGACCACTACAACGTGACCATGGTGACCGGCTGGGATGAAGCCGTGCAGGTCTACAACGACGAGGAGACCTTCTCGTCATGCCTGTCGGTCACCGGACCTTTCCCGGGTTTCCCGGTCCCGCTGGAAGGGCGCAGTGCCGAAGAGGTCACCGCGCTCATCGACAAGCATCGCGACGAACTGCCATTCAGCGATCAGCTGCCGACGCTGGATCCGCCGACGCACACCGATCACCGCTCGCTGCTGATGCGGCTCATCACGCCCAAGCGCCTCAAGGAGAACGAGGACGCCATGTGGCAGTTGGCCGATGAAGTACTCGACAGCTACCTCGCGCCCGGCCAGGGCGAGTTCATCAAGGGTTTCGCGGGTCCGTTCACCCTGTTGGTGATCGCCGATCTCCTCGGTATCCCAGACGAGGATCGCGAAGCGTTCGTCAACGGCATCAAGCAGAATTCCGGCGGCGGCATCGGCAGCACCAGCAAGGAGTCGTTGTCCCACAGCCCGCTGGAGTTCCTCTACGGTCAGTTCTCTGACTACATCTCGGACCGCCGAGCCAACCCGCGCGACGACGTGCTCACCGGTCTCGCCGAGGCCACCTTCCCCGACGGCAGCATCCCCGACGTCGGCGATGTCGCGAGGGTGGCGACCAACGTCTTCTCGGCCGGGCAGGAGACCACGGTGCGCCTGCTCAGCACCGCGCTGAAGGTCCTCGCTGAACAACCGGAAATCCAGCAGCGGCTGCGCGCCGACCGCAGCCTGATCCCGAACTTCATCGAGGAAGCGCTGCGGATCGAGAGCCCTGTCAAGGGTGACTTCCGGTTGTCGCGCTGCCCGGTGACCATCGGCGAGACCGAGTTGACCGCCGGCACCACGGTGATGGTGCTCAACGGTGCGGCCAACCGCGACCCTCGCCGCTTCGAGGATCCCGACACCTTCGACCCGGCGCGCAAGAACGCTCGCCAACACCTGGCTTTCGGCCGTGGCATCCACAGCTGCCCCGGCGCCCCGCTGGCACGCGCCGAGACCCGGGTCGGCCTCGAGCGTCTGTTGGACCGCACCACCGACATCCGTATCTCCGAGGCCAAGCACGGCTCGGACGGCGACCGGCGCTACAACTACATCCCGACCTTCATCCTGCGCGGGCTCACCGAGCTGCATCTGGAGTTCGACAGCTGATGAAGGTGAGGGTCGACGAGGACCGTTGTGCAGGCCACGGCATGTGCCTGACTCTGTGCCCCGAGGTCTTCGAGATGTCAGACGACGGTTGGGCGGTGGCCGACCCGGAAGAAGTTCCGTCCGGGTTGGAAGACGCCGCCCGCGAAGCGATACAGAACTGCCCGGAACGGGCGATCAGCGAAATCGACAACTAGAGAAAGAGATTCGCAATGGCATCTGCCAAGGGTTACGTCATCATCACCGAGGACATCAAAGACCCGGCCGGTATGGGTGAGTACGCCAAATTGGCGTCGAAGGCGATGGGTGGCGCGACCATCGTGGCCGTCGATCAGAAGCCCGAGGTGATCGAGGGCGCCTGGCACGGAACTCAGACCGTGGTGCTCGAGTTCGAATCCGTTGACGCCGCCCGTGAGTGGTACTACTCCGACGCCTACCAGGCGGCCGCCAAGGTCCGCCAAGGCGCCGCCGAGTGCAACGGCGTGATCCTCTCCGGCTTCCCCTCCTGATCGGGCGGCCGCAGTGCGTTACAGCATCACGTACCCGATGCACACTCATCCGTACCATCCGGATCTGGTGAGTGGCAGCGGAGTTGCCGCGATGGCCGCTGCGGCCGAGTCTGCGGGTTTCGACGGCTTCGGATTCACCGACCATCCCGCTCCGTCCCAGCGCTGGCTCGATGCCGGCGGCCACGACGCCTTGGACCCGTTCGTGGCCATGGCCTTCGCCGCGGCGCACACCACGACGCTGCGTCTGGTGCCGAACATCGTGGTGCTGCCGTATCGGAATCCCTTCGTGGTGGCGAAATCCGGTGCGAGTTTGGACCTGTTGTCCGGTGGCCGGTTCACGCTGGCCGTCGGAGTCGGTTATCTCAAGCGGGAATTCGCCGCGCTCGGCGTCTCCTTTGACGAGCGCGCTGCACTGTTCGACGAGGCCCTCGAGGTGATCCGCGGCATCTGGACCACTGATGATTACACCTTCGAGGGTAAGAACTTCAGCGCACGCGGTATCACCGCGCACCCCAGGCCGGCGGCGACGCCACATCCACCGATCTGGATCGGCGGCAACACTTCCGCGGCGCGGGCCCGGGTCGCCAAGCACGGCGACGGCTGGTGCCCGTTCGCGGCACCAGCGGGCCTGGCCAAGACCGCGGGAACAGCCGCGATGGACTCGTTGGACGCCCTGGCCGCCGGCATCGAGGATCTGCGGGCTCGGCTTACCGCCGCCGGTCGCGATCCCGACGGAATCGACATCGTGTTCAACAACTTCGAAGGCGGTAACCCCGGCAGCGACGATTTCGACGCCGACGCCTACCTGGCCGGTGTGGACAAGCTGGCCGCACTCGGGGTCACCTGGTTGCACGTCACTCTGCCCGGTGACAGCCTGGCCCATGCGCTGGAGGCCACCGAGCAGTTCGGCAAGTCGGTGATCGCCGCCTAGCGACATTGACTCTGCGGTGAGGGCTCAGCGCACTCGCACTTTCGCGCCCTCAGCGCAGGGTCGACAGTCTCAAGCAGACGTCAAGGCCGCGATCGGCGTCGTCGTGGTGGCGTGCACCAACAACTCGGCCAGTTCACGTGGGCGGCTCAGGAACGGCGAGTGCGACGCGTCGATCGTGAGTTGCTCGACACCGAGACGTTCGGTCACGGTGTCGGCGAGCCATTGCGGCATCGAGCGGTCCTGGGTGCAGCGGATGAAACTGCGGGGGAGGTCGGCGGCCCAGAACTGTGGCACCGACACCGGCGTGACCGTCGTATCGCCGAACCGCTCCGGCCCGAGACGCTCGAAAGCCCAGCGGGCCGTTGCCTCGTCGCAGTCGTGGTAGAAGTAGCGCCACGCTCCATCGAAGTCGGCGAAGTGCATCGCACGTTCGTCGTCGAAATGCAGATAGCCCAGCATCTCGCCGACGTCACCGTCGAACTCGCCGCCCAACTCGTCATCGGCCGAACGCATGGCCATGGCCTCGGGATACGTGCGGCCCTCCCTGGGCAGCGCCGCGGCCAGGTACACGATGTGGCCCACCAGTTCCGGTGCGGCGTCCGCGGCGAGGGTGGCGTCGAACCCGCCGCCAGAGTGTCCGACGAGCACATCTCCGGCCTGCATCACGTCGAGGATCGCGGCGCACCGATTGGCCAGCGTGGACTCTTCGGCCACCCGGGCGCCGTGCCCGGGCAGATCCACCGCGACGCCGTCATGACCCAGATTCTGCAACTCGGCGATGGTGCGCTCCCAGCACCAGGCGGCGTGAAAGCCGCCGTGTACGAAGACGAACCGCACGCCTACTCGTCCACGATCGAGATGGCCTGGCGGGGGCACTGCCGAACCGCTTCGCGGATCTGTGCCTCGTTCTCCGGCGTCACGTCCTCCTGAAGGATGTGCAGGTAATCCTGATCGTCGAGATCGAACACCTCGGGGATGATCCCCATGCAGACCGCGTTGCTCTCGCAGATCTCGAAATCGACGTGAACCTTTTTCGCCATCACCTCAACACCCTTACCGGCACGTGCGAATAACCCGCCACGTTCTGCATTTGAACCCGTTGCAGCTCATCCCATTTCACCTCATAGCGGGGCATGAAATCGAGCAGCTTCTCCAGCGCGACCGCACTCTCCATGCGGGCCAGCGCCGCACCGAGACAGCTGTGGATGCCGTAGCCCAACCCCAGGTTCTGGGCCTCGGTGCGGTCGCGCTCGATGTCGAAGGTGTCGGCATCGGTGAACGCATCGGGATCGCGGTTGGCCGCGGCGCTGATCAGGAAGACTGCCTTGCCCGCCGGAATGGTGCCGCTGGGCACGTGGGCTTCTTTGAGGGTGTAGCGGACGTTGTACTGCACCGGGCCCTCGTAGCGCAGCAACTCCTCGACAGCGGCCCCGACCTTCTCGCGGTCGTCGAGCAGCTTCTGCCACTGTTCGGGGTTACGGGCGAAGAGCACCATCGCGGTCCCGACGAGCTTGGTGACGGTTTCCGCGCCGGCGCCGCCGAGAAGGGTGGCGAAGCCGGTGATCTCGATGTCGTCGAGACGACGCATCTGGCCGTCTTCGCCGGGGATCTCCGCGGCGATGAGCCGGCTGATCATGTCGTCCTGCGGGTTTTCCCGGCGCTTCTGCACCAGCCCGTAGTAGTAGATGCCGGTGTCGATGTTGGCCTGCATGCCGGCCTCGGAGTAGCCGATCTGCCCTGGCTCACGCGACAGGCTGGTGTCGATCCAGTGCCGGACCTGCTGGCGGTATTCCGGGTCGACGCCGGCCATCCGGGTGATGACCTCGACCGGGAACGGACCCGAGAAATCCTGGACCACGTCGAATTCGTCGGAGCCGATCAGGCTGAGGTGATGGTCGATCTGTTCGACGACAGTCTCGCGCTGAGACTGGATCATGCGCGGGGTGAACGCCTTGTTGAGCAGGCTGCGCATGTGCCGGTGATCGGGTGGGTCCATGAAGATGATCGACTTCTGCGGCGGTTCGTCGCTCTGCACCATGGCCAGATCGCAGCCACGCGACGAGGAGAACGCCTCGTGGTCCTTCAATGCTGCCGACACGTCCTCATGCCTTGTCAGGGCATAGAAGTCAGAGTCCTCGTTGTAGTACAGCGGTGCGTCCTCGCGCATCCGGCGGTACATGTCAAACGGGTTGTTGAAGAACTCCTCGGAGAACGGATCGAAGATCACCTGGGCCTTGGTCATTTGGCTGGCTCCTCCTTCGCGGCGGGCTGGGCCGGAAGTTTCGTGACACGTTACGGGAAACTGTTGAACTGTAACGCTAACAGTAACTCTGTTGAGAGTGTTTGAAAAGCACAAAATAGGTGCTGATCAGGTCGTGATGTCCGTGTGGGTTACCTGATGGCGGCGTCGAGGAGTCCCTCAAGCCGGCCAAGGTCGCTGTCCAGTTCAGAGGCTGTCCTGCGCACCACGGCGACGTCTTTGCCGATGAATTCGCCGACCCGCTCGATGAAGGCGTCGGCCGAGCCGGTGGCGGCGATACCGCCGAGGGCGCGGCTTGCCGCACTGCCGTGCGTGAGGGCGGTCAGCAGTGTCGCCTCGTCGATGCCAAGCCGATCGCCCAGGCGCACTCCCTCGGCCACGGCGCCGATCTGCGCGGCGAACAGCGCGTTGTTCACCAGCTTCACCCGCTGCCCGGCACCGACCGGGCCGACGTGCAGTACCGGATCGGCATAGGCCGTCAGCACCTCACGGGCGCGGGCTATCGCGTCGGCGTCACCACCCGCGAACACCGTGACGGTGCCGGCCGCGATGTCATGCGGTCCGCCGCTGACCGGAGCGTCGACGACGGCGATGCCCCGCGCGGCCCCGCGCTCGGCGAGGGCCTCGGCGGTGCGAGGGCTGCCGGTGGTGTGCAGCACGAGCACCGACCCGTCCGGCATCTCGTCGATCAGGCTTGGGCAGAGGTCCCGGACCTGATCATCGGTGAACACACAGACGATCGTCACGTCGGCGCCCGTGACCGCCGCTAGTGGTGAGCTCACCGGGTCGGCGCCGAGTTCGGCCACCGCAGCGCGCTTTTCGTCGTCGCGGCCCAGGACCCGTACCTGGTGCCCGGCACCCGCCAGGCGGCGCACCATCGGTGCGCCCATCCGGCCTGCTCCGATGAAACCGACGCGCATCAGCGGGGATGGTTCATGATCGCCAGGGCGTTGTCGGCGGCATCAAACACTGCCCCCTGGGGAGCTGAGGCATCGTCGGCCAGGCTGGCGGCATGCCTGCAGTCCTTCTGCAGCAGCGCGCCGGCGATCGGTGCCAGGTTGTCCAGCGTCCCGCCGAACATCGCGATGCTGTTGAGCGCCTTGCTGGTGGCCGAACCGCGCGAGATCACCTCGCACAGTGCCTGACGCGGAACTCCCAGTGCCTCACCGAGTTCCAGCGCGCTCATGGCCGCGCCCAGGTTGGCGCTGAACAGCAGGTTGTTGAGGATCTTGGCGACCTGGCCGGCGCCGACGCCGCCCAGGTGCACGATCGGGTCGGCGTAGGTGGCGAACACTGGACGCACGCGCTCGACGACCTCCTCGTCGCCGCCGACCATCACCAGCAGAGTGCCGGCGGAGGCAGCGGGCTCGCCACCGCTCACCGGGGCGTCGATGACGGTGATTCCCTGGGCGGCAGCCTTTTCCGCAAGCTCGCGGCAGGTGTCGGGGTGCACGGTCGAGTGAATGGCGATGACGCCGCCCGGGGCCAGTCCGGCCAGCACGCCCGTCTCGCCGTCGAGCACCTGACGGACGTCGTCGTCGCCCACGACGCACAAGCAGACCAGATCGCTGGCGGCAGCCAGTTCGGCGGGGGAGCCCGCGGTCTTGGCGCCGGTGTCGGCGAAGGGTTCCAGCGAGGCCGGGCGCCGGGCCCAGAGGGTGGTCTCGAACCCGCCTTCCACGATCCGCCGCGCCATCGGCGCCCCCTGGCTGCCCAGCCCGATAAATCCGACTCGCATCAACCTGCCTCCACTTCCAGTTCGGTATTCTCAGTGCCTTTCGCCGGCTCGGGGCCACGGTTGGCCACGCACTCATCGGCGAACGACAGCACCTTGCGGTGATAGGTATCGGCGGTCAGTCCCACGCTGAGATTGTGTCCGCTGTCGGCCAGTTCGCCGGTCTCTACCCGCGGCGAGACGGTGAACATCGCAGCGATCCCGGCCAGTGCCTCGGCATCGGACTCCCAGACGTTCTCGTACTCGCCGGCGAGGAACTGCACGGGAACGGTGGTCTGCCCGGCCAGTGCCGGAAACTCCTGCCGTGACCAGGTTTTGACGACATCGCCCTCGTAGGCGGTGCCGCCCGCCGACAGTCCGGCGCCGATCACATCCGGCGGATAGAGCCGGGCCGGTTCCCACAGCAGCTCGCGCAGACCACGCGGCCGGTTCACCGGTGAGGCGTCCTTGAGCAACTCCTGAGCGGCAGGGTGATACCGACGGCCGGTGCCGGCCAGGGATACACCGAGCACTTCGGGCCGTTGGACGGCCAGGTGCAGGGCCAGCTCACAGCCCATCGAATGGCCGAGGACGAACAGGTCAGCCGTACCGGTGATCCGCTGGATTGCCCCGAACGCCAACGCGACCCGCTGTTCGGGTCGTGCCATGGCGTCCGGGTAGGCCGCCGATGCACCGTAGCCGGGGCGGTCCAGCGCGATCGCGGTGTACCCCTGGTCGACTGCGGTCCGCAACAGGGACAGCCCCGGGTGACCGGGGCAGTCGAAGTAGGCCGACGTGGTGGCGCCACCGTGCAATGCGACGACGACGGCGCGCGGGTCGGGGGACTCGGCGACCAGGGCTGACATCGGGACTCCGTCGACCATCACCACTCTGGGGTGCGGATCGGCCTTGCTCGCCGTCGACGTCACGGCTAGTCGTCCCTGCGCATGAGCAGCACACCACTGGGGGTCAGGCCGCCGCTGCTGGCCACGGCGACGCGCACATCCTTGACCTGACGTTCGCCGGCCTCGCCGCGCAACTGCGTGACGGCCTCGTGGATCAGCCCCATGCCGTGGGTACGGCCGTGCGAGAGCTGACCGCCGTGGGTGTTGAGCGGGATGATGCCGTCGCGGGCGATGTTGTGACCGCCGTCGAGGAAGTCCTTGGCCTCGCCGATGCCGCAGAAGCCCAGCCCCTCCAGCCAGGACAGGCAGTTGAAGCTGAACCCGTCGTAGAGCTCGGCCACGTCGACATCGCTGGGCCGCAACGAGGTTCGCGACCACATATGTGCACTCTGACCCAGCACCTGAGGCTCGTGGGTGAGCGTGGTCTGGTCCCAGTCGAGTCGTTCGATGATCTGGGTGCCGACGGCCTCGAACAGGATCGGCGGCTTGGCCAGATCACGCGCGGCGTCCACGGCCGAGACGATGACGGCCACCGCACCGTCACACGGCACGTCGCAGTCGTAGAGGCCGAACGGCGTCGTGATCATGCGGGCCGACAGGTAGTCGTCCATGGTCAGCGGATCGCGGTAGATGGCGGTCGGGTTCAGCGCGGCATTGGCGCGCTGATTGAGCGCGATCCAGCCGAGGGTCTCGCGCGTGGTGCCGTACCGGTCGAAGTGACGGCCGGCGTTCTGCGCCAACGTGTGTGCCGCCGAGGTGGACCCGAACGGATGCTGCCAGTTGTCGCTGCGGCCACCCATCGGAGGGGACATCTTGCCCTCCTTGACCAGCTGGCCGAAGGTCGCCTCCCACAGTGTGCGGAAGCACAGCACGTGGCGTGCCATGCCGGTGGCCACGGCCATCATGGCCGCGATCACCGAGCCACCCGGACCGAAGGTGTCCATGCCGCCGTTGATCCAGGTCGGCCGGAGCCCGAGTGCGCCCTCCAGGGCGCTCACGCCGCCTTCGCCCATACCGGCGATGGCCAGACCCGGGTAGGTGGAAAGTCCGTCGATGTCGTCGAACGTCAAACCCGCATCGGCGACCGCTTTTTCGGCGGCGTCGATCGTGAGCGCCAGGGGCGGCACCATCTGTCGACGACCGATCTTGGACATCCCGATGCCGGTGATGGCCGAGTGATCCTCGAATTTCTCCTTGGTCAGCATCGGCCGGACGTACTTGGCGACGTCCTGGGGCGCGACGGGTTCGGCGACCGGCGGGGTGGAGGTGGTGTCGGACGACGGCTTGAACACCGGCAGCCAGACATCCTCGATCTGCTGGAATTCGACCTCGACGGGCATCCCGAGCTTGAGGTCCTCGGAATCGCAGTCGACGATGTTGGTCGTCAGTCGGACGCGGGGATCCTCGGCGATGGCCACCTCGGCCACCACGTACGGCGGCGGCAGATCCGGGAACCCGAAACGGTGGTTGACCGTGAACCCGGCGAGCGATCCGCGCCCGGACACGTCACGCACGCCCATGTTGCGGCTGCGGCAGTACCGGCAGACCGGCTGTGGCGGGTGGATGAGGGCGCTGCAGTCCTGGCACTCCTGGATTCGCAGCACCCCGTCGGCGCCCGCGGTCCAGAAGTACTCGTTGAGCGTGGTGACCGTCGGGAGCGGACGTCCCGGTATCTGTGACAACTCGACTCCGGTGGTAAGCGGATTATTCTGTGTGGAGAATCACGTTACCAGTTTCCGGGATCGGTGATCCAGCCTCTACGTATCCGAGCCGGGTCAACCCGCCTCGCGCTCCGTCCGCGTTTCCTTCAATTCGATGATCGCGTGCACGGGGCAGTCCAGCAGGGCACGTCGGACCGCGTCCTCGTCGGCTTCGGGGATGTTGCCGTCGCCTTGAAGTGAGGCGTAGCCCCAGTCGTCGAGCGGGAAGTACTCCGGTGCGTGCTTGGCGCACAATCCGAAGCCATCGCACAGCGTGCGGTCGAGCTTGACCTTCATACCGCCACCACCGCCTCCAGGGACTCCACTTCGTACGGCCGTGCAGCGGTGAAAGCGCCGGAACGGCAGGTCTGACAGCCATTTTCGAGGTGGCGCTGCACCAGATCGGGGAACTGGGCCAGCAGGCTGGCTGCCACATTGGCCGCGCCGTCGAGCGTCGCGCAGGCGCCGCGGCCCCGCAGCACCACCGACCACCGCTTGAGCCGATCGAGATCATCCTGGGTGGCGTTGCCGTCGCGAAGTCCGACGGCAACCGCAGCCATCGCGGCCGTCCCGTTGAAGCACGACCCGCACTGGCCGGCGTTCTCGCGGTCGAAGTAGGCCAGCACCGACGCGGCGACCGCCACCGGACACTCGTCGGTGAGGATGCCGATCGCGCCGCAGCCCAACCCGCTGTTCAACGCCCGCACTGACTCGTGATCCAGTGTGGCTCCCACGATGTCGCGGTTGACCAGCCCGGCGAAGTACCCACCCATCAAGGCTCCGCGGACGTTGTCGGGGGATACCCCGTGCAGCGTCAGCAGATCCGCGAACGCGATACCGTGCGGCAGTTCGTACAGTGCGGGTGCTCGTCCGGCACCGGTGATCGTGGCCAGGAAGGTTCCCGGTGAAGCCTCGGTGCCCAACTCCCGGAACGCCCTCGCGCCGTGCTGGTGGAGGTAGGCCAGGTGTGCCAGCGTCTCGACATTGCTGATCAGTGTCGGCTTCCCGTCCACCCCTTCCTCGAACGGGCGTGGGGGTTTGTCGGTCGGCTTGGCCGGTCCGCCGTTGACCACGTGCACCGCCGCGGTCTCCTCGCCCGCGACGTAACCCGCCGTGACGGTGAGTAATTCGATTCTCACACCGTCCCGTTCACGCGGGCTTTCGTCGAGCGCCAGCTCAACACTGTCGGCTGCCGCCGAATCCGATACGTACACCACAGCGCGCTCGGCGCCGACAATCCCGGCAGCGAGCCGGAGACCGTCCAGCACGACATGTGGGCGGTTGCGCAGCAACCAGCGATCTTTGATCGAGGCCGGCTCGCCCTCTTCGCCGTTGGCGATCACGACCGTGCCTGACGCGTCCCGCCCGTTGGCGCGCACCGTCTGCAGTTTCACCGCCAACGGAAAGGCCGCGCCGCCCCGGCCCAGCAGCCCGCTGGCCTGCACCTCGGCCAGTAGGTGATCTGGATCGGCAAGGGCGCCATAGCCTCCGGACTGCTGGTACTCCACTAAGCTCTCCGGCCGATCGCGGAGCAGACGCGGGGTGATTCCCGGCCATACCGCGACGCTGAGTTCGGCTGTCATGGTCACATCCCGTCCCCGGTTAGGCTTACCGGCATGAGAACTGCGGTGGTGCGCGTCGGAGTCGACCCGGCTGGTGAGCTCGGCGCGGAACAGCTGTCCGACGGCATGGCAACGCTTCGTGAGTTGCTGGGAGACCGGGGCGCCGAGGTGCTGGACAACCAGCTCGCCGAACTGCCCGCCCATCGCCGCGAGGTCGAGGTTCTGATCGCCGGCAACGACGCACCAGAGTTACAGGCCATCGCGATGGAACTGTGCGCCAAGGCCTTTGGCACCAGTCCCGCGGCCGGGGTGGTCACATTCGTCAGTCGCGGCACCGATGAGGATGTCCGCGGTGTGCTTGCCGGGTTCGGCTTGTCGGGCGACATCGCCAGATCGGTCGATGGTGAAGGCTGGGATGTCGTGACGGTGACCCTGGACAAAGCCGATCTGGCCCGTATCCCGGAAAGCCGCGTCCACACCGCTCTCGAGGCTTCGTTGAACTGCGAGGTGCACATCCGGACGGTGTGACGGTACGGCGGCACCGACGTCACGAGGACCTCAGGAAGTCGATGATCTGCGGCGCAGCCTGCACCCAGGTATCGAACAGGCAGAACGCCTTACCGCCGCTTTGGGCGAACCTCTCTCCCGCACGTTCCCAGGCGTCCTCGGGCCAGGGGGGATCGATCAGCTCGGAACCCTTGATCAGACAACTCACTTCAAGCGAGGTGCGCTTGGGATGATCCCAGTCGTTCTCGCCACCACGAATGATCAGGGTGGGCACGGTGATGTTGTCGAACATCTCGTCGGGAACACCTGGAATGGTCTGTCCGGGTTTCGACACGAACGCGTTGAGCCAGCGCAGCATGACCTTGAGGAACTCGTCGGCGTCGAGGTCGAGCAGGCGTTGTTTGTTGGCCGGGTTTTCGGCGATCCGCTCGCGCCATTCCGGCACGTTCAGCAGCCCCTCGATCCCGAGCCCGCGCACTGCCAAGATGCTCGGAGTCACGTAGTGGCCGCCGAGTACGAACGACCCGTACACCCCGCCGACGATGTTCCACACCACCAGCTTTCGCACGATCTCGGGATAAAGCATGGTGGTCAGCATCGAGTCCCGCGCACCACCGGAGCCACCGAGGATGAAGCACGGCCCGATGTCCAGGCCGGTGATCAGGTGGTACAGCGTCTCGGCCCGCATGTGCGATTCGCTCTGCCCGTAGAACTGCACGTCCGACCTGCCGCAGTTCGGCCGGTCCCACAGCAGTACTCGGTAGCCGCCCTCGACGAGGGCCTCGGCCAACGGCCGCAGGCCCGGAATGTCCTTGCTGAACCGGCCGCCGGGAGTCAGCGCGATGAAATCGCCCTTGTCGCCGAGAATTTCGTAGACGACGTTGCCGCCGTTGACCTCCATGGTCTTCTCGCCCGGCTTGAGTGGACGAGTCACCGCCAGATCCGTTGATTCGCTCGCAAGCTCGCTCATGCCATCACCAACACATCATCTCCAACCACACGGACCGGGTAGGTACGAATACTCCATTCCGGCTTCACCGCGGTGGTGCCGGTTGCCAACTCGAAACCCCATTGGTGCCAGGGGCAGTAGATGTACTCCTTGTCGCGCACCATCACCGCGTCGCCGGGCACCTTCTCGTCGACCACAGTGCGGCCCCGGGCGCGCCCCGAGCACAGCGGACCACCCTCGTGGGGGCAGTAGTTGGCGATGGCATAGAACGTGCCGTTGACGTTGTACACGCCGACGCCGTGACGGCCGATCGGTACGAGTTTGTGCGTGCCCGGCGGGATTTCGTCAACCGTGGCGACGACATGCTCGCGCCCCTGCGCGAGTCGGGGGCGCTTCTCGGGCTGCTGCACAGATTCCCCGGTCGCTTCGCTCCTGCCCTCCGGAATCATCAGAACACCCGGGCCTGTCCCTCGAGGACCGGAACGGTCTCGGGCAACTTGTAGGTCTGGATGCCGTTGCGGAACATGATGGCCTCGCGGGCGTGCTCGGGCAGATGCTTGACCAGCCAGCGCGGGTCGTCGAACGTCCAGTGCGGGTAATCGCTGGAATACAGCAGGATCTTCTCGCATTCCATCCACTCGAATGCCCGGGA
>NZ_LZSY01000110.1 GCF_001665625.1 Mycolicibacterium peregrinum | reverse complement strand
TCGACCAGCGCCGTGGTCTTGGCGTGCTGATCTTTGAGTTCGTCGAGGTGGGTGGCGTCGGTGGCGAAATGCCCGCACGACAGACAGGCGTTGCCCTTGTCGCAGGTTTTCAGTGGCGGCAGCAGGCACACCCCGTTGGGCAAGACCCGGTCGGTGCGCACTGAGAGCTGGGTCATGTCCAACATGTCAGACGGGCTGATTCCGATGTCGGTGCCGTGAGCGCCGATCTTCTTGTGTTTGAGGAACTCCGCTTCGGCGGTCGCGGCCAGTGTCGCGGCATAACGCATGGTCATCTCGGGGCTCTTGTGGCCCAGGTAGCGCTGGACGACGTGGATCGGCACGCCGTCGTTGAGCAGTTCGGTGGCCCGGGTGTGGCGCAGCCGATGCGTTTGGGTGAACCGCAACGGGTTTCCCGCAGCATCGCTGAGACCATGGATGGCATCGAGCTTGTCCAGGGAGGCCCGATACGTTGCATACGGGCGGGGCCGGCGCCCGGCCAGGTTTTGTTTGACCGCGATGAACAGGTATTTCGGGGTGAGGCTGGGGTGGGTGTCGGCGAGCCAGCGCTGTTGCTCGGCGATGACGTTGACCACGGCCTGCTCGACCAGGATGGTGGGGATGACCCCGTCGACTTTGGTCTGTTGGTAGCGCAGTTTGGCCACGAACACATCGGGGTCATCGGTGGCGGTGGGCCGCGCCGCGCCGGGGATCGCTTCGAGCGGGTGGTGATCGAGCATGAGAATTTCTGAGGCCCGCCGCCCAGTCAGTGCTTGCAGCAGCCAGATCCGGGCGGCCTGGGGGTCGCCGAGGCCTTTGATCAGCGACACGGTGCCATCGGGATGGGTCACCGACACCAGGGCGCCCCGTTGGGCGGCGAGCACGTCGAGGTAGGCCAGCATCTGCTGCAGTTCTCCAGTGGAGTACCAGGTCAATTCCCGGGTGCGGTGGGCGCGGCGGGTGCGAAACGCCGGCCCCCACAACCGGGTGTGCGCCGCGGACAGGTTCTCCCAACGCGCATCGCCGGTGGCTGCCGCGGCCTCGGGTGCATGGTCGAGCATGAACGTGTAGAAGCTCTGGATCTGAGATTGGCTGTCGCCGATCGCCGTGGCAGACAACGGCTTGTCAGGTCGGGCAGCCGCGGCTGGGGAGCGCAGGTATTCGTTGTAGGTAGTGAAAATCAGGCGTAGCTGCGCCGGGTCATCGGATAAGACGGGATCGGTGTAGCCACGCGCGATCACGAATTCACCGAAATGGCGCGCCATCTCGCGGGCACGATCGACTGCCGATGACCAGCGCAGCAACTCCGCATCCAGGCAGGTGCGCAGCCAAAACCGCACCCCTTCGCGCAGCCACGCTGGTTCGATCGCGCCGATGCGCACCGTCTTCTCGTGGCACGGTTCGTGTTCGCGTTGCGGGATCCGTGGATCGGCCCGCAGATCCCAGGTGTCATAGGCCCACCAGTCGATGGCGCTGGCCCGCACCGACACAAACAGGTGCAGATGCTCGATCAGGCCCACAATATTGCGGCGTGTGCCGCCGGCGGGCAGCCGCGCATTGCGCCGCTCGAACACCACGACCGCGTGGCGCACCATGTCGTTGACCGCCAGGTCGGTGATGCTCACCGGGTGGCGGCCGTGCGCACTGCGGTACTCGGCCGCGGCGGCGCTGATGGCCTGGGTGGCCCAGCGCAGCAGGGAATGCTCGATCTTGCGCAGCCCCTCGTGGTAGCACACCCACACCCACCAGGCGATCTCGTCGGCGAACCGCGCCGGTGTGGCCTGCGGGGTGAAGTCGTACACCCCAGCGGTCGCAGCGGGCGGCAGATCGTTCTTGCGGGACAGGAACACCCGATCTGCCGGGGGCAGATGCACCTGATAGGCCGGGCGGCGCCATTCGGCGGGTACCTGGGCCCACTGCGCCTGCCACGCCACCGCACCGAGGTCGCCTACCGGTGTGGTCAGGCGGCCCTCATTGCTGGCCATCGTGAAGTCCTTTCCATCCGGCGACATAGTTTTTCCACTCGGCCAGTGAACGCATCGCCGCGTCCTGGGTGACCCAGCCGTAGGTGGACAGAGTGGTCTGCACATCGGCGTGGCCCAGACGCCGCATCACCACATGCTCAGGCACCCCCGCCAGCAGCAACGCGGTGGCGTGAGTGTGGCGCAGCCAGTGCGGTGACCAATCCGGCGGCAGACTCCGATGCGCTGTGCGCAGCCCGCGCACCTTCTCGTAGATGTTCTCCTGGCGCATCGGCGAAAAACGCGGTCCCCGTTGCAGATTGACGAACACGAAATGATTCGACAGATCATCGACCACCTGGTCGGCGTTCATCGCGACCAACTGCCACACATACTCTGAATACAGTGCCTCCAGGTCATCACCGACATAGATCCGCCGCGGCCCGGTCTTGACCCGAGCACCATGGGGATGATCTTGGCGCTCCACAATGTCGATCCACGGGGTCGCACCGGCGCCGATATGAAAATCGTTGTGCCGCAGTGATAAGGCCTCGCCCAGACGCATTCCCGTTTCGGCCAGTACTGCGAAAAACAATCGGTTGCGCACCGCGGCGGCCCCGCCGGTCCAGTCCCCGTCGCGCTGCACCGAGCAGCCATCGAGGATCGTGGCCACCTGGGCAGGCGACAAGACAGGGGTAGCCGATCGCCGCGGGGTGCGCACCGGGTAGATCGGGTGCTCGCCGTCGCGGTGGGGCCCGACGCCGTCGAGGAACCCGACGTAGCGGTTGTGGCGCCGCCAGCTGCCCCGCTGAGTGACCAAACGCCGATAAGGCACCTCGGTGGTGCCGGCATCAGCGTGATAGCGATACATCGACAACACCGCAGCCGCCCGCGGCTGCAAAGAACTGGTCACCATCTTGGTCTCGGGGGCACCCAGGCGCGGTGTCCCGGGCAGATCCCCAGTCCGCAGATACTGCAAGTACTGCCCGAACAGGGTGGTGGGGAAGTCATCCCAGCGATGGCCGGTGTGCTCGAGCATCGTGAACCACCGCGCCAACCCCGCGGCGTAGCCACGCACCGTGTGCGGGGACGCGCCCCCCTCACGCAGAAACCTCAGATACTCCGCAGCCGGGGCCACCGGCAGATGATCGGCGCCAACGACCGTGTAGGTGACAGGCTGGTCGGCAAAGATCACCCGCTGCACTCGCGCCACCGGCCCCCCTTGTGTTCTAGCCGCGCCGGCTTCGCTGCCGCAACGGAATCACATTGCTGCCCGTACTGGGCGCCGATGACCCGGGTCCGACCGTCGCTCTGCCGCTGCCGGCGGCCACCCGCACCGCCGCCGCGCCCGGGGCGGCCCGCTGCCCGGCCATGAAGTCCTCCAGCAGATCCTGCGGCCACACCAAGTCATAGGGGGCCAGCATCGCCGCCGAACGCGCCGAAAACGCCATCTCCAGCCACTTGCTGATCAATCGTGGCCGCTCCACCTCACGGTCATTCCAGCCCGGCTCCACCCGACCCCACGTCGTATCGGTATCCGGATTGACCCGGGTGTAGAGCTGGCGGCGCAACGCCTCAAACCGCGCCCCAGTCAACAACTGCGAGGTATGCAGATGCTTGATCAACGCCCCCAGCGACACACCCCACTTTGCTTTCACCGGCAACAACTCCGCCAGCGACGGAGCCCGCGACACGTCCTTGGCCAGCACCGCCGCCGGCGCCAACAACTCCGAGGCGAACTGCGACGCCTGCTCCTCGCAGGCCTCGGTGACGCTGCCCGAGGCATGCAACACCAGATGACCCACCTCATGAGCCAGCGTCCAGCGGGTCCGTTCCCACGAATTCGATTGCCGCACAACGATCAACGGCCGGGTATTGAACTCCCCGACACGCACCGAATAACCCAAATGCTTGTCGATCTTGCCGGTGGAATCCCCGTCACCCAGGATCCGCCGTGACGAGGAGGTCAGCAAGCGGCGCACCACGACCACCACACCGCTGCGCTCGATCTCATGCGTCAGGTACTCGATCGGCTGATCGTGCTCCAACCCCCAACTGGCACGCACCGCCGCAGCGGCCTGGGTCACTGCGGTGTCGATCGGAAGTATCGGCAACTTCACCGCAGGTAACTGAGTGCGGCCATTGAGCTCGTCGAGAAACTCCCCAGCCAATGCCGCGAACTGCGCCAAATACTCCCGCTCGGTCGCCGTGATCGACCGCGGCGCACGGAACAACAGATCCGACTGGTGCACCCGCGACGTCGGAGCGGTGGTGAAAAATTTCGCCGGGAACCGCAACACCGCCACCAGCCGGTCGAAATCCTTGATCGGCAACGCCGTCGTGGTCGACTTCTCCAACCGGTTCAGCCGAGAATGCTTCCAGCCCAACGCTTCCATCACCGCAGTGGCAGTCATCGCGCGCATGACCCGGGCCTGGTTGACCCGCAACCCATACACGTCCACGGTCGTCGTCATTGCGACCTCGATTCAACAGCCACCCGCCGACATTCGCATCGACCCCCGACACCACGACCCCTTAAGCCGGCTCCTCGGGATCCTCGCCCGTCCCCAGCGCCGGCGGCTCGTACTCGCCGAAGTCGTCCCTGGGCCCCTGACCCTGCGCCGACGGAGTCACCAGCGGAGAGTCGGTGACTGGAGGCAGCGGCTCGGTTGCCAAAATCTGCACCCGCGACGCATTGTCCACATCCACCACGAACGCCAACACCGCCTCCGACAATCCCCACCCATCGTCGGTCGGCCACCACAGGGCGAAGATATCCGGTGTACCGGCCGGAGTCACAATCGGCGACGGAAACAACTGCGCCGGCTCGTCCTCGTCCAACAACATCTGCTCGTCGACCTGAGCCTTCGGCGGCCGCAGCACCCGAAGATCGCCGCCCGTCGGATGCGTCACCACCCGAACTCGCTCCCCGTGCAACACCTTCGACGGCCACCGTCGCGCACGAAAATCCATCCCCCGCGAATCGGCGATCTGCACCGACAACCCACTGCCACGAGAAGTCAACAACGTGTCCCCAGGGATCGGCTTGCGAAGCTCGCGCATCCTCAACACCATCTGGCGCACACACGTACAAAACGCCTGACCATGAATATCCAACGGATCCTCGAACAACGGCTGCCACATCTGGCCAACCTTGGGGATCACCACCTCCAAGTCGTAACGCAGAGTCGCCAACGACGGCCCATGATCCGACACCGCCTTGCGCAACCGCTCTTGTAGGTTCACACGGCGAATTTCGCACACAAAAACAGAGAGCGCAAGCAACACGCCGCATCGGCGTGGCGAGAGGGTTGATATTGCTACGCACACTCTTAGAGTACATGTACCCGACGATAAATACGCAGTTCAACACGCATTGTGCGCCCACATTGTGTAGTTAACTACTGATAAACGTCGCAGGTGTTGCTTCATGTCGGGCGGGACGGCGCCGGGCGGCGCAGGCTCTCCGAGATCGCGGTGCTGCGCCGTGCGGCCAGGGGTGAGCTCGAGGTGGTGACGGCGTGGGACGCCGACACGGGATTGGGCTGCGGTGCTGAGATTCTCGATGCTTTGGTGGACCGGCGGGTATCGCCGTGACGGGGAGTGCACTGGCCTTGGCTGCCGCACTTCTGCTGTGGCCGGTCATGCCTCGGCGCGCTGCCGCGCTGCGGCGGGCGGAGGCTCCTCGGCGGCGCGCTCGGGTAGGGCCCATGGTGGTGGTCCTGGGAGTTGTTCTGGGCTGGCTGATTTCGCCGCCGGTCGCCGTGGCCACGGCACTGGTGTCCGGGACGGTCGTCGTACGCCGGAGGCGCCGTCATGCGCGTCGGCAGCGGTTGGAGGAATCGGCGTCACTGCAGGCCGCCCTGGACGTGTTGGTGGGTGAGCTGCGTACCGGCGTCCATCCGGTGAGCGCCTTCGGCACTGCGGCCGGCGAGGTGTCCGGAGCGGTACGTCAGGGCATGGGTGCCGTCGCCGCCCGGGCCCGTCTTGGCGCCGATGTCGCGGCCGGTCTGGAAGATGTCGCGGCAACTTCGCAGTTGCCGATGCACTGGCAACGGCTTGCGGTCTGCTGGCGACTGGCTCATGCATACGGCCTGTCGATCGCCACCCTGATGCGCACCGCGCAGCGCGACATCGTCGAGCGCGAACGGTTTTCCTCTCACGTCGAAGCGGCGATGGCCGGCCCACGGGCGACGGCAGCGGTGCTGGCCGGGTTGCCGGTGGCGGGCATTGCACTGGGGCAGTTGATCGGAGCGCAGCCCTTGGTGTTCCTGTGCGGTCCAGGGGTAGGTGGTTGGCTGCTGGTGATCGGCGTACTGCTGGCCTGCGCCGGACTGATGTGGTCGGACCGGATCACCGAAAGGGCACTGGGATGAGTTGGCCAGCAGTGCTTCTCGCTCTGGCACTGCTGGTCGGTGCGGATCCGGCGCGGGTGCGGTCCCGTGCTGCGCCCGGACCGGGGCCGCAGACGGGCCCACGGCGGGTGCACACCGATGATCCGCTCGCTGCGGCCTCGACGTTCGACCTGTTCTCCGCATGTCTGGCCGCCGGGATGGCGGTGTCGACCGCGGCCGCAGCCGCCACCGCGTCGGCGCCACCGTCACTG
Source organism: Mycolicibacterium peregrinum (assembly GCF_001665625.1). GTDB lineage: Bacteria > Actinomycetota > Actinomycetes > Mycobacteriales > Mycobacteriaceae > Mycobacterium > Mycobacterium peregrinum_B. Next base: position 225,310 of record NZ_LZSY01000110.1, on the reverse strand, counting down.
GCACCGATGTTGCGGCGCGCGGCTGAGCTGCTGGCGCTCGGAGCGGATCCGGCCACGGCCTGGTCCGGTGGCAATGACACAGTGCCGCAAGACAAGAACGCAGAGGCCCTGTTGCGGCTGGCCCGCCGCTCGGCGGCATCGGGCAGTGCTCTGGCCGACGGGGTGGCCGAGTTGGCCGCCCAGGCTCGACACGATGCCACTGCCGCGGCCGACGCGGTGGCAGAACGGGCCTCGGTACTGGTCGCCGGACCGTTGGGGCTGTGTTACCTGCCGGCGTTCGTGTGCCTCGGAGTCGTTCCTGTGGTCGCCGGCCTGGCCGGTGACGTGCTGGGTTCAGGTTTGTTGTGAGTACACATCGCAGAGGGAGGAAATATCATGGCGGGAAACATGATTCAGCGGGCAAATGCCAGGGCGGCACTGCTGATGCTCGACGAATCAGGGATGAGCACCGTCGAATACGCGATCGGCACGATCGCCGCCGCGGCGTTCGGGGCGATCCTGTACACCGTGGTCACGGGCGATTCGATCGTGAGCGCGCTGACCAACATCATCAGTCGGGCGCTGAACACCAACGTCTAGATGACCGGCTGGATGACCGGGGTGCGGTCACGGTCGAGGCGGCTTTTGCCATCGCAGCTCTGGTGGCTGTCCTGGTGTTGTGTGTCGGTGGCCTTGGCGCGGTGGGCATGCAGATCCGGTGCATCGACGCAGCGCGCGAAGCCGCCCGCTTGGCGGCCCGGGGTGAGGGCGAGACGGCCACGGCGGCCGCTCGGCGTATCGCCCCGTCCGGCGCGGTGGTGCATCTCGCCCGCGACGGCGGTCTGGTGGTCGCCCGGGTCAGCGCCGCGACGGCACTGCCGGGGTTCACGGTGTCCGCCGAGGCGGCCGCGGTGCCCGAACCCGGAATCGGGTGAGCGCGGTTCGGCCACGGTGTTGGCCGCGGCGATGATCGCGACGGTGATCGCGTTCGCGGCCGGTGGTGCCTACCTCGGTGCTGCCGTCACGGCCCGGCACCGGGCCCAGGCCGCAGCGGATCTGGCGGCCTTGGGCGCCGCCGGCGCCGTGGTGTCCGGACCGGACGCGGCGTGCGCGCGGGCCACCCAGATCGCGGTGCGGCTGCGTTCGGACCTGGGCGCCTGCCGGATCGACGGCCTCGACGTGGTGCTCGAGGTATCCGTCCCGGTGCGACTCGGCCGATGGGGCGTCGGTCTAGCCCGCGCAGCCTCTCGCGCCGGACCGGTGGGCACCGCCGATTAGTCGAGCCGGTCGAGATCCGCCGCGGCGACCTCGTCGTCGGTCGGTAGCCGCAGCGCGATCAGACCGGCGAAGGTGTCGTCGTCGAGTTCGATCCGGTTGATCGTCATGTGCACCGGCTGCCAGCCGCCGTCTTCAGCGCGCATCCGCAGCACCGCGGTGGTGACACCGTCGGTGAAATCCGAGGTCATCCGGGCCATGTGCCGGGCATCGGCCGGGTGGATGCGGGCGGGCCCGCCGTCGCGGTGACGCCAGTCGAAGAACGGTGCGGGCTCGTCGAGCCACTTCAACAACTTCCAGTCGTCGAGGCCGACCAGGGCCCGGTGCACACCGGGGCAGGCCAGTCCGTTGAGGATGCGCTGCGCCAGGTTGTCGACGGGTGTCACCGGGGAGTCGCGCTCGCTGCGCCAGTTCATGGCCCGGCAGACCATCCGGTCGGCGCCGTCGTCGCGTGGCTCCAGGGTCACCCGGGCCACGAATCCCACCGTGATGGTCTCCCCGCGATGGTCGGTGACATCCCAGGTGGTGCACAAGGTGTTGCCGACCACGGGCTTGACGGTCATGGCCAGCACCTTGGCCTCGCTGCCGTTGAGGTCCCGGGCCGGTAGATCGTCGGCGAACGTCCGGTCGTGGGTGGCTTCGGTTTCGGGGTTCATTCCGCTGTTACGCAGCGATTCAGGGGTATCGGTGGCCACGCCTGCGGTCAGGTCCCAGACCAGCGGGCCGGGAACCGGCCGCTGGGGCGGGTCGACGTCGATCGGTCCGATCCAGACGTGGACGCCGTGGATGTGCCCGTCGGACATCCGCACCACTTCGGTGCGGATTACGCGGTCATTCTTGGGTGTGATGGTGCTGAGGCCCTGGCCGGCCTGGACGGTTTCCCTGATGGCGCTCTGAATTGCCATCAGGTGCGGATTTCGTCGTAGAAACACACTGATCGGGACAAGGTTCTTCGTCTGCAGACCTCGCGCGACCACGGCAGGCTCGCTACCCAGTGTCTCCACGAGCAGCCAGTCGTGGGTCATGCGCGGCATTTTACCGGGGTGTGGGTAGCTGTATTACGCCTGCGACGACGACGTGATCCGCAGGAGAAAACTGCGGATTACGGTCGCAGATACCCGAAGCCGGGTCTGTCGGGTTGCAAACATGAGTGAGTTCACGTAATTTGCCACTGCGCCCGGCCTCCGGGATTGGGAACGGATCGCGTTGTCCGACCGTTCGTCGCACCGTCTGTGTGTTCGGCGTGGCCGAATGCAGCCACGCAGTAGTAGATCCACGTAGTCGGCCGTCGAGGGGTCGGTCGTCAACGCGGTCGGGGGTCCGCTGAGGACGTACTCAGCGCGCCGAGCACCAGGCGGAGCACTTGTATCGCGCCCGATTTGTCCAGCGGGTCGTTCCCGTTGCCGCATTTCGGTGACTGCACGCACGAGGGGCACCCCTGCGGGCACTCACAAGCCTCGATCGCGTCGGCAGTGGCGCCCCACCACGTACTCAGATTGCGGAATCCGCGGTCGGCGAAACCCGCCCCGCCGGGATAGCCGTCGTAGACGAAGATCGACGGCAAACCGTCGACCGGTCCGACGGCCGTCGAGACTCCGCCGATGTCGCCGCGGTCGCAGCTGGCCACCAGGGGCAGCAGACCGATCGCTGCGTGTTCGGCGGCATGCAGACTTCCCGGCATGGCCAGCAGATCGATGCCGTTGTCCTGTAACGCTTCCGGGGTGATGGTGCACATCACGGCCATGGTGTCCAGGGTGCTCGGCGGCATGTCCAGTTCCACGAAATCGATGACCTCGCCATCGATCCGCCGGCGCAGGTAACCCACCACGGTGTTGGTCACCGACACCGGAACCAGGCCCACGGTGACCGGGCCGAACGTCCTGCGCTCGCCGGGACCGGTGACGGCGATGTCGGTGAGTTCCCTGGCGAACGTGCTGTAGCCCGGATCGGCGGCATGCACGAACGCCACCCCGTCCTCGAAGGACAACGAGTCGACCAGAAAGGTCTCGCCCTGGTGCAGATACACGGCGCCGGGATGCAACGACGACGCCGCCTGCCCGGCGCCGGTGCTGCCCAGCATCCTGCCGGTGTCGACCTCCAGGATCGCGATCTGACCGCCGCTGGAGCCGCGGATGTCCACGGCCGGGTGCGGATCCACCCCGGGTGCGGGGAAATAGCCGCTGGGACGCTTCCGGAGCAGTCCGTCGTCGACCAGGGTTTCGGCCACCGCCTCGGCGTTCCACAACCGGACCTCGGCCGCGGTGAGCGGTAGCTCGGCTGCGGCGCAGAGCAACTGCGGGCCCAGCACGTGTGGATTCGTCGGGTCGATGACCACCCGCTCGATCGGCTTGTCCAGCAGCGCCGCGGGATGGTGCACCAGGTAGGTGTCCAGGGGATCGTCGCGGGCGATCAACACGATCAGCGCGCCCTGTCCGCGCCGGCCGGACCGCCCGGCCTGCTGCCAGAACGAGGTGACGGTGCCGGGAAACCCCGCCATCACCACAGCGTCGAGTCCGGCGATGTCGATACCGAGCTCGAGTGCGTTGGTGGTGGCCAGCCCACGCAGCCGGCCGTCGGTCAGGGCGTGCTCCAGTTCGCGGCGGTCCTCGGCGAGAAAACCGGCCCGGTAGGACGCCACCTGATCGGCCAGCTCTGGTGCGGTGTCCTCCAACCGGGCCCGGGTTCCCAGCGCGGTGAGTTCGGCGCCGCGCCGGGACCGGACGAAGGTCAACGTGCGTGCGCCCTCGGACATCAGGTCGGCCATGACCCGGGCGGCCTCGGCGCCGGCCGAACGCCGGACCGGCGCGCCGTTCTCACCGGTGAGATCGTCGAGCAGGGCCGGTTCCCACAACGCGATCGTGCGGGCGCCCTGCGGTGAGCCGTCCTCGGTCACCTCGGCCACTGTCTGCCCGATCAACTCCGCGGCCGTCTCGGCCGGTGACGCCGTGGTGGCACTCGCGAAAATCACCGTCGGTACCGAGCCGTCGGCGGAATATCGCTCGCACAATCGCAACAGGCGCCTCAGTACCATCGCCACGTTGGAACCGAAAATGCCACGGTAGTAATGACATTCGTCGACTACGACGTACTTGAGGTGACGCAGGAACACCGCCCATCGGGCATGGTTGCGCAGCAGCGACAGATGGATCATGTCCGGATTGGAGAAAATCCATCTCGACCGTTCCCGGGCGAACCGACGGACCTCGGTGGCGCTGTCACCGTCATACGGCGCCGGCGCCACGTCCCGCAGAGCGGCGACGGTCTCCGTCAGGTTCTGTGCGGTACGCAGCTGGTCGTGTCCGAGCGCCTTCGTCGGGGACAGGTACAGCACCCGGGTCTGCCGGTCCTCGGCCAACGCCGAGAGGATCGGTAATTGGTAGGCCAGGGACTTACCCGATGCGGTTCCCGTGGACACCACCACATGTCGGCCGGCGCGGGCCAATTCGGCGGCGGCGAGCTGATGCGACCACGGTGCGGTCACGCCGCGGTCCTGCAAAGCCTGAATGACCTCCGGATGGGCCCATTGCGGCCATCGATCTGGTTTGCCGGGCCGCGCCGGTATATCCGCAACATGGCGTAGCGGATCTTCCCCGGAAGGGGTGCCGTCGACAGCGCAAGCCAGCAGCTCACGGCCGAAATCCGCCCCCTGATCCAGCACTGTCCGTCCTCCTACGATCTACCCCGCCGACAACGGCCCGGATTTGTAAACGAATTGTTCACCACGCGCCGCAAGACAAGACTGTCGCAGCCGACCCGAACATGGTTGACTGATCACGGTCGCAGCTTCTGTGTTTGTACTCGCACTCGCAGGATCGTCGTTGCGATCGCGGTTCCTGCGAGGGTTGTAGGTCGGGTCAGTTCCGGGCGACTCCACGAAGGATGGCGGTCGGAACGGGCCCGGTGCACCGGAAGTCGGTGGACCGCACCCGGTTGAAAGAGAAGGAAAGAACAAAAGATGCCACAGGGAACTGTGAAGTGGTTCAACGCGGAAAAGGGCTTCGGCTTCATCGCTCCGGAGGACGGCTCTGCCGACGTGTTTGTCCACTACACGGAAATCCAGGGCAGCGGATTCCGCACCCTGGAGGAGAACCAGAAGGTTGAGTTCGAGGTTGGCCAGAGCCCCAAGGGGCCGCAGGCCACGGGTGTTCGGGCCATCTGAGCCAAACAAACCCAAAGAGACACCCCCGTGTGAGTCCAAAATCGGACACCGCGGGGGTGTTCTCGTTTTTGCAGCCTGTGCTGGCCTAGTGTCGGTTTGTGAGCCAGCTGTCCTTCTTCTCGGCTGAGTCGGTGCCGCCTGCGGTGGCCGACCTGACCGGGGTGCTTGCCGGGCCGGGACAGATCGTTCTGGCGAGCAGCGGCGGTCGGCAGGCGGCCCGGATCTCGGTGGTCGTCGCCGAGCTGTGGCGGGCCAACGGCCTGGCCGAGATGATCACCGAGGTTGGGCTGGTGCCGGAGATCTCCCGGACCGACGAGAACAACCCGCTGGTGCGTACGGCGCTGGATCCGCAGTTGATGCTGATCGCCGGGGAATGGACCAGGGGCGCGGTCAAGACAGTGCCGCCCCGATGGCTGCCCGGTGCCCGCGAGTTGCGGGCCTGGACGCTGGCGGCGGGCACACCCGAGGCCGACGACCGTTACCTGCTGGGGCTGGACCCGCATGCGCCCGATACCCACGCTCCGCTGGCCGCGGCCATGATGCGGGTGGGAATCGCCCCGACTCTGATCGGGACCAGAGGCTCCCATCCCGCCCTGCGGATCAGTGGGCGTCGACGCCTGTCACGCCTGGTGGAGAATGTCGGGGAACCGCCCAGGGAGGCCTCCGCGTTGGCGCAATGGCCACGTATTTAATGGTGCACATGCGGAGAGCCGGTTTGCGTAGGCTCGCGCGTAATGCGAAATTGTCAGTTGCCGGGCGTGGCGCGGCAACTATAGAAGTGGAGCGTAAGCACGTTGGCTGGCGATAGCGGCAGCGGTAGCAAGGGGAATGTCCGGCGACTCGTGATTGTCGAGTCGCCGACCAAGGCGCGCAAGATCGCCGGCTACCTGGGCTCCAATTACGTGGTCGAATCCTCCCGTGGGCACATCCGTGACCTGCCGCGCAATGCCGCTGACGTGCCCGCCAAGTACAAATCCGAGCCGTGGGCACGCCTCGGGGTCAACGTCGACGACAACTTCGAACCGCTCTACATCGTCAGCCCCGAGAAGAAGAGCACTGTCACCGAGCTCAAAGACCTGCTCAAGGGTGTCGACGAGCTCTACCTCGCAACGGACGGTGACCGCGAGGGTGAGGCGATCGCCTGGCACCTCCTGGAGACGCTGAAGCCCAAGGTGCCGGTCCGGCGGATGGTGTTCCACGAGATCACCGAACCCGCGATCCGGGCCGCCGCGGAAAACCCCCGTGACCTGGACATCGCGCTGGTCGACGCGCAGGAAACCCGCCGCATCCTCGACCGGCTCTACGGCTACGAAGTGTCGCCCGTGCTGTGGAAGAAGGTCGCGCCGAAGCTGTCGGCGGGCCGGGTGCAGTCGGTGGCCACCCGCATCATCGTGCAGCGTGAGCGGGAGCGCATGGCGTTCCGCAGCGCCGGGTACTGGGACGTCAGCGCGGAGTTGGACGCGTCGGTCTCCGACCCGGAGGCCACCCCGCCCAAGTTCACCGCCAAGCTCAACACCGTCGACGGCCGCCGCGTCGCCGCCGGTCGTGATTTCGACTCGCTGGGCCAGTTGAAGAAGCCCGACGAGGTGCTCGTGCTCGACGAAGCGAGCGCCGGGGCCCTGGCCGCCGGTCTGCGCGGCGCCCAGTTGGCCGTCAGCTCCGTCGAGCAGAAGCCGTACACGCGCAAGCCCTACGCGCCGTTCATGACCTCCACGTTGCAGCAGGAGGCCGCCCGCAAGCTGCGGTTCTCCTCGGAGCGGACCATGAGCATCGCGCAGCGGTTGTACGAGAACGGCTACATCACCTACATGCGTACCGACTCGACCACGTTGTCGGAGTCGGCCATCAACGCCGCACGCAATCAGGCGCGGCAGCTCTACGGTGACGAGTACGTGCATCCGTCGCCGCGGCAGTACACCCGCAAGGTCAAGAACGCCCAGGAGGCGCACGAGGCGATCCGCCCAGCCGGTGACGTGTTCCAGACCCCGGGGCAGCTGCACGCGCAGCTGGACACCGACGAGTTCCGGCTCTACGAGCTGATCTGGCAGCGCACCGTGGCCTCCCAGATGGCCGATGCGCGCGGTACGACGCTGTCGCTGCGAATCGCCGGAGCCGCCCCGGCGGCGACATTGGACGGGGGCACCGCGGGCGTTCATCAGGTCGTCTTCAACGCGTCCGGCCGCACGATCACGTTCGCGGGCTTCCTGAAGGCCTACGTCGAGAGCCTCGACGAGCAGGCCGGCGGTGAGGCCGACGACGCCGAGAGCCAGCTGCCGAACCTGACCCAGGGCCAGCGCGTCGACGCCGCCGATCTGACCGCCGACGGGCACACCACCAGCCCGCCGGCCCGCTACACCGAGGCGTCGCTGATCAAGGCCCTCGAAGAACTCGGTATCGGCCGCCCGTCGACGTACAGCTCGATCATCAAGACCATCCAGGACCGCGGCTACGTGGTCAAAAAGGGCAGTGCGCTGGTCCCGTCGTGGGTCGCCTTTGCCGTCATCGGACTGTTGGAGCAACACTTCGGCCGGCTGGTGGATTACGACTTCACCGCGGCCATGGAAGACGAGCTCGACGAGATCGCCAACGGCCAGGAACAACGCACCAACTGGCTGTCGAACTTCTACTTCGGCGGTGAGCACGGCGTCGAGGGATCCATCGCCCGCGCCGGGGGCCTCAAGCACCTCGTCGGCGGCAACCTCGAAGGCATCGACGCGCGAGAAGTCAACTCCATCAAGCTCTTCGATGACGACGAAGGTCGCGCTGTGGTGGTCCGGGTCGGTCGCAACGGCCCGTACCTGGAGCGGATGATCGCGGATCCGGACAATCCAGGGGAGCTCAAGCCGCAGCGCGCCAACCTCAAGGATGAGCTGACGCCCGACGAGCTGACCCTCGAGTTGGCCGAGAAGGCTTTCGCAACACCGCAAGAGGGCCGCGTGCTGGGTATCGACCCGGTGTCCGGGCACGAGATCGTCGCCAAGGACGGACGATTCGGTCCCTACGTCACCGAGATCCTCCCGGAACCCCCCGAGGATCCGGATGCCGGTACGACGGCCAAGAAGGGCAAGAAGCCGACCGGACCCAAGCCGCGCACCGGATCTCTCTTGCGCACAATGGATCTGGAGACCGTGACGCTGGACGACGCGCTCAAGCTGCTGTCGCTGCCCCGGGTGGTCGGTGTCGACCCGTCGAACAACGAGGAGATCACCGCGCAGAACGGCCGCTACGGTCCGTATCTCAAGCGCGGCACCGACTCTCGTTCGCTGGCCACCGAGGAACAGATGTTCACCATCACCCTCGACGAGGCTCTCAAGATCTACGCCGAGCCGAAACGCCGTGGGCGCCAGGCCGCTGCGGCCCCGCCGCTGCGTGAGCTGGGTACCGACCCGGCCTCGGGCAAGCCGATGGTGATCAAGGACGGGCGGTTCGGTCCGTATGTCACCGACGGTGAGACCAATGCCAGCCTGCGCAAGGGCGACGACGTCGCCTCGATCACCGACGAGCGCGCCTCGGAACTGCTGGCCGATCGTCGGGCCCGTGGTCCGGTGAAGAAGGCCGCGAAGAAGGCTCCGGCGAAGAAGGCTGCTGCCAAGAAAACCGCTGCCAAGAAGGCCCCGGCGAAGAAGGCCGCCGCCAAGAAGGCCTGACCTGCTCGAGCCCCGTGTTGTGCGCCGAGCGGCCAGTTATGTCACGTGCTTCGCGAAAAGGTGTGCAATAACTGGCCATTCGGCGGTGAGGTGCGTCTAGGTCGAGCTCCGCACATCGTCGTCGGTGACATCGCGTTCGGCTTCGCGCTCCAGATCCCGTGGCAGGACCAGATTCATCGGGCGGGCCAGCTGAGTGGGCACGGTGCGTCCGCGCAATTCGACGATCTCGCCGACGTCCCAGCTCAGTGCCTCGGCGTCCAGGGCGCCGCTGACCGCGATCGCCGAGGCCAGCACATGGCCCTCCTCCAGCTTGGCGAGCTCGGTGAGGCGGGCGGCCTCGTTCACCGGATCACCGATCACGGTGTACTCGAACCGGGCCTGAGCACCGATATGGCCGGCGATCGCGCGCCCGGCCGACACACCGATACCGAACTCGGTGTCGGTGCCCAGCACGCTGAGCAGCTCGTCGTGCAGTTCACGCGACGCCGCGAGCGCGCCGCCGGAGGCGTCGGGATGCTCGATCGGGGCACCGAAAATGGCCAGGGCCGCGTCACCCTGGAACTTGTTGACGAATCCGCCGTGCCGGTTGACCGTGTCGACGATGACCCGGAAGAACTCGTTGAGCAGGTTCACCACGTCGCCGGCCGGGATCGTCGACGCCAGATGCGTCGAACCCACCAGGTCCACGAACAGCACCGCCACATCGCGTTCCTGGCCGCCGAGCTCGGTGCCGCGCTCCAGGGCGCGTCGGGCGACGTCCTCACCCACATAGCGACCGAACAGGTCACGTAGTCGTTGCCGCTCGGCCAGCTCGCGCACCATGTCGTTGAACCCGGCCTGCAGCAGGCCCAGCTCGCTGGCGTCGTAGATCTGCATGTGCGCGTTGTAGTTACCGCGCTGCACCTCGCCCAACGCCCAGCGCAGCTGGCGCAGCGGGTCGGCGATCGACATCGCCACCAGCACGGTGCCGGACAGCCCGATCACCAGCGCGGCCACGGCCAACAGCAACAGCGGGGTGATCAGCCGGTCCGCCGATGCGGTCAGGATCGAGAACTTGCTGGCCACCAGCGCCAGGACGATGGCAAGGACCGGCACGCCCGTCGACAGCACCCAGGTCAGCACCTGGCGCAGAATCACCCCTGGGGCGCGGAAGTTCTCCGGAACCCCGCCGCGCAGCGCGGCTACCGCGACCGGCCGCAGCACCCGCTCGGACTGCAGGTAGCCGATGATCGCCGTGGCCGTCGCCCCGAGTGCGGTGGCGACGAGAACCACGGGGGCCGACTTACTGGCCACCGGCCAGCTGGCCACGATGAACACGATCGAGCCCAGCAGCCAGTTCGTGACGCTGATCAGGGTGCGGTAAAAGGGCATCTTCAGCGCCCGTACGCGGGCCAACTCGGTGATGCCGGGGTCCGACTTCGTCAGCAGGGTGTCGCGGCGCTGCCACCGGATCACCGGGATCAGCAGGCGCAGGGCCAGGTAGGCGCCGACGGTGAACGACACGAACAGATACCCCAGGAAGATCGCCAGGTTGAGCACTGGCAGATCCTGGAGCTGGATGCGGTCCTCGGGAGGCAGACCGAAGCGCAGGAAGCCGAGCACGAACAGCGCGCCGATGATGTCGGCCTGCAGCATGCCCAGTGTGAACACCGGCCACGGGGTACGCGCCACCCATCGGACGAATGCATTGATTCGCCTCATGGGTATTGCCTCCGCGGTCACCCGTTCACCGTATCGGGCCCCAGGGACGTTGAGCGCCTGCTGTGACGTGGTTGTGTCGGCTTGACCACTACTGTTGGGGACGATGAGCGGGGTCTTTTCGCGGCTGGTGGGCCAGCATGCGGTGGAACAGGAGCTGGTGGCGGCCGCGTCGGCGGCCCGAGGTGATTCGCCACACAGTGGCATCACCGTGGGGACCATGACACATGCCTGGCTGATCACCGGCCCGCCCGGATCGGGGCGTTCGGTTGCCGCACTGTGCTTCGCGGCGGCCCTGCAGTGCACGTCAGAGGGGACGCCGGGGTGCGGTGAATGCCGGGCCTGTACGACGACGATGGCCGGAACCCACGCCGATGTGCGCCGCATCGTGCCCGAGGGACTGTCGATTGCGGTCAAGGAGATGCGCGAGATCGTCCAGATCGCCTCGCGCCGGCCCGGGACCGGGCGGTGGCAGGTCGTGGTGATCGAGGATGCCGACCGGCTCACCGAGGGCGCGGCCAACGCGCTGCTCAAGGTGGTGGAGGAGCCACCGGCGTCGACTGTGTTCCTGCTCTGCGCGCCGTCGGTGGACCCCGAGGACATCGCGATCACGCTGCGTTCCCGGTGCCGGCACGTGGCGCTGACCACGCCGTCGGTGGACGCCATCGCCGATGTGCTGATCTCCGGTGACGGGCTGCCCGAGGCAGACGCACGCTGGGCGGCCTCCGTCAGCGGCGGCCATGTGGGGCGGGCCCGGCGGCTGGCGACCGATCCCGAGGCCAGGGACCGTCGGAAGCGGGCGCTCGGGCTGGCCCGCGACGCTGCGACGCCGGCGCGGGCGTTCGCGGCGGCCGAGGAGATGGTCGCCGTGGCCGAGTCCGAGGCACTGGCGTTGACCGCGGGGCGCAACGAGACCGAGACCGAGGAGCTCAAGACCGCCCTGGGGGCAGGTGGGACCGGAAAGGGTACCGCCGCCACCACCCGCGGGACTGCCGGTGCGCTCAAAGAGCTGGAGCGACGGCAGAAATCACGGCAGACCCGCGCCTCCCGCGATGCGCTGGATCGGGCCCTGATCGACCTGGCCACCTACTTCCGCGATGCCCTGCTGGTGTCGTCGGGCGCCGGCGGTGTCACGGCGAACCACCCGGACATGGCCGAGAAGGTGGAGGCCATGGCCGCCCACGTGCCACCCGACCGGCTGCTGCGCTGTATTGAGGCGGTGCTGGAATGCCGTGAAGCGCTGGCCGTCAACGTCAAGCCGAAGTTCGCCGTCGACGCCATGGTGGCGACCGTCGGGCAGGCGCTACGTGGGTGAGTTGGGTCCTGGGCAGCGTCTGCCGTAAAGTGGTGCCGCCCGGTTCGCCCGGGTGCGCCACCCTAGCTCAGTCGGTAGAGCAATTCACTCGTAATGAATAGGTCAGGGGTTCGATTCCCCTGGGTGGCTCCACGCGTTTTTGGTCGGCTCTGGTGGACCGTCCCTTTCTGCTCCGGCAGGCCGACGGCATACATTCACCTGGTTTTTCATCTAGTCGCCGGTCGGCGTTTTCCACACGCGAACGCTGACTATGCTGCGATCTGTTAGGTCGAATTGCTGCGATTTGTTAGATAGATACCCTGCGATTTGTTAGATTCGCTTCGTGGCATATCGACCGAGGTTGGTTGACCAGCTCCTCGACGACCTGTTTCCGTACACCGCCGCCATCGCACTGGAAGGCGCCAAGGGAGTGGGGAAGACGGCCACCGCGGCCCAGCGAGCCACGTCGACCCTGAAACTGGATGACGATGGGCAGCGATCGGCACTGGCGGCTGACCTCGGACTGATCGATCGGCTGACTCCGCCGATTCTCATCGATGAATGGCAGCTACTCCCGTCGATATGGGACCGAGTCCGCCGTGGCGTCGATCAGTCGCCGGAAGGTGGGAGATTTCTGTTAACGGGATCGGCGCAGGTAGCGGCAGGCACCAGGATCCATTCCGGTGCGGGCCGCATCCTCAGCGTGATCATGCGGCCGATGTCCGTTTCCGAGCGAGGCCTGACCAGCACGGCGGTATCGCTTCGTTCCCTACTGGGCGGCCGCCAGAGGCTGGTTGAAGGGCAGACCGACGTTGCCTTGCCCGATTATGCCGAAGAAATTGTGCGCTCTGGATTCCCGGGGATTCGGGATCTACCTCCGCGGGTCCGGCGTGCGCAGCTCAACGGATACTTGAGCCGAATCGTTGAGCGCGAACTTCCCGAGAACGGGATGGCAGTCCGTCAACCTGCTGCGTTGCGGGCTTGGCTCGCAGCGTACGGGGCGGCAACGTCGACGGATGCGGCTTACAGCGTGATCCTCGATTCCGCTACGCCGGGCGAGTCTGATAAGCCTGCCAGGCAGACCGTCGCCCAATACCGTGAACACCTGCAGCGACTGTTCATTCTTGACCCGATCAGTCCATGGATTCCGTCCTTCACCCCGCTCAAGCGGCTGACGAAGACTCCCAAGCATCACCTTGTAGACCCAGCACTTGCGGCAGCGTTGTTCGGCGTCGACGTCGATGCATTGCTCGGTGGGATGACCGCTCCGGGGCCGGCCGGCATGTGGCTCGGAGCGCTGTTCGAATCTCTTGTCGCGCAGTCGATTAGGGTATACGCGGAAGCTGTCGAAGCAACGGTCGGGCACCTTCGCACTCAAAACGGCGACCACGAGATCGATTTGATCGTCGAAGGGCCGGGGATGAGAGTGATCGCGATCGAAGTGAAGCTGGCGCCAACCGTCGACGACAAGGACGTACGCCATCTCAACTGGCTCAAGGGGCAGATCGGTGACCGGTTGGTGGAGCGGATCGTCGTGAACACCGGACAATTCGCGTACCGACGGCCAGATGGCGTGGCGGTGATTCCGTTGGCGCTGCTAGGGCCGTGAGGCGGGGCCTACGCCAGCAGGCCGATGACCAGAGTCATGCCGATGAACAACGCCAGTTGATACGCGCTGTTGATCACGGTGAGCCGTGCCGGCTTCAACTCGAAAGCGTTGTGCTGTGCCAACGTAGACAGCGACAGCCCGAGCCAGGCCGCAGCTCCGACCGCCAGGGCGAGCCAGAGGGAATCACTGCCGAAGAACCCGAAGGTAATAGAGCAGGCGGCGGTGAGCGCGATCGCCGTCACGAGTAGCGACACCAGTAGAACGACGAAGGGGCGCTTGCCCACTCGCTCCGAGTCCTCCTTGGTCACCCCGGTCAGCTGTCGCCAGGCGCTGCCGGCCAGGCCCCAGTCGCTGTACCAGACCCACGCGATCGCCATTCCGACCGCGGTGGCCGCGACTACTGCCAACCAACTGATGCTCAACACCATGCGAAATCACCCCTCCTCGTCCGACATCCTCCCAACCTGATTGATAAAATCAAGTATGGTTGAAAACATCAATCAAACCGGGAAGGTTTCCCGCTCCTATGGGCAGTTCTGCGCTCTCGCTCGGTCGCTGGATGTTGTGGGTGACCGCTGGACGCTGCTGATCGTGCGGGAGTTGCTTCCCGGTGCGATGCGGTACGGCGAGTTGAAGGCCTCGCTCGCAGGGATTGCCACCAATCTCCTGGCGGAGCGGCTTCGCACCATGGAGACGAACGGAATCGTCGAACGACGCCTCGATGACACCGGGGTCGTCTACGGACTCACGCCCTGGGGTGCGACGCTCCGTGAGCCGATGGAGGCGCTCGGAAGGTGGGGCGTTCCGCTGCTGGCGACGGGGCGTGGCGAAGATGAGTTCCGGCCGCGCTGGCTCACCCTCGCCCTGCCTGCCCTGCTTCTCGGCGTCACGGCCACCCCGGCCGTCGAACTCGGGATCGAGACCGACGGCTTTCTGATGACCTTGCGCATCGATGAGCACGGTCCGAGTGCCTTCGTCCCGAAGGAGCGGCCCGGTGCGGTCCTCACCGCCTCGCCCGACAGCGTCGTAGGACTCGCCGTCGGCGCGATCACCGTGGACCAGGCCATCGCCGACGGAGCTTTCCAGGGTGACGTGAAAATGCTGCGTTCGGTGTTCCCGCCGGGCCGATAGGCTCACCGCATGGCACGGATCGTGGTGGGGGCGGCCTTCCTAGCAGTGGTTTCACTGACATCGCCGGTGGCCGGGGCCGATCCGGGGCAGATCCCGGATCTCGGTGGTTACACCGCGGTGGATGTTCACCCCTACAACACGTATTACAACTATCCGACGACGAACGGCGCGCAGTTCGTCACCCCGGGCGGGTACCGCTGCCGGATCACCTACACCGGCCGTGCCAATCCACCAATGAAGCAAGCCACCTGCTGGGGTGCGCTGCCCGGTACCACGAGCAACTTCGTCAGCGTTTTCGCGGCCATGCAACTCGATCCGGCAAAATTCTCCACCGGGGATCTGGCCAACATGGAGAAGTACACGGACTACAAAGAGCCGCGTGACCGCACGGTTGACCCCGCTGACTACAAGCTGCTTCCCGCGGGCAGCAAGCTTGTCTACCCCGACACCGGGACGTGCGCCGTCACCGACGTGAGCACGGTGTGCGTGATCGGTGACCACGGCTTCGAGCTGTCGAAGACGGGCAGCCGGGTCTTCTAGCCCTTTGCCAGTGCTTCACGCGCCACGTTGCGGGCGGTATTCGCAGCGGGGAATCCCGCATAACCGCTGGCGTGGTAGATGACTTCGGCGATCTCGTCCTCGGTGAGGCCGTTTCGCAGCCCGATCCTGACGTGCGACTCGAACTCATCGGTGGCCCGCAGGGCGATCAAGATGCCCATGGTGACCAGACTGCGGTCACGCCGGCTCAGGCCCTCGCGACTCCACAACCGGCCGAAGACATTGTCGACGCCGATGCCCATCAGCTCGTCGCCGAAGCTGCCGTCGGGCTCCACAACGTCTGCCGGCAGATGCGGCACCATCTCCTGGAGGACCCGCAGACCCTGTTCGCGTACGTCAGTCATGCCTGCCAGCTTGGCACGCGCTCCGAATCAGTCGTCGACCGATCGCATCACGAGTGTGTTCGATCCGCTGTGGAGATAGGCGGTCGACCGCCAGTCATCGTTGCTGAGTGCGGTATCCAATGCTGGGCCGGTGAGGAAGGGGCCGCCTGGCACATCCTTTTGCAGCTTCTCTGTGAGCTCTGGGGCCTCAGCTGTTGCGGTGGGGACGTACTTCGACCGCAGCGCATCTGCCGTGGCCGGTTCGAGTTCGATGATCGCTTCGATCCAGTAGTCCGATGGCCCGGGAACCGTTGCCCGGCCATCTGGTTGGACACCGAGCGTGCCGCCCATCCAGGTGGCCGAGATGGGGTGGCCGATCGCCGGGAAGCGTTTCGTGAGGGGTTCGAGATCGTGGCGGATCTGGTCGGAAGTTGCGTCGCCGCTAGGAGCGTCACCGGTCGGGTTGCACGCGGAGACAACGAAAGTCAGGCATACGAGGATTGCTGCCACTACTCGTTGTGGCGTCACACTGCAGAACCCTTCTGGGGTCCGATGGAGGTAGCTGGGGATCGCTCGTGTGCGGGCATGCGAGCCATCACCTCGGTTCTCGGGAGTTCTCGTTTTTGGCTTCTCCG
Source organism: Mycolicibacterium peregrinum (assembly GCF_001665625.1). Classification (GTDB taxonomy): domain Bacteria; phylum Actinomycetota; class Actinomycetes; order Mycobacteriales; family Mycobacteriaceae; genus Mycobacterium; species Mycobacterium peregrinum_B. The sequence continues at coordinate 209,002 of NZ_LZSY01000110.1, read as the reverse complement.
TCGCGCTAACCGCGAGGCTCAGCCACCGGAAGCTTCGATTTCCTCGGGGATGTCGCCAGGGGAGCAGCGTTGTCATTGCAGTCTGCTCACAGAACGTCCCCCCAGCAGAATCCCGACAGTCAACCGTCAGTATCTCAGCAGCTGATCTACTTCGGTGCCAGGAATCCCACGGGTCCGGGAGAGATGCAGACCGAGAGCGCGGCGGTGTTGGCCTGCACGGAAATGGACTGCCCGGCGCCGGGGAGTCGGACGAACACCCGGTTGAGGCCGGGCCGTACCGGCACCTTCACTTCAGGTCCTTCGGCCAGGGCCATGGTCAGGGAACCGTCGCTGTTGGCCAGGTAGTTGATCTCGGCGGTCCAATCGGCCGGCAGCAGGGGCCCGTCGAGTGGCATGACGACGGGTTCGTCGGGCTGGACCAGGAAGCCGCATTTGGGTGCCGGGCCCTCGACAATGGTGCGTACCCATGTCACTTTCGCGGGCAGCAGCGTTCCGGTCCGGTCGAACATCCGCAGATCGGTTGTCGCCGAGGCGAACTCGGGCCGTGGCGAGGCGAGTGCGAACATGTGGCTGGCCAGGTTCTCCGGAGCGGCGACGCGTTGCAGGATCAGCGGATCGACCTCTTGGTCGAGCAGTGGGGCAGCCGATGAGGTGGACGCCAGCGAAGCGCGCGCATTGTTCAGATAGGCGGGCACGGGGTTGTCTTGCCACACCTTCAAGAAAGTGAAGGTCGAATACAGGCTGCTCGCCACGAAAAGCACGGCGACACTGACACATACGGCTGTGCGCGCCGGTGACGCCGAAAGCACACGAGAGGATTCCCGGTTCGGCGCACAGAATCCCACGGCCGCCAACAGCGCCAGCACCACCACGAGGTCCGGCAGGTAGCGCAGCGTCTGCGCCAACTCCAATGCGGTGAACCGCGACGAGCGCATCAGATAGATCGGGATCTGGCATGCGACGGCGTAACCGAGGGCAACAACCAATACCGGCCAGATGCGGGTCTTGCGCACCAACACCACCGCAAGGGCGGCTACGAGCACCACCCAGCCCAGCACCATCACCGAGACGGGCGGGGTGGCCCACGGTGAGGCGGGTGCCCAGCGTTGCCAGGACCACGGCCCGCCCACGATCCCGGGGACGATGCCGTGGGTAAATGAGCGGCTCAGCAGGTCCCACGTCATCCCCAGATCGAAGCTCCACCGCTTCTGATCGACGACGACGAGGTACACCCCGATCCAGGCCACGGTCAGGGCCAGGCACCCGACCCACAGCTGAAGACCGCGTCGCCACACGTCGCGCAGGCCGAAGGTCCCCGTGACGTACCCCAAGAGAGCGACGACCGCGAACGCCACGAACGGGATCACCGCGGCTTTCTCGAAGAACAGCAGTCCGCCGAGGAACACCAGAATCCCGGTGACGGCATGGCGGGGATTACCGGTCCGCACGAGCAGCACGGCCTCACCGACCACCCAGGCCAGCGCGGCCTGCATGGGAAGTGTGTTCAGCCCGGCCGCCCACCATGCGAATCCGGGCAACGCCAGCGGCGTGAACAACGCAAAGGTCAGCGGGATGAGCATTACCGGCCGCCAGCCCAGGATCACCCACAGTGCCCGCAGCAATGCCAGCGATGCCAGCAGCTGCATCACGACCAGGCTCACGGCAGCCAGTACCCAGGAGAACGGCGCGACCCGGGTCACGGCGCCCGACACCAGGAACGCCGCGGGCATGACGTGGCCGTCGTGATCGTCGAAGAGGAAGGACGGCGACAGCAGATTCTGGGTCCCGGCCCGGCCGATCAGGATCAGATCGTCCCAGTAGAAATAGCCCCCGAATGCGAGTGTCGCCCGGACCACCAGATGCAGCGCGATCAGCGCAGCGGCGATGCGGGCGACCTTGTTCACTCTTGCCGACTGTACGGACCCAGCGGGGGTACATCTGCCGTCGGTATGGTGAGCCCGTGCGAACACTGGTGACAGGAGCGGCAGGTTTCATCGGTTCGACGCTGGTCGACCGACTGCTGGCGGACGGGCACAGCGTCGTCGGGCTCGACGACCTGAGCTCGGGGCGGGCAGAGAACCTGAGCAGTGCCGACAACAGCGACAACTTCGAGTTCGTCAAAGCCGACATCGTCGACGCGGATCTGCTGGGCCTGTTCAAGGACACTCAGCCCGAGGTGATCTTCCACCTGGGCGCCCAGATCTCGGTGAAGCGTTCGGTGGACGATCCCCAGCTGGATTCCACGGTGAATGTGGTGGGCGTGGTGCGGTTGGCCGAGGCGGCCCGGCAGTCCGGAGTGCGCAAGGTGGTGCATACGTCGTCGGGCGGCTCGGTGTACGGCACTCCTCCGTCGTATCCGACGAGCGAGGACACCCCGACGAATCCGGCCTCGCCGTACGCGGCGAGCAAGGTGGCCGGCGAGGTCTACTTCAACATGTTCCGCAATCTGTACAACCTGGACTGCTCACACATCGCCCCGGCCAACGTCTACGGCCCGCGTCAGGACCCGCACGGTGAGGCCGGAGTGGTGGCGATCTTCGCCCAGGCCCTGCTGGCCGGGCGGCCCACCAAGATCTTCGGCGACGGCTCCGACACCCGCGATTACGTGTATGTCGACGACGTGGTCGACGCCTTCGTCAAGGCCTCCGGGGCGGACGGCGGCGGTCAACGGTTCAACGTCGGTACGGGCGTGGAGACCTCGACCCGCGAGATGCACACCGCGATCGCGCTGGCCGTCGGTGCCGCGGACGAACCGGAGATGCACCCGCCGCGGCTCGGTGACCTGCGTCGTTCCCAGCTCGACATCAGCCGGGCCAGGGATGTGCTGGGCTGGCGGCCGCAGGTGGATCTGGCCGCGGGTATCCCCAAGACGGTCGAGTACTTCCGGAGTAATTCCCGCTAAAAGATTGTGAGTACTCACTTTCTCGTTTAGCGTTGCGTCATGTCCTACGACGTCATCGTTCGCAACGGCTTGTGGTTCGACGGCACCGGCGCCCCGCCGCAGGTCCGTACGCTGGGGATTCGCGACGGGGTAGTGGTCACGGTATCCGCCACCCCGCTCGACGAGACCGATTGTCCCGACGTCATCAACGCCGGCGGTAAATGGGTGCTGCCCGGCTTCGTCGACGTCCACACGCACTACGACGCCGAGGTGCTGCTCGATCCGGGTCTGCGGGAATCGGTGCGCCACGGGGTGACCACCGTGCTGCTCGGCATGTGCTCGCTGTCGACGGTGTACGCCGACACCGAGGACGCCGCCGACCTGTTCAGTCGCGTCGAGGCGGTTCCGCGTCAGTTCGTGCTGGGCGCCTTGGAGCAGCACAAGACCTGGTCGGGTCCGGCCGAGTATGTGAAGGCCATCGACGAGTTGCCGCTGGGCCCGAATATCGCGTCGCTGCTGGGACATTCGGATCTGCGGGCCTCGGTGCTCGGGCTGGATCGGGCCACCACCCGTGGTGTCACCCCGACCGATGCCGAGCTGGAGACCATGGCGGCCAAGCTCGACGAGGCCCTCGAGGCGGGCATGCTCGGCCTGTCCGGGATGGACGCGGCAATCGACAAGCTCGACGGTGACCGGTTCCGCTCCCGCGCATTGCCGTCGACGTTCGCGACCTGGCGTGAGCGTCGACGCCTGATCAAGGTCCTGCGCAAGCGCGGACGGATGCTGCAGAGCGCGCCGAATGTGGCGAAAGTCCATGAGGCACTGAACTTCTTCCTGGAGAGCAGCGGCCAGTTCGGCCGGCGCCGGGATGTGCGGATGAGCCTGCTGGTGTCCGCCGACGCCAAGTCCTCGCCCGGCGCGGTGCGGGTGCTGGGGCCCGGCGTCCGCCTGCTCAACCGGATCCTGGGCGCCAAGGTGCGGTTCCAGCATCTGCCGGTGCCGTTCGAATTGTATTCGGACGGAATCGATCTGCCGGTGTTCGAGGAATTCGGCGCCGGAACGGCCGCGCTGCATCTCAAAGACCAGTTCGAGCGCAACAAGCTGCTCGCCGACCCCGAATACCGCCGCCGGTTCCGCAAGTCCTTCGACCGGCGTGTGCTCGGACCGACCTTGTGGCACCGCGACTTCCACGACGCCACGATCGTCGACTGCCCCGACCGGTCGCTGATCGGCAAGAGCTTCGGCCAGATCGCCGACGAGCGCGGCATCCACCCGCTCGATGCGTTCCTCGACGTCCTGGTCGACAACGGTGAGCGCAACGTTCGCTGGACGACCATCGTGGCCAACAACCGCCCGAAGTTCCTGGACAAGCTGGCCAAGGAACCGTCGGTGCACATGGGTTTCTCGGATGCCGGTGCGCACCTGCGCAACATGGCGTTCTACAACTACCCGGTGAAGCTGCTCAAGCGGGTCCGCGACGCCCACTTGGCGGGCAGGCCGTTCATGACCACCGAGCATGCCGTCCACCGGTTGACCGGCGAGGTGGCCGACTGGTTCGGTGTCCCGGCCGGAACTCTGCGCCAAGGCGACCGGGCCGACTTCGTGGTGATCGACCCGGCCGGCCTCAATGACACCGTGGAGGCCTATCACGAGGAGCCGGTCCCGTTCTACGGCGGGCTGAGCCGCATGGTGAACCGCAGTGACGACGCCGTCATCGCCACCGCCGTCAACGGTGCTGTGGTGTTCCGCAACGGTCAGTTCCGGGACGGCTACGGCGAATCGGTGAAGTCGGGCCGGTACCTGCGGGCCGGTGCCGAGCAACTGGACCGCACGCCCGTATAGAGATGGCCAGAACCCAGCAGCAGCGCCGCGAGGAGACCGTCGCACGGCTACTCGACGCCGCCATCGACACCATCATCGAGGTCGGTTACGCCAAGGCCTCGGCGGCGGTGATCGCCAAGCGGGCCAAGGTTTCCGACGGCGCGCTGTTCCGGCATTTCCCGACGATGAGCGACTTCATGGCGGCGACGGCGCGGGAGGTGGCGCGCCGGCAGGTGGAGTTGGGCAGCAAGCTGGGTGCGGATATCGCCGCCGAGCAGCCGGCGCTGCCGGCGGCGCTGGCGATCCTGCGCGACATCGCCGGCAGTGAAACCAATACCGTGTGGCACGAACTGCTGATGGCGGCGCGCACTGACGAAAAGCTGCGGGGCCCGCTCCAGGCGGTGCTTACCGAGTACATCCACAACATCTACGAAACCGCCAAGCACGGGCCCGGCATGGACCAGATCCCCGAGGATGTCTTCGCCGTACTGCTGACCATCGTGATCAACACGTTCGACGGCGCCGCGATGGTGCGCCGCGTGCTGCCGATGCCGGAACTCGAGGACGCCCGGATCGCCATGTTGGCGGAGTTTGCTCAGTCGCTAACTTCCGGTCAGTTCAGCGGCGTCGCTGCCGTCCCAGAACGGTGAGAGTCCATTCCATGCCTGGGTGTCACTGAAGGACAACAAGATCCGCGCTGCCTCGGTCAATGGATGGTCCTTCCCGACGATGATCGTGCTGTCCTCGACAAGCCGTCGGGCCCGCTGACCGGCCGAAGCGAATTCGTGTCCGGCCCACAGGCACCATGCGAGGTAGTAACGCCACAGCAACGTCTGGTGTGCATCGTTACCGGCGCCCCGGACGCACTGCGACAACGCCCTTTTCGCCGTCACAACGCATTCGAAGAAGTGTGCTTGCTCGGACTCTTCCTCGTCTGCGGCATCAGTCGCCCTGCTCTCAGCTTCGGCGCCGGGGCAGTGCGGGTCGTTGCTCTGCTCTTGGAACTCAACGCTGTAGGCGATATCGCGGGTCGCCTCCAGCAGGTCCTGCCACTCCATGCGAGCCGCGTCCCGTTTGCCCAGAGCCGAGAGGGTCAATGGGTCTGCATCGCCTCGTCCGCGGGCGAGATCCTCTGCGAGGACCTCCCATTCCGAAATGCGATCCATGGTGTTGTCAGCTGATTCCGGGGTCCACAGGGCTCGGGTATACCGGGCCGTCAACGTGGTGGGATCGTCGTGGCCGAGCGCTTTCTCCAGCACCGGGATCAGGTCGTCGAGGTCGTCGAGGGTCTTTGCGGTAACCCCCATCGCCTCACCGTGCCAGCTCACGTATGCCAGTCGCGCCGCCAAAGTTTCGGGATGGTGGTCACCGAGGAGGCGGACCCGGTGCTGGTGCACGACCAGCGCCTCCATACTCGCCCCGTAGGGATCGCCGAGATCGCGACGAGCCAACGCCGCTCCGTATGCTGCGGCCAGCGTCAGCGGGTGGCGTGCGCCGAAGGCACGAGTGCCGGCACCGCACAGGTGAACCCATCGCAGCAGCCGATCGGCCGGATCTGTGGCGCTGTCGTCGATTGCGGCCAGGGTGTGCCGTGCCCACAACGTATCGCGATGCTCGGCACCGAGGATGCGCTCCATGGTCGGGAGCAGGTCACGGATGGCTTCGACGGCCCCGGCTTCGCCGAGGTCGTATCGCCAGCTGACCACGAGCCACGCCACGGCGAGCGTGTCCGGATGATCGTTGCCCAGGGTGGCGCGTCGGGCTTCGTGAACCTCGATGGCACTGCGCAGCGCCCCGCGCAGATCGCCTGCGCTCTGGCGCTCGGCCGCGACAGCCAGCAGCGCGTTCAGCGACGCCGGGTCGTCGGTAGGGCCGGATGGCTCGTCATTCATCTTCTGAGGTGGCCGGCACCCGCACGTTCTGCAGCGCCACGGCCCGGGCCAGCCGGGCGTAGCGCAGCTCGAGATCCTTGATGCGCAAATACGTCGACAGCGTGACGAACACGAACGCGATGATGAGCATGTACTCCATCAGGTCCGTACCGCGGTCCACACCAAGCCAATTCGCCACCACGGTGGTGTCGTCGGGGCGCAGGATCGCGTAGATGCCGGCGGCCACGAACAACACGAAACCGACCTTCACCCACGCCTTGGACCGCGCGCTGCGCCGTGACCCCAGCAGGTACGCCAACAGCACCAGCACCGCGACGATCAGCAGTGCCTGAATCCAGTTCACCGGGACATCCTCCTGCGTAACAGCCCGTCGAAGACGATGTTCACCCCGTTGAGCAGTGGTTGCCCCTTCGACTTCGAGTAGTCGGTGTAGAGGATCTCGACCGGTTCCTCGACTACGCGCCAACGGTTTTCGTAGGCCAGAGAGATGAACTCGCCGGCGTGGCTCATGCCGTTCATCGTGAGGTTGAGTTCGTCGGCGACCAACTTGTTGAACACCCGCAGTCCGTTGTGCGCGTCGGTGAGCCCGAAGGCGCGGCTCTGCGGGCTCAGGAATGCCGCCGCACGCAGGATGATCCGCTTCAACGGCGGGGTGTGCGTCACCGCATGGGCGTCCGGATTGGCGAACCGGGTGCCCACCACAAGATCGGCGCCGTCGGTGTCGAGCCGGTCGATCATTCGCACCACGTCCTTGACCTGGTGCTGACCATCGGCATCGAACGTGGCGAACACCCGGGCCCCTGGCCGGCTGCGCGCGTATTCGACGCCGGTCTGGATCGCCGCGCCCTGACCGAGGTTCACCGGATGGGGGACCACGTGCGCGCCGGCCTGCACGGCCAGGTCGGCCGTGCCGTCGCGGCTCCCGTCGTCGACACACACCACGTTAGGGAAAACCGAGCGCACGTCCGAGATGACGTCGCCGATGATGCTCGCCTCGTTGAAGGCGGGGATGATGATCCAAATGTCGTGAAAGCGCATGTCGATGGGCACCAAACTACACTCCGGCCTTATGTCGCGGCCGGAGCCGCTCCGTTTCGTTCCAGCGTCGCGCGCGCCAGCGCGCCCAGGTGAACCGCGATGCCCACCAGCGGTCCGCACAGCAGCGCGATGACGGTCCGGGTCTCCAGCCCGACTGGCAGCAGCAGCAGCGCCACGGCCGCGACAGTGGCGATGATCCAGCCCAGTGCGTAGGCCCGGTGCAGGGCGGCCGCGACCGTCGCGGCGCCGGTCAGCGTGAGCATGGCGATGGCGACAGCGGCGGCGGTCAGCCAGGCCAGCAGGGGTCCGCCCGCCCGGTACTCGTCGCCGAATCCCACCCGCAGCAGCCACGGCCCCAGCAGTCCGGCCGCGGCCACACCCACGGCACCCAGCGCGGCCACGGCGGCGGCGGGGGCCAGCAATGCCCGCAGCCGCTTGTCGCGTTGGTCGACGAAGTGCGCGATCAGGTTGCCCTGCATCGCGGTGAGCGGAACCAGCAGCGGTGCGCGCGTCAGCGTCACGGCCAGGATCACCACACCGCCGGCCGCACCCAGATCACCGGAGGTGGCCTTGAGCAGCACCGGGAACCCCATCACCAGGATCGCGCTGGCGCCGGCCGCAGCGATCGAGTGGGCCGCCCCGCGCAGGAACGTCGCGGGACTGCCCGCGGTGAGCAGGCCGGCGGCCAGGCGCGCCGCCGGTGCCGCGATCAGCATGATCAGCCAGGCCACCGCGCCGGCCACGGTGGCCCACAGGAATCCGGCCAGGCCCCAGCCGAGAACGAACGTGGCGGCCGCGACAGCCACCCGGATTCCGGCGTCGGTGACCATCAGGGCCCCGTACTCGGTCCAGCGGTTCACTCCGGCGAGCATGCCGAGCAGGGTGGCGTGCAGGCAGAATCCGGCCAGCCCGACGCTGAGCAGCACCACACTCAGCGCCCGGGACTCGGCGAATACGTGCGAGCTCCACAGCGGTGAGCTGAGCGCGATCACCATGGCCGCGACGATGCCGACCAGCCCTGCGATCCGCATCGGGTGGGTGCTGGGGCTTCCGGAGAGGTCACGGTGACGTGCCGAGCGGACTTCGCGGGTGGCCTCCTGCAACAGCCCGTTGGCGGCGCCGGTCACCAGGCCGAACGCGCCCCAGAACACACTGAAGATCGAGAAGCCTGCCGGCTCGAGGTCGCGGGCGGCCAGATACAGCACGGCATAGCCGCACAGTGCGCTGATCGCCGTCGCCAGCCCGACGCGGGCGACGCTGCTGCGCGTTATCGGTCCAGTTGCTGGGGCGGCGCCGCCATCGGTCACAGGTCTGGCAGCTCTTTCGAATACAGCCACGCCTGCCACAGCGGCTGCAGCGGCTCGTCGGTGTAGCCGGCGGCCAGCCCGGTGAAATCGTCGGTGAACGCCGTGCTGTGGCGGTAGCGGGCTGTCCAATCCCTCAGTAGCGCAAAGAAATTGCGGTCACCGATCAGGGTGCGCAACGCGTGCAGGGTCAGTGCGCCGCGTTTGTAGACCCGGTCGTCGAACATGTCCTCGGGCCCGGGATCGGACAGCAGCAGATCCTGGGGCTTGTCGCGCAGCCGTTCGTAATAGTGCTCGGCCCACTCCGCGGCGGTATGCCCGCCGCTGTGTTCGGACCACAGCCACTCGGCGTAGCAGGCGAATCCCTCGTGCAGCCAGATGTCGCGCCAGCGTCGCGCCGTCACCGAGTTGCCGAACCACTGGTGGGCCAGTTCGTGGGCGATCAGCCGCTCGGCGCCGCGGTGCCCGTCGCAGTGGTTGGCGCCGAAGATTGAGATGCCCTGGGCCTCCAACGGGATCTCGAGATCGTCCTCGGTGACCACCACGGTGTAGCCGCTGGCCAGCGGATAGGGGCCGAACATCTTGATGAAGAGCTTCATCATCTGCGGCTGGTCTTGGAAGTCGTGCTCGAAATTGCGGCGCAACCGGGCAGGCAGCACTGCGTGCATCGGTACCGGTGTCTTGGTCAGCCGGTGGTTCTCGTACTGGCCGATCTGCAGGGTGATCAGGTAGGTCGATGTGGGTTCGGCCTGCTCGTAGGTCCACACGGTGTGCCCGGCGCGGGCCTTTCGGGAGATCAACTCGCCGTTGGCCAGGGCGTAGTAGGGGCTGTCGGTGCTGATCTGGATCCGGTAGCTGGCCTTCGAACTCGGATGGTCGTCGCACGGGAACCAGGAAGCCGCCCCGTTGGGTTGGCCGGCCACCAGGGCGCCGTTCGACAGTTCCTCGAAACCGACGTCACCCCAGAAGGATTCGATTGGGCGCGGGGTTCCGTTGTAGCGGATGACGACGGTCATCGCGGCGCCGGCCGGCAGTGCCGTGGGCAGCGTGATCGACAGCTTCCCGCCCGAACATCGGTACTGGGCGGGGCGGCGGCCGTTCACCGAGACCCGCGAGACCGTAAGAGCGTCGGACAGGTCGAGGGTGAAGTTGCGCACCGCGGCCAAGGTCACCGCGGTGATGGTGACGGTCCCGGCCAGCCGGTTGATCGCGACCTTGTATTCCAGGTCGAGTTCGTAGCGCGACACCCGGTACCCGAAGTTGCCGTTGCGCGGCAGATACGGGTCGATCACGGGTTGGGGCACCAACTTCTTTGCGGCTTTCTTCGATCGGGTCACGCGGCCGGGTCTTCTGTCTTCTTCGCAGTCTTGTCCGCGTTTTTCTCGGGGGCCTTGTCGCCCCCGCGTTTCTTACCGAACATGTTCCACGGTGCGATCGGGTTGCCCTGCCAGCGCGTCGACGGTGGCACCTCGTCGCCCCGCATCACCAGCGACCCCGGCCCGACCGTGGCGCCGGCGCCCAGGCGGGCCGCGGGCAACGCCACACAGTGCGGTCCCAGCGTCGAACCTTCTTCGAGCACAACGCTGTCCAATCGCATGATGCGATCGTGGAACAGGTGGGTCTGCACCACGCAGCCGCGATTGACGGTCGACGCCGTCCCCAGCGCCACCAGATCGGCTTCGGGCAGCCAGTAGGTTTCGCACCACACGCCGCGCCCGATCGAGGCGCCCAGTCCGCGCAGCCACAGGTTCATCACCGGGGTGCCGCTGGCGGCCCGGGCGAACCACGGTGCGGCGACGGTTTCGACGAAGGTGTCCGACACCTCGTTGCGCCAGACGAACGACGACCACAAGGGATGCTCGACCGCGCGAATCCGGCCGACCACCAACCACTTTGCGATCACGGCGATGGCCCCGGCCAGCAGGCCGGCGGCGAGCAGGACCAGACCCCCGGTCAGCGCCGTCCACAGGAAACCGAACCGGATCGTCACGGCCTGCATCGCCCCCAGCACCGCGACGCCGATCGCGAAGGTGACGATCACGGGGATCAACCGGCAGGTCTCCACTGCCGAGCGCATGATCTTGAGCCGGGTAGACGGGTGGAACGTGCGGAGCGCGTCGGCGGCGGTGGCGTTGCGGCGCAACCGGACCGGCGGGCTGCCCAGCCACGACGAGCCGGCCTTGGCCTTGTGCGGCGTGGCCGACAGGACGGCCACCAGGCCGTCATTGGGCACCTTGCGGCCCGGCTGCGTGATACCGGAGTTGCCGAGGAAGGCGCGCTTGCCGATCGTCGCCTTGGCAACGTGGATCCAGCCGCCGCCCAGCTCGTAGGACGCCACCATCGTGTCGTCGGCGAGGAACGCGCCGTCCTGCACCTCGGTGAACTTCGGGGTGAACAGGGCGGTCGAGATCTCGGTGTCCTTGCCGACTTTCGCGCCGAGCAGGCGCAGCCACCACGGCGTGAGCAGGCTGGCGTAGATCGGGAAAAGGTAGTTGCGGGCGGCGTCCATCAGGCGTTCGGTGGTCCACAGCTGCCAGCCCACGCGGCTGCGCACGGGGTGGTAGCCCTCGGACAGTCGCACCGAGAGGATGCGCACCCCGATCACGGTCAGCGCGGCGTAGGTCAGTAGTGCCACCGCGGCGGCGGCCGGCGTCCATGCCAGTGCGGGCAGCAGCGCGTCGGCCGGTGAGGCGGTGCCGTGTATGCCCCAGACGATCACCGCGAGGCCTGCGGCCAGGGCCAGCAGCGGCAGGCCGGCCAGCAGCAGCGAGGACACCCCGTACACCCCGACCCACAGCGGGGCGCGTCCCGGCCGGTGATCGGGCCACGGGTGGCGGGCCTTGCCCGATTTCACCGCGGGTGAGCCCTTCCAGAACTGCCCGTTCTTGACCTTGCCGGTCACTGCCGAGCCGGGCGCGACATCGGCGTTCTTGCCGATGCTGGCCCCGGGTAACAGCGTGGTGCGGGCGCCGATCGTGGCGTCGTTGCCGATCGTCACGGGCCCGACGTGGAACAGGTCGCCGTCGATCCAGTGCCCGGTGAGGTCCACCTCGGGTTCGACCGAGGCGCGGTGACCGATCTTGAGCATGCCGGTGACCGGCGGTGCCGAGTGCATGTCGACGCCCTTGCCGACGGTGTTGCCCAGGGCGCGGGCGTAGTAGACCATCCACGGTGCCCCGGCCAGGTTCTCGGCGCCGCTGGCATCGGCCAGTCGCTCGGCGATCCAGACCCGTAGATGGACCGGGCCGCCGCGGCGGTAGGTGCCGGGCTCAAGCCCGCCGAGCAGCATCCGGGCGAACAGCACCGCGATGCCCATGCGGCCCAGTGGCGTGACGAACAGCAGGAACCCGGCCAACACCCACCACCAGCTGAGCGGATGCGCCCACGGCAAGATCCCCGAGACGGCGGCGACGTTGTTCAGCAGTGCCAGCCAGACCACCCACTGCATTCCGGTGAGGGTGGCCAACGGCAGCGACAGTGCGACCTGTGCGGCCTGAGTCAGCAGCGGGGTCGGCTTGACCTCGCGGGTTTGGATCGCCGGCGGGGGTTTGAGTTCGTCGAGATAGCCGGCGAGTGAGCCGAGCCGGGGATGGTCGTAGAGGTCGGCGACGGTCACCAGCGGGTAGCGCTGGCGTAGTGCGGCGACCAGCTGCGCGGCGGACAGGGAGCCGCCGCCCAGGGCGATGAAGTCGGCTTCCGGTCCTTCGACCGCCGTACCGAGAACGTCGCGCCACAACCCGGCCAACCAGCCCATGGTGCCGTCGAGCTCGGGGGCGTCCTGATCGGCACCGCCCGGCGGCGGCCACGGCAGTGCATTGCGGTCCACCTTGCCCGACGTGCGGGTCGGGAGTTCGTCGAGCAGCACCAGGCGGGGCACCAGCGCGGCCGGCAGCGACTCTGACAGCGCCACCCGGGCCGCGCCGAGGTCGAAGTCGGGATCGGTGCTGGCGATGTAGCCGACGAGCAACGGGGTGCCGCTGGCGGTCTTGCGGACCGCGGCCGCGCCGCCGCTCACACCGGGCAGGTGCACCAGCGCGTTGTCGACCTCACCCAGTTCGATGCGGCGGCCGCCGACCTTCACCTGGTCATCGGCCCGGCCCTGGAAGTACAGGCCGTCGTTCTCCAGACGGACCAGGTCGCCACTGCGGTAGGCCCGGTTCCAGCCGAGCGTCGGCATCGGGGCGTACTTTTCGGCGTCCTTCTCCGGATCGAGGTAGCGGGCCAGGCCGACGCCGCCGATCACGAGTTCGCCGACCTCACCGACCGCCACCGGCAAGCTGTCCTTGTCCACCACCGCCAGGTCCCAGCCCGCCAGCGGCAGGCCGATGCTGACCGGGCCCTGGCCGTCGAGCTGCGCGGCGCAGGCCACCACGGTCGCCTCGGTGGGGCCGTAGGTGTTCCACACCTCGCGGCCGTCGACTGCCAAACGGGCGGCCAGCTCAGGCGGGCAGGCCTCGCCACCGAAGATCAACAACCGGACGGCTTCCAGCGCCTCCGCCGGCCACAGCGCCGCCAGCGTCGGCACCGTGGACACCACGGTGATGTCGCGGCTGACCAGCCACGGGCCCAGATCCATGCCGCTGCGCACCAACGACCGCGGGGCGGGCACAAGGCAGGCGCCGTGCCGCCAGGCCAGCCACATCTCCTCGCACGAGGCGTCGAAGGCCACCGACAGCCCGGCCAATACCCGGTCGCTGGGGCCAATCGGGTTGTCCTGCAGGAACATTCGCGCTTCGGCATCGACGAATGCGGCGGCGCTGCGGTGGGTGACGGCCACACCTTTCGGGGTGCCGGTCGAGCCCGAGGTGAAGATGATCCAGGCGTCGTCGCGCCCGAGTGGCTCGGCGGCGCGCCAGCCGCGCGACGATCCAGGCCCGCGGACCAGGCCGGCCTCGGTGATCACCCCGACCACGTTGGCCTCGCCGAACACCAGCTCGGCCCGTTCGTCGGGGTCGTCGGCGTCCACCGGGACGTAGGCGGCACCGCAGGCCAGCACCGACAGGATCGCCACATACAGCGCATAGCTGCCCGAGGGCATCCGGATTCCGAGCTTGTCGCCGCGGCCGATACCGCGTGCCGCCAACCAGGCCACGCTGTCGGAGACATCGGCGATGAGCTCGGAGTAGGTGAGTTGTACGGAACCGTCATCGAGGGCCGGCGCATCGGGAAAACGCCTGGCGGTGTCGTTGAGGATGTCGACGAGTGTGCGTGGCTCGGGGGCCAGTGGGGATAGCACGTACTGCGGTGGAATCTCGTGTGCACTGGCGGCAGCTGTCACGAGTACAAACTACTAAGCCCGCGTCGAGACGGCTCGCCGGTCGGTGCGGCGTGCCGGTTCGATTTCGATTCGTGGGGTCCGTCAGGCAGACTGGTCGGCGGAGGGGAGTATTCCTTCGCTGCGATGTCGTCATCACGTCGGTCGTCAAATGATCGATCGGTGTCGCGGGCCGGTGCGGGTAGCCGGTGGAAGAGACCTCCGGCGTTTTGACGACCGGAGGATTCTCGATGCAGGTAACTCAGCTGGAATGGATCATCACCCTGGCGGTGACGATCGCCGTTCTGCTGTTCGATGTCGTCGTGATCGGGCGACGCCCCCACGAACCCACCACGCGGGAGACCGCGACGTACCTGTCGATCTACATCGGCATGGCGGTGGCGTTCGGTGTGTGGGTCTGGTACTTCCACGGCCACCAGTTCGGGCTGGAGTTCTTCGCCGGGTGGCTCACCGAATACAGCCTGTCGGTCGACAACCTGTTCATCTTCTTGATCATCATGGCCAGCTTCAAGGTGCCGAGGATCTACCAGCAGCAGGCCCTGCTGGTCGGCATCATCCTGGCGCTGATCTTCCGCGGCATCTTCATCGCGCTCGGCGCGGTCGCGATCAACGAGTTCTCCTGGGTGTTCTACATCTTCGGCGCGTTCCTGGTGTACACCGCGATCAACCTGGTCCGGGACACCGACCACGACGACGACGGCGACAACGGGGTGGTGCGGTTCGCCCGCAAACACCTGCGTACCACGGACCAGTGGGACGGCCTGAAGCTGTGGGTGCACGACAATGGCAAGCGGCTGATGACGCCGATGTTCCTCGTGATCGTCGCTCTGGGCACCACCGATCTGCTGTTCGCGCTGGACTCCATCCCGGCGATCTACGGCCTCACCCAGGAGCCCTACCTGGTGTTCACGGCCAACGTGTTCGCCCTGATGGGACTGCGGCAGCTGTACTTCCTGCTCGGTGACCTGCTCAAGCGGCTCGTCTACCTGTCGCAGGGACTAGCGTTCATCCTGGCCTTCATCGGCGTCAAGCTGGTGCTGCACGCGCTGCACGAGAACGAGCTGCCGTTCATCAACGGCGGCGAGCCGGTGCACGTCCCGGAGATCCCGACGCTGGCCAGCCTCGGTGTGATCATCGTGACGCTGGCCATCACCACCGCCGCGAGTCTGTACAAGACCCGGGTGCGTGACGCGCGGTAGTCCCTTGGATTCCGGCTGAACGTAACTCTGTGTAGGTGCGATATTTGCACTTAGCGTGGCCGGGGTGCGGATATTCGTGGCGGATGCCGAGGCGTGGACCGAACTGACCGACGGTGGGGCGCCGACGGCGCGGATCTCCGCGCCCGACCTGGCGCAGGCGCGCCGGATCCGGTCCGGTCTCAAGTCGGAGGACGATGACGTCTCGGTGATCCTCGACGTCACGGTCGCGGTGGCGGGAGAGTTCAGCTCCGCCTACCGCTCGGCGCACAGATGGCACGAGCCGGCCGGTCCCGAGGCGCAGGTGCGCTACATCGGGACAGTTGACGGCCTGGCCGGCCTGATCGCGGACATCGAGGCGGCCGAGGTGGCCGACGGGGTCACCCTGATCGCGGCCGGGCCCGATCAGGATCCGCGGGTGCTGGGCGATGACGTGCTGCGCCGGCTGGAGCTGCGCTCACAGGCGCGAGCCTCCTGATCTCGAGCCCGCAATCGGTCGACTGCCGGGGAATTGACGCGTACGTCTAGGTATTCTCAACAACGTCGTCACTAAAGCAGAGGTCAGCGCGACCGGGTGGCCTCAGTGAGTGAAGGACGTGACCCCATGCGCGCGGAGCAGACCTACCCCTCAGTCACACTCGCCGGTCCCGCTCCAGGGCGGCGATTATCGCTGTTGCTGGTCGAGGACGACCGGGGCGATGCGTTGTTGGTCGAAGAGCAGATCGCCGACGTGGCCGGCACCGCCGACATCGACCTGGCTTGGGTGCAGTCCATGTCGGCTGCCGAGCGGTCATTGATCGAGTCCCGCCCCGACTGTGTGTTGCTCGACCTGAACCTTCCCGACGCGGACGGCATCGATGCGCTGCACCGGTTGGGCAAGCTTGATCCGGCGATCCCGATCATCGTGCTCACCGGCCTGAACGACGAGCACTTCGGCGTCTCGGCGGTCGCTTCGGGAGCGCAGGACTATCTCGTGAAGGGCCGTGTCGACCCGGAGATGCTGCGGCGGGCCGTCGTGTACTCCATCGAGCGCAAACGCGCCGAGTTGACCGCGGTGGACCTGCACGCGAGCCGACTGCGGGAACGGGAGAACGCGCGCCTGGAGCGTGGCCTGTTGCCGTCACCACTGCTGTTGGAAGAACCGGGTGTCGAGGTCGTCACGCACTCGCTGCCGAGCCGCCGCGACGCCTTGCTGGGTGGTGATTTCTACGACATCGTCCAAACGCCGGACCGGACGGTGCACGTGATGATGGGCGATGTGGCCGGACATGGACCGGATGAGGCCGCATTGGGGGTGGCGCTGCGCATCGGTTGGCGTGCACTGACATTCGCAGGCCTGCGGGGAAACGAGCGGATGCGTCAGTTGGACCGCGTGCTCACCACCGAGCGTCCAGGTCCGGGGATCTTCGCAACCTTGCTCAGCGTGGCGCTCGATCCCGACAGCGGGGAATACGACGTGGTGCGTGCCGGTCACCCCGGCCTGCTCGCGCATGGTCCCGACGCCGTGCAGTGGATCGAACCGGAGGCGGGTTCGGCGCTGGGTCTCGGCGCAAGAGAGTGGCCCGTCAACCGACTGGCACTGCCAGAACAGCATGGTCTGCTACTGCTCACCGACGGATTGTTCGAGGGACATGCCGGCCCCGGCGGCGCACGTCTGGGCGAAGGAGGATTGCTCGAGTTGGCCAATTCGCTTGCGGCGCTACCCGGGCGCGACTTCGTCGGTGCACTGGTCGCCGAGGTCGAATCCCGCGCGCGGCCGCACGGCGGTCTCAGCGATGACATCGCGATGATCAGAGTGGAGCGTTCGTCGGTATGAAGCTCACGGTGCAAGGTTGGCAGAACCTGCTGGTGTCGGCGATGTGCGTGATCGTCCTGACCGGTGCGATCGCGGGCATCGCGCTGGTGGCCCGAACCGACGCCGTGTCGCGAGAGCTCATCGACAACATTCAGCCCGCCCGGGTTGCGGCGTATCAACTGCAGGCGGCGCTGCGGGATCAGGAGACGGCTGTGCGCGGATACGCCATCGCCGCAGACCCTCGGTTCCTCGATCCCTACGGCGACGGACAGGGTGCGGAATCGGCTGCGGCAGCGGATATCCGCGGTTACCTGGCCGGTCACGACGGCCTGCTGGCCGATCTCGCTTCGATCGAGACTGCGGCGGCAGCCTGGCGGGCCAACTATGCAGAGCCGCTCATCGCCGGCGTCCAGGTGGGTCGGCCCGCGGTTGTCGACCCCCGCACCGCAGATCGCGGCAGGGCTGCATTCGACGGACTGCGCGAACTTTTCGACGTGCAGAACGCCAACCTCAGTCAGGCCAGGCAGGCCAGCGTCGACGAGCTGGACCACGTCCGGGCCTGGCGCAACGGCGTGGTGATCGCGATGATCGCGGCGTTCTTCGCCATGGCGGTTCTGATGACCGTGCTGGTGCGCAGCGCCGTCACCGGGCCACTGACCGCGCTTGCCGCCTCGTGCCGCAGGATCACCGAGGGCAACTTCGCGCAACGCATCGTCCCGCAGGGCCCCAAGGACATTCGGGCGATCGCAGCCGATGTCGAGGACATGCGCCAGCGGATCGTCGAAGAACTCGACGCGTCGCAGTCCGCCAAGGATGCCCTCGATCAGCAGGCAGATGAACTGCGCCGGTCCAATGCCGAACTGGAGCAGTTCGCGTATGTGGCATCGCATGATCTCCAGGAACCGTTGCGCAAGGTCGCCTCGTTCTGTCAGCTGCTGGAGAAGCGCTACGGCGACAAACTGGACGAGCGGGGGGCCGAGTACATCGGCTTCGCTGTCGACGGGGCCAAGCGCATGCAGGTACTGATCAACGATCTACTGACGTTCTCGCGGGTGGGCCGGCTCAACGCCACCCATGCCGAGGTGAACCTCGACGACGCACTCGACAGCGCGCTGAAGAACCTGGCCGCCTCCGTCGGGGAGTCGGGTGCCGAGATCGAGCGACCGGACGAGCCGTTGCCGCAGATAGACGGTGATCCCACACTCATGACCATGCTGTGGCAGAACCTGATCGGAAACGCGGTGAAGTTCCGTCGCGAGGGGGTTGTGCCCCGGATCGTCATCGACTGCCGGCCGGGTACCGGTGAACTGGCAGAGAACTGGGTATTCAGTGTTTCGGACAATGGAATCGGCATCGGCGAGGAGTTCGTGGACAAGGTGTTCGTCATATTCCAACGCCTGCACGGACGTGACGCCTTCAGTGGCACCGGTATCGGGCTCGCGTTGTGCAAGAAGATCGTCGAGCACCACGGCGGATCCATCTGGATCGACACGTCGTACTCGCCCGGAACCCGGTTCATGTTCACCCTGCCCGTCACGCCCACGACCGTGCCCGACGTCGTGCCGGAAGCCCAGTTGGAAGGAAGTTCCAAGTGACCTCATCCGTCAACCGAGCCATTGACATCCTGTTGGTCGAAGACGATCCCGGTGACGAGCTCATCACCCGGGAAGCCTTCGAGCACAACAAGATCAAGAACAACCTGCACGTTGCCCGCGATGGCGAGGAAGGCCTGGACTTTCTGTATCGGCGCGGCGCGTTCGAAGGTGCGCCGCGCCCGGATCTGATCCTGCTCGACCTGAACCTGCCGAAATACGACGGCAGACAGTTGTTGGAGAAGATCAAGTCGGACGTCGAACTGTGCCACATCCCGATCGTGGTGCTGACCACGTCGTCAGCCGAGGAGGACATCCTCCGCAGCTACAAGCTGCACGCCAACGCCTACGTCACCAAGCCCGTCGACCTGGACCAGTTCATGAGTGCGGTCCGTCAGATCGACGAGTTCTTCGTTCAGGTGGTGCGGCTTCCGCAGTTCTGATCGATCTGATCCCACTGAAGGCGGACTTCGGTGCCTTCGTGGTTCGTGTCGATGACGGCTCGATCTGTGAGCGCGCGCATCAACGGGATACCGCGACCGCGGGCCGGGTTCTTGTGGTCTGTCTCGGCGATCCGCCACACGCCCTCATCGGCGACGGTGACGGTGAGTACCGCCTTGTCCCCGTCGTAATCGGCCCGCACGTGCATCAACCCGGGCGCCGAGGCATCGACATACGCGAATTCCGCGGCGTTGGCCAGCGCCTCGTTCACGGCCAGGACCACATCGCTGGCCTTGGTGGGATCGAGCATGAGATGCGTGCTCAGCCAACTGGAGAACTCGCGGCGTATCAGCGCCGCATCTTCCGGTGCGGCCCTGACATCCTTCGTGAACTGAGCTGACTGGCCTGCTTCTGTCATGTCGACCTGCTGGCTACCCCGTTGTGGCCGGTGTTATGTCTTCAATGCGGCCAGTGCCTCGTCGAGCGTCGCATACAGATCGACGACCTCGGCGATTCCGACCAGTTTGAGCGGCCGGCTCGTGGCCGGACCGTCGGCGACGACGGAGAACCGCGCGGTGTCGCCCAGCTGTTCCCTGGCGGCCACCAGCACGCCCATCCCGGCAGATGCCAGGAATTCCACGGCGCTCATGTCGACAATGATGGCCGAGGGTGAGCTCTTGGCGGCAGAGGTGATCGCCTCTTCGAGTTTGGGTGCGGTGAGCATGTCGACAGTTCCGGCCACTGCCACCACAGTCACCTCACCGACACGGCTTTCCTCCACCGAGCAGCCTGCCGGGTCCGGTTGGCTGGTCATCTGGTCACCTCCGACGTATCTCTTGCATCCATGGCGACGGCATCCAAGGAGGCGTCGCCAAATACTAACGGTGTAGTCGGACCTTCATGCCAGGGCCTCGTAGAACAGGGTGAGATAGCGCGCGGTACGGGGCGATCCTTCGACGCCCGCACCCATCCTGTTCATCACATAGGCGAACGTGGCGCGGTGATCGGGATTGCAGGTCTCCCACGAACCGCCCCAGCCGCCCCAGAAACAGATCTTGCCGTCCGGGACATAGGGCACGGTCTGTGTCTGCGGCAGGCCGAAGCCGAGGCCCCAGCGCAGCGGGTGGCCGAGCAGCACCAGGTCGGGGCTCTCGAGTTGCAGCTCGAAGATCGACTCGACCGTCTCGGGCTGGAGCAGCTTGACCCCCTCGACCGTGCCGCCCAGCGAGATCGCCGACAGGATCCGGGCCAGCGACCGGGCGTTGCCGTGTCCGTTACCCGCGCCGATGTCGGCGGCGCGCCAGTCCGCGGTGTTCGCGATCTCCGGTGACGGCGTACCCGCGAACGTCTTGAGCGCGATCTCCGATATCTGGTCGAGCGGAATATCGAGGGGTTCGTCTGCCGCGATGATGTCAGCGACGCGGTGATGGTCTTCGGGACGCGCGCCGATCTGGAAGTCGGCGCCCAACGGTGCCGCGATCTCGTCACGGACGAACTCTTTGAGCGACTTACCGGTCACCCGGCGCAGCACCTCGCCGATCAGGTGGCCGTGGGTCAGCGCGTGGTATCCCGACGCGGTGCCCGGCTCCCACCACGGTGCCTGCGCGGCCAGCGCGGCCGTGGACTTCTCCCAGTCATAGCTGTCCTCGATCGCGAACGGCTGGTCCCATCCGGCCAAACCTGAGCTGTGGGTCAGCAGGTGTCGAAACTCGATGTCCTGCTTGCCGTTTGCGGCGAATTCCGGCCAGTACTCGGCCACCGGTGTGTCGGCGGTGATCAGCCCACGGTCGATCAGCATGAGCCCGGACAGTGCGGTCACCGTCTTGGTGGACGAGAAGACGTTGACGATGGTGTCGGACTCCCACGTGCGGGTCCGGGCGGCGTCGGCGTACCCGCCCCACATGTCGACGACGAGTTCACCGTCGATGTCGATCGCGATGGCCGCCCCGGTCTCCTCTCCACTGGCCAGCCCGTCTGCCAACGCATCGCGGATCGAAGAGAAGCGGGCATCGCAGTGGCCGTGTACGAGGTCGTCCATCGCGACATCATCGCCGGACCAAGCCCATCACGGGCGCGATTCACCGAACGGGCGTGACCAGCTGCCCTGACTCCAGAAACCGGTCCAGATTGGTGATCTCGGCGGCGTGTTCGGCCAGAAATGCCTGTCGCTGGTCCCCGTCGGGCAGGGCATGGCTGTCCTCGGTCGGTGCAGGCCTGGCAGTGAAATCGACCCGGTTTACCAGTTGTAGTAGCCGCCCTCGGGACCGAGCATGCGTTCCAGCCGGGCCCGGTTGATGCGGGCCAACTCGTTGCGGACCACCTTGCGTTCGGTGTCGCGGTCGTGGTGCAGCCGGTCGATGATCGCGGCCATGGCCCGGTGCGCGCAGCCGGCGCCCGATGTCGCGGCCGGGGCCGCTCCGTCTTCGACGAACATCACGAAGCCGAACCCGAACCGTTCGGCGTAGTGCTGGACCTCGGCGTTGAGCTGTGTCATCACCGCGGGATCGTCGTCCCACACCGAGCACTGTTCGCACACCGACTTCGGGCTGCGGGGACGCCGCCCGATGTGTGGATAGGCCTGCAGTACCCGGTCGATGGAATCCTCGCCGAGACTGAACAGCAGAGCATCGGCCTGCCGGAACAGTGCGGCATGGTCGGCGAACGGACGCCCACCGGCAAGATCGGTCGCCAGCACCACGCTGTAACAGCACTCGTACACGGCGTGCACTGCACGGCGCGTCGGCAACGCGTTGTACGCCTCAAGTCCCAGGCCCTGATGCATCAACACCTGGTCAAGCATGAGCGGCGCAGAGCACAGGGGGGTTACCCCGTGTTACAGCGAGGCTAAATGAGTGGGCTGCTCAGTGACCTTCGGTCTTGAACCGCTCGACCGAACGCTGCAACTCGGCCTCGGCCTCTTCACGGCCCACCCAGTCGGCGGTCTTGACGAACTTGCCCGGCTCCAGGTCCTTGTAGTGCACGAAGAAGTGCTTGATCGCGTCGAGTTCGAACTGCGGCACGTCGCCGAGGTCCTGGATGTGGTCCCAGCGCGGGTCTCCGGCAGGCACGCACAGCAACTTGTCGTCGCCGCCGGCCTCGTCGGTCATCTTGAACATCGCGACCGGGCGGGCCTCGACGGTGCAGCCGGGGAACACCGACTCGGGCAGCAGCACCAGCGCATCCAGCGGATCGCCGTCCTCGCCGAGGGTGTCTTCGAAGAACCCGTAGTCGGCGGGGTAGCCGAATGCGGTGTAGAGGTAGCGGTCGAGCTTGACCCGGCCGGTTTCGTGGTCAACCTCGTACTTGTTGCGCGAACCCTTCGGGATCTCGATGACGACGTCGAACTTCACCGTCGCGGCTCCTTCGCATCTGCGGTCAGTCTTGGGTCGTCGGGCGACGACGCGGGTCAACCCTAATCGAGCGATAGTCTGGCCTAAACGGGTGGCTCGTTCCCACCACCGGCAGAGCAGGAGAAATATGCGGCCCACTCGGTGGCGGCAGTCCACCCATGTGGCGGTTGGCGTCGTGGTCTTGATGCTGGTCGCCGGTGTCGTCGCGCTTGCTGCCGTGCTCACCGGGCACCGTTCCAGTGATGCCGCGGCGGCCACACCTGCACCTCCGCCTGCGACTGCGAGCCCGGGGATCGTCCCGGTGGACATGTCGGCGCCGAGCCCGACCGTGAGCGGCCTGGCCGCCGCGCTGGCCCCGGCTCTGGCCAATCCCGATCTCGGTCTGGTGACCGGCCGGATCACCGACGCCGAGACCGGCGCCGAACTGTGGGAGCAGAATTCCGGGGTGCCGATGCAGCCGGCGTCGGTCAACAAGGTGCTGACCACAGCCGCAGCGCTGCTCACTCTGGACCGCAACGCCCGGCTGGCCACGACGGTACTGGCCGTCGACTCGCAACCCGGTCTGGTGGTGCTCAAGGGCGGCGGGGACACCACGCTCTCGGCGGCGCCGGACGACACCGATACCTGGTACAAGGGCGCGGCCCGCATCAGCGACCTCGCCGAGCAGGTGCGCGGCAGCGGGATCACGGTCACCGCGGTGCGGGTGGACACCAGCGACTACAGCGGCCCGACGATGGCACCGGGCTGGGATCCCGCCGACATCGAGGGCGGTGACATCGCACCGATGGAGCCGGTGATGCTCGACGGTGGACGCATCCAGCCGACGACGGTGGAATCCAGGCGTTCGACCACACCGGCACTCGACGCGGGCCGGGCCCTGGCCACCGCCCTGCGGGTGGACCCCGCGACGGTGACGGTGCTGCCCGCAGAGGTCTCGGGTGGCAGGCAGATCGCCGCGGTGCAGTCCGCGCCACTGATCGAGCGCCTGCGCCAGATGATGAACGAGTCCGACAACGTGATGGCCGAGTCGATCGCCCGCGAGGTCGCCGCACAACTGCACCGGCCGCAGAGTTTCGACGGTGGTGTCGACGCGGTGACGAGCCAACTCGAAGGCGTTGGCATCGACATGTCGGCCGCCAAGCTGGTCGATTCCAGCGGCCTGTCGACCGATGACCGGCTGACCGCCCGGATCCTCGACGAGGTCGTCAACCTCGCGGCGGGCAACACCGAACCGGCCATGCGGCCGCTGGTAGATCTGCTGCCCATCGCCGGGGGCAGCGGCACGCTGTCCAACCGCTACCTCGACACCGCTGCCGGCCGTGACGCCGCGGGCTGGCTGCGAGCCAAGACCGGATCGCTGACCGGGACCAACGCGCTGGCCGGCATCGTCACCGACGACAACGGCCGGGTGCTGACGTTCGCGCTGATCTCCAACAACGCCGGGCCCACCGGACGCACCGCGATCGACGAGCTGGCTGCCGTGCTGCGGTCGTGCGGATGTGGCACGTGAGCGACCGGGTCGCCGTGACCGCGGGCCGCGCGGTCGACTGGGACTTCGCCGCGACAGTCGGGGCGAAGCTGGCCCGGCCGGCCCCGGCAGCCACGGACTACACCCGCAACCAGGTGATTCAGCAGCTCTCGGAGAGTTCGAAGGCCGCCGAGCTGCCGGTGCGCGAGGTGACGGGTCTGATCGAGGGCGCGGAGGTGCCCGAGGCCCGGGTGGTGGACCGCCCCGAGTGGATCCGGGCGGCCACCCGTTCGATGCGGGTGATGACCACCGGGATCCAACCGGGCGACGAAACTGACGAGCACAAGCCGGGATTCATCACCGGGCGGGTGACCGGGGCGCAAACCGGTGCGGTGCTGGCATTCATCTCCTCGGGCATCCTGGGCCAGTACGACCCGTTCGGCCCCGACGGCGGCGAGCTGTTGCTGGTGTATCCGAACGTCATCGCGGTGGAACGTCAATTACGGGTCACCCCAGCCGATTTCCGGTTGTGGGTGTGCCTGCACGAGGTCACCCACCGGGTCCAGTTCCGCGCCAACCCTTGGCTGGCCGACCACATGTCACAGGCCCTGGCGGTGCTGACCCAGGATGCCGGCGAGGACGTCACCGAGATGGTGGGACGACTCGCGGAGTTTGTCCGGACCCAGCGCAATGGTCAAGCGCCGGACCCGAATTCGACCGGTGTGCTGGGCCTCATGCGTGCCGTGCAGGCCGAGCCTCAGCGCCGGGCACTGGATCAGCTGCTGGTGCTGGGCACGCTGCTGGAGGGGCACGCCGATCACGTGATGGATGCCGTCGGCCCGGCGGTGGTGCCCACCGTCTCGACGATCCGGCGTCGCTTCGACGAACGCAGGCAGCGCAAGCAGCCGCCGCTGCAGCGTCTCGTGCGCGCGCTTTTGGGCTTCGACGCCAAGATCAGCCAGTACACGCGGGGTAAGGCCTTCGTCGACCATGTGGTCACGACGGTCGGGATGGCCCGGTTCAACACGATCTGGTCGAACCCCGACACCCTGCCGCTGCCCGACGAGATCGACGAACCGCAGCGATGGATCGATCGGGTGCTGTAGCCGCACTGCGGCGGGCGGTGGCCGCCGCCGGCGAGCGGATCGACGGCGCGAGCTGGTGTGTGGCACTGTCCGGAGGCTCGGATTCCCTGGCGCTGACCGCGGTGGCCGCGGAGTTGCGGCCCACCACTGCGCTGATCGTCGACCACCGGTTGCAAGCCGGATCCGATGCTGTCGCCGACACCGCCCGCCGACAGGCGCTGAAACTGGGTTGTGTTGGGGCGCAAGTGCTTTCGGTCGACGTCGGCCGTGTCGGCGGGCCGGAGGCCGCTGCCCGTCAGGCACGCTATGCGGCCCTGGGAACCGCGCGGGACAACGCACCGGTACTCCTCGGGCACACCCTCGACGATCAGGCCGAGACGGTGCTGCTCGGGCTCGGCCGCGGATCGGGAGCGCGCTCGATCGCCGGTATGCGCCCGCACGACCCGCCGTGGCACCGGCCGCTGCTGGGGGTGCGGCGGGAACTGACCCGTACGGCGTGCGACGAACTCGGCGTCACCCCGTGGCAGGACCCGCACAATGCCGACCGGCGGTTCACCCGGGTGCGGTTGCGGCACGAGGTGCTGCCGCTGCTGGAGGACGTGCTCGGCGGTGGAGTGGCCGAAGCCCTGGCTCGCACCGCCACGGCGCTGCGGGAAGACACCGAGACGCTCGATGCCCTGGCCGGTGACGCGCTGGCGGCGACGCGAACGGAGGCAGGCGGTCTGGACACGGCCCGGTTGTCGGCGTTGCCCGACGCGCTCCGGCGCCGGGTGATCCGGGCCTGGTTGCTGGCCGGTGGCGCGTGTGATCTGACCGACACCCAGATCCGCGCGGTGGACCGACTGGTGGCGGCCTGGCGTGGGCAGGGCGGGGTGGCCGTCGGTTCCGGGCTGCGCAAACAGCGGTTGTTCGCGGCGCGGCGGGCCGGCGTGTTGGTGATGCACACCGAACCGGTCTAGCGATCCGCGTTGGAATGCGGCCCCTTCACGTGGCACGCTGTTGCAGTGGCTGTCGACTCTGCCGAGCTGTATGCGGGAGACATCAAATCGGTGCTGTTGTCCGAGGAGCAGATCCGGACGCGCACCGTCGAACTCGCCGAGATGATCGCCGAGCAGTACCGCGACAATTTGGGCAACGACGACCTGCTGTTGGTCACCGTGCTCAAGGGCGCGGTCATGTTCGTCACCGATCTGGCCCGGACCATCCCGCTGCCGACGCAGCTGGAGTTCATGGCGGTCAGCTCGTACGGATCGTCGACCTCGTCCTCCGGCGTCGTCCGGATCCTCAAGGATCTCGACCGTGACATCAACGACCGCGATGTGCTGATCGTCGAGGACATCATCGACTCAGGTCTGACCCTGTCCTGGTTGCTCCGCAACCTCGCCACCCGTCACCCGCGCTCGCTCCGGGTGTGCACGCTGCTGCGCAAGCCCGAGGCCGTCAAGACCGAACTCGACGTCGCCTACGTGGGCTTCGACATCCCCAACGAGTTCGTCGTCGGCTACGGTCTGGACTTCGCCGAGCGCTACCGCGACCTGCCCTACATCGGCACTCTCGAACCGAAGGTGTACGAAGCGCCCTAAGCAGCGCAGAATTCGGTGCATGGCTGATACCTGCACGGCGCTTCGGATCTGCCCCTTCTGCGAGGCCACCTGTGGCCTCACGCTCACGATCTCCGACGGCCGGGTGACCGGTGCCCGCGGTGACCGCGACGACGTGTTCAGCGCGGGATTCATCTGCCCGAAAGGCGCCAGCTTCGGCGAACTCGACAACGACCCGGACCGGTTGACTCACCCGCTGGTCCGTCGTGATGGCGTCCTGACCGAGTCCACCTGGGACGAGGCCTACGCCGTCATCACCGAGCGCCTCGGCGCCGTGATCGCCGAGCACGGCGGCAGCTCGGTCGGGGTTTACCTGGGCAATCCGAACGCGCACACCGTCGCCGGCAGCCTGTACGCGCCGCTGATCATCAAGGGCCTCGGCACCCGGCAGGTGTTCAGCGCCAGCACGCTGGATCAGATGCCCAAGCACGTCGCACTCGGTCTGATGTTCGGCAGCCCGGTCGCGTTCACCGTGCCCGATCTCGACCGCACCGACTACCTCGTGATCATCGGTGCGAATCCGATGGTGTCCAACGGCAGCCTGGCCACCGCGGCCGATTTCCCCGGCAAGCTGCGGGCCCTGCGCAAACGCGGCGGCAAGCTCGTCGTCATCGACCCCGCCCGCACCCAGACGGCCAAACTCGCCGACCGGCATCTCGCCCCGCGGCCCGGCACGGACGCGGCGCTGCTGTTCGCCGTCGTGCACGTGCTGTTCGAGGAGGATCTCGTCGATCTCGGTCGACTCGCCGAGCATGTCACCGGCATCGAGGAGGTCCGCGCGCTGGCGGACGAGTTCTCGCCTGAAGCCGTGGAGACAGCCTGCGGTGTGGGCGCCGAGGAGATCCGGGATCTGGCCCGGGAACTCGCGGCGGCGCCGACCGCGGCCGTCTACGGCCGGATCGGCACGTCGACGGTCGAGTTCGGGACCATCGGCAGCTGGCTCGTCGACGTCATCAACATCCTCACCGGGAACCTCGACCGCCCCGGCGGCGCGATGTTCGCGCTCGGGGCCGCCGCCCCCGCGCCGCGGCCGCCGAAACCGGGCCGCGGTTTCCGGATCGGGCGGTGGGCCAGTCGGGTCTCGGGCTATCCCGAGGCGCTCTCCGAACTGCCCGCGGCCGCACTCGCCGAGGAGATCGACACCGCGGGCGAGGGCCAGATCAAGGCGATGATCACCATCGCAGGCAACCCGGTGCTGTCCGCGCCGGACGGCGACCGCCTCGACAAGGCCCTCGACAGTGTCGACTTCATGCTGAGCGTCGACCCCTACCTCAACGAGACCACGCGCCATGCCGACGTGATCCTGCCGCCGCCTCCGCCGTCGCAGAGCGCCCACTTCGACGTCGCGCTGAACAATCTCGCGGTACGCAACAACGTGCGGTACTCAGCGCCAGCACTGCCGCTCGACGGCCGGCCGGACGAGCCCGAGATCTTGTCTCGGCTCGCCCTCATCCTCTACGGCATCGGCGCCGACGGCGATCCCGCCCTCGTCGACGCCCAGGTGATCGCGACAACCCTGGCGAAAGAGGTCGCCAACCCCGATTCACCCGTGGCGGGGCGCGACGTCGCCGAGCTCACCGCCATGCTGTACGACGGGCCCGGCTACGAACGGCGCCTGGACATGATGCTGCGGGTCGGGCCATACGGCGACGCCTTCGGCGCCAAGCCGGACGGGCTCACCATGGAGCGGTTGAAGGCCAACCCACACGGCATCGACCTGGGGCCGCTGCGACCGCGGATCCCCGAGATTCTCCGAACCCCAAGTGGGCAGATCGAACTCGCGCCCGAACCGATCGTCACCGATGTGGCACGCCTGCGCGACGCCCTCGCCCGCTCCGCCGGCGGATTCCTGCTGATCGGCCGACGTCACCTGCGGTCCAACAACAGCTGGATGCACAACCTCCCGGCGCTGTCGGGTGGCTCCAACCGGTGCACCCTGCAGATCCACCCCGACGACGCGGCTGATCTGGGCCTCACCGACATCGCGGTGATCAAGGGTCCGGGCGGCGAGCTGATGGCCCCGATCGAGGTCGACGACGGCATGCGGCGCGGCGTGGTCTCGCTACCGCACGGCTGGGGTCACGACCGCAGTGGCACCGGGCAGCGGCTCGCGGCCAGCCATCCCGGGGCCAACGTCAACCAGCTCAACGACGGCACCCATCTCGATCCGCTGTCGGGCACAGCGGTGCTCAACGGGATTCCGGTCGACATCGCGCCGGCGGGCTGAGCTTTTTCGCCGAAACGGCATTCCAGCAGGCTCCTACTCGCACTTTCGCTGCTGGAATGCCGTTTCGGCGGGAACTAGGTCAGCTCCCAGATCACCGTCACCGAGAAGTTCACCGTCTGCTGACCGGGTTCCAGCGGAACCGCTTCCATCGCCGCGCGCGGCATCGGAGTGGGCGTGGGCGGGGTGGAGCCGCCGGACTGCTCGGATATCGAGATCACCTTGCCGAGGTGCATTCCGGACAACCCGGCGTACTGATCGGCGCGGTTCTTGGCGTCGTCGAATGCCCGGGCGCGGGCGTCGCGCACGAGATCCGAGTCGTCCTCGATCGAGTAGTCGACCGAGTTGATGCGGGTGGCGTCGCCGCCGGTGCCGGCGATCAAAGCCAAGGTCTGCGAAGCCTTGGCGGTGTCGCGGATCTTGACCTTGATCGCATTGCTGGCCTGGTAACCCGAGATCTTGCTGTCGGTGAACTGCGGCTGCACGCTGACCTGAGTGGTGCTGATGTCCTTGCGGTCGATGCCCGATCCGACCAGCGCATCGATCACGGCCTGCTGGCGTTGGCTGGACTGGTTGAGCGCGCCCGACACGTCCGGGGCAGTGAACTCCATCGCCACGTCGGCCGTCAGGGTGTCCGGAACGCCCTGCACCTGACCGGATCCGACGACGGTCACCTGCCTGGCGCCGTCCGGCGCGCCCCCGGCGGGGCCTGAGGTCGTATCGCACGCACTGGCGCTGACGGCGATCAATCCCGCCGCGGCAACACCGAGGACCCGTAATTTCGCATTTCCGGCGATCGGCATGACCAAAACCCTACCGGGACGTCACGGCGTCACCAGGACTTTGCAGTGCCGCTCCGGCGAGGCGAGTTCGTCGAATGCGGTTGCGACGCCGTCGAGGCCGACGGTCCCGGTGATCATCGGTGCGACGTCGATCTCGCCCTCGGCGATGGCGCGCAGCGAGTTCGCGAACTCGGCCGGGTCGTAGCCGAACACGAACTGGATGTTGATCTGTTTGGTGATCGCGTAGAAGGGGTGCACGGTGTCGGGCTGCATGCAGACCCCGGCCACCACCAACCGGACGCCCGCGGGTGCGCGACGCAGCACGTCGTCGATGATTCCGGGGGCGCCGACGGCCTCGAACACCACTGCGGGCCGGCACTGATGAAACGGTGAATCCGCGGCCGGATCCAGTGTGGTGTGGGCGCCCATGGTGGCGGCGAGTTCGCGCCGGCCGGGGGAGAAGTCAGACGCCACAATGGTTTCCACGCCCCGGAGTTTCAAGGCGGCGATGATCGCGATGCCGACGGGGCCGCAGCCGACGACGAGTGCCACCTCGCCCGGTTCGATGCGTGACGCGTTGACCGCATGCAGGCCGACCGCCATCGGTTCGGTGAGCGCGGCATGCGCGGCGCTCAGACCGTTGGGCACTGGCAGCAGCAGAGGTGCCGACAGCAGCATCTTCTCGGCATAACCGCCGACGGTGGTGTTGCTGTACACGATCGGTGAGATCCCGGCAGCAGAGATCAGCACCGGCACCGAGGTCACCAGCGTCCCGCTGGCAGGGGCGTCGGCTCCCGGGCCCGCGTCGAGGATCTCGGCACTGAACTCGTGGCCCATGTAGACATCGCCGGCCAGGTCGATGTCCATGTCGGGCATCCCCTCCAGGTCGGCGCTCGCAGCCAGCATGTCGGCGCCGTGGGTGGCGAAATGCAGGTCGGATCCGCAGATCCCGCAGGCCTTCACCTCGACCAGTACCTGCCCCGGGCCGGGCACCGGATCGGGTACGTCGTCGCGGACGATCATCCGCCCGTCACGTAGGACCGCGGCGCGCATTAGTTCTTCTCCTCGTTGCTTTCGGAAGTGTGTTCGGTGATCGCGTTGACGATCGCCTGCCCGGCGCGGCCCAGCAGTTGATCCCGCATGCCCTTGGCCCAGTCATGCGACGCCCGTGCCGCCGTGAGTTGGCCTTTGAAGTGCGGGATCACCTCACGGGCGAACAGTTCGTAGGAGTGGAACGTCGCCGCCGGCGGAGCCCAGTCGTGGCCGAGGAGCAAGAGGGTGCCGAACCCGCCGGACCGGTCCAGCAGGTCCTGGATGTAGGCGATCGCGTCGGCCGTGGTGCCGATGCAGCAATTGCCGCCTGCCGCATAGTTTTCCACGAACTCGTATGGGGAGCGCGTTCCCTCGACTTTCTCGGACAGCGGCACGAAACCGGCTGCGCCGAAGTAGTTGGCGAAATCCTGCAGGCCGTATGTGCAGTCCTCGATGGCCTGCTCGCGGGTATCGGCGAGATGGATGATGCCGAGCACCCGCCAGTCGGCCCGGTCCGGCTCGGGTCGACCAGATTTGGCGGCCTGATCGCGCACTGTGTCCCAGGTGGTCTCGATGGCCGCGTAGCCGCCGGGTACCGACATCGACAAGGACAGCAGTGACGTGCCCAAGGCGCCGGCCAGTCGTGGTCCGGACGGGGAAACCATTGCCGCGGTGGAGATCTCGGGATACGGCCAGGTGTAGGGACGGATGTGCAGCGCGGCGTCCCGCAGGGTGAACCAGTCGGTCTTGCGGTCGATCCGCTCGTCGGGCGCGGCGCGGAACAACGCCAGAATCGCCTCCAGGGATTCCTGCATCATCGGCCGTTGATCCACCGGGTCGATGCCCATCATGTAGGCATCCGACGGCAGCGCACCCGGTCCGGTTCCGAACATCACCCGGCCGCGGGTGAGGTGGTCGAGCAACACCCAACGGTCGGCCACCATGAGCGGGTGGTGATACGGCAGTGAGACCACGCCGGTGCCCAGGCGGATGTGCTTGGTCCGCTCGGCCGCGGCGGCGATGAACACCTCGGGGCAGGCGATGAGTTCGTAACCGCCGGAATGATGTTCGCCGAACCAGGCCTCGTCATAGCCGAGCCGGTCCAGCGCCTCGACCCGGTCCATGTCGTATTGCAGTGCGGTGGTGGGGGATTGGCCGACTGGGTGAAACGGCGTGATGAAGACGCCGAAGTTCAGCGGGCTCACTTGAGACCTCCCAGGAAATCGAGCAGTATCTCGTTCACCTCATCGGGACGTTCCTGCTGCAGCCAGTGCCCGGCACCGTCGATCAACACCTCGCGATAGTCGCCGGTCACCACGTCACGCACGCGGTCGCGCCGGGGTGAAGGTCAACACCGGATCGGCGGTGCCGGCCAGGAACAGGGTCGGCACGGTGATGGTCGACGCGGGCGTGGACTCGGTCAGCTCCCAGTTCCGGTCGAAGTTGCGGTACCAGTTCAGTGGCCCGGTGAAGCCGGTCTCGGTGTAGGCCTGCACGTAATGCTCGAACTCGTCCGGACTTATCCAGTCCGGCAGCGGGGGCAGGGGCTGGTCGGCCAGGGTTTCGAGCGGTTCGCCGATACCTTGCATCGCCAGCGAGCGACGCAGTGAGTGCCGCGGGTCGGCACCGAGCTGCTCGTCCGCCACCCCGGGCTCCTGGAAGTGCAGGATGTAGAAGTAGTTGTCGCCGACGATCTTGCGCCAGATCTGCGTCGGCGGAGCAGGAGCCCGCGGGACCGGGGGCACACTCAGTGCGGCCACCGCGGTGACCCGGTCCGGGAAGAACAACGGAAAATTGGTGGCGACGGGCGAGCCCCAGTCATGGCCGATCAGCACTGCCTGCTCGGCGCCGACATCATCCAGCAACCCCGCGATGTCGGCGGTCAGCTCGGTGATGTTGTAGGCGTCGATCTCGTCGGGCCGGGACGAGCCACCGTAACCGCGCTGGTCGGGGGCCAGAACGTGATAGCCGGCCGCCGCCAGCACCGGGATCTGATGGCGCCACGAATAGGCCAGTTCGGGAAATCCGTGGGCCAGCACCACCACCGGATTTCCGCGTTCACCCGCCTCGGTCACCTTCAACGTCACGCCATTGGTATCGACTAACCGCTCGGTCGGTGTGAGCACGATCTCACCCAAGCACAGTGGTCCGCCGTCGGCTAGATACCGTCGGGAACTGCCGGACGTTGGTCTAGCGGTAGCCTTGAATGTCTCAACTGCGCACGTTGGAAGGACCGGGCCGAACTCGGCTGAGTGATCGATGAACCGCAAAAATGTGATCCGTACGCTGACCGTGATCGCGGTCGTGCTGTTGCTGGGCTGGTCGTTTTTCTATTTCAGCGACGACACCCGTGGCTACAAACCCGTCGACACCTCGGTGGCGGTGGCCCAGATCGGTGCCGACAACGTCAAGAACGCCCAGATCGACGATCGCGAGCAACAGCTGCGGCTCGACCTGAAGAGCGGCAAAGAAGAGACCGAGAACAGCGACAAGGTCATCACGAAGTACCCGACCGGCTATGCGGTGAAGCTCGTCGACCAACTCGATGCCAAGAACGTCAAGTTCGGCACCACCGTCAACCAGGGCAGCTTCCTCGGCTCGATGCTGATCTACATGCTGCCGCTGCTGTTGCTGGTCGGCCTGTTCGTGATGTTCTCCCGGATGCAGGGCGGCGGCGGCCGGATGGGCTTCGGCTTCGGCAAGTCGAAGGCCAAGCAACTCGGCAAGGACATGCCCAAGACCACGTTCGCCGACGTCGCCGGTGTCGACGAGGCGGTCGAAGAGCTCTACGAGATCAAAGACTTCCTGCAGAACCCGTCTCGGTATCAGGCACTGGGCGCCAAGATCCCCAAGGGCGTGCTGCTCTACGGTCCGCCCGGAACCGGTAAGACCCTGCTGGCCCGCGCCGTCGCCGGCGAGGCCGGGGTGCCGTTCTTCACGATCTCCGGTTCGGACTTCGTCGAGATGTTCGTCGGCGTCGGCGCCTCCCGCGTCCGAGACATGTTCGAGCAGGCAAAGGCCAACAGCCCGTGCATCATCTTCGTCGACGAGATCGACGCCGTCGGCCGCCAGCGCGGCGCAGGAATGGGCGGTGGCCACGACGAGCGCGAGCAGACCCTGAACCAGTTGCTGGTCGAGATGGACGGCTTCGGCGACCGCCAGGGCGTCATTCTCATCGCCGCCACCAACCGGCCCGACATCCTGGACCCGGCCCTGCTGCGCCCGGGCCGGTTCGACCGCCAGATCCCGGTGTCCAACCCCGACCTGGCCGGCCGTCGCGCGGTGCTCAAGGTGCACTCGGCGGGCAAGCCGATCGCCCCCGACGCCGACCTGGACGGGCTGGCCAAGCGGACCGTCGGCATGTCCGGCGCGGATCTGGCCAACGTGATCAACGAGTCCGCGCTGCTGACCGCCCGCGAGAACGGCACCGTCATCACCAGTGCGGCGCTGGAAGAAGCCGTGGACCGCGTCGTGGGTGGCCCGCGCCGCAAGGGCCGCATCATCAGCGAGCAGGAAAAGAAGATCACGGCCTACCACGAGGGCGGGCACACCCTGGCCGCGTGGGCGATGCCCGACATCGAGCCGATCTACAAGGTCACCATCCTGGCCCGCGGACGCACCGGCGGCCACGCCGTCGCGGTGCCCGAGGACGACAAGGGTCTGATGACCCGCTCGGAGATGATCGCCCGCCTGGTGTTCGCCATGGGTGGTCGCGCCGCCGAGGAACTCGTCTTCCGCGAGCCCACCACGGGTGCGGTGTCGGATATTGAGCAGGCCACCAAGATCGCCCGCGCGATGGTCACCGAGTACGGCATGAGCTCCAAGCTGGGCGCGGTGCGCTACGGCACCGAGCACGGAGACCCGTTCCTGGGCCGCACCATGGGCACCCAGGCTGACTTCGGTCACGAGGTGGCCCGCGACATCGACGACGAGGTGCGCAAGCTCATCGAGGCCGCGCACACCGAGGCGTGGGAGATCCTCACCGAGTACCGCGACGTGCTCGACACACTTGCCGGTGAGCTCCTGGAGAAGGAGACGCTGCACCGCGCCGAGCTCGAGGCCATCTTCGGCGACGTGAAGAAGCGCCCCCGGCTGACCATGTTCGACGACTTCGGTGGCCGGGTGCCGTCGGACAAGCCGCCGATCAAGACCCCGGGTGAGATCGCCATCGAGCGCGGCGAGCCGTGGCCACCACCGGTGCCCGAGCCTGCGTTCAAGGCGGCCATCGCCGCCGCCACCCGTGAGGCCGAGCGGGCCAAGGAGACCAACGGCGCCGGGGCCAACGGTGCCCCGCCGAACGGGTCGAACCAGAACGGTTCCACGCAACCCGATTACGGTGCACCGGCCGGCTGGCACGCCCCTGGCTGGCCGCCCCCGCCGTCGCAGCCGGGATACCAGCCGCCGCAGCAACAACAGCAACAGCCGGGCTACTGGTACCCGCCGCCGCATCCGTCGGGATGGCAGCAGCCCCATCCGTACCCGTATCAGCCTTATCCTCATCCCGGCCAGCCTGCTCCCAACGAGGAGGCGGGTCAGGATGGCGGTCATGAGCGGGCCGACCGGTCCAACCCGCCGGCCCACGGCTGATCCGAGAACGGAGGCTTCGATGTCGCAGTCGTTGCGCGAGCATCACAACAACACCGATACGGCGACGCGGGTGTTCGATCAACCGCGCGCCGAGGCGGCTGTACGTGAGCTGCTGATCGCCATCGGTGAGGACCCGGATCGTCAGGGTCTGCTGGATACCCCGGCCCGCGTGGCGCGTGCGTACAAAGAGCTGATGGCGGGGCTTTACACCGACCCGGACGCGGTGCTCAACACCACCTTCGACGAGGAGCACGACGAGCTCGTGCTGGTCAAGCAGATCCCGCTGTACTCCACGTGTGAGCATCACCTGGTGTCGTTCCACGGGGTGGCACACGTCGGGTACATCCCCGGGGTGGACGGCCGGGTGACCGGACTGTCGAAGATCGCGCGTCTGGTCGACCTGTACTCCAAGCGTCCGCAGGTGCAGGAGCGCCTGACCGCTCAGATCGCCGACGCGCTGATGCGCAAGCTCGATCCGCGCGGAGCCATCGTGGTGATCGAGGCAGAGCACCTCTGCATGGCCATGCGCGGGGTGCGCAAGCCGGGCGCGGTCACCACCACGTCGGCGGTACGGGGACAGTTCAAGACCGACAAGGCTTCTCGGGCCGAGGCGCTGGAACTGATCCTTCGGAAGTGAACCCACCCGAGCCGATGGACCTTCGCGGGCAGCGCGTGCAGGTCATGGGGGTGGTGAATGTCACCGACGATTCCTTCTCCGACGGTGGCAGGTTCATCGACCGCGACCGCGCGGTCGAACACGGACTGGCGCTGGCCGCGGCCGGGGCGGCGATCATCGACGTAGGTGGGGAATCGACCCGGCCCGGTGCGGTGCGCATCGACCCTGCGGTGGAGGCGTCCAGGGTGGCCCCCGTGATCGAAGCGCTTGCCTCCCAAGGCATCACGGTCAGCATCGACACCATGCACGCCGATGTGGCGAGGGTGGCGCTGGACCACGGCGCGCACATCGTCAACGACGTGTCCGGCGGTCTGGCCGACCCGAACATGGCGCCACTGCTCGCCGAGGCCGGGGTGCCGTGGATCCTGATGCACTGGCGTTCGGTCGGCGCCGAGCAGCCGCACCGTGCTCCGGGCTACGGAGATGTGGTGGCCGAGGTTCGGACCGAACTGCTGTCCGCGGTGGACGCCGCGGTCGCGGCGGGCGTTGCCCCGGAGCGGTTGATCATCGATCCGGGGCTGGGATTCGCCAAGACCGCGCAGCACAATTGGGCCCTGTTGCATGCCTTGCCCGAATTCATCGCGACCGGGATCCCCGTCTTGGTCGGTGCGTCACGCAAACGCTTCCTCGGCGCCCTACTGTCCGGACCGGACGGAACCCTGCGGCCACCGGACGGTAGGGAGACCGCCACCGCGGCGATCTCGTTGCTGGCGGCCCAGCACGGAGCCTGGGGTGTTCGGGTGCACGATGTGGTGGCTTCCGTCGACGCGCTCGCCGTACTGGAAGCCTGGGAATCTGGAGGTCAGGTTGGCTGATCGGATTGAGTTGCGCGGCTTACGGGTTCGCGGCAACCACGGTGTGTTCGACCATGAACGCCGCGACGGCCAGGAGTTCGTCGTCGACATCACGGCATGGGTGGACCTGCGCCGGGCGGCGGCCACCGACGATCTCGCCGACACGCTCGATTACGGCGCGCTGGCCCAGCTGGCCGCCGACATCGTCGCGGGCCCGCCGCGGAACCTGATCGAGATGGTCTCGGCCGAGATCGCCGACGCGGTCATGGCCGACGAGCGTCTGCACGCGGTCGAGGTTGTCGTGCACAAGCCGAGTGCCCCGATTCCGCTGACCTTCGACGATGTCGCGGTGGTGGCCCGCCGGTCGCGCCGTGGGGGTACCCAATGACATCCACCGTCCTTTCGATCGGATCGAACATCGGCGACCGGCTGGCCCGATTGCAGTCAGTGGTCGACGGACTGGGGAACGCCGTTCGCGCCGTGTCGCCGGTGTTCGAGACCGACGCCTGGGGCGGAGTCGAACAGAGTCCCTTCCTGAATGCGGTACTGCTCGCCGATGACCCGGGCCTCGATTGCCACGACTGGCTGCAGCGCGGCCAGCGGCTCGAGGACGAGGCTGGCCGGGTCCGGGAACAGAAGTGGGGTCCGCGCACCCTCGACGTGGACCTGGTCACCTGCCATGACGGTGACGTGGAGGTGCTGTCCCGCGACGAGGATCTGACGCTGCCGCACCCGCTGGCCCACCTGCGCGCCTTTGTCCTGATCCCGTGGCTGGCGGTGGATCCGGATGCCACGTTGACCGTCGTCGGCCGGTCCCGGCGGGTCGCACACCTGCTCGAGGAGATCGACCCCGCCGAACGCGC
The DNA here is from genome assembly GCF_001665625.1 of Mycolicibacterium peregrinum. Lineage (GTDB taxonomy): Bacteria > Actinomycetota > Actinomycetes > Mycobacteriales > Mycobacteriaceae > Mycobacterium > Mycobacterium peregrinum_B. Next base: position 171,305 of record NZ_LZSY01000110.1, on the reverse strand, counting down.
CGGGGTCAGGCCCACCGATCTGGCGCTGGACTTTCACACCGAACCGGCGGCCGACTGATGGGTCCGACCCGCAAGCGCGACCTGGCCGGCGCGGTGGCGGTCGTCGCCATCGTCGGTTACGTGCTGGTCGGAGTGCTCTACCGGTGGTTCCCGCCGCTCACGATCTGGACCGGGCTCTCCCTACTGGCGGTCGCGATCGCCGAGGCGGGCTGGGCGTTCTATGTGCGGGCCAGGATCAACGACGGACAGATCGGGGTCGGGGCGGGCCGGTTGCACCCGCTCACCGTCGCCCGGTCCGTTGTCATCGCCAAGGCCTCGGCCTGGGTCGGTGCCATCGTGGCGGGCTGGTGGATCGGGGTGCTGGTGTACCTGTTGCCGCGGCGCGGCGATCTGAGGGTGGCCGGCGAGGACACTCCCGGCGCGGTGGTGGCCGCGGTCAGTGCCGTGGCGCTGATCGTCGCGGCGGTGTGGCTGCAGCATTGCTGCAAGTCCCCGGAGGAACCGCCGGACAACGGCGATACCGCCACCGAGTGAACGATTTCGGCCAGGTAGTTGGCCGAATCGCCGCAGCGGTCCCCGGGCTAGATGACCCGTGACGGGTACAGTCGGCGCATGACCGTTCTGCCCCGCGGCGGCCGGCCACGGCGCGGCGGCCGAAGGCCAGGCTGGCTGCTCTTAACGGTATTGCTGGTGCTCGCCATTCTGGCCAGTTCCGCATTGGTGTTCACCGATCGCGTCGAGTTGCTGAAGCTCGCCGTCATCCTGGCCCTGTGGGCTGCCGTCGTGGCGGCCTTCGTCTCCGTCATCTACCGGCGCCAGAGTGACCTGGACCAGGCCAAGGCCCGTGATCTGAAGTTCGTCTACGACCTGCAGCTGGACCGCGAGATCTCGGCGCGGCGCGAGTACGAGCTGACCGTCGAGACCCAGTTGCGCCGGGAGCTGGCCTCCGAGCTGCGTGCCCAGGCCGCCGACGAGGTGGCCGCACTGCGCTCCGAGCTGGCCGCATTGCGGGCGAACCTCGAGATCCTGTTCGACACCGAGCTGGTGGACCGGCCGGCCATCGAGACCGACAAGAGCGCGGTGCGGACCGCGGGCCGGGTCACCGCCAGTCGCCTGGACATACCGGCGGTCGAGGTCACCGACATTCGCATGTCGCGCACGCAGGAAAGCCCGATCATCGATGTCCCGGCCGAACCGCATCCACCGGAGAGCGACTGGGGGACCTCGGGCGGGGTGCATCGGCTGCCGTCGCGGCCGACGCCTGCCGGTGAACCTGCCCGCCGTCGCCGGCGTCAGCCGGAACCGGCTCGTCAGCAAGAAGCCCCGCGTCAGCCGGAACCCCCGCGACAGCCGGAACCCCCGCGCCAGGAACCTCAGCCTCAGCCGCGGCCAGAACCGCAACCGGTGCCGCGGCCAGAACCGCAACCGGTGTCCCGACCGGAACCCCAACCCCAACCCGAACCCCAGGGGCGGCCGGAGCCCCAGCCGCGGCCGGAGCCGAAACCTCAGCCGGCCGCCCGCAGGCTGCCTGAGCCACCTTCGACCTGGGCGCCGCCTCCACCTCCGCCGACGATGCCGCCGATGCAGCCGTCACCCACCATCGAAGCGCCGGAACCCGAGCCCCCGAGCACGCCGGAACCGGCTGCCGAACCTGCCGCCACAGGCTGGCAACCGGCACCCGCCGAGGGGCAGTGGATTCCCGCGGGCGCGCCGGGCAGCAACTGGGCTGCGCCGGTCGCACAGAACGGCGCCGCACCTGAGTACGTCGGCCGGCGTCGCGCCCCCGAATCGAGCCCGGTGTCGGCTCCCGCTCCCACGGCCGAACCTGCGCAGGCCCCCGAACCGGCCCCCGAACCGGAACCGGCTCCGGCGCCCGCGATGTCGCCGGGCCAGGCCCCCGAACCGCCTCGGGGCCGTCATTCAGCCGGAGTCGATCCCGGTCGACCCGCGGCGGCTCAGCCGTCGCCGGCCTTGGCCACCGAGTCCTCGCAACCACCCGAGCCGCCGCGTCGGGCGTCGCGGCACCGCAGCGACGACGAGCCTGAGCCGCCGAACGGGCATCATGCCGACGGGCAGTCGGTGAACGACCTGCTGGCACGGTTTCAGGCAGGTCGCCCCGAAGGCGGGCGTCGCAGGCGCCGCGAGGAGTGAGCTAGTCTCGTGACGACCGTCCGGTACCCGCAACGCGGGACTGGAACGTAGAACTATTTCAACCTGTGAGGTCGTCTGCGATGCAGCAGCCCCCTGCGAACGGGTGGTCCCCGCCTGAGGGATTGCGTCCGGCCAGGCTCAGCGTCGGCGTCATTTCCGCTGGTCGGGTGGGCACAGCGCTGGGTTATGCGCTGGAACGCGTCGAACACGTGGTGGTGGCGTGCAGCGCGATATCCGAGGCGTCGCGGCTGCGCGCGAAGCGCCGGCTGCCCGAAACCTCCGTCCTGCCTGTTCCCGAGGTGGCCCAGCGGGCCGAACTGCTGTTGTTGACGGTCCCCGACGCTGAGCTGCCGTCTCTGGTGTCGGGTCTGGCCGCCACCGGTGCGGTACGGCCCGGCACGATCGTGGTGCACACCTCCGGTGCGAACGGGGTCACGGTGCTGGCCCCGTTGACCGAGCAGGGATGCATCCCGCTGGCCATCCATCCGGCGATGACCTTCACCGGCTCGGACGAGGACATCGCACGGCTGCCCGACACCTGCTTCGGGATCACCGCCGCCGATGAGGTGGGCTACGCGATCGGCCAGTCGCTGGTGCTCGAAATCGGTGGTGAGCCGTTCCGGGTGCCCGAGCACGCCAGAACGCAGTACCACGCGGCACTGGCGCATGCCAGCAACCACCTGGTCACGCTGGTGCTCGATGCGGTCGACGCCCTGCGGGCCGCGTTGCGCGGGCAGGAGCTGCTCGGTCAGGAACTCGTCGACGATGCCCCCGGTGGCCTGGCCGAACGTGTGGTGGGCCCGCTGGCCCGGGCCGCGCTGGACAACGCGATGCAACGCGGCCAGGCCGCGTTGACCGGACCCGTGGCACGCGGGGATGCCGCTGCGGTGACCGCACATCTGGAGGCGCTGCGCGCACTGGATCCTCAACTGGCCCAGGCATATCGGGCCGACTCACTGCGTACGGCCCAGCGTGCCCACGCGCCTGCGGGCGTGCTCGCAGCTCTCCGGGAGACGAGCCCGGAAACAGGTCCCGAAAACCGCCCTGAAACGAGTCACGGATGACCCCCAGCACCACGCCCAAGTTCGTCGCCGGCGAGCTGAACGTCTATTCGGCACCCGCCGACGTCGCAGCCGTCACCCGAGCCCTGCGCACCAGCGGGCGCCGGGTCACCCTCGTTCCCACCATGGGTGCACTGCACGAAGGTCACCTGACTTTGATCCGGGCGGCCAAGCGCGTGCCCGGCGCGGTCGTCGTCGTGTCGATCTTCGTCAACCCGCTGCAGTTCGGGCCGGGCGAGGACCTCGACGCCTATCCGCGGACCCTCGATGAGGACCTGTCCGCCCTGCGTGCCGAAGGCGTCGAGATCGCTTTCACCCCAACGGGTTCGGACATGTATCCCGACGGTCCCCGCACCAGTGTGCAGCCCGGGGCGGCCGGCGATGAACTCGAAGGCGCGTCGCGCCAGGGGCACTTCGCCGGTGTGCTGACGGTCGTGCTCAAGCTGCTGCAGATCGTCCGGCCGGACCGGGCCTTCTTCGGCGAAAAGGACTACCAGCAACTGGCATTGATCCGGCAGATGGTCACCGATCTCAACGTCGACGTACAGATCGTCGGGGTGCCCATCGTCCGGGAATCCGACGGACTGGCGATGTCGTCGCGCAACCGGTACCTCGATGCCGACGAGCGGGAACAGGCCGGTGCGTTGTCGGCGGCCCTGCTGGCCGGCAAGTATGCGGCGGCGGGCGGGGCATCGGCGGCGGTCGACGCGGCGCGGGCGGTGCTCGACGAGGTGCCCGCCATCGACGTCGACTACCTGGAGGTGCGTGACCCGATGCTGGGCCCCGCGCCGAGTGAAGGCCAGGCCCGGCTGCTGGTGGCCGCCCGGCTGGGCCGAACTCGACTGCTGGACAACATCTCTGTCGACATCGGAGCGTCGGCGGGAATCGACGGACATCCTCGCGTCGGCGACGGCGAGAGTCACGAACTGCCCTGGAGGAACTGATGCAGCGCACCATGCTGAAATCGAAGATTCACCGCGCCACGGTGACGCAGGCCGACCTGCACTACGTCGGCTCGGTGACCATCGACGCCGACCTGATGGAGGCGGCCGACCTGCTCGAAGGCGAGCAGGTGACGATCGTCGACATCGACAACGGTGCCCGCCTGGTCACGTACGCCATCACCGGCGAGCGTGGCACCGGGGTGATCGGGATCAACGGTGCCGCAGCGCATCTCATCCACCCGGGCGATCTGGTCATCCTGATCGCCTACGGCGTGATGGAGGATGCCGAGGCCCGCGCCTATCGGCCGCGGATCGTGTTCGTCGACGCCGACAACAAGCAGGTCGACCTCGGTGAGCACGGCCACGATCCGGCCTACGTTCCCGAGGACGTGTCCGAACTGATGTCGCCGCGCTGATGCTGCTCGCCATCGATGTCCGCAACACCCACACCATCGTCGGGCTGATCTCCGGTTCAGGGGATCACGCGAAAGTGGTGCAGCAGTGGCGGATCCGGACCGAATCCGAGGTGACTGCCGACGAGTTGGCGCTCACCCTCGACGGCCTGATCGGTGACGACTCCGAGCATCTGACCGGGGCCGCCGGACTGTCGACGGTGCCGTCGGTGCTGCATGAGGTGCGACTCATGCTCGAGCAGTACTGGCCGACGGTGCCGCACGTGCTGATCGAGCCCGGTGTGCGGACGGGTATCCCGCTGTTGGTCGACAACCCCAAGGAAGTCGGCGCGGACCGGATCGTGAACTGCCTTGCCGCCTATCACAAGTACGGCACTGCGGCGATCATCGTCGACTTCGGCTCGTCGATCTGTGTCGACGTGGTGTCGGCCAAGGGAGAGTTCCTGGGCGGGGCGATCGCGCCCGGTGTGCAGGTGTCCTCGGATGCGGCCGCGGCCCGCTCGGCGGCACTGCGGCGGGTCGAGCTGACCCGTCCGCGTTCGGTGATCGGCAAGAACACTGTCGAGTGCATGCAGGCCGGCGCGGTTTTCGGGTTCGCCGGACTGGTCGACGGGCTGGTCCACCGGATCCGCGAGGATGTCGACGGATTCGCCGGCGACGACGTCGCGGTGGTGGCCACCGGCTACACCGCGCCGCTGGTGCTGCCGGACCTGCGCACAGTCGAGCACTACGACCGCCACCTCACACTCGACGGCCTGCGGTTGGTGTTCGAGCGCAACCGCGACAGCCAGCGCGGCCGGCTCAAGCCCGCCAGGTGAGCAGAACCAATTCGCCTTTGTTGTGAGGTTGTGCACACCGGGGCGGCAGTCTGTCCCCGTCAGGGTGCGGATAGCCCCTGCCGGCTCGTCGGCGTGCAATTGTGCGTTCGCGTGTTCATTTAAGCTGGCATTTTGTGAGCCCAGCCGATCGCGACGACGCGTCCCAGTCCCAGGCCGACCTTCCCGAGCAGTTCCGGATTCGTCAGGCCAAGCGGGAACGGCTGCTGGCCGAGGGGCGCGAACCCTATCCGGTGACCGTTCCGCGTACCCACACTCTTGCTGAACTGCGCAGCGCCTATCCGGACCTGGCCGCCGACACCCAGACCGGCGTGACGGTCGGTGTCTCGGGCCGGGTGGTGTTCGCGCGCAATTCCGGAAAGTTGTGCTTCGCGACGCTGCAGGAGGGCGACGGTACGCAGCTGCAGGCGATGATCAGCCTGGCCCAGGTGGGCCAGGAGTCACTGGATGCCTGGAAGGCCGATGTGGACCTCGGCGACATCGTGTTCGTTCACGGCGAGGTGATCAGCTCGAAGCGCGGCGAACTCTCGGTGCTGGCCGACTCGTGGCAGATCGCGGCCAAGGCCCTGCGCCCCCTGCCCGTTGCTCACAAAGAGATGAGCGAAGAAGCGCGGGTCCGTCAGCGCTATGTCGATCTGATCGTGCGTCCCGAGGCGCGCAGCATCGCGCGTCAGCGGGTGGCGGTGGTGCGGGCAGTGCGGTCGGCACTGGAACGCCGGGACTTCCTCGAGGTCGAGACGCCCATGCTGCAGACGCTGGCCGGCGGGGCGGCGGCCCGCCCGTTCATTACGCACTCGAATGCGCTCGATGTGGATCTGTACCTGCGTATCGCGCCGGAACTGTTCCTCAAGCGGTGCATCGTCGGCGGATTTGACCGGGTTTTCGAGTTGAATCGGAACTTCCGTAACGAAGGTGTTGATTCCACGCACTCGCCGGAATTCTCGATGTTGGAGACATATCAGGCCTACGGTGACTACAACGATTCCGCAGTAGTCACCCGGGAACTTATTCAAGAAGTTGCCGACGAGGCGATCGGAACCCGTCAAGTGCCATTGCCTGATGGCACTATCTACGATCTGGACGGGCAATGGGACACGTTGGAAATGTATCCTTCGTTGTCCGAGGCTCTGGGTGAGGAGATCACACCGGAGACTTCAGTGGAGTACTTGTGGTCTATTGCCGACCGGCTCGAGGTGGAGATTCCGCGTGACCGCGGCTACGGACACGGGAAATTGGTCGAGGAACTCTGGGAACACACCGTCGGTGAGAAGCTGTGGGCCCCGACGTTCGTCCGCGACTTCCCGGTCGAGACTTCGCCGTTGACCCGCGCCCACCGCAGCATTCCCGGGGTGACCGAGAAATGGGACCTGTACATACGGCGTTTCGAGCTCGCTACCGGATATTCCGAACTCATCGACCCGGTAATCCAGCGGGAACGATTCGAGGCCCAGGCGCGTGCGGCCGCCGCCGGTGATGATGAAGCAATGGTTCTCGACGACGATTTCCTTGCCGCATTGGAGTACGCGATGCCGCCGACCACGGGTACCGGAATGGGTATCGATCGCTTGTTGATGGCGTTGACGGGGTTGTCTATTCGAGAGACGGTTTTGTTCCCGATTGTTCGTCGTCACAGTAACTGAGTCACACAACTGAACTGCCCTGACCGACCCGTTGTTGGAAATGTGCGTGTTTTGTGGCACATTGGGGCGCGGGTGCAGGATACTCAGGCGTAAGTCACCAATGCGTAGGCAGAAGGGTTCGGTGCGGGGTAATGGCTAAGAAAGTGACCGTCACGTTGGTCGACGATTTCGACGGCGAAGCCACCGCCGATGAGACGGTCGAATTCGGCCTCGACGGTGTCACCTACGAGATCGACCTTTCCTCGAAAAACGCGACCAAGCTCCGAAACGATCTGAAGCAGTGGGTGGAGGCCGGCCGCCGGGTCGGCGGGCGTCGGCGTGGACGGGCGGCAGGCCCGGCCCGTGGCCGCGGTGCCATCGATCGCGAGCAGAGCGCCGCCATCCGCGAATGGGCCCGTCGGAACGGCCACAACGTATCGACGCGCGGCCGCATCCCCGCCGATGTCATCGACGCATTCCACGCCGCAACATAGACGACCGCAACGTAACCGATAGTTGCCAGCTCCGGACCGGTGAGAATTCCCGGTCCGGAGTTTTTCGCTAGTGGCGAACCCGAATCGAGCGGTTTGCGGAAACGAATCGTCTACCGGCAGCGTTGCTCATCTGCAGCACTCGATGTGGACAGCTTGTCCTGGGTCCAACCTCCGCACCCGGGACGGCCGCCCATTAGAGTGGACGGTAGGTACTACGTGCGGGCTACGAGAAAACCGATATAACGAAGCCGTACGCGGGTATCGCTACGCGATGGAGAGCAGGTAACCACCGATGTTTGAGAGATTTACCGACCGTGCCCGCAGGGTCGTCGTCCTGGCGCAAGAAGAAGCCCGGATGCTCAACCACAACTACATCGGGACCGAGCACATCCTGTTGGGTCTTATTCACGAGGGCGAGGGCGTAGCCGCCAAGTCGCTGGAGTCGTTGGGCATCTCGCTGGAAGGCGTGCGCAGCCAGGTCGAGGAGATCATCGGCCAGGGGCAGCAGGCACCGTCCGGTCACATCCCCTTCACGCCGCGCGCCAAGAAGGTGCTCGAGCTGTCCCTGCGTGAGGCGCTGCAGCTCGGCCACAACTACATCGGTACCGAGCACATTCTGCTCGGCCTGATCCGTGAGGGCGAGGGCGTCGCCGCGCAGGTGCTGGTCAAGCTCGGCGCCGAGCTGACGCGCGTGCGCCAGCAGGTCATCCAGCTGCTGAGCGGCTACCAGGGCAAGGAAGCCTCCGAGGCCGGTACCGGTGGCCGTGGTGGCGAGTCGGGCAACCCGTCGACCTCTCTGGTCCTCGACCAGTTCGGCCGCAACCTCACCGCCGCCGCGATGGAGGGCAAGCTCGATCCGGTCATCGGCCGTGAGAAGGAAATCGAGCGGGTCATGCAGGTGCTGAGCCGCCGCACCAAGAACAACCCGGTGCTGATCGGCGAGCCCGGCGTCGGCAAGACCGCCGTGGTCGAGGGCCTGGCACAGGCCATCGTGCACGGCGAGGTCCCCGAGACGCTCAAGGACAAGCAGCTCTACACCCTCGACCTGGGGTCGCTGGTGGCCGGCAGCCGCTACCGCGGTGACTTCGAAGAGCGCCTGAAGAAGGTGCTCAAGGAGATCAACACCCGCGGCGACATCATCCTGTTCATCGACGAGCTGCACACGCTCGTCGGTGCGGGTGCCGCCGAGGGCGCCATCGACGCGGCCTCGATCCTGAAGCCGAAGCTGGCCCGTGGCGAGCTGCAGACCATCGGTGCCACCACCCTCGACGAGTACCGCAAGTACATCGAGAAGGACGCCGCCCTGGAGCGCCGATTCCAGCCGGTCCAGGTGGGTGAGCCGACGGTCGAGCACACCATCGAGATCCTCAAGGGTCTGCGTGACCGCTACGAGGCGCACCACCGCGTCTCGATCACCGACGGTGCGCTGGTGGCCGCGGCCACCCTGGCCGACCGCTACATCAACGACCGGTTCCTGCCGGACAAGGCGATCGACCTGATCGACGAGGCCGGCGCCCGGATGCGTATCCGCCGGATGACCGCTCCGCCAGACCTGCGCGAGTTCGACGAGAAGATCGCCGACGCCCGCCGGGAGAAGGAGTCCGCGATCGACGCGCAGGACTTCGAGAAGGCCGCGAGCCTGCGCGATCGGGAGAAGACCCTGGTCGCTCAGCGCGGTGAGCGCGAGAAGCAGTGGCGTTCAGGCGATCTGGACGTTGTCGCCGAGGTCGATGACGAGCAGATCGCCGAGGTGCTCGGCAACTGGACCGGCATCCCCGTGTTCAAGCTGACCGAGGCCGAGACCACGCGCCTGCTGCGCATGGAGGACGAGCTGCACAAGCGGATCATCGGCCAGGAGGACGCCGTCAAGGCTGTCTCCAAGGCGATCCGTCGTACCCGCGCCGGTCTGAAGGACCCGAAGCGCCCGTCCGGTTCGTTCATCTTCGCCGGCCCGTCCGGTGTCGGTAAGACCGAGCTGTCCAAGGCGCTGGCCAACTTCCTGTTCGGCGACGACGACGCGCTCATCCAGATCGACATGGGCGAGTTCCACGACCGCTTCACCGCATCGCGGCTGTTCGGTGCCCCTCCGGGCTACGTCGGCTACGAAGAGGGCGGCCAGCTCACCGAGAAGGTGCGCCGTAAGCCGTTCTCGGTCGTGCTGTTCGACGAGATCGAGAAGGCCCACCAGGAGATCTACAACAGCCTGTTGCAGGTTCTGGAAGACGGCCGTCTCACCGACGGTCAGGGCCGCACGGTCGACTTCAAGAACACGGTGCTGATCTTCACCTCCAACCTGGGAACCTCCGACATCAGCAAGGCTGTCGGGCTGGGCTTCTCCCAAGGCGGCGGGGAGAACAACTACGAGCGGATGAAGCAGAAGGTCAACGACGAGCTCAAGAAGCACTTCCGGCCTGAGTTCCTCAACCGCATCGATGACATCATCGTGTTCCACCAGCTGACGCAGGACGAGATCATCCAGATGGTCGACCTGATGATCGGCCGGGTCGGAAACCAGCTCAAGGCCAAGGACATGGCCATGGAGCTGACCGACAAGGCCAAGGCCCTGTTGGCCAAGCGCGGTTTCGATCCGGTGCTCGGTGCCCGCCCGCTGCGGCGCACCATCCAGCGCGAGATCGAGGACCAGCTCTCCGAGAAGATCCTGTTCGAGGAGCTCGGCCCCGGCCAGTTGGTGACGGTCGATGTCGAGGGCTGGGACGGCGAAGGTGCCGGGGAGGACGCGAAGTTCACGTTCTCCGGTGCGCCCAAGGCAGCCGGCTCCGACGGTCCGGATCTGGCCAAGGCCGCAGCGACTGCGGAATAAGGTCCAAGACGAAGAATGCCCCCGCCGCAATTGGCGGGGGCATTTTTCATGCCGATTTCATACCTGCCGTAGGGAGAACTCCTGCGCGGTAGTTAGGATGCTGCTGTAATCGACAGGCAAAGGAACTTGGTGAGAATCCAAGACGGCCGCGCCACTGTAAAAGTCAGACCCTGACCTGTCATGACACGGACTGGGACGCGAATTCCCGGAAAGGCACGTAGATGACTTCCACTGACGCACGCAAGGTCCATGCCCGGCCGATCGACCTGTCGGCGACCAAGGCGGTGCTCTGGCTGACCCTGTCGGCGTTCGTCGCCCTGCTGGCCCTCTACTTCGTCGGCATGGATCAGGGTGCGACGTCCGTGTTCGGCAACAACACCTACGTGCACGAGTTCGTGCACGATGCCCGCCACCTGCTCGGTTTCCCCTGCCACTGACGCAGCGGAGATACCGGACAAATGGAAAGACAACTCATCGGGCGCGGCATCCTGGCCGGCGCCCTAGCAGGCGTGCTCGCCTTCCTCTGGGCCAAGCTGCTGATCGAACCGGTCATCGGCCGAGCCATCGACTTCGAGAACGGTGTCGGCGCGGCACATGAGGCCGCCGAACACGCACACGGTGCGGGCGGGCATTCTCACGGCGGCGAAGGCGCCGAGGTGTTCACCCGCGGCGTGCAGTCGAACATCGGGATGGGTCTTGGTGTTCTGATCTTCAGCGTCGCGATGGGCGCGCTGCTGGCCGTCGTGTTCTGCGTCGTGTATGGCCGGATCAACCTCTCGGCGCGGGCAGTGGCGGCGCTGACCGCCGGCGGCATGCTGGTCTCGCTGTGGATCGTCCCCGCGCTCAAGTACCCGCCCAACCCGCCGGCGGTGAGCCTCGACGAGACGATCAAGCAGCGGACCCTCCTGTACGTGCTGTTGGTCGTGCTCTCGGCGGCGCTGTTCGTGGGCTCGATCCTGCTGACGCGTCGGCTCACGCCGAAGCTGGGGGTGTGGAATGCCAGCCTGGTCGGCGTCGCCGACTACGTGGTGTCGATGGCCGTGGTGTTCCTGATCCTGCCGGGCATCCATGAGACGCCGTCGACGTTCCCCGCCGATGACCTCTACGAGTTCCGGCTGTATTCGCTGGGCACCCAGGTGGTGATCTGGGTGACGATCGGACTGGTGTTCGGTGCCCTGGCAGCGAAGGTGCTGGACGAGAAGAAGCAGTCCGTCAGCGCGTGACTTTCGGTGATTCTCGATGAGTGAGGTCGTCCGGCTGTCGTTGGTGTCGCATGCGATGACCGACGCCATGGCGGCCGGACGATTCCCCAACGACGAACCGCTGAACCAGTTGGGCCATCGGCAGGCCGATGCGACCGTCGACCTCGGCGTCGTCGACGCGGCCTACTGCGCGCCGGAGAAACGGGCACGGCAGACCGCGGAACTCCTCGGTCTGCCGGCGGCGGTCGAACCCCAGTTGGCCGATCTGGACTTCGGGAGTTGGCGCGGGACCGTTCTGAGCGGTGTCCAGCCTGCGGACCTGGCGGTCTGGCTGACCGACCCGACTCGGGCACCACACGGCGGCGAGTCGGTGGTCGGTCTCGTCCAACGGGTGCACGGCTGGATGGACAGCCTGGCCTCGGCGCGGGGACGGCTGGTGGCCGTCACCCACCCCGCGGTGATCCGCGCGGCCATCCTGGTTGCATTGGATGCACCACCGAAATCGTTCTGGCGCATCGACATCGCGCCGATGAGCCGCACCGTCATGAATTTCCGCGGCCAGGCCTGGACGCTGCGCAACACCGGATGACCGGGCTGCGCAGTAATCCGGTTGCCGGTCAGGTCACTGGGGGTCGAAACTGTCGATGCGCCATTGTCCGTCGACCTTCTTCATGCCCACCCGCACCGCGCTCTGACTGGTGGAGGGGTCCGGGTTGTCCGCGCTGGTGGTGACTTGATTGACGAACACCAAAGCTGCTGCCGTGTCGGGGTTGTCGATGGAGATGACGCCGGACTGCACAACGGTTGCCGTGGTGTTGACGTGCTTCTGCTGCGCGGCGGGGATGACGGACGTTTCGGTGAAGTTCTTGTAGTAGTCGGCGAAGTCGCCGGTGGTGACGGCGAGAGCCGCGGCCACGTCCTGCTCGACGGTGTCGGAGGAGTAGGACAGGATCTTCGTGGTGCTGGTCGCCGCGGCGTCGGTGACGGCCTGTCGTAGATCGGCCTGATCCGCGAGCGCAACCGGTGCCGGGCGACTCTTCACGATCAGCTGGATACCGCCGAGCGCGGCGAGCGCCGCGATACCAACGGCCAACGCGGCGTTGATGATCCACAGGGCAGTCTGGCGGCCGGTCACGATGCGAACTCGACATTCGAGGCCTTGAAGGCACCGTCGACTTTCTCGACGGTGACGATCAGCCGCCAATTTCGGGGAGCCTGGTCGCCCCCGGAGTCGTTCTTGGGCTGCGCCGTCGCCGCGATGAGAACAACGGCGTTTTCGTCGTGGTAGTCGATGGACTTGAGTGCCACCGACTTGGTGCTCGCAGTCGTCGTCACGCCGGTGGCTTTCAACGTCTCGACGAAAGTGTCACGCGTTTTCGCGAACTGGTCGTGGAACTTTCCGGTCGCGTTGTCCAGGATCCAGCCGACGTCGGCCTCACTTGTCTGCGGACTGATGGACATCATCCGTTCGGTGAACCCCTGGGCGAAGTCGGCATACGGCTTCCACTGCGTCGAGGCAGCAGCCTGAGGTGTGGGACGCGACCATTGCCAGGCGGTGAATCCGCCCGCGCCGGCGAGCAACACGAGAAGCACCAGCATGACCGCCACCGCTGCAGCAGTCCCGCGCGGTGATGCCGCCGGGGCGCCGAACCCTGGTGGGATTCCGGTGGGGACGGCGAAGTGTGTCGGTGCCGCAGCCTGCGACGCGACCGCCGCAGGCATCGTCATCTGATGATGGATCGACTGCGGCGCAGCGAATGCGGCACCGGTGAGTGCCTGCGCAAAATCTGAGCACTTCGGATAGCGGTCGGCGGGGGACTTGGCCAACGCCCGCGCGAAAACGGGGTCCAGTCGGGCCAGCTCCGGCCGGAACTGGGACAAGGGAGGCGGTGCCGCGCTGAGGTGTTTGCCGATCACCACCGCAGGATTGGTGTCGACGAACGGCGGTGCGCCCGCCAAGAGGTGAAACACCGTGGCCGCCAGGGCATACTGGTCGGTCCGGCCGTCGAGCTGCGCGCCCAGCAACTGCTCGGGGGCGGCGTAGGCCACGGTGCCCACCGTGGTGTTGGTTGCGGTCAGTCCGCTGATGTCCCCGGTGCGGCGGGCAATGCCGAAATCGGCGAGCAGGATGCGTTGATCGGCGTGGTCGCTCTCACCGAGCAGAATGTTGGCGGGCTTGACGTCGCGGTGCAACATCCCGTGGCCGTGCGCGTAGTCCAAGGCTGAGGCGACGGCGGTGGCGATCGCCGTCACCTGGACCAGCGGCAGACCCCCGGGATGCGCCCGCGCCAGATTCGCGGCATCCTGGCCGCGAACGTAATCCATCGAGATCCACAGTTGGCCGTCGGCCTCGCCGCGGTCGTGCAGGGCAACGATGTTGGGATGCCACAAGCTCGAAGCCAGTTCGGCTTCTCGGGTGAACCGGTCGCGGTAGCCGGGATCTTGGGAGGCGCTGGCCGGGAGAATCTTCAGGGCCTCGTGGCGAGGCAGGCGCGGATGCTCGACCAGATAAACCTCGCCCATCCCGCCCGAGCCCAGCGGCTGCACCACTGTGAACCCGGCGAAATTCGACCCCGTCTGCAGCGGCATGCAGCGGATCGTACCGAGCTAGCCCACGGGCGCCATGGCGAATGCCCGCTTGGCAATCTGCAACAACCAGCCCGCTGCCGTCGGGCTACGGAACTTCGGCCAGTTCAGCTGAAAACTGAACACCCACGGCTGCCCGGTGTAGTCGACTGCGTACCAGCTGAACGTCAGATCGCCGGGCAGGTTGCCGCCCTTGGCGCCGATGTACTTCCACTTGTCGGGATCCGGATCGATTCCGGGTAGGGCGGAGAGGATGTCCTTCACCGGCGCGGCTGCACCGTAGGCCGAGGCCTGCAGCGCAGCATGTACCCGGCAGATGTCGGCCGCACTGGCGAACCACTCCAGCCCGTCGTTGGATGCGGGAGTGTGGGTGCGGTACGGATCCGGTTCGTAGGGACGGGCATTGGTCTGCTGGAGCAGCGCGACCCGATCGGCGGGAGAGGCGGTCTTCCACTGGTCGCGGAGATTCGGTTCGCCCCAACCGACCGAGAACACCTCGTGCATGGTCGGGAACGGGGTCATGCTGGCCGGATCGTGGTGTCCCGCGGTCACCAGGGCGCGTTCCACCGCGGCCGGGCCCATCCGGCCGATCAGCAGATCGGTGGCCATGTTGTCGCTGGCCGAGATCATCTGTTGGGCGGCCGTCCGCACCGTGATCTGAGCGCCGGGGGGAAGTTTGTCCAGCCCGGCTGAGCCGAGCTTCTTGCCTTCCTTGGTGATCGTGAGGTGATCGTCCCAACTCAGCGTGCCGGCCTTGACTGCGTCCGAAACCGCAAGCAGTACATACAGTTTGAAGATCGAGGCCAGGGGTAGTGACATGTCGGTGTTGGTGCCGGCGACCTGCTCGCACTTCCCGTTGTTCACTTTGGACACCCGGTAGGAGTAACGCGCGCCGGACTTGGTCAGCTCGGTGTCGATGTCGGACCACTGTTCGATCTTCGGCGGCACCAGCGTGACGTCGAAGCGGTCGACCAGGCCGGCGTCGTTGGTCCGCAGTGCGATGTCCTGGGCCACGTTGTAGGACGTCAGCACATGCAACGTCGCCTGTGTGGCACCGATGTCCACCGAGGTGACCTTGAACGGTCGATCCCACCAGATCGAGTCCATCTTGGTGCCCACCAGATCGACCTTTTCGGGGGCGGCCAGCGTGCGCACGCCGATGGGGCCGATCGGCCAGTCGGAGTTGAGCATGTCCATGGTCTGCTTGGCCCGCAGGCCAGGCGGCGTGATGGTGTCGATGTGCGCGCCGTAGGACACTTCTGCCGCAGGCGCGACGTTGGGCGAACAGCCACAAGCCAGGGCCGCGGCGACCGCCGTGATGGCCGTCAGGCCAACCGTGCGGCGCAGCGTCCGGCCGCGGCTACGCCTGGGCAGCGGGCCCTGCAACGTCCAGCACAACCTCGAACTCCAGCAGTGACGCGCCGGTCGCGACCGGGTTGGCGTGCTCGCCCTTGTGTGCCTCGGCGGCGCGGCCCGTGGCCCATGCCTGGAAGGCTTCCTCGGTCTCCCACTGCGTCACCACGAAGTAGCGGTCTTCGCCCTTGACCGGACGCAGCAGTTGGAAGCCCAGGAATCCGGGCTGGTTGTCGACGGAGTGTGCGCGGTTGGCGAAGCGCTTCTCCAGTTCGGGGCCGGCGTTGGGCGGGACCTCGATGGCGTTGATCTTCACGACGGGCATGGTGTTCAGGCTACCGTGGCTGCCCGGCAAGATAACGGGATGGTCACAGATCTACTCACCCACCGAGGAGGGTGCGGCGAGCCCATCGTGCTGGTACACGGGTTGATGGGCCGCGGCAGCACCTGGTCGCGACAATTGCCGTGGTTGACCGGGTTGGGTGAGGTCTACACGTACGACGCTCCGTGGCACCGCGGGCGCGATGTGGTCGATCCTCATCCGATCAGCACCGAGCGTTTCGTCGCGGATCTCGGTGATGCCGTGGCGGGTCTGGGGCGGCCGGTGATGTTGGTGGGGCACTCCATGGGCGCGTTGCATTCGTGGTGTCTGGCCGCGGCCCGGCCGGAACTGGTCAAGGCAGTGGTGGTCGAGGACATGGCCCCCGATTTCCGTGGCCGCACCACCGGGCCGTGGGAGCCGTGGGTGCACGCGCTCCCGGTCGAGTTCGCCTCGGCGCAGGAGGTTTACGACGAGTTCGGACCCGTCGCAGGGCAGTACTTTCTCGAGGCTTTCGACCGGACGGCCACCGGCTGGCGGCTGCACGGGTACCCGCAGTGGTGGCTGGACATCGCCGCCCAGTGGGGAACGCGGGACTACTGGCAGCAGTGGCGGGAGGTGAGGGTGCCGACGTTGCTGATGGAGGCGGAGAATTCGGTGGCGCCGCCGGGGCAGATGCGTCAGATGGCCGAAACTGGCCAGGACGCAAGGTATCTGTACGTTCCCGGCGCGGGTCATCTGATCCATGACGATGCACCCGAGGTGTACCGAGACGCCGTGACCGGCTTCCTAACGACGCTCGCCTAGGGCCCCAGCGCTCGGCCACGACGGCTGGTGCTCGAAGCGGCTGCGGATCGCATCGAGGTCGTGGCCCGCGCGGTAGGTCTCGTAGTCGGGCTGGTTGAGGTCGAACAGATCCAGGCGGAAACGCAGGACATTGCTGCGCCGTGCCGCCCAGCTCACCGCGGCGGCGACCGCGAAGGGTGAGATCAGGATGATCAGGGCAAGTGCAACAGTCATGGCAGTAATTGTTGTGAGGAATATATACCGCCAACAGTGGCAGCGCTGACACCTTACGATAAAATGCTGCCATGCTGAGAAGCGTCTCCACGCTGGTGCTCGACGGCCTGGCGGTATTCGAGTTCGGGGTCATCTGCGAGGTCTTCGGGATCGATCGGTCCGCCGACGGCGTGCCGAACTTCGACTTCAAGGTGTGCGGGCCCGAGGCGGGCAAGCCGCTACGGACATCCGTCGGCGCCACCCTGACACCCGAATACGGCCTGGATGCACTTCAGGGTGCGGACCTGGTCGCGATCCCCGCGATCGGCGGCTCGGATTACCTGCCCGAGGCGCTGGAGGCCGTGCGTGCCGCCGCCGACGCGGGATCGATCATCCTGACCGTGTGCTCGGGTGCTTTCCTGGCCGGCGCCGCGGGCCTGCTGGACGGCAGGCCGTGCACCACGCATTGGATGCACGCCGATGAGCTGGCGCGTAGATATCCGACCGCGCGGGTGGATCGCAACGTGCTGTTCGTCGACGACGGCAATCTGATCACCAGCGCGGGTACCGCAGCGGGTATCGATGCCTGTCTGCATCTTGTTCGCCGCGAGCTCGGTAGTGAGGTGACCAACAAGATCGCCCGGCGCATGGTCGTCCCGCCGCAGCGCGATGGCGGGCAGCGCCAGTTCATCGATCAGCCGATTCCGGTGAGGTGTTCGGAAAGCTTTGCACCGCACCTGGATTGGATCATGGGTAATCTGGACAAGCCGCATACCGTGACGACGCTGGCCAGACGGTCCGCGATGTCCACCCGTACCTTCGCCCGCCGGTTCGTCGAGGAGACCGGCACCACGCCGATGCAGTGGATCACCGATCAGCGGGTGCTGTACGCGCGGCGGTTGCTCGAAGAGTCCGATCTGGATATCGACAGGATCGCCGGGCAGGCCGGGTTCGGCACCGCGACGTTGCTGCGGCATCACTTCCGTCGGGTGATCGGTGTGACACCGTCCGACTATCGGCGCCAATTCTCCTGCAGTGCAGACGAAGACGCCGTCACGGCGTGAGGTATCAGCCGTCGGGCTGGCACGACACGTTGACGTAGACGGTCGTGTGCTGGGACGGGTCGATCCGGTACCCGTTGTCGTCGATGTTGGAGTCGGCCAGTCCGTGCACCCCGGTGACCCGGCAGTTCGACAGGCCCGTGTTGGCGTTGGAGTTCACCTGCACGTGATAGCCCCGGCTCTCCAGATCGCGCACGGTGTCGGAAGCTGAACCCGTCCCCGACGGTGCGGCGGTGGCCGGTGCCGCCAGGCCGAGGGCGAGGCCCAGGCCCATCGCCGTACACGCAAACATCGCTGAGATTTTGCTTGACATAGATCCGTTCTATGTGAAGCGAAGCCCCAATGGTGTGCTGCGGCAGGTATTCATGCTGACCTCATGTATTTCCACCTTCGCCGGCGAGAGCGAAGAGTCCGTCGTCGGTCTGCTCCACCAGGCCGTCCACCAGCAATGAGTCCAGTGCGCGGTCTCGTTGGGCGGTGTCGGAGAGCCAGGCCACGTCGAGTTGAGCCCGGGTCACCGGAGAACTGCTGGCGCGCAAGACATCCAGCAGCTTGCCGCGCACCTGGCGGTCGGTCCCGGCGTAACGCTGCACGCGCTTGGTGACTGTTCCGGCCGGGTAACCCGCAGCGCGCCAACGACATCGGCTCAACGGACAGCCGCCGCACTGCGGCGCGCGTGCGGTGCACACCACCGCGCCCAATTCCATCAGGGCGGCCGAGAAGACCGGCGCTGTCTCGTCGGGCGGCAGCAGTGCGGCCACGTCGTCCAGGTCGCGGGCTCGAGCGGGTGCGTCCGCCTGACCGTGGAGCACCCGGGTGACCACCCGGCGCACATTGGTGTCGACCACCGGGACGCCGGCCGAATACGCGAAGCAGGCGACGGCACGGGCCGTATAGGCGCCGACGCCGGGCAGGGTCAGCAGCGTCTCGACGTCGCTGGGTACCTCGTCGTCGTATTCGCCCGCGATCACCACCGCACACTCGTGCAGACGCTTGGCCCGCCGCGGATAACCCAGCTTGCCCCAGGCGCGCAGCACCTCGGCCGACCCGGCGGCCGCGGTGGCCGACGGCGTGGGCCACCGTTCGATCCAGGCCAGCCAGATGGGCTCTACCCGCGACACCGGCGTCTGCTGCAGCATGAATTCACTGACCAAGATCTGCCAGGCGGTGACACCCGGCCTGCGCCAGGGAAGGTCGCGCTGGGCGGATTCATACCAACCTACTAATTCGCCCGGGTCGATGCTCATCGGCGGCTCATGCAGAATGACTGATATGCCCAACTCGAACCCCGTGTCCGCATGGAAAGCACTCAAGGACGGTAACGCCCGCTTCGTCGCCGGCGAACCGCAGCATCCCAGCCAGGACATCGCGCGCCGCGCCAAGCTTGCGCATGGGCAGAAGCCGACCGCCGTCGTGTTCGGCTGTGGTGACAGCCGCGTCGCCGCTGAGCTGCTGTTCGACCAGGGCCTGGGCGACATGTTCGTGGTGCGTACCGCGGGCCACGTGCTGGACAACGCGGTGCTGGGTTCGATCGAATACGCGGTGTCGATCCTGAACGTGCCGCTGATCGTGGTCCTGGGGCACGACAGCTGCGGCGCGGTGAAGGCTGCCATCAACGCCCTCGACGAGGGACAGGTGCCCGGCGGTTACGTGCGCGACATCGTCGAGCGCGTGACCCCGTCGATCCTGATGGGCCGCCACTCCGGTCTGACCCGCGTCGACGAGTTCGAGGCCTTCCACGTCAAGGAGACGGTCAACCAGCTGCAGATGCGGTCGGCCGCGATCTCCAACGGTCTCGCCGCGGGCACCCAGGCCATTGTCGGCGCGACGTATCACCTGTCCGACGGACACGTGGAACTGCGCAGCCATCTGGGCAACATCGGCGAAGCCTGAGAATTTCGCTGGCGCCCCGACACGCCGGGGCGCCTCGGGCAACTGGGTATGACCTGGGCTTACCGTGAAAGCCGTGTTGGATCTCGAACCTCATGGGCCACTGCCCTCGCAGATTTACTGGCGGCGCCGGGCGCTGGCCATCGGAATCGCGGTAGTCGTCGTGGGGATCATCGCCGCGATCGTCGCGGTGATCGTGACCAGCAGCTCCGGAGCCGAGACCAAGTCGGCCGACGAACCCACTGCCGCCGCTGCTCCGCCCACGCCGCTGCCGGGCGAGAATCCCGAGGTCAAGACCCCGGTGGTGCCTCCGGCTCAGCACGCGCCGCCGCCGACCGTCACACCGACGGCCGCCGTCACGCCGCCACCCTTGCTCAAGGAGGGCGACGACTGCCCGGATTCCACACTGGCGGTCAAGGGCATCACGAGCCAGCCCCAGTACGTCGTGGGCGAGCAGCCGAAGTTCACCATGGTCGTCACCAACATCGGCCTGGTGGCCTGCAAGCGTGACGTGGGTGCCGCGGTGCTGGCCGCCTACGTGTACGCGCTGGACAACAACCGGCTCTGGTCCAACCTGGACTGCGCTCCGTCCAACGAGACGCTGGTGAAGACGTTCAACCCGGGCGAGCAGGTGACCACCGAGGTCACCTGGACGGGTATGGGATCGGCGCCGCAGTGCCCGATGCCGCGTCAGCCGATCGGACCGGGCACCTACAACCTGATGGTGCAGCTGGGCAATCTCAGATCGGCTCCGGTGCCGTTCATCCTGGCCCAACCCAATCCGCAGCAGCCCGGGCCGCCCGCCGAGGGCGTACCGCCGGCTGACCCGGCCGCACCGGGTAACTGACTCAGGCCAGCCGGTCGGCGATGGTCGACTCGGCCAGCAGCGACAGACCCTCGCGGATGTGCCGCGCCCACATCGACCCGATGCCGTCCACCGACTGAAGGTCGTCGGCACTGGCGGCCAGCAGTCCTTGCAGTGAGCCGAACGAGCGGACGAGCAGATCGACGTGCGCGAACTGCAGTCGCGGGATGCCGGCCATCGCGCGGTAGCCGCGCGAGCTCATCGCCGAGTCCTGTGCCTCAGAGGTCGACGGGTACCCGAAAACCCTTGCCAGCGTAGTGAAGTCGAGCAGCTCACTGTCGGTCAGCGCGTCCAGCTCATCCAGGGTCGCGCCCACTTGCGCGGCCGTCGGCGGGTCCGGCAGAGCGTGGTAGTCCCGCACGATCAGCTCGCGTGCGGCCTCGTTGTCGCCGACGAGTTCGTCGAGCTGCAGTTTGAGCTGGCGCCCGTCGGTGCCGAGTTCGACGACGTCGGCGTCGATCTCCAGGCTGATCCGGCGCACCATCTCCAGCCGCTGCACCACGGTCATGACGTCACGCAGTGTCACGAAGTCCTCGATCTCGGCGGTGGACAGCTGCTTGCTGACCTCGTCGAGCCGACCCTTGTAGCGCTCCAGTGTGTTGATGGTCTGGTTGGCCCGCGACAGGATCGTCGCGGAGTCGGGCACCACATGGCGCTCGCCGGCGACATACACCGTCACGATGCTCATCGAATGGCTCACCGAGATCACCGGATATCCGGTCTGGATCGCGGTGCGCTCCGCCGAGCGGTGCCGGGTTCCGGATTCGTCGGTGGGGATCGACGGGTCCGGCACCAGCTGCACATTGGCCCGCACGATGCGGCCCCCGTCGCTGGACAGCACCACCGCGCCGTCCATCTTGGACAACTCGCGCAGGCGGGTAGGTGCGTAGCGCACGTCCAGGGCGAACCCGCCGTCGCAGATGGCCTCCACGCTGTCGTCGTAGCCGAGCACGATCAGCGCGCCCGTCTTGCCGCGCAGGATGCGTTCCAGCCCGTCGCGCAGCGGCGTTCCGGGCGCCAGCCGGCCGAGGGTTTCCCGTAGCGTCGGCCGCGCCAGATGCACGACGGTGCGGCTGGTGCGAGCACCGGAGTTCACGGCCATCAATTCTCCTAGGGTCGGCCGCTATTGTCCGCGATGTTCCTGATTGCTGGCAATTGCGATCTCCCTGAGTGCCCGTAGGGCTGCCCCGATGTGGTCGACGGTGATGACGCGCAGTCCAGCGGGTGCGCTGGTGACCCCGGGCGGGACGACGGCAATCGTGAAACCCAGCCGGGCGGCCTCGGCCAGTCTGCGGTCCATGCCGGTGACCCGGCGCAGATCGCCGACGAGTCCGACCTCGCCGATCACCACCGCATTCATCGGCAGTGCGATGTCGAGATAGGCCGAGGTGATGGCCAATGCCACGGCCAGGTCCGAGGACGGATCGGTCAGTCGCATGCCGCCGACGGTGGACACGTACAGGTCGTGGCCGCCGATCGGCAGCGCGCAGCGGGTCTGGAGCACCGCGCTGATCATCGCGGCGCGGGCGGAGTCGATACCGCTGACCGCGCGCCGCGGCGGGCCCACCGGTTGTACGGCCAGCGCCTGCACCTCACCGATCATCGGGCGCTTGCCGTCCAGGGTGACGGTGACGGCGGTGCCGGGAACTGCCGCCGGGCGTTGGTCGAGGAACAGCCCGGACGGATCGCTGACACCCTCGATTCCGTTGTCGTGCATCTGAAAACAGCCGACCTCGTCGGCAGCGCCGAACCGGTTCTTGACCCCACGAACCATGCGCAGGTTCGACGTGTGATCACCTTCGAAATGCAGTACCACGTCGACCAGATGCTCAAGGGAACGCGGGCCTGCGATGGCGCCGTCCTTGGTCACGTGCCCGACCAGGATCATGGCCACCGCCGGGTCTCCGACCGCGGTTTTGGCGTAGCCGGTCAGCGCTGTGGTCACCGCTCGCACCTGGGTCACCCCACCGGTCACGCCGTCGGCTTCGGTGGTGGACATGGTCTGCACCGAATCGACGATCACCAGGCTGGGCTTGACCTCATCGATGTGCCCGAGCGCGATCTGGAGGTCGGATTCGCCTGCCAGATAGACGTTGTCGTGGGTGCAGCCGGTGCGTTCGGCGCGCAGCCGGATCTGGCCCGCGGATTCCTCGCCGGACAGGTAGAGGGCGCGGCGGCCGGTGTGGGCCCAGCGGTTGGCCACCTCGAGGAGGAGTGTGGACTTGCCGACACCGGGTTCCCCGGCCAGCAACGTGACCGAACCGGCCACCAGGCCGCCGCCGAGAACCCGGTCCAGTTCGGTGACCCCGGTCGCGTAATGCCGGGTGATACCGGGGTCGATCGACGTGATCGGAACCGCGGGCGACGTCGGTGCCACCGAACGGCGGACAGAGCTGCCCACCGACGCGAGTGTCGCTACTTCGTCGACCGTTCCCCACGTGCCGCAATTGGCGCAGCGCCCCACCCATTTGGGGGTGGCGTGCTGACATTCCGAGCAGCGGTATTGCGAACGTATTTTCGAAGCGGCCACGCCGTGACAGTATCGGCAACCCCCGACATCAGCGGTTAGGCACGCGCCGGTCGGGGGCCCGCGGTCAGCGGTGTGTCAGGTCAGTGATGCCCGCCGGCTTCGGCGCCGCCGGCGGCGGCTTCGCTCGGCTCTTCGCCGGCCGTGTTGCGCCGCGGTGCTTCGCCCGCCGAGATCGGCACGGCGACAGTGGTCTCGCCGTTCTCGAACTTGAAGGTGAAGTCGTAGAGCAGGCCGTTGGTGACCGGCTTGGTCAGCGTGACCTTGGCGGTGACGGCGTCGGCGGCCTCGGTCTTCTCCAGCGGCTTGGTCTGGCCGTCGGGCTCGCCCACCACCAGGACGCCGCCTGCCGGGATGGTCTGATCCCCGGTCAGTGCCACGTCGCCGACGGGGGACTTGATCGAGACGAGCTTGTTGGCCTGCTCGTCGGATCCGTTGGCTGCGACGAACAGCAGCTCGGCCTCCGAGCCGGCCTCGACGTAGTCCTTCTGCTGCGGCGCGCGCAGGTGCACGTTGCGCAGCGCGATCGCGCCGGACTGTGCGTTGACGCCGTTGACGGCGGGCTCCTGGGTGGCCGTCTGGGAGACCTGGCCGGCGCTGCACCCGGTGAGAACGGCTGCGGTCAGGCCACATGCGGCCAGACCGGCCGAGGCACGCATTGCGAAGCGGTTCACTCAAGCCTCCTGAGCTGGGTCGGCGTACTTCGACTATGCACAGTAGTAGGTGGCGTCGGCGGGCGGAATGCGAGGGCTTGGCAGACGCTCCGGAACGGGGTCCGGCCACGGCCGTCCCGGGCGCGCAACGCCTTTGCGGGGGCAGCCGTTTCGGCCCCTCGGCAGGCCAGGTGGTTGCACGCTTTCGTCACCATGTCAACCCCTGTTCTTCACCTGCATGGCCCCTGACCTGCATAGTTGGTGCGCGTGTGATCTGGGCCCGTGTTAGGATGGACTAGCGAAAGGGGCTCGAATCAGATGATTTTTAAGGTCGGAGACACCGTCGTCTATCCACACCACGGTGCTGCGTTGATCGAGGCGATCGAAACCCGGACTATCAAAGGCGAGCAGAAGGAATATCTCGTCCTGAAGGTTTCCCAAGGGGATCTGACCGTTCGAGTACCCGCAGACAACGCTGAGTATGTCGGTGTCCGCGACGTCGTGGGCCAGGAAGGTCTCGACAAGGTTTTCCAGGTGTTGCGGGCTCCGCACACCGAAGAGCCGACCAACTGGTCGCGCCGCTACAAGGCCAATCTCGAGAAGCTGGCCTCCGGTGACGTGAACAAGGTTGCCGAGGTTGTCCGGGATCTGTGGCGTCGCGATCAGGAACGCGGTCTTTCCGCGGGTGAGAAGCGAATGCTGGCCAAGGCCCGGCAGATTCTGGTCGGTGAGCTCGCGCTGGCCGAGAACACCGATGACGCCAAGGCGGAGACCATCCTCGACGAGGTTCTGGCCGCCGCGTCCTGACGCGTGGTGGCAACAACTGTCGCGGTCGTCCCGGCCGCCGGCTCAGGTGAGCGGCTAGGCGCGGGCAGACCCAAAGCGTTCGTCAAACTGGGGGACAGACCCCTGTTGGAGCACGCCCTCGATGGGCTGTTGGCCTCAGGGGTGATCGACAAGGTCGTGGTCGCGGTTCCGCCCGCGCTCACGGATGAGGCCACCTTGGTTTTCGGGGGACGTGCGCACATCGTGGCCGGGGGAGCCGATCGCACCGAATCGGTGGGACTGGCCTTAGATGCGGTAGCAGCCGCAGGCGAACCGGATTTCGTCCTCGTGCACGACGCCGCCCGGGCGTTGACTCCCCCTTCGCTCGTCGCCCGGATCGTCGCGGCACTGGCCGACGGCCACGCCGCCGTCGTTCCCGGTCTTCCGTTGGCCGACACCATCAAGGCCGTCGACGCCAACGGCACGGTGCTGGGTACGCCCGAGCGGGCCGGTCTGCGGGCCGTGCAGACCCCGCAGGGCTTCCGCGCCGATGTGTTGCGCCGGGCCTATCAACGTGCCGGTGCCGGTGTGGTCACCGATGACGCCTCGCTCGTCGAGCAGATCGGTACACCCGTGCAGATTGTCGAGGGCGATCCGATGGCCTTCAAGATCACGACTCCGCTGGATCTGCTGCTCGCCGAGGCTGTCATGGCGCGTGGCACGTGCTGATCCCCAGAGTCGGGCTGGGTACCGACGTCCATCCGATCGAGCCGGGCCGGCCGTGCTGGCTGCTGTGCCTGGAGTTCGAAGGCGCGGACGGCT
Source organism: Mycolicibacterium peregrinum (assembly GCF_001665625.1). GTDB lineage: Bacteria > Actinomycetota > Actinomycetes > Mycobacteriales > Mycobacteriaceae > Mycobacterium > Mycobacterium peregrinum_B. Next base: position 145,924 of record NZ_LZSY01000110.1, on the reverse strand, counting down.
GCGCCGGCCATTCCGACGGTGACGTCGCCGCGCACGCATTGTGTGACGCGCTGCTCAGTGCGGCGGGCCTCGGCGACCTCGGAGGGGTCTTCGGAACCGACCGGCCGGAATGGCGCGGAGTCACCGGCGCCGCCATGCTGCGCCACGTGCGCGGGCTGGTGCAGGAAGCGGGCTTCACGGTCGGCAACGCCACGGTGCAGGTCATCGGCAACCGGCCCAAGATCGGGCCGCGCCGTGAGGAGGCCCAGGAGCTGCTCTCCGGTCTGATCGGGGCTCCGGTGTCGGTCTCGGCGACCACGACCGACGGGCTCGGTCTGACCGGTCGGGGTGAAGGTTTGGCCGCGATAGCCAGCGCTTTGGTGGTTCCGGCGGAATAGGCCGGTAAGCTGGCACGTCGTGACCGATCGCGCTCAAGCTGTCGGGTCGGCAACAGAGACCGGCCTGCGGCTGTACGACACCATGGCGGGTGCCGTACGGGATTTCGTACCGCTGCGGCCGGGGCACGCTTCGATCTACCTGTGCGGTGCCACCGTTCAGGGCTTACCGCACATCGGTCATGTCCGTAGCGGAGTTGCGTTCGATGTGCTGCGCCGCTGGCTGACCGCCAATGGATACGACGTTGCGTTCATCCGCAACGTCACCGACATCGACGACAAGATCCTCAACAAGGCGGCCGATGCCGGCCGGCCGTGGTGGGAGTGGGCCGCGACCTACGAGCGGGCGTTCAGCGCCGCGTATGACGCGCTGGGTGTGCTTCCGCCGTCGGCTGAGCCGCGGGCCACCGGCCACATCACCCAGATGGTCGAGCTCATCGACCGGCTGATCGAGAAGGGGCACGCGTACGCCCAGGGCGGCGACGTGTACTTCGACGTCCAGAGCCAGTCCGACTACGGTGCGCTGTCCGGTCACCGGATCGACGATGTGCACCAGGGTGAGGGTGTGGCCACGGGCAAACGCGATCAGCGCGACTTCACGCTGTGGAAGGGCGCCAAGCCGGGCGAGCCGTCGTGGCCGACGCCCTGGGGCCGGGGACGTCCCGGCTGGCACACCGAGTGCGTCGCGATGTGCGAGGCCTACCTGGGCGAGGAATTCGACATCCATGCCGGCGGCATGGACCTGATCTTCCCGCACCACGAGAACGAGATCGCCCAGGCTCGGGCCGCGGGTGACGGCTTCGCCCGGTACTGGCTGCACAACGGCTGGGTCACCATGGGCGGCGAGAAGATGAGCAAGTCGCTGGGCAACGTGCTTTCGATTCCTGCTGTGCTGCAACGGGTTCGGGCTGCCGAGCTGCGCTACTACCTGGGTAGCGCCCATTATCGGTCCATGCTGGAGTTCTCCGAGAACGCGCTGCAGGACGCGGTGAAGGCCTACAGCGGCATCGAGGACTTCCTGCACCGGGTGCGCAACCGGGTCGGCGCGGTGGCCGTCGGCGACTGGACGCCCAAGTTCGCGGCCGCACTGAACGACGACCTCGCGGTGCCGATCGCACTGGCCGAGGTGCATGCGGCGCGGGCCGAGGGCAACCGCGCGCTGGATGCCGGTGATCACGACGGCGCGATGGCGCAGGCCACCTCGATCCGCGCGATGATGGGGATCCTCGGCTGCGATCCGCTCGACGAGCGTTGGGAATCCCGCGACGAGACGTCGGCGGCGCTGGCTGCGGTGGACGAGCTGGTGCAGTGGGCGCTGGCCGGTCGGGCCGAGGCCCGGGCCAATCGGGACTGGGCCGCGGCCGATGCCATCCGGGATCGACTCAAGGCGGCAGGTATCGAGGTCACCGACACCGCCGATGGTCCACAGTGGGCACTGGTGGACGGGAACGGAGCGTAGATGGCCGGGAATTCGCAGCGGCGCGGCGCAGTGCGCAAGCCGGGCACCAAGAAGGGGCCGACCGTCGGGTCCGGCGGCGTGCGTCGCCGCGGGCTCGAAGGCCGTGGCGCCACGCCGCGGGCCGATCAGCGCCCGCACCATCCGGCTGCCAAGAAGGCCGCCAAGGCGGCGCGTCAGGCACAGGGGCGGCACAAGAAGACCGACGACACCGAGTTGGTGCTCGGCCGCAACCCGGTGGTGGAGTGCCTGCGGGCGAAGGTCCCGGCCACCGCGCTGTACGTGGCGTTGGGCACCGAGGCCGACGAGCGTCTCACCGAATCGGTGCAGATCGCCGCGGACCGCGGTATCTCGATCCTCGAGGTGCAGCGCCACGATCTGGACCGGATGAGCTCCAACGGACTGCACCAGGGCCTGGCCCTGCAGGTGCCGCCGTACAACTACGCCCACCCCGACGATCTGCTGAAGGCGGCCCGGGACTCCGGGGAGCCCGCGCTGATGGTGGCCCTGGACAACATTTCCGATCCCCGCAACCTGGGCGCCATCGTGCGTTCGGTGGCGGCGTTCGGTGGACAAGGCGTGGTGATCCCGCAGCGGCGGTCGGCTTCGGTGACCGCGGTGGCGTGGCGCACCAGTGCCGGGGCCGCGGCCCGTACTCCGGTGGCGCGGGCGACGAATCTGACTCGCACACTGAAGAGTTACGCCGACGCCGGTCTTCAGGTCGTCGGTCTCGATGCCGGCGGCGACACCACGCTGGACGAACTCGAGGGCACCGGGCCGATGGTCGTGGTGGTCGGCTCGGAGGGCAAGGGTCTGTCCCGGCTGGTCCGCGAGAACTGCGATGCGGTGGTGTCGATCCCGATGGCGGGGCCCACGGAGTCGCTGAACGCGTCGGTCGCGGCCGGTGTGGTGCTGGCTGAGATCGCCCGTCAGCGCCGAAGCCTCTGATTTGACGTTCATTCTGCGGCTACGGCGCAGAAGTGCGAGTGTGGTCAGCCCTGACCGCAGAGTCAACGCCGGACTAACCCCCGAGGACCCGCAGGCCGATCCACAGCGCGCACACACTGGCGATCAGGGTGAGCGGCACCGTCGCCAGCCCGACCCGGCTGAACTCGGTGAACCGAGCCGGCAGTCCTTCGCGATGAACCACATTGCGCCACAACAGGTTTGACAGCGATCCGACGTAGGTCAGGTTGGGGCCGATGTTGACCCCGATCAGCACGGCCAACACGGCGCCCGGACCGGCGCCGGCCACCAGTGGAAGCAGCACCAGCACCGCGGGCAGATTGTTGACCAGATTTGCCAGCACGGCCGCCACTGCCGCAAGGCCCAACAGCGCGGGTAACGAGTCGCCGACGGGAAGCACCCCACGCATCCACTCGCCCAGTCCGTTGTGCACGACCGCGTCGACCACGACACCCAGGCACAGCACGAACGCCAGGAACGGCACATTGACGGCGCGCACGATCCCGCCGATGGTGCTGCGACGCTGCGCAAGACTGCGCACGCCGAGCACCACCGCCCCGGCCAGTGCCGCCCAGGCCGGGGACACATCCAACACCGAGGTGAAGACGAAGCCCGCCAGCGTCAAACCCAGCACCACGAGCACGAACACCGGAATCTCGGGCGGCGGGGGAGTGACCTCGGCTGCCGGACGGCTCAGTTCGTGGCGGAAAAGCACACGGAGCACGACGAATTCGACGGCGACAGCAGCCAGCCAGGGCAGCGCCATCACCGCACTGAACTCGGTGAAGGACAGTCCAGCCACGGCGAAGGCCAACAGGTTGGTCAGATTCGACACCGGAAACAGCAGCGACGCGGAGTTGGCCAGGTGCGCACTGGCGTATGCGTGCGGCCGGGGCGGTATCGCGAGCGTGCGGGCGGTGGCCAGGACCACCGGTGTCAACAGCACGACGGTCGCATCCAGGCTCAGCACCGCCGTCGTCGTCGCCCCGATCAGGAACACCCGGGTCAGCAGCCGCCGGGAATCACCCCGGCTGGCCCGGGCCATCAACGTGCCCGCGGCGTGGAACAGGCCCTCGTCGTCACACAGGTGCGCCAGCACCAGTACGGCTGCGAGGAATCCGACCACGGGCAGCAGGCGATTCGCCTCGGCCAGGGCGTCGGGCCCCGAGATCACCCCGAACGCGATCAGCAGCCCCGCAGCCGGGATCGCCACGACGGCCTCGGGCCATCCTTCCGGCCGTGCCAGCGCGAACGCCAGCACAACCGCCAGGGCGATGAGCGCGAGGATCAACTGAGCCAGGGATCGGAGCGGTCCCACACCGTGGGTAGGTGCAGGCGCACTCCGTCCTGTTCGGCGAGCCGGGTCAGCACCCGCATCGACACATCGAGGTCGTCGCCCGCGTACGGCAGCGCGCGCAGTGGCTCGTGCAGCGGGCGGAAGAAATCGTCCCAGTGGATCAGCACCACCCGCCGCGCCCCGACCGCGCGCACGGTTTCGGCCCAGTAGGTCTCGAAATACTGTTCGGACTGCAGCCCCAGCTGGCCGATCCCGAGGTAGACCACTTCGGCGCGTTGCCCCGCCAGGGCGCCAGGCACCGCCCCCGCGCTGCCGACGATCAGCAGCCGGCGGTCGCTGGGCCGATGGTGCACCAGGGTGGACCAGGCTTCTCCGCACTTGTAGGCCGCGACCTTGACCGGCGGGACGACCGGTTCGGTGATGATGCCGGGGAATCGGTCCGGTGGGCAGTGTTCGGACTCGAAGAGCGTCACGTCATACGAGCCGAGGGTGACGGCTTCGCCCGGCGTGACGGTCACGATCCGATCGGGGTCCAGGCCGCCCCCGACGCCGACCTGGGCGGTGGAGCTGCCGCCCACCAACCTGGCTCCGGTCCGCTCGGCGACGACGGCTGAGTCCATGGCGTGGTCGAAGTGGCTGTGTACCGGCAGCACCGCTTCGAGCCTGTCGACGCCGAGGCGGGCCAGGCTGCCGTCGATGCGGGGCAGTGACGGCGCCAGCTTGCGCAGGACCACGCGCGGCAGTGTGGGCCGTGAGAAGAAGCCGTCGGTCAGTACTGCCGACGTGCCGTCGTCCACGAGGAGCGTGCTGACCCCCGCCCAGGTGACGGTGACCGGGGATTGCGGGGTGGCCGACGGTGCGTCGAAATACCGTGCATAGGGGGCCAGGTGGGGCCTGCCGGGCTTCAGCCGCATGGCCCCACCCTATGGGCTAGACGTGTCCGTAACGCCGCCGGAACTTCTCCACCTGCCCGGCCGAGTCGATGTGCCGGGCCGAGCCGGTCCAGAACGGGTGCGAATCGCTGGTGACGTCGACGACGATCAGCGGGTAGGTCCGGACGCCGTCCGGGGTGGGCCACTCGATCGTGCGTTCACTGGTGGCCGTCGACCGGGTCAGGAACTGGCTGCCGGTGGCGGCGTCCTGGAACACCACGGGGTGGTAGTCGGGGTGGATGTCGGCCTTCATTGGGATTCCCCTTCTGTGTGGACGGATGCTGCGGGTTCGTCGATTCCGGGCTGACAGGGTTCTTCGTGCCAGTCCCCGAACGGGTCGGGGTAATCGGCCCATTCCTCGGGTCGCGCCAGCTCGTCGTCGGTGAGCAGCGCACCGTGCAGCGCCTCGATGACGTCGCCGGGCCGGGCGCCGCAGGCCAGGACGGTCAGCGAAATGTGGCGGTCGCCGAACTGGTGGTGCCAGTCGATGGCGGCCATCGCCAGGCGTTCCGGGTCGGTGTAGGCCAGCTCGGTGGAATCCATTGCCGCGAGCCATTTTCCGGCGTTGCTGAAGTGCATTCCACCGCCTGCGGATTCGATCCACATGACGTCGGCCGGCCGATTGGCGAGCCAAGCCCGGCCGCGGGTGCGCACCACGCCCTCGAGCAGGAGGTCGACAGCGTCGTGCAGGCGCGTCGGGTGGAAAGGTCGGCGGGCGGCGAATTCGACGATGATGACCTCGTCGTCGGGTTCCAGCGGTGGTTCACCGGCCAGAAGCGGATCGTGCGGTGTCGGGGTGCGCCCGCGGGGGCTGTTCGGCTCCAGATGAGCCAGGCCGAGCTCCACCTGGTCGGGGCCCACGGTGATGCGGGCGCGGGGTGCGAGTCGGCGGAGCACCGACAGGGTGGTGGCCTCGGGCTCGTCGAGCACCAGCATGTCGGCGAACTCGGCCTGGCCGACGACCACCTGGGCGACGGTGCGTCCGTCGGGCAGTTCCTCGTCGCCGATGGACTGCTGCAGCCACACCGTGGCGTCCAGGCACGCGATCACCGCGCCGATGGTGACGTCGCGAGAGGCGGGTCCGTCGATGTAGCCGGGCCCGACGTGGACCCGGATGGTGTTGATGGCCCAGCACACGGGCTCGGCCTCCAGCCAGGGCATCAACTGCACGACGATGCGCTCCACGTCGCCACGCCGGTGCAGGCGCCGTAACAGGATCAGCAGGTCGTCGCGGACTGTGCAGGACACGCAACCGTGGGCGAGCTCGAGGGCGAGTTCGGATGTGCCGCTGCCGTCGGACACGGTCCGCAGCACCACATGGCCGTCAAAGGTGTGGCGCACGAGCACGGTTCCCGGCCTGCGGCCCAGTTCTTCTGCTACGCCGTCGCTGTCACCTTGACCGGCGATCAGCACCACAGGGGTTCGCACCGTACCTCCCGACACAGTTGTTGTTGAAAACGATTATCATTATCGTGAGGCTACCCCATCCGAAGGAGACCGATGTCTGCCCACTGCCAAGTCACCGGGCGCTCGCCCGGGTTCGGCAACACGGTGTCGCACTCGCACAAGCGCAGTCGCCGCCGCTGGAACCCCAATATCCAGACCAAGACGTACTACCTGCCGACCGAAGGGCGCAGGATCCGACTTCGCGTCAGCGCCAAGGGAATCAAGGTGATCGACCGCGACGGCATCGAGGCCGTGGTGGCCCGGTTGCGTAGCGCAGGGGAGAAGATCTGATGGCCAGCACCGATATTCGGCCGATCGTGAAGCTGAAGTCGACCGCGGGGACCGGGTACACCTACGTCACCCGCAAGAACCGCCGCAACGACCCGGACCGGATCGTGCTGCGCAAGTACGACCCCGTCATCCGCCGCCACGTCGAATTCCGTGAGGAGCGCTGATGGCCAAGCGATCCAAGATCGTCAAGAACGAGCAGCGCCGGAAGCTCGTGGAGCGCTACGCCGAACGGCGGGCCGAGCTCAAAGAGGCCATCCGCAATCCGGAGAGCACGCGTGAGCAGAAGGCCGCGGCGGTGTCGGCGCTGCAACGGTTGCCGCGCGATTCCAGCCCGGTCCGATTGCGCAACCGGGACGCGGTCGACGGGCGACCACGTGGGCATCTGCGCAAGTTCGGCCTGTCGCGAGTCCGGGTGCGCGAACTGGCGCACCGCGGTGAACTGCCCGGCGTACGGAAGTCGAGTTGGTGATGGCGGCGAATTCCCGGAAGAACAACAAGAAGCGGCCGCCGGCCATCGATCTCAAGAAGCCGAGGCGCAATCAGCTGAAGGCCCTCGGGGTGACCGAGGTCGACTACAAGGACGTCCACCTGCTGCGCACGTTCATCAGCGAGCGGGGCAAGATCCGGTCCCGGCGCATCACCGGGCTCACCCCGCAGCAACAGCGCCAGGTCGCCACGGCGATCAAGAACGCCAGGGAGATGGCGCTGCTGCCAGTCGTCGGGCCGGCCTGACCTACCATCGACGGCGATAGGGCGACTGCGGATCGTGGAAGCCGGTGTGAATCCGGCGCGGTCCCGCCACTGTGATCGATCGACCAGTTCTTGCTGGTCGTCGAGAGCCAGATACACACCGCAGTCGCCACCTCGCACGCACTGGGGCGGATCTCCCCGGAGAGGATGGGTACGCCCATGGCTGCTCGTTGGCTGACCGCCGGACTGGCATCGGTGCTACTGGTATCGGGGTGCGCCTCGACCGCGGCGCCCGACACCGCAGGCGGCGCCCCACCGGGATTCCCGGTCACCGTGGACAATTGCGGCGTCAGCTCGACCTATGAACATCCGCCTACTCGCGCAGTCGCGCTCAACCAGCACGCGATCGAGGTGCTGTTGGCGCTGGGCCTGGAGAATTCCATGGCCGGCACGTCCTATCTCGACGATCGGATCCTGCCCGAGTACCAGGCCGCCTACGACAGTATTCCGGTACTGGCCAAGGAGTACCCGTCCTACGAGTCGTTGCTGGCCACCGAACCCGATTTCGTCTACGGCGGCTGGGACAGCGCGTTCGACGAGAAGGAGGGCCGTGGTCGGCAGCGGCTGGCCGATGCCGGGGTCCACACCTACCTCAACATCGAGGATTGCCGGGACGAGCCCGTGACGATGTCGGCCGTGGACGACGAAATCCGGACTATCGGAGACATTTTCGGTGTCCCCGACCGCGCCGAGCAGCAGCTCGAGAAGCTCCACGGCGAGTTGGCGCAGTCCGAGGCGAAACTACGCGGGACCCAGCCGATACGCGTCGCTGTCTATGACAGTGGCGAGGCAACGGTGTTCACCTCGGGCGGCAAAGGCATCGGCAACCTGATGATCGAAGAGGCCGGCGGAGCCAACGTGTTCGCCGATGTCCCCAAGGTTTGGGCTGACGTGTCGTTCGAGCAGTTCGCCGAGCGCGCACCCGAGGTCATCGTGATCTATGACTACGGGGATCGGCCGGTCGAGGACAAGAAGCGATTCCTCACCGAGCATCCTCTGCTGCAGCATGTTCCGGCTGTCGAGCAGCAGAGGTTCGCCGTGCTTCCGCTGTCATCGGTGGTCGTCGGCGTGCGGGTGGGCCGGGCGGTGGAGTCGCTGGCGCGACAGCTGCACCCGGACCGGTTTGCGTGATTCCCTACCGGCTGGTCCTCGCCGGGTTGGCGGGGCTGCTGCTGACGACGATGACCGCCGGGGTCGCCGTCGGTTCGGTCTCGATCCCGCCGGGGCAGGTGTGGGCCATCGTGTTGCACTCCGTGCATCCGGGCCTCGTCGAGCAGAGTTGGCCTGCGGTCCGGGAATCCATCGTGCTCGACGCCCGGCTGCCGCGCGTCGTGCTGGGGGCGGTGGTCGGTGCCGGCCTGGCGGCGTGCGGGATGGCGTTGCAGGCCGTGGTGCGCAACCCGCTTGCCGATCCGATGCTGCTGGGTGTCTCCTCGGGAGCATCGGTCGGCGCCGTCGCAATGCTCGTGTTCGGTGCGGGCGCGCTGCAGGCGCTGACCTTGCCACTGGCGGCCTTCCTCGGGGCCTTCCTCGCACTCGTTGCGGTTTACGTCCTGGCTCGTTCGGGTGGGCGGATGACGACCGTGCGGTTGGTTTTGGCCGGCGTGGCGGTGGCCGAAGTGCTGTCCGCGCTGGCCAGCCTGATGATCGTGACTTCTGACGATCCGCACAAGACACAGTCGGCGGTGCGGTGGATGCTCGGCGGCCTGGGCGGGACCACCTGGCGCATGGTCTGGGTGCCCGCGCTGGCTGTGTTCCTCGGCGTATTGGTGCTCTTGGCCTTCACCCGATCGCTGAACCTGCTCTACACCGGTGAGGAGGCGGCTGCCTCGCTGGGGCTCGATGTCCACCGGTTCCGGGCCGGGATGTTCGTCGTCGTGGCGCTGATGGTCGGCGCCATGGTCGCGGTCAGCGGCACGATCGGATTCGTCGGGCTGATCATGCCGCATGTGGTGCGGCTGCTGGTCGGGGCCGACCACCGCAAGGCGCTGCCGGCTGCCGCATTGCTGGGGGCGGCATTCCTGGTGTCGTGCGACATCGTGGCCAGGACCGTGGCCACCCCGGAGGAACTGCCCGTCGGGATCCTGACCGCACTGGTCGGCGGGCCGTTCTTCCTGTGGCTGATGCGACGAAAGGCCGGGGTGTGACGGTAGAGGTGGTGTTCGACGCGGTGTCGGTGTCGATGCGCGGCAAGCCGGTGGTCACCGATGTCTCGCTGGCAGTGGCCGCAGGTGAGGTGCTGGCCGTGGTCGGCCCGAACGGGGCGGGAAAGACGACGTTGCTGCGCACGCTGTACCGGGCTCTGCGGCCGAGTGCCGGACGGGTGCTGGTCGACGGCACCGACGTGTGGAAGATTCCGGGCAAGCAGGCCGCGCGCCGGGTGGCGGCGGTATTACAGGAAGCCACCGGCGATTTCGAACTCACCGTGTACGACATGGTCGCGATGGGCCGCACACCGTACAAGCGGTCCTTCGCGGCCGACAGCCGTGAGGACCGCGAGATCATCGGCGGGGCGATGGCGGCACTGGACATCGCGGACCTGAGCGGCGCCGATTATGGTCGGCTTTCCGGCGGGCAGAAGCAACGGGTGCTCATCGCTCGCGCGCTGGCCCAGCGCACCGACGTCATCGTGCTCGACGAACCCACGAACCACCTCGATCTGCGTCATCAGCACGAGGCCCTGCGCCTGCTGCGGGACACGGGAGCGACGGTGATCGCCGCACTGCACGACCTGAATCTCGCTGCCGCGTATTGCGATCGGATCTGTGTGCTCGACGGCGGAGAAGTGGTGACGATCGGGACCCCGGTGGAGGTCCTCACCGTGGATTTGCTTGCCGACGTGTACGGGGTCGCCGCCCGCATCACCGTCGACGCAGGCAGGCCTCAGGTCGGCGTTGTGCCCAGGGCGGTGGCGACATCGTGAACATCGGTACCCAACTCGGCGAAATCGCCTTGCTCGGAGGGTTCTTCGCGATCACCGTCGGTGGCGACCCGGCCGGCTGGGTTCCGGTGCAACGCTGCTATGACGACGGCTGCGCGGACCTCGTCGCCAAGACCACGGCCGGATACCGCACGACGGATCTGCGTATCGGTGCCTCCCTGGTTCAGTTCAGCCACGCATCGCGGTTGTGGTCACCGCTGCTGGCCGGTGCGCTGCAGTACGGAGTGCTGCCCGAGCTGACCGATCTGCAGCGTCGTTCCACCAGTACCGAGCTCCGGCTGCCGATGGCCGTGGGCACACCCGTCGACGGCGCACTGCCACAGCAGCTGTACCGACTGGTGATCACCGAGCACCTGGAGCCGCTGGCCGCCGGGCTCAAGGTCAAGATGGCGTCGGGGCTGCTCTACGGCAATGCCGCTGCCGCTCTGGTGGCGGCCGCACATGAGCTGGCCGGGGCCCGACCGGATTTACGTGACGACGTGCGGGACGTCACCGAATCATTGTTGACCACGGGAGAATTGGTCGGGGCGGGCGACCTGACCGGGCTGACATTCCGCCGCCGCAGCTGCTGCCTCTACTACCGGGTGCCCGGCGGTTCCAACTGCGGGGACTGTGCACTGACGAGACCGCGCGGTCAGGCGTAGGGCCGTGCCGGCGGCTCGGTACGGACCGCGCTCAGGGCAGTCATCGTCGGAATACTGCCTCGGCTCGAATCGCTTTGTCCCGCGGGGATCGTGCCCTCGACTTTGATCCAGGTGTTCTCCGGATACTCGGCCAACTGATTGGCAGCCGGCCCGGACAGGTGGATGCGGGCCAGCTGAGCGTCTGCGGCACAACAGATGATCACCACTCGGGCCAGATCTGTGCGCTCACCGTCACGCATCGTGAAACCGGAGACGGTCACGGTTCGGCCATCGAGGGTGCCTGCACTGTCTTGAGCCACTCGCGTCAGCACGTCGGGCAGCGAGATTTCCGGTGCCCGGCCGTCGGGAAGGGGAGGGAAAGCGCGCCTCAGCACATCGGTGGAGACTTCGGACACCGACGCGGCCTGCGGGCGGATCGCCGGTGGCACGACGAATGCCAGCAGCGCGATCGGGATCAGCAGCAGCCAGGCCGTACCCCGTCGGTGGGAATGGTCGTGATGCGCGGGTTCCTCGTCGCGACCGTGCCGGATATCGGCCACGATCGATGCCAGGGCCAGCACGATCAGCAGCACGGAGGTGGCGGCCAGGTAGGGAAGCAGCGACGGTTTCACGTACCGGGTGAAGGCGCCGGTGAGTGTGATGATCGCCGTGCTGACGCCGATCAGCAGCAGCAAGGCGTTCTCAGTTTCCCGGCTCACTGCGGTCCCACGATCAGCAGTCCGACACCGGTCGCGACGAGCGTGGCGACCAGGAACGTCACGGGCGCGAAGCGAATCGCGAAGGCCCGGCCGAACATTCCGGCCTGCATCGCGAACAGCTTGATATCGACGGCGGGCCCGACCACCAGGAACACCAGTCGCGGCAGCAGCGGCAGCATGGTCAGGCTGGCCGCGACGAAGGCGTCGGCCTCCGAACACAACGCCAGCACCACGGCGAGCAGGGCCATGGTGATGACGCCCAGGATCATCTGGCCGGCCAGATGCTCGTACACCCAGGTCGGCACGAGTACGTGCAGGGCCGCTGCGGCGGCCGCCCCGACAACCAGGTACGAGCATGCCGACAGGAAATCGTGTCGGGCGGCTTCGGTGAACAGCAGCCACTTCGAGCCGTCGCTGTGGTGAGGTCGCGGCAGTCTGCGGGTGATCCATTCCGGGCGGCCGAACCGGGCCCATGCGACTCCCATGATCAGCGCGGTACACAGCGAGGCCACGCACCTGGCGACAACCATCTGTGGATGACCGGGAAACGCGACGGCGGTTGCCACCAGCACGACTGGATTGATGGCCGGTGCCGCGAGCATGAACGTCAGCGCCGCCGCGCCCACCGCGCCGCCCGTGTCATCTCCGAAAAGTCGGCGTGCCACCGGAACCGACCCGCATTCGCACCCAGGTAGCGCCGCGCCACCGATACCCGCGGCCAGGATTGCCGTGCCGGTGCGTCGCGGCAGCCACCGGGCCAACCGGTCGGGTGTCGCGAAGACCGCGATCAGGCCGCTGATCACCACCCCGAGCGCCAGAAACGGCAACGCCTGGACGAACACGCCGCAGAACACCGTGGCCGCAGTCGCCACGTCGGGGGTGCCGTCGACGAAACTGCGCATGGCGTTGCCTGCCAGGGCCAACGCGATGATCCCGAACACCAGCACCTGCATGGATGTCGGTCGCCAGCGCAATGCTGCCGATGTCATGGCCACGGCGGACATGATGCCAGCCCCAGGTGGGAACCAGCTGGGCGGGATGCAAATGACTATCATTTTCATCGGGTGGGGCTAGGCTGGGCACATGGTGTGGCATGGCTTGCTTGCGAAGGCAGCGACAACGGTCGTCACCGGCGCGGTCGGGGTGGCGGCATACGACGGCTTACGTAAGGCCGTGGCCAAGGCGCCGATTCGGGAAGCTGCGGTGACGACGACCGCGTGGGCGTTGCGCGGTGCCCGCAAAGCCGAAGAAGGCGCCGAGTCGGCCCGCCTGAAAGTCGCCGATGTGATGGCGGAGGCGCGCGAACGGATCGGCGAGGAAGTACCGCCTCCCGCCGTCGCCGATGCCGGGCATTCGCACGACCACTGAGTGCTGTGGCCACTCTCGAGGTCGTATCCGACGCCGCAGGCCGGATGCGCGTGCACGCGCCCTGGTTCCGGGGTGACTCGCTTCGCGCCGTCGCGATAGAGGATGCCGTCGATCAGGTGCCAGGTGTGCGGGCCGTTCATGCCTACCCACGGACTGCTTCTGTCGTGGTGTGGTACTCGCCGAAGCGTTGTGACCGCAGCGCGGTCATGACCGCGATGTCGACGGCGGGTGAGGTTGCCCGGCATCTGGTTCCAGTTCGGACACCCCGATCGGCTGACATCCATAACGGCGACATCGTCCGAATGACATTGGGCGCGTTGGCCTTGGCGCTGCTGGGAGTGCGGCGATACATATTTGCCAGGCCGCCGTTGCTCGGGCCGACGAGTCGGATGTTTGCAACCGGAGCGACGATCGTGACGGGTTACCCCTTCTTGCGGGGCGCGTTGCGGACGCTGGCCGGAAACCGCAGTGCGGGCACCGACGTTCTCGTCTCGGCTGCCACCGTGGCCAGTCTGGTGCTGCGGGAAAACGTCGTAGCGCTGACCGTCCTGTGGCTGCTCAACATCGGTGAGTATCTGCAGGATCTCACTCTGCGCCGCACCCGCCGGGCAATCGCCAATCTGCTGCAGGGCACACAGGACACGGTGTGGTTGCGGCTCGCCGACGGCACCGAGGTCGAGGTGCCCATCGACGGGGTGCGGGTCGGTGACGAGGTGGTGGTCCACGAGCAGGTCGCCATTGCCGTCGACGGGGTGGTGAGCGAAGGCGAGGCCATCGTCGACCAGTCGGCGATCACCGGCGAGCACCTGCCGGTGGCGGTGACCACGGGAAGTCAGGTCTACGCGGGTTCGGTGGTGGTCCGCGGGAGGTTGGTCATCACTGCCGAAGCAGTCGGCCGCCACACCACGATCGGGCGCATCATCAGCCGGGTCGAGGAAGCGCAGCAGCACCGGGCGCCCATTCAGACTGTCGGTGAGAACTTTTCGCGACGCTTTGTGCCTGCCTCCTTCGTGTTGTCGGCGCTGACCCTGGTGATCACCAGGGATGTGCGTCGCGCGATGACGATGCTGCTGGTGGCCTGCCCCTGTGCGGTGGGTCTGGCGACACCGACGGCTATCAGCGCCGCGATCGGGAACGGCGCCCGGCGCGGCATTCTCATCAAGGGTGGCTCACATCTCGAGGAGGCCGGTCGGGTCGATGCGATGGTGTTCGACAAGACGGGCACGCTGACGATCGGACGCCCGATTGTCACCAATGTGGTTGCCTTCCATAAAGACTGGGAGCCCGAGCAAGTTCTGGCCTATGCGGCGAGTTCGGAGATCCACGCACGGCATCCGTTGGCCGACGCCGTGCTGAGGTCTACCAAGGAACGCCACATCGAGATACCCCCGCACCAGGAGTGCGAGGTCCTTGTCGGACTCGGCATGCGGACCAGGGCCGATGGGCGAACGTTGCTACTGGGCAGTCCGTCGCTGCTGGCTCAGGAGAAGGTCAGGGTGACCAAGCGGGCTTCGGAATGGGTGGGCAAACTTCGCCGGAGTGCCGAGACCCCGCTGCTGCTGGCTGTCGACGGAAAACTCGTCGGCCTGATCGGATTGCGGGACGAGATCCGGCCCGAGGCTGCCGAGGTTCTGCGGGAGCTGAGGGCGACCGGTATCCGCCGGATGGTGATGCTGACCGGCGACCATCCCGACGCCGCGGCGGCCGTCGCCGACGAACTCGGTATCACCGAATGGCGCGCCGAGGTGATGCCCGAAGACAAACTCGCGGTCGTGCGTGAACTCCACGCCGAGGGGCATACCGTGGCGGTGATCGGCGACGGGGTCAACGATGCACCCGCACTCGCCGCGGCCGACATCGGTATCGCGATGGGCCTCGGTGGCACCGATGTGGCGGTCGAGACCGCCGACGTGGCACTGGCCAGTGATGATCTGCGCCGGCTGATCGATGTTCGCGCCCTCGGTGGTCGGGCGGTGGACGTGATCCAGCAGAACTATGCGATGTCGATCGCCGTGAATGCAGTCGGGCTACTCATCGGGGCGGGTGGCGCGCTGTCGCCGGTTCTTGCCGCGGTCCTGCACAACGCATCGTCGGTGGCCGTGGTGGCCAACAGTGCCCGGCTGATCCGTTATGAGCTCGGCCAGCAGCAGCCGCGTCAAGGTTGCTCAGTTGCGAGCACTCACCCGGACGAGGCGCCGATCAGCTCGTAGGCGCTCCGGCAGGTTCGTGCGGTCCCAACGCCCCGCCGCGATCCAGTCGCACGCATCCCGCGCATCGGCTTCGTTGCCGATCGGCCCGACCCAGATCGCAGCCGCGCTGGGAACCCGTTCTGCCGAACAGGGTTGCAGTACGAGCACCGGGCTGAGATCGGCACTTCTGGCAGCGCAGGTGAACGTGCCCAGCAGACATTGGGTGCTCAGCAACACTCCGTGTGGGCAGCCTCGTACGACGTTCCGCAACATGCGGAACAGTGGCGATTGCGGATCGGACGACGAGCAGCGCATGCAGACGGCGACGGTGAACGGTTCGCAGGTGTAGACCTGCCACGACATACGGACACCTTTCCATGGCGGCCCGGTCAGGCCCCTGTTGTTGAAAATCATTTTCAACTGGACGATTCCACGCTACAGTGCGGACCACGGCTTGTCGAAAATCATTTTCAATAAGTCGTGGGTGGGTGGCATACTTCCGAAGGGATCGCAATGGGGAATGGCCGTTCCGGCTCTGCGCCGAAACCAGTTGCCACACGGAGGATCTCATTTTCTTTCGACCCCACGTCGCCCTCGCGACGCCATTTCGTCGCCGGCGACATCGCACTGAGTCATCTGGTCGCGCTCCTGTCTGGATTCTTCCCGTCGGGAGAGGAGTTCTTCATCCACTCCGTCCGCAGCTACCGCGACCAGATCGACGACCCGTGGCTCAAAGCCCAGGTCGCCGGTTTCATCGGTCAAGAGATGACGCACGGGTTGCAGCATCGTGCGTTGAACGTGGAACTGATCAGAATGGGCTACTGGGCCACCGGCGGTATTGACCGGCTCGGCGCCAAGCTGGTCAAAAGTTTTGAGCGGCAGCATGACCGGTTGCCGAGCGTCGTTGTGAGATTCGCGTTGGCTGCTACGGCCGCTGTCGAGCACCTGACCGCGGTGCTGGGCGCTCAGGTGTTGGATACGCCCTGGATTCAGCGGCAGCTGACCGATCCCGAGGTTCGGGCCATGCTGAATTGGCACGCGATCGAGGAGATGGAGCACAAAGCCGTGGCGTTCGACGTGTACCGGCACGTCGGTGGGACCGAGCGGATGCGCCGGGCAGCCATGGCCACCGTGCTGTTTCTGTTCCTCACCAGAGCCGTCGTGCTGCTCTTGTCCGTGGGCTCCGACAGCTGGGCCTGGCGCCATCCTGCCCGGACCCTCCAAAGCCTTGCCGCGTTACCGCGCTCACCGCTGTTCTCCGGAGTGCTGCCGCAGATTCGGCGGTACTTCACAGCAGGGTTCCATCCCGACGACATCGATGACAGTGAGCTACTCGATCGCTGGCGCGACCGCTACTTCGGCGGCGACGGTGCCCTGCTGGATCATCTGCGGTAGCGCCGGACAATGGCACGGCGTCGTCAAGGGAGTTCCACTTTGCTTGCGAGCCAACGTCCGTCGATCTTCTTCATGGTCATCCGGATCCTGCTGCGGTCCAGTCGCGGTTGGGGGTTGGCGGAGTTGCTCACCGATTGGTCGACGAAAAGCAGGACCTCGACGGTGTCGGGCGTGGCCGACTTGACGGCCGATTCCAGCACCATGCCGTGTGCCACGGCCTTGTGCTCGGTGAGCAGCCTGCGCAGCTGTTCGCTGGACTTCGCGTACTGGTCCTTGAATTCACCGGTCGAGCCGTCGGCTGCCGACCTGAAGTTCTCGTCGAGGCGGGCGCCGTCGATGTTGGTCAGCACGCCGACGAATCGCTGCGCTGCTCCCAGGCCCTCGTGTGCGGCGATGGCGTTGTCCCGCTGCTGCTTCCACTGCCACCCGACGAACGTGGATCCGGCGAGGATTGCGATGGCGACCAGGCCGGTGAGTGCCCTGCGCACCGGGTGTGCCGAGCTGCGCGCATCCGGTGCGATGTCTACGTCGGTCTGTTCGGTCATTTGTGCTCCTGTCCCGGTCTAGAGAAGCTCGACCTTGGCGGCGAGCCAACGTCCATCGACGTTCTTCATGGTGAGCTTCATCCGGCTGCGGTCGATTCGGGCATCGGGCAGGGCTGCGTTGGTCACCGTCTGGTCGACCATCAGGAGGACGATGACTTCGTCGGTGGACTTGGACTTGATCGCCGAATCCACCACGGTCCCATGCGCCGTCGCCTTGTTGTCGATGAGAAGCCTTCGTAGCTGAACGCTCGACTGTGTGTACATGTCCTTGAACTCGCCGGTGGCGCCGTCGAGGATGTCGGTGAAGTTCGTGTCGACCCGGTTGCTGTCGATGCTTGTCAGCGTTTCGGCATAGGCCGTCGCCGCCGCCAGTGCCCGGTGGCCCGCCGCGTCGACCTTCCGGTGCTGCCACACCTGGGAGCCCAGCAGTGCCGAGGCCGCTGTGGCGACGACGAGGACGGCCGCGCCTGCGGCCACCGACAGTCGGCCGAGTCGGCTCGTTCCCGGTCCGTCGTCACCGACCGGGGCGATGGTGTCGTCGTCGATCGTTGCCGTCACGGTGTGTTCCTCGTCGAATCTCGGTTCCGGGCAGGCTTTTACCGCACCCGTGTGGCGGGCGCCACATTTCGGCAACCCCGGTGAAATCGGCGTTGACAGGGGCTGGCGCCCACCCTACGTTATGTCGATAACGATAACCATTTTCATTAGAGGCCGGCAGTCGAGGCTACGAGGAGGGGTTGGGATGGCCGCTGGAATGCCCATCGGGACGGCCGGTGTCGCCACGGACACTCGTCAACCGCGACCGAAAGACGGCGAACATCAGCCGGGCTGGTTCGTCAGCCGCCGAGTCGACATCTACTTCGTCTTCGGGCTGGGTGCACTGCTGTCGGCGATCCTGTTCGCAGCGGAGAGTCACAAGGGCGTATTTCTGGTTGGGGCGGTGGCATTTTCGCTCCTGTCAGACCTGCCGCACGTGCTGACCACGACGGTGCGGGTGTGGCTCGATCCCCGGGAGCGATCGCGGTACCGCGTGCACTACCTGCTGAGCTTCGCCGTCGTCGCGACGATCGTCGGAGTGCTCTGGTTCGGTGGCTGGCTGGTGCCGTTGTTGGCAATCTGGGCGTACTGGCAGGTCTTTCACGTCCTCAAGCAGCACTTCGGGATCATGAACATCTACGCATCGAAGAACGGGTACAAGGGACCGCGAAACCGGCTGAAGTACGCGCTGTATGCGACCTGCCTGGCGCCGGTTCTCTACCGGGCGAGCCACGGACTGCACTTCTCGGAGTACGAGGTGTTCGGCCACAGGTTGCCGTTTTCGAACCTGAGTGTGCCGGTGCCGCCGATTCCCAATGCGCTCATCGTGATCGCTTACGCGGTCGCCGCGGTACTGCTCGCCTTGGCGGTCGCCGAGCAGGTCAGGCTGCGCCGCGACGGGCAGACGACGCTGCCTCCCATGGCGGTGGCCACATTCATCATCGCCGCGCTGTCCTACAACCTGTCCTACCTGCTGGTGTCGGATCTGTTCGCCCTCATCCTGATCGCCACCACCACCCACAGCCTGCAGTACCACCTGATCAACTGGACGCGGAACAACACCCGCTTCGCGGCCTCGCAGGATCCGCGCGAGAAGAAGCTGCTGCTGGCCCGGCTGTCGACGCGTAAGGCACTTCCGCTCTACGTGGCGGGTCTGGCATTGCTGGGCATCCTCGCCGGACAGCTGGACACCGTCATCTTCGCCGTCCCGCTGATGTTCGTGCTGCATCACTTCTACATGGACGGCGCGCTCTGGAAGAGCAAGGGAAATCCGGAACTGGCGTACGACCTGGGAATCGTTCGTGCCAAGTGACCTGAAGACATCGTTGGACGTCCGTGAGGTCACCTCGCCCGCGGACGCCAGACGGTTCGTGGACCTTCCGTGGCACCTCTATCGCGGCGACGCCCGGTGGCGGCCGATGCTGCGCCGGGTCATGCGGACGAAGATGAACGCCACGAAGAACGCGCTGCACCGCGAGGTCGAGCTCGCGAACTTCGTTGCTTACCAGGGCGAAAAGCCGGTCGGACGGATCTCGGCCAGCATCGACTCCGAGTACGTCAAGCGGTACGGCGACTGTGGGTTCTTCGGGCATTTCGAGAGCACGGCCGATGACGATGTGGCCGGCGCGCTGCTGGAAACCGCGGAGAACTGGGTGCGTCGCCGTGGCATGGACAAGATGATCGGACCCTACAGCTATTCGACGCGGGAGGAGGTGGGGCTGCTCGCCGAGGGCTACGACACCCCGCCAACCCTCATGCAGCCCTACAACCCGCAGCATTATCTGGGACTCGTCGAGTCTGCCGGGTACCAAAAGAAATTCGACAGCGCCTGCTACCGATGGGACACCGGGGCCGGCAGCGCAGTCCAACATCGACTGGTCCGGCGTGCCGACGCGGTGATGGATGCGCAGGGCGCCACCGTGCGGTCCGTTCGGATGGGGGACTTCGACAACGAACTGGAGACTCTCCGGGTCCTGTACAACGATTCCTTCGCTCGCCATCCAGAGAACGTCCCGCTGAGCAAAGCGGTGTTCGCCGGGATGGCCTCCGAGATGCGGCCGTTGATCGACCCCCGTCTCGTCCGGATCGTCGAGGCCGCCGGGACACCGGTCGGGTTCTTGTTGATGCTGCCCGATGTCAACGAGATCACCGGACAATCCGGCCGACTCACCCCGTCGATGTTGCTGCGCATCGCGGCCAAGCGTGGGGGACGGATCCGCGGCGTCGACACTGCGGTCGTGGTCCTCATCGGTGCGGCGGAAACCCAGTTCGGGGCCGGTATCGGCCGGATCCTGGCGGGCGAGATCGTCCGTGCCAGCACCAGTGGCGGCTATTCGTCCGTGGCGACCACCTGGCTGCACGAGGACAACGTGTGGTCGAATTCCCTGGCCGCGCAGATGAAGACCGAGCCGGACAAACGGCACCGCGTCTACCAGAAGGCGCTGTGATGGCCGGCCGAATCCTGGTCACGGGAGGCGCCGGGTATCTGGGTAGTGCGCTGGTCGCCGAGCTGGTTGGCAATGGTGAGGCGGTCACCGTGATGACCGGACCCGACGACCTTGCGGCCCAACCGGGGGGTTTGGGCCGTGATGTCGAGGTGGTCCGCGCCGATGTCACCGACGAGTCCAGCGTCGACGTAGCCATGCGGGGCATCTCGCAGGTGTACCACCTCGCCGGTATCGCATCGCCGAATTCCCGTCTGGCCCATGCAGTCTGGAACGTCAACGTGCTGGGTACCTATCATGTGGCGCAGAGTGCACTCCGCAACGGAGTCCAGCGCGTCGTACATGTGTCGTCGACCGCGGCCATCGGCTATCCACCCGATGACGTGGTGGCCGATGAGCAGTTCGATGTCCGGGACTCTGTGCTCGACAACGTCTATGCCGCCACCAAACGTACCGGCGAGCGCGTGATGCTCGATTTCGTCGGACGTGGGCTCGACGCCGTGGTGGTCAATCCCGCAGCGGTTTTCGCGCCGGCATCCGGTCCGGCACGATCGTGGCAGGGGCTGTTGATGGCGGCGCGACGCGGTCTGCTGCGCGGAGTGCCGCCGGGCGGGACTGCCGTCTGCTCGGCCCGCGACTTCGTCATCGGAGCCACCGCCGCCATGGTGAAGGGCGCCTCCGGTGAGCGGTACATCCTGTCCAGTGCAAACCTGACCTACCGACGGATCGCGGAGTTGCTGGTCGAAGCCGTTGGGCGGAACCATCGCGTTCGTACCCTGCCCATGGGGCTGCTCCGAGCCGCCGGAGCCGGAAATCGCGTCGTGCGCGACTTGGCCGGCACTGCGCGTCACGACGATGCGCTGGTGCCCGAGAACGTCGAGTTGATGGCCCGTCACGTGTACTACGACTCCCGCAAGGCCGCGCGTGAGCTCGGCATTCGGCGAGTGTCCACGTCTGAATTGATCACGGAGTTCACCCGATGACCAGTGATATCCGCCAGACGCCCGTCGGGACGGGTTCCAGGGATGTGCTCGGTATTTCGATGGCAGAGGCTCGGTCGTTGGTCGCCGATCTGGCTGCCCGCCGGCAGTGGATCTACTGGGTTGACCTCACCGTGTGCGTTCTGGTCGGCTACACCGCATTCTTCATGTGTCCCGCTGACCGACTGGCCTCACCGGTGGCCATCGCTTGCATGGCGATCGCCGCACTGGCGTTCTACCGCGCTGTGTTGTTCGTCCACGAAATCGTCCATGCGCCCGAGGAACTGCGCTGGTTCTCGGTGGTATGGCACATGGTGTGCGGAATTCCCTTGCTGGTACCGCAATTCACCTACGAGTTCCACCAGGATCATCACGGGTCCCGTACTTACGGCACCGCCGACGATGGTGAGTACGTACCGTATGCGGTCGAGCCGCGTTGGCGGGTGATCGCGCTGCCGTTCACCGCTCTGCTCGGCCCGCTGGTATTCGTGCTGAGATTTCTCGTGTTGGCACCGCTGAGCTGGTTGGTCCCCGGCATCCGCTCCTACGTCCTGACCCGGGCCTCGGCGCTGATGATCGACGCCGACTTCGTCCGCAAACTGCCCGAGGGCCGGACGCCGCGCTCCTGGCTGGTGCAGGAAATCGCCTGCTTCACCTACCTCGCCGTGATGCTGGCGCTGCTGGTGGGCGGGATGTACTCACCCAACCGTCTCCTCGAGGCCTACTTGATCGTGGCGGCGGTGCTGTTCGTCAACTGGGTACGGGTGCTGGCGGCACATCGCTACGAGAGCCGCAACGAGCGGATGACGTTTCCCGAACAGATCCTCGATTCCATCGACCATCCGTCGATGCCGATCGTAGGCGAGCTGTGGGCGCCGCTGGGGCTGCGGTTTCATGCCGTGCACCACCTCTTCCCGAAACTGCCCTATCACCAGCTCGGGAAGGCGCGACGCCGACTGGCCGAGGCGATCCCGCGCGACGGTGGTTTCTGGCAGACCGAGGACCGGTCACTCACCGCATCCCTGAGACGGCTTCTCGCACATCCACGTACGGAATCGTCGCGGCCGGCCGAGGGGGCGCTGTGATGCGGGAGTCGGGTGCGGCGACCTACTCGCGGCGGCTGCCGATCCGGCCGGTCGAAGCGGCCGGATCTCGTCTGCGTGACGCCGACGGCCGCTGGTACGTCGACTGCCTGGCCGCGGCCGGGGCGATGTCGCTTGGCTGGAATCATCCCGTGGTCCGGGAGGCCGTGGCCAAGACCCTCGAATCGGGAGAACCGTGGCAGTCGCTCGACTTTCACACCCCGACCCGGGAGCGATTCGTCGAGGATCTGCTGTCCATCCTGCCGCCCGGACTCGCGCGTGACGGCCGGGTGCACCTGTGCTCGCCGAGCGGAGCCAGCGCGGTGGAGGCAGCGCTGATGCTCTCCGAGATCGCCACGGGCGGACGCGAACACATCGGCGTGCAAGGCGGCTTCCACGGTTGCACCCGGGCTGCGCGGTCGGCCAGCTCGGGCGGCGGATTGCGCAGCCAACCTGTGGTGCTGGCTCCGCGGGCCACCTTCCTGCCGTATCCGCAGGACTACCGGTGCCCGTTCGGCGTCGGTGGGGACGATGGCGTCGAACTCGCGGTGGCGGCCGTCGAGAACCTGACCCGGCCCCACTCCGGTGTCACCGCGCCGGCCTCTGTCCTCGCGGAGTTCGTGCTGGGCGAGGGTGGCGTGATCCCCGCGCCATACCGATGGGGTAAGGCGTTGCGGGACACGGCGAGCCGACTGGACGTTCCGCTGATCGCAGACGAGGTGCAGGCGGGGATGTTCCGGACCGGGCCGGCCTGGGCTTTTCAACGCTGCGACATCGAACCGGACATGATGGTGATCTCGAAAGGGCTCGGTTCCGGACTGCCCATCGCGGTGCTGGTGATCCGGGAACGCTATGACGTGTGGGAGCCCGGGGCTTTCACCGGTACGTTCCGCGGCAACGCGATGGCGTTCGCCGCAGCCAGTGCGGTGATCCGGTTCGCTGTCGAGACCCACTTGTCCGACCGTGTGCAGACGATGGGTGCTGCCTTCCTCGAAGGGTTGAAATCGGTTGCAGCGCAATCCGAGATCGTAGGCGACGTGCGGGGCGTCGGCCTGATGCTGGCGGCCGAGATCGTCGACCCGATGCTTCCGCGGGAACACGGTGCCGCGGCACCGGACCCGGAACTGGCCCGACAGATACAACTGGCCTGCCTGGAGCACGGCCTGATCGTGGAAACCGGTGGACAGTACGGGAATGTGGTGCGCTTCCTGCCGCCGCTGACCATCGACGAAGCCGACATGTCGGACGCGCTCAATGCATTTGACTCCGCAGTGCGGCTCGTCCAGCGGCAGCGGCCGGCCGACAACATCTTGATGGGGGCCCAGTGACCACCGATCCGAGCCCGTTCGCGGATGACTTTCTCACCCCCGACGGACTGAGCGCGTATCGCGAAGCGCTGACCCTGGCCGCCATCTGGACCGGGACCGAGCTGCGTGATCCAGAGCGGCCGGGGCTGGTGACCGGTTATGCCGAGGTAGGCAGAACTGTCGACGAGTTCAGTCTCGACAATCCGGCGGGAATCGGGCTGTCACGCGCGCTGGGTGAGGCAGCAGGCTTGCTGTCCGGCCGGTCCGCCGTCGTTACCCATCCTGGCTATCTGGCACATCTGCACTGCCCACCGACGCTGTCGTCGCTGGCCGCCGAGATTCTGGTCAGCGCCTTCAACCAGTCGCTGGACTCCTTCGATCAGGCACCCGCGGCCACCGCTGTCGAACAGAAGGTCATCCGTGACCTGTGCGCCACGCTCGGCTACGACGACGGTGCCGACGGCACGTTCACCAGCGGGGGGACCCAGTCCAACCTGCAGGCACTGCTGATGGCCCGAGACGTGTTCACCCGCGACCGGTTCGGATCCGATCTGTCCTCGGGCCTACCGGTCGAGGCGCGCTCCTGGCGCGTGTTGTGCACCCCTCAGACGCACTTTTCGGTGCGGCAGGCACTGCGAATCCTCGGACTGTCGGGAGCTGTCGTCGAGGTACCGACCGACGCGGACGGACGGATGCGCGTCGACGGACTCGTCGACTGCATCGATCGGGCGAATACGGCAGGCACGCCGATCATCGCGCTGGTACTCACAGCCGGCACAACGGACTTCGGTGCGATCGACCCACTGCCGGAGGCGATCGCCGTTGCGCGCGAGCATCGCATCTGGACCCATGTCGACGCCTGCGCGGGTGGTTGCCTGGCGTTCAGCGACACTCATCGTCACCTGCTCCGCGGGATCGAGATGGCCGATTCCGTTGCCGTCGACTTCCACAAGCTGTTGTTCCAGGCCATCAGCTGCAGCGCGCTGTTGGTACGCCGGAGCGACTCCTTCGACATCTTGGCCGATCACGCCGATTACCTGAATCCACTGCAGGATTCGGCTGAAGATGTGGTCAATCTGGTCGGCAAGTCGCTTCAGACGACCCGCCGATTCGACGCGCTGAAGGTGTTCGTGACCTTGCGGGCCCTCGGCAGGCAACGGCTCGGCGAGATGATCGATGCCACCTGCGCGGCAGCGGCTGCGGCCGCAGGCGCGGTGCCGGACCACCCACGGCTGGACCTGGTGGCCCCGGTCGCGACGAACACCGTCGTGGTGCGCTGGCAGCATCCCGACCTGTCCGACGTCGAATGCGACGACGTGAACCAGGAGATCCGGATCGCCCTGGCCGAGTCTGGGCGTGCGGTGATCGGCCGCTCCACCGCGGGTGGCACCCAGGCGCTCAAGCTGACTTTCGTCAACCCCCTCGTCGGTCAACAGACGGCCGCCGACGTGATAGCTGCCATCGCCATGGAGGGCGACCGCATCTTGCGAGCCCGCAGAAGGGAATTCACCAACGCATGACTACGAGTCTGCTTCGCGTCGACCGGGTACGTCCGGGCGACGCGAGATTCAACTGGGCGAAGAGCGTGGAATATCGCATCTTCGGGCTGGAGAACGACTACGCGAGCGAGTCGGACATCGAGGCCGGCGAGATGGTGCACTACCGGCCGTGGGAGCGGTCGTCGGAGATCTTCGTGGGGTTCAGCGAGGACGCCGGAAACGAACCGGTCGCGGTGCTGCGGGGGCTGCGGGTGGATGCCGCACTCGGATTGGACAGCTTCAGCACGCTGCGCGACGGTCGCAACATCCTGTACCCGCAGTGGAATTCGTTCTTCGAAGACATCGCACCCGAACGGATCGCCGAGTTGGCCACCCAGGGAGTACGTAAGAAGCACCGAAGGGTCGGCATGATCGAGCAGATCTGGCAGGCGTTCTTCGGCGGACTGGCAGCCGACGGTGTCGACTACGTCACGGTGGCGCTCGTGGTGCCGCTGTTCGAGTGGTACAGCCAGCTGTTGCCGACACGCATCCACCAGATCGGCGAGATGATGCCCGACTACATCGGAGCCGACAGCGTTCCGGCCGTCGTCGACATCAGCGGTTCGTTCGTCGCGGATGCCGCCAGAGACCTTTCCCCGTCAAGCAATTAGAGGAACCGACATGCGATCCATTCACACGCAAGAACACGTCTTCCGCAAGGTCAGCGAGATCGACTGCCCCGTGGATCAGGTGTGGGAGCGCGTCACCACCCAGGAGGGCATCAACGATGAGATGGGCCCCTATCTCAAGATGACGATGCCGCGTCAGTTCAGGGGGCGCTCGATCGCCGACGTCACGCCGGGCACCCGTATCGGCAAGAGCTTTCTGCTGCTGTTCGGCATCGTGCCGTTCGGGTTCGACGACATCACGATCGCCAGGATCGATTCGGGCCGGATGTTCCGTGAAGAGTCGATCATGACCGGGATGCGCATCTGGGTGCATCACCGGACCCTCGAGCCCGCGGGGAACAAGACGATCGTCACCGACGAGATCACTCTCGCGCCGCAGGCCCCGATGGGTCTGATCCCGGGTTGGGGCAAGGTGATGAGCCGGGTGCTGTCTGCGTTCTTCAGCCACCGGCATCGCAGGTTGAACCGGACGCTCGCCGGGGCGGGCGCAGCCCGGTGAACAGATTCGTGACGGCTGCCGGTGCGTGTGTGCTCGGGTCCGGCCTGCTGGCCGGGTGTGCCTCGGTGAACGAAGAGGCCGGGCGGCCAGTTGGCCACGCCTACGCCTTGCTGAAGTATCCCGATGCCGCGGGCGAACCGGCCGCCGAACCGCGCCCCGATTCGCCCTTCGGGACCTATCCACTGGAGATTTCGGGTTCGGTGACCTACCTCGACGAGACCACGTCGCTGCCCACCTCCGGGGTGCTGACCATCGGTCCCGGCGCGCGGCGTGACGAGTTGCAGGTCGAGCAGTACTACACCGGCGACCGGTTCCCGTACGAGACCGGGATGGTGTCGAAGGCTGCCAACGGAGCCGGCACGCTCGACGCGATCACGATCGTCAACCCGCTCGATTCCCGCGTCTCGCTGCAATGCGCGGTGGACGGTGGAATCGACCTGGGAGACGCCGGTGAACCCCGTGAGCTCACCGGCTCGTGCGGTGGCGGCGCCACGGTTACCGGCAGCGTGCGTTCGGAGGGAACCCGGAAAGCCACCTGGCGTGGCAAGCCTGTCGAACTGGTCCGGACCGTGGTCGATCTCAACGTGACAGGTGTGAGCACCGGGACCATCCATCAGGTCAACGACACGCCCACGGGCGGCAGCTTTCCGCTCTACACCGCCCTCGACGTGGACCTCACCGCGCAGGGGATCCACCTGACCGAAGAGCTGGAACGCCACGTCCTTCCCAGAGTCGGAGATTGAACGACCCATGCCTGAAGACAACCAAGACGATTCGTCGCCGGCGTTGCTCGCCGACGACGTCACCAAGTCGTATCCGGGTGCCGAGACCAGTGCGGTCGACGGGCTCAGTCTGACCGTGCCCCGCGGGGTGGTCTACTGCCTGCTCGGACGGAACGGCGCGGGCAAGACCACCACCATCCGCATGGCCACGACGCTGCTCGCACCGACGAGCGGCCGGCTGGAGGTGCTGGGTATCCCGGTGGCCGACACCGATGCGCTCCGGCCGCTGATCGGCGTGGCACTGCAGGAGGTGGCGCTCGACCTCTGGATGTCGCCGGTCGAGCAGATCCGGATGAGCCTGGCGATGGCCGGCTGGCCGAAAGGCCAACGGCAGCAACGGGAAGATGAGCTGGTCGAGCAATTCGGCCTCGGCAAGTACCTCACCCGCAAGGTCGGCGCCCTGTCGGGTGGTATGCGCCGCCGGGTCGACGTGGCACTGGCAGTGGCACACGACCCGAAGATGCTGTTCCTCGACGAGCCGTCCAGCGGCCTCGACATCGAGGGCAAGCAAGAGGTGTGGAACGCCATCCGATCCCTGCGCTCGCAAGGCCGCACGGTCGTGCTGACCACCCACGACATGGACGAGGCGGTCTCACTGGCCGACGAAGTCGGAATCATCAAGGACGGCACATTGGTCGCATCCGGATCGACCCAGGAATTCACCAGAAGCCACGGATTCGTCGCGGCCATCTCGTCGGAGGCGGCGATACCCGAGGACTCGGTGCGGGCCTTGGCCGCCACGGGCTATGCGGTCGAACGCACCACGGACACCGGGCTGACGACCGCACTCGACTCGGCGTCGGCTTCGGCGCTCGGCAAGCTCAGCGCCGCATTGGAACGAATCGGACTGGGCGAGGCCGACATCGAAGTGCGGTCGACCTCGCTGCGCGACGCGTTCCTGGAGGCCACCCGATGAAATCGTTGTCCAACACTCTGCGACTGTTCCGCCGCTATGTCGTGGTGGGCCTGCGGCAGCCGGTCTTCGGGTTCATCTTCCCGATCGTCTTTCCGGTGGTCCTGGTGATCTTCGTGCGCTCGATGTTCCAGCGGGTCGCCGATCTGCCCGGGTTTCCGCTGTCGTCCTACACCGCCTACATCGCGCCCGGCCTCATCATGCTGATCCCGATGCTCGGGGCGGGCTACGGCGCGGGCACCCTGATCGACGAAATTCGGTCCGGTTTCACCGATCGACTCCGTCTCTACGGAGTGTCGACCGGCCAGATCATGGCGGCCAAGTTCGGATTCGAGATGTTCCGGATCCTGCCCGCGGCGGTCATCGTGATCGCCCTGCTGGCCCTGCTCGATACCCCGCTGCGGGACGGGATCCTCACCGGCGCACTGCTTGTCGTGCTGATGTTCCTGTGGTCGGCGGCCTACAGCTCGTTGTTCTACCTGGTGGCGCTGCGCACACTCAACCCGCAGGCGCCGGTGGCGATGCTGCCGCTGGCGCTGCCGGTGTTGTTCATCAGCCAGGCCCTCATGCCCTCGGTGTTCCTGTCGGACTGGCTGCGGTTCAGTATCAACCTCAACCCGTTCTCCCACATTGTGGCGGCCGCGTCGACCATCATGTACGGCGAGTTCGATGTCGGCACCGTCGTCACGGGATGCCTTGTCGCCGTTGGCATGTTCGCCCTCCTTCAAATACCCATTCACATGGTGATTCGCCGCAAGATCGGAAAGTAAGGTAGCCAGGCCGTGTCAGAAGTACGCGAATTCCTCATCGAGTTCATCACCGACGAACTCGAACTGCCCGCCGAAGACGTCAACGATTTCTCCGAGCTCGTCGGGGATCTCGGGTTCGACTCGTTGTCCTTCGCACTCGGGGTTTCCGAGATCAAGAACCGATTCGGTGTCGTGCTCGACAAGGACGATGTGTTCGAGTGCAAGACCGTCGGTGCCCTCGTCGAGCTGGTGGAGAACCGCAGGCTCGCCGGCTCCGGTGCGATGAGCGCGGCGGGCAACCCGCCGGGACAGCCGTGAACTCCGTCCTGTCCAGACTGCAGATTGGGGCCGAGGTCACTTCCCGGGGCCTCACCACGGCACCGGTCGACGCCGACGGACGATCTCGGCTCGACCAGCTGACAACGGCAACCTGGGCGCAGGTGCATCAGGCCGGCTGCAACATCGCCGGAGGGCTGCAGCGCGCCGGAGTGCTCCCCGGGGACGCCGTGGCCGTATTGGCCGGCGCGCCAGGTGAGATCGCCCCGCTGGTGCAGGGCATCTGGATGTCCGGTGCTGCCGTGACGATGCTGCATCATCCGACCCACCGCACCGAGATCGCGGAGTGGGCGGCCGACTTGAAGCCGACGCTGTCGGCGATCGGCGCCTCCACCGTGGTGGTCGGCAGCCCGTTCCTTCCGGCCGCCCAGGCGCTGTCCGCCGCCGGGGTGCGTACTGTGTTGCTGCCCGATGTGCTCGACGGACCCCCGGGGCGCATCGTGGACTCGGACGAGGATGCGATCGCCTTCCAGCAGTTGACCTCCGGATCGACCGGCCGTCCCAAGGCCGTCGCCATCAGCTACCGCAACATCGAGGCCAACCTGGTCGGGATGGCCGCAGCTTCAGCGGCCGACGCCGAAGCCGATGTCGTGGTGAGCTGGCTGCCGCTCTTTCACGACATGGGAATGATGGGCTTTCTGATCACACCGATGTGTCTGGGCATCGATACCGTCAAGGTCACGCCGGTCGACTTCCTCGGCGATCCGCTGCTGTGGGCCGAGCTGATCACCAGGTATGGCGGGACCATGACGGCCGCACCCAATTTCGCCTACTCCGTGCTTGCCCGGCGGCTCGGCAAGGCTGCCGACGGTGCTTACGATCTGTCGACGTTGCGGTTTGCGCTCAGTGGCGCCGAGGCAATCGATGTGGCGACCCTCGACCGGTTGACCACCGCTGCGGCCCGCTTCGGCTTGCGCAAGCACGCCATCGTGCCGGCCTATGGGATGGCCGAGGCGACGCTGGGGGTGTCGTTCGTCCGCCCGGGCGACGAGTACCGGGTTTGCGGGCAACGGGTGGCGCTCGGACCGCCGCTGCCGGGCTGTGAGATCCGCGTGGTGAGTGAGGACGGTTCGGTGGTGGAATCGCCTGCGACCGGCGAATTGGAGATCCGCGGCGACAATGTGACCCGCGGATACCGCACCGCCGACGGCATCGACGCCGCCACCGATTCCCACGGATGGTTCCGCACCGGGGACATCGGTTACCTGACCGATGACGGACAACCGGTGATCTGCGGCCGCAAGAAGGACATTTTGATCATCTCCGGCCGCAACGTCCATCCCGAGGACATCGAACGAAGCGTGGCTGGGGTGAGCGGGGTGCGCTCGGGAGGCGTTGCCGCGGTGCGACTTTCCACCGCGGCGGCCGGTGAGGGCTTCTCGATGGTGGCCGAGTCGGCCCTGCACTCCGACAGCGCCGAGACCGCGCGGATCCGTGGCGAGATCGCCGATCGGATCTATCGGCAGCTCGGGATCAGTCCGCGGGAAGTGCACGTCGTCCCGACCGGGTGGCTGCCGAAGACGTCGTCGGGCAAGTTGCGTCGGTTGGAGACCACTGCGCGGCTGGCCAGATGACAGTGCGGGACACCAGTTCCCGTGTTGTCCAGGTGGGTGCGGGGTACCTGCGGCGTCATCCGGTAGCCGCGATGGCCACCGTCGGCGAGCAGGTGGTACTCGGGTTGGCGACGATCCGGTTCTGCGTCACCGACCTGGTGACCGGGCGATTTCAGTGGGCCGAGTTCGTTCGGCAGGCGGCGTTCATGGCCGGCGCAGCCGTCATGCCGACGATCCTGGTGGCGCTGCCGATCGGGGTCACCTTGTCAATCCAGTTCGCGCTGTTGGCAGGTCAGGTCGGCGCGACCTCGTTCGCCGGTGCGGCCAGCGGACTGGCCGTCGTTCGGCAGGCCGCCTCGTTGGTCGCCGCGCTGCTGCTGGCAGCGGCGGTGGGGGCCGCGATGACAGCGGATCTGGGCTGCCGGACCATGCGCGAGGAGACGGCCGCGATGGAGGTGATGGGCGTTTCCGTGGTCCGCAGGCTGGTCGTGCCCCGCTTCGCAGCCGCGATCGTGATCGGCGTCGCGCTGACCGGGGTGGTGTGCTTCGTCGGCTTTCTGTCGAGCTACCTGTTCAACGTCTACGTACAGGGCGGTGCACCAGGCAGTTTCATCGCCACGTTCGCGTCGTTCGCCACCACGGGAGACATGCTGCTCGCGTTGTTCAAGTCGGCGGTGTACGGCGCGATCGTCGCGGTGGTGTCCTGCCAGAAGGGGCTCGCCGCCAGTCAGGGCCCGGCCGGCGTGGCCAACGCCGTCAACGCGGCCGTCGTGGAATCGGTTCTGGTGTTGATGACGGTCAACGTCGCGGTGAGCCAGCTCTACACCATGCTCTTCCCACGGACGGGATTGTGAGATGACCCAGCCCGTGATGACGAGGCCGGTGGCGCGGTTCGGCCACTTCGTCGCATTCTCCGCCCACGCTCTCAACGGCGCGCCGCTGGCTCTGCGCCGGTATCGGCGCGAGTTTCTCCGGTTGGTCTCCGACATCACCTGGGGCAACGGTTCCATCGTGGTGGGCGGCGGCACCGCCGGAGTGATCCTCGTCCTCGGCATCACCACCGGGGCCCTGATCGCGGTCGAGGGGTACGACTTTCTGAACCTGCTCGGACTCGGTCCGGCGACCGGGATCATCTCGTCGCTGGTCACCACCAGGGAACTGGCCCCGATCATGGCGGCCCTGGCGTTCGCGGTTCAGGCGGGCTGCAGGTTCACCACACAGATCGGCTCGATGCGGATCTCCGAAGAGATCGACGCGATGAACTCGCTTGCGATCAGGCCGATCCCGTACCTCGTCACCACCCGGCTGCTGGCGTCGGTGGTCGCGATCATTCCGCTGTACGCGGCGTGCCTGGGTATCTGCTACCTGTCGTGCCAGATCATGGTCGGCCTCATCAGCGGCGGATCGCTCGGACCCTACCTGCACTACTTCACCTTGCTGATCAGCGGACCCGACATCGTGTACTCCGTCGTGAAGGCTGTTGTGTTCGTCTGGATCGCGGCAACGGTGCAGTGCTACTACGGCTTCTGTGCCGGCGGCGGCCCAGAGGGGGTCGGTATCGCGGCTGGGCATGCCATGCGGGCGAGCATCACGGTGGTGATCATCGTCAACATGCTGCTGACGATGGCGCTGTGGAGCGTGAATTCCGGTGCAAGGCTGGGTGGTTGACCGTGGCGATCATGGTGGATCTGGACGGAAACCACCTCACCGGCAGGCAGCTGATCCGGCGTGGCACGGCGGCGCTCGTCGTCGTCGGGGTGGTGGCCTCGGTGTTGCTGGTGAAATCGACCGGGCTGTTCGACCGCAACGTGCACGTGGTGGCCGAACTGCGTCACATCGGCGACGGTCTACCGGCCCGAGCGGATGTGAAGTTCCGCGGCGTCCTCGTGGGGGCAGTGGAAAGCGTCACGCCCGGGACCGGCGAACGGCCCAACCAGGTTTTCATCCGGCTGGATCCGACCTACGCGCAGGGCATTCCGGCCGGCGTAGCGGCGCGGGTGGTGCCGAGCAACGCCTTCGCCGTGTCGTCACTGCAGCTGGTCGAGACGGCGAGCGGCGCGTCGGGACCGATCCACGATGGCGGGCAGATCGCCGAGGACACCGCGCTGCCGACAGTGCTGTTCCAGACCACCATCACCAAACTGCACGACATCCTTGCGGCAGCGGGGCGCGGACGTGAGGACCACACCATCGGTGTTCTCGCCGCTGTGGGGGCGGCCACCAACAACCGCCGTGGCGAACTGCTGACATCGGCTGCCGAACTCAATCGTCTGATCGACGAGCTGAATGCCGTCGTCGCGACAGATGAAGGGCCGTCGACGATTTCGGCGCTGTCCGCCGCGGCTCGCGGTCTGTCGGCAACGGCTCCCGACCTCGTCGAGGCGCTGCACGAGGCGGTCGGGCCGATGCAGACCCTCGTCGAGCAACGCCGTAGCCTCGAAGATTTCCTGGCGGCGGCTGCGCACACCACCGATACCACCGTGAAGTCACTGGACAATCAGACCGACCGGCTGGTCCACATCACCACCGATTTGACGCCGGTGCTCGGTGTTCTGGCGCAGAATGCCCAGCATTTCGTGCCGATCAGTCAGCGGATGACCAGGTTCTCCGACACTTTCTTTGCGGAGGTCTGGGATTCCGAACTCGACACCGCCCGTGGACGGGTGAACCTGTCATTCACGCCGTCCTACACCTATACCCGCGCCGACTGTCCGCGATACGGAGCGTTGGTGGGGCCGAGCTGCCTCACCGCCCCCGAGGTGCCCGTGCGCGCCGATCTCCCCGAAGTCCTGCTGCCGCAGAATTATCGGCCGCCACCGGATCTGGCGCCGCCGCCGGGCACCGCCATCGGGGAGAACGGCAACCTGGTCGCGGTGGGACCACCGCTGTTGGCCCCACAGGCACCGCCGGTGGATCCGTTTCCGCCTCTCCCTTCGGGTATCTCTCCGGCACCGCCGGTGCCCGGTAGTGCGGCACCCGCCTCGTTCGGCGGCAACGTCGGCCCGGTCGGCAGCGGTCTCGAGCGCGACCGGTTGGGCGAGATCACCGGCGAGCCCGCCACGGTGGCCACGCAACTCATCCTCGGTCCCCTCGCGCGGGGAACGGTCGTCACGCGAACCCCGACCGCAGCCGAACCCAAGCCCTAGGAGAACATTCGATGTCCAGTTTTGCCCTGAGCGGCGAGTCGGTACGACGCCGTGGGCCGCTGCTGGGGCTGTGCCTGTTCCTGGTAGTGGCCACCGTGTTGACGTGGCTGGTCTATGTCACGCTGCGGCGCGACGTCAGCGGTCCGGCCTCGTCCTACTCGGCGGTGTTCACCGACGTCTTCGGATTGCGTGAGGGCGACGACGTGCGCGTGGCCGGTGTCCGGGTCGGCCGCGTACAGGCGATCGAGTTGCAGGGAATCCTGGCGAAGGTCTCGTTCATCGTGCAGGACGGCCACGGGCTCACCACAGGCACCGTCGCATCGGTCAACTACCAGAACGTCGTCGGGCAGCGGTATCTCGCGTTGGACCGCGGTCGTGAAGGTCCGGTCACCGGGCTCCCGGGCGGAGCGGTGATCGGGGTCGATCGCACCGAGCCGTCCTTCGACATCGGCACCCTGCTCAACGGCTATGAGCCCCTGTTCGCCGTGCTGGACCCCGACCAGGTGAACAACCTGACCAACGCAGTTGTCGGATCGCTGCAGGGAGACACCGCCGCGATTACGCGGTTGGTCGACCAGACATCGGTTCTCACTGAGACTTTCGTAGGCGAAGACCGGGCCCTCGATCGCGTGATCGCCGGGATGGACGGTGTTGTGGGTAATTTGTCCGGTCAGAACGACCAATTCGAACGCACCATCACCGCGGCGCGGAATGCGGTGGCAGCCTTCGACGATCGCCGCGAACCCCTGGTGTCGTCCCTGGGCGCTACGACGGCGGCGGCCGGCAATCTGTCGCGGATCGCGCAAGACGTGCAACCGACCATCCGGGGCATGCTCAACCGCGAGCCCGGCTACACCCGCCACATGCTCGACATCGAACCGCAGATCGCCTACACGGGGCTCAACACGCCGCTGCTGTTGAAGGGACTGTCACGGGTGTTCGGCGAGGGGGCCTACATGAACGCCTATGCGTGTGACGTCAATGCCTACGGATTCTTCCCGGGGCTCAACGACGTCGTGCCGATCATCGTCGATGCTGCGACACCGGGCGGCACCGCCAAGCACACTCCCAAGTGCAGGAGCATGGCCAATGGCTGACCAGGTGTCCAGGAAGGCCTGGCTCGGATTGCTGGCCGTGCTCACGGTGGGGGGCCTGATCGCAGCGATGCTGCTGGTCAAGGAGGCCGGCATCGGGTATCAGCGCTATACAGCGAAATTCGTTCAGGCGGCGGCGTTGCGCCCCGACGACATCGTGGCGGTCGCGGGCGTCCCGGTGGGCACAGTCGCCGCCGTGCACCTCGCCGGGGACCACGTCGAGGCCGAGATCCGCGTCCGCGACGACGTTCCGGTGGGCCGCGACACCCGCGCTGCGATCAAGGTGACCACGCTGTTCGGGTCTCGTTATCTGGACCTGCGGCCGGGTGGGGACGGGGTGCCCGCGGACCGAACCATAGATCTGGCCCACACCGAGGTTCCCTACGATCTACAAGCCGCCCTTGCTGATTCGACCAGAACCTTCGAGCAGGTCGACGCGGATCGCATCGCTGAGTCCCTCGATGTGCTGAGCCGGCAACTGGATGGATTGCCTTCGGTGGTGCCCCAGGCGATGGACAACGTGCGCGCCCTCTCATCGGTGATCGCGCAACGACGCGACCAGCTGGGCAGTCTTCTGACGAACACCGAACACGTCACCAGCATGCTGCGACGGCAGCAGTCCGAGATCGGCAACTTCGTTCGGCAGGGGCAGGAACTGGTGGGCGACTTCGTGGCGCGGTCGGCAGCATTCCACGCCCTGATGCAGTCTCTTCGGTCCGTGGTGAACTCACTGCACACCATTGCCGTGCACGACCGCGCCGCGGTCGACGATGTGCTGTCGACGATGCAACAGCTGAGTGAGAAATTCGCGCAGCAGGATGCCCTCTTCCGAAACCTGTTGCAGATCGCACCGGTTCCGATCCGCCAGATCGCGAATGCCACCGGCTTCGGCAACGCCATCGAGACCAACGCCCCGGCCGGTGCCCTCATCGATTCCTGGATGTGCGCCATCAGCGGCCGGGCCGAACAGTTCGGGATGATCCCATACCTCAAGGACTGCAAATGATCGGCAGGCACAAGCGCCTGGTGCAGGCCGCCGCGACGATCACCGTGTTGGCGATCGCCGCCGCAGTGGGCTGGCACCTGTTCGGCCACCGCAACCGCAGCATCACCGTCACCGCGCAGTTCGACAGCGCGGCCGGCCTCTATGTGGGAAACGTGGTGGCGGTACTGGGAATTCCGGTAGGTGAGGTCACCAGGGTGACGCCGAAGGGCAGCTATGCCGAGGTCGCCTTCACCGTCGACGAGACGGTCGCGATACCGGCGGACGTCGAGGCGGTGACCCTGTCCACCTCGATTCTCACCGACCGCCAGATCGAGCTGTCACCCCCGTACCGCGGGGGAACCACGTTGCGCGATGGCGACACCATCGGCCTGCATCGCACGAAGACCCCGGTGGAATTCGACCGGGTGCTCGGGATGCTCGACAAGCTGGCGACGTCGTTGCGGGGCGACGGGGCAGGAGGCGGGCCCGTGGCCGACCTGCAGAACGCGGGTGACGGAGTGATCGCCGGGAACGGTGACCAGATCAGAGGGACCTTGGACGAACTGTCGCGTGCACTGCGGTTGAGTTCCGACGGCGGAACCCGCACCCGCCAACAGGTGACCACCATCATCACCAACCTCAGTTCCCTGCTTGATGCCGCGGCGGGCAACGACGCGAAGCTACGTGAATTCGGTTCCGTGGTACGCCAACTCAGCGAGATTCTGGCAGCGGAGGACTTCGGGTCGGGCACCACCGGCAAGCAACTCAACGATGTCGTCGAGCAGACCGGACAGATCCTGACGGCAAATCGCGACCTGATCAAGCAGGGAATCGCCAATGGCGACACCAGCATGCAGACACTGAATGACCGCCAGCGCGAACTCGCGGAGTTCTTCGACGTGCTTCCCCTGATGGCCGACAACCTCTACAACGCGATCGACCAGCGCAACGGTGCGATCCGCGCCCACTTCCTGGCCGACCGCATGGTGTTCGACGGCCAGATGGCCAAGGAGGTCTGCAACATGATGGGTCTGCGCCAGCTCGGGTGCAGCACCGGCACCCTGCAGGACTACGGCCCCGATTTCGGGCTGACCAACATGCTCGACGGCCTCGCGGCGATGGGGCAGAAATGATTGCGATACAGGGATATCTGCGCCGAACGCTGGGGCTGCTGTCGGCCGTGCTACTGACCGCGGGGTGCGCCACGAACGGTCTGGCCGACCTGCCATTGCCCGCCCCGGGTCTCGGATCCGGCGGTTACCGGCTGACCGTGGTGTTCGCCAACGCGCTCAATCTGCCCGAGCACGCCAAGGTCAAGCTCGCCGGTGCCGACATCGGTCAGGTCGAGGACATGACCGCCCGCGACTTCACTGCGGTGACCACCTTGCGGATCAGCGACGATGTTCAGCTACCGGTGGGCAGCACAGCAGAACTCCGCTCGGCCACACCGCTGGGCGATGTGTTCGTCTCGATAATTCCGCCCCGTACGGCCACGGCCGG
Source organism: Mycolicibacterium peregrinum (assembly GCF_001665625.1). Classification (GTDB taxonomy): domain Bacteria; phylum Actinomycetota; class Actinomycetes; order Mycobacteriales; family Mycobacteriaceae; genus Mycobacterium; species Mycobacterium peregrinum_B. The sequence continues at coordinate 108,558 of NZ_LZSY01000110.1, read as the reverse complement.
GACGAGTCCGCTGCGAGACGGTGATCGCATCGGCCTCGACTCCACCACGGCCGCGGCGACGGTCGAGTCGGTGCTGAGCTCGGCGGCGGTCCTCGTCAACGGGGGTGCCGTCCACAACCTGACCAACATCGTCAACGGCATGGGCAAGGCCGCCGGGCCTGACGGCCGGGCCTTCGGCGACCTGGTGGCCAAGTCGAACCGACTACTCGGCACAGTGAATGCCCGCTCGGCACAACTCGATTCCGCGATGACCGAGACGACACGACTGGCCGAGCTGCTGCAGACCAAGAATCAAGAAGCCAGCGATCTCCTGCAGGCCGCGGCGCCGGCCACCGAGACACTGGCCGACAACACCGGCCAGGTGACCGACCTCGTCCTCACCCTCGGTGACATCTCGCAGAACCTGGCCAAGTTCCCGTCCATCGCGGGAACGGACACCAGCGGCCGCAGCGTGATCGCCGACGCGGACGCGATCGCGCGCGCATTCAACGACGTCGTCGTGGACCCGCAAACCAGCCTGGCCTCACTGAACCGGCTGTACGCGCCGTTCGTCAAGATGACCGCGGGTACGTCGATGGCGGGAGCGGCCGGGATCGACCGGCTCGTCCTCGGATCCATCCCGGACGCCGGGTTCTCGGGGGATCCCGGATTCCACGGACCCAAACGGGCCGATTGGCACCAGCTCGTCGGATCCCTGAAATTCGTGCTCTGGCGGTTGCAGGAGCGGGTGGTCGGTCGAGGACCTCAACCGTGAGCGGAACCCGGCGTAGTGCCTGGGCGGCTCTGACGGCGCTGGCGCTCACGCTCGTCGTATCGGTCTATTACCTGATGACCGGCGTGCTGCAGGTACGGCCACTGGGCGCGACATACCAGGTGACGGTTCAACTTTCGGAGTCCGGGGGGCTGTTGCCCAACCAGGATGTGACGATGCGCGGAGTGCGGGTGGGGAAGGTCGAGCACCTCGCGTTCACCCCGGACGGTGTCGAGGCGGTCCTGCGCGTTGCCGACGATGTGCAGATACCGGCATCGAGCTCGGTCCGGGTCTCGGCGCTGTCGGCGGCCGGCGAACAGTACGTCGACTTCGCCGCGACATCCGAGGACGGGCCGTATTTGGCAGACGGCGCGGTGATCTCCCGCGCCCGCACCGCCGTGCCGGTCCCGATGGCCGAGCTGCTGGCCCATGCGGACGGGGTTCTGGCGCAGGTGGATCCGCAGAAGCTGGAGCGGGTCAAGGCCGAGCTGAGCGTGAGCGGCGCCGGGCCGGAGAAACTCTCTGCGATCGTCGACGGCGGCATGTTCCTGCTGTCGACGCTGGATTCGGTGCTGCCCGAAACGGTGGACATCATCCGCAGCAGCCGGGTCGTGCTGTCTTCGGCGGTGGATGTCAACAGCGGGATCGCCGCCACGGCAACCAATCTGCGCCACACGATGGCCGGAGTCGCCGGGATGCAGGACGGCTACCGGGAGCTCCTCGGTGGGTCCCCGGCGACGCTGGGCGCGATCGACGGTCTGTTCACCGACAACTCGGACACCATGGTGCAGTTGCTGGGAAATCTGGCCACGGTGGCGCGGCTGTCCTATGTCCGGGTTCCGGCCCTCGATGCGCTCTTCCCCGACTACCGGGGTTCCGCGCTGGAGGCCTTCATCAGCACGATGCACGAACACGGACTGTGGGTGACCGCCGACATCTATCCGCGTTACGCCTGTGATTACGGAACGCCCCGTCGGCCTCCCTCGGCCGCCGACTATCCGGAGCCGAATCTGTACACGTACTGCCACGATGACGACCCGAGCCTGCTGGTTCGCGGTGCGCGTAATGCTCCGCGGCCTGCCGGCGACGACACGGCGGGTCCTCCGGCGGGGGCGGACCTGGCGACCACGGCCGATCCGACGCCGCCGGGCCGCTACACCATCCCGACGCCCTACGGCGGACCCACGCTGCCCATCGAGCCGCCCCGCTGATCGTCCGGGCGGGCCGGCTTGGTCGGTGACGTAACGGGCCACCACTCGGCGATCACGACGATCAACCGCAGGAGCCGGACGAACCAGGTCATTGCGGCGACTTTGAGCTGGTCGCGGACGCGGGAAAACCGGAGCATATGGAAATGGTAATCATTACCAATAGTCAGCGGAGTGTCAGGCTAGGTGAAGGGCGACAGCTGAATCCCGCCGGCGAGCAGATGTTCGCGTACTGCCGTGGCGATATCTACCGCCCCCGGTGAATCGCCATGTACGCAAACCGATTCCACCGTTACCGGGATGACCGATCCGTCCACGGCGGTGGTCTGCCGGGTGGTGACCATGCCCACCACCCGTTCGGCGATCTCCACGGGATCGTGCAGCACGGCTCCAGGTTCGCGGCGTGACACCAGTGTGCCGTCGGGTTGGTAGGCGCGGTCGGCGAACGCCTCGGCAACGGTGCGCAGACCGCGCTTCCCGGCCTCCTCGAAGAACACCGAGCTCGACAGACCCAGCACCGGCAGGCCGGCGTCGACGCCGTGCACCGCGGCCGCCACCGCGGCGGCCTGCTCCCGGTGACTGACAATGGTGTTGTACAGCGCGCCATGGGGTTTCACGTAGGCGACCGTGGTCCCTGCCGCACGGGCGATGGCCTGCAGTGCGCCGATCTGGTAGATCACCTCGGCGGTCAGATCCTCGGGTGTGACATCGATGAAGCGTCTGCCGAACCCGGCCAGGTCGCGGTAACTGACCTGGGCTCCGACCCGCACGCCTCTGGCCGCGGCCTGACGGCAGGTGCGCAGCAACAGCGCCGGGTCGCCGGCGTGGAAACCGCAGGCCACATTGGCACTGGTGACGACCCCGAGCATGGCTTCGTCGTCGCCGAGTTCCCACGCGCCGAAGCCCTCGCCCAGATCGGCATTGAGGTCGACGGATTCAGCCACGCAACCAGCCTAGGACGACGGTGCGTCCGGCCAGCCGTTCTCCGACACGAATTCGGGAAGCGGGCGCCCGACGGTCCAGTGCTCGATCTCCAGCACCGGCCGGTCCGGGAACTCGGGCACCGGGCCCAGGCACAGGATCGCGACCGGTTCGGCGTCATCGGGCATGCCCATCAGTTCCGCAAGCGGCAGCGGCTGGAAGATCGACACCCACCCCATGCCGAGACCTTCGGCGCGGGCGGCCAGCCACATGTTCTGGATCGCGCACGACACCGACGCCAGGTCCATCTGAGGCAGCGTGCGGCGGCCGAAGATGTGCCGGTCTCTGTTCTCGCCGAGGGCGACGACGAACAGTTCGGCGCAGTCGAGGATGCCCTCTACTTTCAGTGCCAGGAACTCGTCGCCGCGTGAGCCGAGAGCGTCCGCAGTGTTGACCCGTTCCTCGTCGACCAGTGAGTGGATCTTTCTGCGCAAGGCGTCGTCGGTGATCCGGATGAACCGCCAGGGCTGCATCAGACCCACGCTCGGTGCTGCGTGAGCGGCCTGCAACAACCGGCCGAGGACCTCGGGCGCGACGGCGCTGCCGGGTACGAACTGGCGCATGTCGCGCCGTTCGGTGATGGCGCGGTAGACGGCGCGGCGCTCGTCGGGGCTGAAGGCGTGCTCGGACACGAATCGAGCTTAGGCGTGCGGTGGAGAAGGTCGACGACGTCCTCGTCCCCAACGCAGGCTGCTCAGTGCGAGTGGGTGACGCTCCAGGCCGGTAGCGGATCGGGATAGCCGACCCAGGCCTGCTGCCCCTCGGCCAGTTCGGCGTCGGTCAGCAGGGCGCCGTCGAGTAGCCGGCGGACCATGTCCCGGTCGAGCTTGATTCCGATGAACACGATCTCCTGACCCGGCGCGATCTCGGTGCCCGACCAGTACTGCGCCGGTTCGATCGCCAGGTTGGGGCCGGCTTGCGACCAGATGGCGGCGATCGTCGGACGGCTCGCGATCCAGCAGAATCCCTTGCTGCGCAAGACCCTTGTCACCTGACCGAGCGCGTCGCCGAGGCGCTGGGGATGAAACGGCCGATCGGAGCGGAAGGTCATCGAGCTGATGCCGTACTCCTCGGTTTCGGGCGTGTGTCCGTCGGCGATCTCCTCATCCCAGCCCGGCGTCTGGGCGGCCGCCTCGGGATCGAACAGCCCGGTGCCGAGTACCTCGCCGATGTCGACGATGCCGTGGTCGGTCCGGATCAGCTTGGCGGTCGGATTGAGTCTGCGCAGCAGCGTGTGGACGGTGTCGAGGATCGCCGGGCTCACCAGGTCGGTTTTGTTGAGCAGGATGACGTCGGCGAACTCCACCTGATCGGTGAGAAGGTCGGAGATGCTGCGGGCATCGCCCTCGCCGGCGGACAGGTCCCGGTCGGCCAGGCCCTCCCCGCGAACGATCTCGGTCAGGAACGTGGACGCGTCGACCACCGTCACCAGGGTGTCCAGCCGGGCGAGTTCGCCGAGTCGGAAGCCATCCTCGAATTCCCAGCTGAAGGTGGCGGCCACGGGCATGGGTTCGGAGATCCCGGTTGATTCGATGACGAGCTGGTCGAAGCGGTTCTGGCGGGCCAGCGCGCCAACCGCCTCGACCAGGTCTTCGCGCAGCGTGCAGCAGATGCAGCCGTTTGTCAGCTCGACGAGCTTCTCTTCGGTGCGGTCGAGGTGTCCCTGTCCGGCGATGAGGGCGGCATCGATGTTGACCTCGCTCATGTCGTTGACGATCACCGCGACGCGTCTGCCCTCACGGTTGGCCAGGATGTGGTTGAGCAGCGTGGTCTTCCCGGCGCCGAGAAAGCCGGACAGGACGGTGACGGGCAGCAGGTCGGACATCGGACTCCTTAATGAAAACGATTTTCAATAAATCATCATCCGGGCGTGCATCGGCTAATGCAAACGGTTATCGTTATCGCCGTGCTCCCGCCCCTGAATCTCCGCGCCGTGGCCGCCGCGTTGTTGCTGGCCACACCGTTCGCCCTCGCCGCCTGCGGCTCAGAAGAAACCCAGCAACCCGAGGCCGGTGGGAACTGCGTGACCACGCCGGTCAACGTGGTCGTCAGCGTCGACCAGTGGGGCGACATCGTGTCCGCCCTGGGGGGCGACTGCGCGAAGGTGACCACCGTGGTGGCCGGCTCGTCGGTCGATCCCCACGACTTCGAACCCGCGCCCGCGGACGCGGCCAAGTTCCAGGGCGCCCAACTGGTCGTCATCAACGGTGGCCACTACGACGAGTGGGCGACCAAGCTCGCCCAGAGCACGGCGCCGGATGCCATCGTGCTGCGCGCCGTCGGTGAGTCCGACGATCCCTCGGCCAACCCGCATGCCTGGTACGACCCGGTCGCGGTGACCGGCGTGGCCGATGCGGTGACCGAGGAACTGAGCCAAATGGCTCCGGACGCAAAGGATTACTTCGCGCAGCGCCGCGCCGAGTTCACGACCTCGATGCAGCCCTACCAACAACTGATCACCGACATCAAGACCAAGGCGCCCGGTAAGCGCTATGCCGCCACCGAAACCGTGTTCGACGACATGGCAGCCGCGGTCGGCCTGGTCAATCAGACGCCCGCGGGCTATCAGGCCGCGTCGTCCAACGACACCGAACCGTCACCGGCCGATCTGGACGCGTTCCTGCGACTGCTCGCCGATCACGGCGCCGATGTGCTGATCTACAACACCCAGACCGAGGGCTCGCTGCCCCAGCAGATCCGGGCAGCCGCCGAGAGCGCCGGAATTCCGGTCGTCGATGTCACCGAAACGGTGGCGCCGGGAACGGATTCGTTCGAGGCTTGGCAGGTGAACCAATTGACCGCGCTCGCCAAGGCGCTCGGAGTGCAGGCCTAGTGCCACCCGATACCGCCGACCCTGATACCGCCAACCCGCCCGCGCTGGTCTTCGACGACGTCAGTGCCGTGCGTGGGGGCCGGCTGATCTGGTCGGAGGGCACCTTCGAGATCCCGACCGGTGGCATCGTGGCGCTGATCGGGTCCAACGGATCGGGCAAGTCCACGATGCTGCAGGTCATCCTGGGCCTGTTGCCGGCCGCCTCGGGTTCGGTGCGGGTGCTCGGCGGTGCGCCGGGTGAACACAACGACCTCATCGGTTACGTCCCTCAGGATTACGCGGCAGGCGCGGGGGAGGCCATCCGGGCCCGTGGTGCGGTGACCCTCGGGCTCACCGGCCGGCGTTGGGGTTTCACCCGCACCTCGGCCGCCGACCGCGCCCGGGTCGACGAGGCCCTGGAGTGGGTCGAGGCCACCGGGTTCGCGACCATGCGGCTGTCCGAGCTGTCGGGCGGGCAGCGGCAGCGCATCGCACTGGCCAACGCCCTTGTCGGACATCCGAAGATGTTGATCCTCGATGAGCCGTTGGCCGCACTCGACCTGCGCAACCAACACGAGATCGTGCAGTTGCTGGCCAAGCTCAACCAAGACCTCGGTGTGACGATTCTCGTTGTCGCCCATGACCTCAACCCGCTGCTCAGCGTGCTCGACAGCGCGATATATCTGCTCGACGGGCACGCGCACCACGCCGCCATCGACCAGGTGGTGGACGCGGACCTGCTGACCCACCTCTACGGAACGCAGGTGCAGGTGGCCCACACCCCGCTGGGGCAGATGTACATGAGGAGCGTGTGATGTCGGCGGGTCTGCTGGCGCAGGGCACGTTCGCCCAAAGCGCTCTGGCACTGGGCTATCAGCACAACTGGTGGCAGATCCTGACGTCGGCGTTCATGCGCAATGCGCTGATCGGCGGCACCTTGGTGGCGTTGGCCGCCGGGCTGATCGGCTATTTCGTGATCGTGCGCAATACCGCGTTCGCTGCCCATGCGCTGGCGCACATCGGACTGCCGGGTGCCACCGGTGCGGCGTTGCTCGGCCTTCCGGTGGGCCTGGGGTTGGGGGCCTTCTGTGTCGGCGGGGCCCTGGTGATCGGGGCGCTGGGCAAGCGGGCCCATGACCGCGAGGTGGCCACCGGCACGGTGCTGGCCCTGGCCACCGGCTTCGGCCTGTTCTTCAATTCGTTGGCCACCAAGAACTCGTCGACGCTGACCAACGTGTTGTTCGGCAATCTGCTGGCCATCACCCACCAGCAGCTGCTGATGTTCACCGCGCTGTTGGTGGTGCTGGCGGCCGCGGTCGTAATCGTTTTCCGCCCACTGCTGTTCGCGTCGGTCAACGCCCAGGTGGCCGAGGCGAAAGGGGTGCCGGTCCGCGCGTTGTCGGTGCTGTTCATGGTTCTGCTCGGCATCGCGGTGACGATGGCCGTGCTGGCCGTCGGCACGCTGCTGCTGTTCGCACTCGTGGTCACTCCGGCGGCGACGGCAATCATGGTGACGGCCCGACCGGTCCTCGCAATGACCATCTCGACCGTGATCAGCGTGGTCTCGGTATGGGCGGGGCTCGCCGTGTCGGCAATCTTCAACATGCCGCCGAGCTTCGTCATCGTCACGATCGCGTGTGGCATCTGGCTGGCGGTGTGGACGGTTGACCGGGTGAGGAATTCGTCTATCGGCTAGCCTCAGAAAGCATGCCAAGGAGTCCCCACCCGCCGCGGCGGGCCACTCTGGCTTCGTTGGCCGCCGAACTGAAGGTTTCGCGCACCACGATCTCCAACGCCTACAACCGTCCCGACCAGTTGTCCGCCGAGCTTCGCGATCGGATCTTCGATGCGGCCAAGCGGCTGGGCTATGCCGGACCGGATCCGGTGGCCCGTTCCCTGCGCACCCGTAAGGCCGGGGCGGTGGGGCTGATCATCACCGAGCCGCTCAACTATTCGTTCAGTGATCCCGCTGCGCTCGATTTCGTTGCGGGGCTTGCCGAATCCTGCGAGGCGGCGGGTCAGGGGCTGCTATTGGTGGCCATCGGGCCGAACCGCAGTTTCGAGGATGGCTCGGCGGCGGTGCTCGCGGCGGGCGTCGACGGATTCGTGGTGTACTCGGCCTCCGACGATGATCCGTATCTGCCGGTGGTGCGTCAGCGGCAGTTGCCGGTCGTGGTGGTGGATCAACCCAAGGACGTTCCCGGGGTGTCGCGGGTCAGCATCGACGACCGCGGCGGGATGCGGCGGCTGACCGAGCATGTGCTGGAGCTGGGCCACCAACACATCGGCCTGCTGACCATGCGGCTGGGCCGGGACTGGCCGCACGAGAGCATGAAACCCGCACTGGCAGATCCGGATCGGGTATTGTCCCCGCATTTCCATGTGCAGCGCGAACGGATTCACGGCGTGTACGACGCGATGACGGCTGCCGGCCTGGCGCCGGACACGCTGACGGTGGTGGAGAGCTACGACCATCTACCGACGTCCGGCGGAGCGGCCGCCGAGGCGGCGCTGGACGCCAATCCCCGCATCACCGCGCTGATGTGCACCGCCGACGTACTGGCCTTGTCGGCCATGGATTATCTGCGTTCCCGTGGCATCTACGTGCCGGGGCAGATGACGGTCACGGGATTCGACGGGGTGCCGGAGGCGTTGCGGCGCGGCCTGTCCACGGTGGTGCAGTCCAGTATGGCCAAGGGCCGGCGGGCCGGTGAGTTGCTGCACAATCCGCCGCGGGACGGGCTGCCGGTGATCGACGTGCTCGAGACCGAGGTGGTGCGGGGCCGGACGTCGGGCCCGCCGGCCTAGTCTGCTTCACCCCATTCCGCCGAAACGGCATTCCGGCAGGTGTCCACTCGCACTTCTTCTGCTGGAATGTCATTTCGGCGTCAGCGGCGCGCGTCGAGCAGGTACTTCAGTGCTGCCCCAACATCTTCGGGCTCGTCGACCCGGTAGGTGGCCAAGGTCTCGCCGGGTCCGACCTTGACGCCGACGTCGCCGTCGCGCAACCGGCGGAACGCCTTCTCGTCGGTGACGTCGTCGCCGAAGTAGATCACCACCGACGCCTCGTGCTCGTCGCGCAGGATGTCGATCGCCTCGCCCTTGTCGGTGGTGATCACGGCGAACTCGAGGACGGCCTTGCCCTCGGTCAACTCGGCATCCCAGGCCTTTGACGCCGCATGAGCCTGCAGCAGCGCGGAGTCGGCGTCGGCGGGTTCGGCGTTACGCACATGGAGTGCGACGCTGGCCGGTTTGAGTTCGACGGTCACCCCGGGCCGGCTGGCCGCAATCGCCTGCAGCTCACCGGCGATCGTGTCGAGGAGGGCGCGATCGATGGGGTGGGTGAATCCGGAGTCGAATTCGGCGCCGTGGCTGCCGACCAGGTGCACCGCCGCGGGCATACCCGACAGGTCCCGCAGCACCTCGAGGGCCCGTCCGGAGATCAGGGCGGTGGAGATGCCGGGAAGTTCGGAGAGGGCGACAAGTGCCTTGGCGGCGTCACGCAGTGGGCGCGCGTCGGCCGGGTTGTTGACGATCGGGGCCAGGGTGCCGTCGAAATCAGAGGTGATCAGGAGCCGGTCGACACGGGCCGCGGCCGTCAGAGCTTGGGTCAGGTCAGCGGGAAGGCTCACCCGCTAGATCTTAGGTTTGTCCTCGGCGCCGATGAGCAACCGGACAGCCAGGTCGAGTCGCTTGCTGACGTCGGTGGCCGAGGCACGGCGGGTCAGCCAGGCCAGCAGGTTCGACAGCCACACGTCGGAGATGACCCGGGCGATGTGGTACTGGTCCTCGGTCGGCTCGCCGTCGCTCATCGCGCGGGCGAACATCGAGTCCATCAGCTTGCCGACATGGTCGACCTCGCCCGCGGCCGAGGCGTCGGCGAAGACGAAGGCCCGGGTCATGGCCTCGGTGAGCAGCGGGTTGCGCTGCATCGCGCGGTTCAGCTTGCCGACCATGAAGCTCAGCCGCTGGTAGGGGGTGCCGCCGGCCAGTGCGGCACGGTCGGTCTTGGCGTCGATGCGCTCGAACTCCCGGCCGAGGGCCGACACCAGCAGGTGGACCTTGGACGGGAAGTAGCGGTAGAGCGTGCCGACGGCGACATCGGCCCGTTCGGCCACGGCACGCATCTGGACGGCCTCGTAGCCGCCCTTGGAGGCGATGGCCAGGGTCGCATCCAGGATGCGCTTGCGGCGCTCCCGCTGAGCTTCGGAGCCGAGTTCGGATTCGGCGAGGACTGCCACGTTCATAACCTCACGCGGCCGGGTGTCAGACCCGGACGATTCGCTGCCTGTCTTCTGTGGTGCGCTGGACATGCGGTGTGTGGCCCCCTCTCGTCGCGTGCCCCGTCGAAAACGATACGCACGGCGATCTCCTTCTACACACCTCCGAGCCGTTAAACACACGGACGTGTCCTGCTGTGATGCGGGTCGACTTGACGGTCGAACACTGTCACCATTAGAACACGTTCTAGTGAGAAGCACGGACTTCTCGCGCTAGGGGCTAGGAGGTCCACCATGTCCGGCGCGTCTGCCACCATCACCGACGAGCAGTTTGCCGCCCGTGACCTGGTGCGTAGCTGGGCGGCCGCAGCTGCTACAGCTACCGCCGTCCGCGAGGCTGAACATGATGCCGATGCCTGGCGCGGGCCGTTTCAGGGTCTCGCCGAACTAGGGATCTTCAGCGTGGCGGTCCCCGAGGAACAGGGCGGCGCCGGCGGCACGGTCGAGGATCTGTGCGCGATGGTCGACGAGGCCGCGGCCGCGCTGGTGCCCGGCCCGGTGGCCACCACGGCGCTGGCCACCCTGGTCGTCACCGACGAGGCTGTGCTGGAGGCCCTGGTATCGGGTGAGCGCACGGCCGGTGCGGCCCTGGATGCGGACCTGACGCTGTCCGGCGACAAGATCTCGGGCACCGCCGAGTTTGTCCTCGGCGCGGACGCCGCCGGGGTGTTGCTGCTGCCCGCCGGGGACCGCGTTGTGCTGGTCGACGCGGGTGCTGCCGGTGTGAGCGTCGAACTGCTCACCGCCACCGACTTCTCGCTGCCGCTGGCCCGGGTCGTGCTGGACTCGGCGCCCGCGCAGGTGCTCGATGTCTCGCGGCAGCGGTTCTCCGACATCACCGCGGCTGTCCTGGCCGCCGAAGCCGCCGGGTTGGCGCGGTGGACCCTGCAGACCGCCACCGAGTACGCGAAGGTGCGCGAGCAGTTCGGCAAGCCGATCGGCAGCTTCCAGGCCGTCAAGCACATGTGTGCCGAGATGCTGTTGCGCTCGGAGCAGATCTCGGTTTCTGCCGCCGACGCGGCGCGTGCGGTCTCGGAGGCCGATGACTCCCAGCTGTCGATCGCCGCTGCGGTCGCGGCCGCCGCCGGTATCGACGCGGCCGAGGCCAACGCCAAGGACTGCATCCAGGTGCTCGGCGGTATCGGCATCACCTGGGAGCACGAGGCGCATCTGTATCTGCGTCGCGCATATGGGATTTCGCACGCGCTCGGTGGTCGGCGCCGGTGGATCCGCCGGGTCTCGGCACTGACCCAGCAGGGTGTGCGTCGTGAACTCCGGATCGATCTGGAGTCGGTGGCCGGCCTGCGCCCCGAGATCAGCGCCGCGGTGTCCGAGGTGGCCGCGCTGCCGGTGGAAAAGCGTCAGGTGGCCCTGGCCGAGTCCGGCCTGCTGGCGCCGCACTGGCCACGTCCCTACGGCCGCAACGCATCTCCGGCCGAGCAGCTGCTGATCGACCAGGAACTCGCTGCGGCAGAGGTGGAGCGCCCGGATCTGGTGATCGGCTGGTGGGCGGTGCCGACCGTCCTGGAGCATGGCAGCCCCGAGCAGATCGACCAGTTCGTGCCGGCCACGCTGCGCGGCGATCTGGCCTGGTGCCAGCTGTTCTCCGAGCCCGGCGCCGGCTCCGACCTGGCCGCACTGCGTATGAAAGCTGTTCGCGCAGAAGGTCCCAACGGTGAGCCGGGCTGGAAGCTGACCGGTCAGAAGGTGTGGACCTCGGCGGCACAGAAAGCGCACTGGGGCGTGTGCCTGGCACGCACTGACGCCGACGCTCCGAAACACAAGGGCATCACCTACTTCCTGATCGACATGAAGTCGCCGGGCATCGTGATCCGCCCGCTGCGCGAGATCACCGGTGACGAGCTGTTCAACGAGGTCTTCTTCGACGACGTGTTCGTGCCCGACGAGATGGTCGTCGGCACCGTCAACGACGGCTGGCGGCTGGCCCGCACGACCCTGGCCAACGAGCGCGTGGCGATGGCCGGCGGCACGGCACTGGGTAATCCGATGGAAGAGCTGCTGCGCACCCTCGGCGCGCAGCCCGACGTGGATCCGGCCGACCTGGACCGCCTCGGCGGGTTGATCCTGACAGCCCAGGTGGGTTCACTGCTGGACCAGCGGATCGCGCAGTTGGCGGTCAGCGGCCAGGACACCGGCGCGCAGGCCAGCGCCCGCAAGCTGATCGGCGTGCGTTACCGGCAGACACTGGCCGAGTTCCGCCTGGAACTGTCCGACGGCGGCGGTGCGGTGCGTAACCGCGAGGTGCACGACTTCCTCAACACGCGCTGCCTGACCATCGCCGGCGGCACCGAACAGATCCTGCTGACCGTCGCCGGTGAGCGTCTCCTCGGCCTGCCGCGCTAGGACTTTCTCCGCCGAGCAGACGCAAAATCGCGCAAATTCAAGGGTTTTGGTGCGACTTTGCGTCTGCTCGCGAAGGTGGGGGGCCGTTGGGGTCCCGCAGGTACCCCGCCAGCATCGTGACGATGCCGTCCTCGAGCTGTTCGGCGTCGGCGGGTTTGTCGCACGCCAACAGCCGGTGTGTGAGCGACTCGACGGTCGCGACCACCATGCGCGCCGCAAACCCGGTGTCGGCCACCGCAACGTCAGAGTGGCTGTCCAGCAAGGCTTTTGCCGTGCCGACGGCATCCTCTTCGGCGCGGTGCAACCGGTCGAGCAGAGCCGGTGAGCGAGGAGCTTCCTCGAACAGCACGCGGTGCAGTCGGGTGTCGTCGCGGTGGTTGTCGATGGTCGCCCGGACGAAGAGGCGCAGGAGATCTTCGAGTGATTCGGGCAGGCCTGAGGCAGTGCGCTCGCGCAGCAGCGCCGTACCGGCGTCGACGTGTGCGTCGGTGAGCGCCGACAGGATCGCGTCCTTGTTCGGGAAGTACTGATACAGCGAGCCGATCGACAGATCCGCTGCTTCGGCGATGCGGTTGGTGGTGCCCGCGGCATACCCGTACTCGGCGAAAACGCGAGCCGCCGCCTCGAGGATGGCCTGTCGGGTCTCCACGGCGCGCTGCTGTCTGGGCTGCTTACGAGCCCGAAATCGGTCGGTAGGGGTCATTGTCGCCTCCGCACGAAAAGCGAGTAGTCAGGCGTCGCGCTGCTCTCGAAAATTGGTGGCATGCAGCGCATCCATGTTGAGACGATTCTTCCTGCCGACACGGAACGAGTGTGGCAGGCCATGCAGCAGGTCCCGACGTTTCTCTATGTCTGCCGCGGCCTGTTCGGCGTGCCCGCTCTGGCCGGACGCACCGAACCGTTCCGGGCCGGGGACCTGGGCACCGGATGGCTGTTCGCCTTCCACGTGATCCCGGCCTACCGGCACACCATCGAGGTTCTCGACGTCGACGACACCACCCGCACCATCCGCACCCACGAGTACGGCGGCATGCTGCGTTCCTGGGATCACACCCTGCACGTCGAACCGGTCACCGATCGGTCGTGCCGCTACAGCGACACCGTCGAGATCGACGCCGACCGAATGACTTCCCTGGTGGTCGCGGTTGCCCGCGGGATCTACGCCTACCGGCACCGCCGGTGGCGCAGGCTCGTGGACAAACACATGGCTGTAGACGACGCCTGAGCGCCAATCCAGAAGGCGCGCGCGGTCAGAACCCGGTCGTGGCGCAGGCGCTCGGCGTGGTGAGGTTCACCCCGCCCCAGGTCACGTGGATGTCCGAGCAGATGATGAAGTTGTCCGCGGTGTTCGGCTGGCCGGTCTGCCACTTGGTGGGTGTCGACACGCCGTCGATGGTGAAGCGTTCGATCGGCCCGCCACCGAAGTACGTCGCCGAGATCTCGACCTTGTTGACCGACCGGTACAACTTCGACAGCACGTTGTCGTGGTTGGAGCCCTTGATCTCCCGGGGCATCCCGGCCGGGGCGCTGTAGGAGGCTTCCTGCCAGGTGTCTTTGTTGGAACTACGAAGGGTGATGGTCTGACGCGCCCACGCGTCGCCGGGGAACCCGATCGGCCCGTCCGGGGTCAGCAGGTTCGCCGACGTCCGGAAGTTGCATGTGGTGCCGGCGCAGTCCGCGCTGACGTGCATCTCGATCGTGCCCTGGGGGCTCGGGATCGAGCTGACGGCCGAATTGGAGGCGGCCGCGGCCGACCCGGGGAACGCCAGCGCAGCCGCGGTCAGCACTGCTGCCGTGCTCGCTGCGGAAAGCCTGTTGATCGTCATCGTCAAGAAAGGTATCCGCTCGTTACTCGTCGTAGGTGACTTCGACCGAATCCGACACCGGTGTGGCCTGGCAACCCAGGATCAGGCCCTCGTCCAGATCGGATGGTTCGAGTACGTCGTTGATCTTCATCTCGACGTCCCCGGACTTCTTGAGCACGGCGCAGGCACCGCAGTGGCCTTCGCGGCAGGAGAACGGTGCGTCCAATCCCTTGTCCAGCAGGACGTCGAGGAGCGTGGCCGACCGTGGCCAACGGACCTCGTGGGTGGTGCCGTCCAGGGTGACGATCGCGGTGGCCGGCTCTTGGTCGCCCTCTTCTTCCTCGATGACGACCGCGGCGAACGGGTCGGAGTCGAGCGACTTGAACACCTCGATGTGGATGCGCTCGTCGGCGGCGCCGGCCTGCTGCAGCGCCTGCTCGGCTGCTGCCATGAACGGTCCGGGCCCGCAGATGAAGGCCTCGCGCGCCGAATACGGGCCGACGAGTGTGGCGAGTGCGGCCGGGCTGGGCAGGCCCTGCACGGTCTCCAGCCAGTGCACGACGGTGAACCGGTCGGGGTACTTGGCCGCCAGTTCGCGGAGGGTGGCACCGAAGATGACGGAGTTCTCGTCGCGGTTGGCATAGACCAGGACGACGTTGCCGGTGCCCTCGGCGAGTGCCGACTTGCAGATCGCCATCATCGGGGTGATGCCGCTGCCCGCGGCCAGCAGCAGGAAGTCGGTGTCGAGATTCTTGGGTACGAAGGTGCCCGACGGGGCCAGCACGTGCATCTTCATGCCGGCATGTGCGTTGTCGCACAGCCAGTTCGAGGCGTAACCGTCGACGGTTCGCTTGACCGTGACGGTCAGCTGGTCGTCCGTCACCGGCGAGCTGGACAGTGAATAACAGCGGGCCACCGAGCCGGTGCGATCGCTCGGCACCCGCAGGGTCAGGAACTGGCCCGGGGCATAGCGCAGCCGGTCGGCGGGAATCTCTGAGCCCTCGGGCACGGAGAACACGAGAGACCGGGCGTCGGCCGTCTCCTCGATGACTGCACTCACCTGCAGTTCGAGCACATGGCTGCCCAGTGGCTCATCAGTCACGGCTGGACCCTCTCTTCACTCATAACTAGAACATGTTACAAAAACGTACTTGCCCTGGTCCAGCCCACCATTGCCAGGCGCTACTCGACACAAATCGTAACGTGTTCTAATCTCAGTCTAAGCGGTCAGCTCGCGCTTATCGCAGTCCGAATCTTGGGAGGCATTTCCGTGACATCCATTGAACAGCGTGACGTGCAGGCAGTGCTGGCCGGCATCGATGAACTGCTGCCGACGCTGCGTGAGCGCGCTCAGGAGACCGAGGATCTGCGCAAGCTGCCCGACGCGAACGTGAAGGCGCTGGAGGACATCGGTTTCTTCAAGCTGCTGCAGCCCGAGCAGTGGGGCGGCCTGCAGTGCGACCCGACCGTGTTCTACGAGGCGGTCCGGCGTCTGGCCAGCGCGTGCGGTTCCACCGGCTGGGTCGCCGGCATCATCGGTGTGCACAACTGGCACCTGGCGCTGTTCGATCAGCAGGCTCAGGAAGACGTCTGGGGCGAGGACACCTCGGTCCGGATCTCCTCGTCCTACGCCCCGATGGGTGCCGGTGTGGTGACCGAGACCGGTGACGGCTACCTCGTCAACGGTGCTTGGAACTGGTCCTCGGGCTGCGATCACGCCAGCTGGGCCTTCCTCGGCGGCCCGGTCATCAAGGACGGCCGGCCGGTCGATTTCGGCAGCTTCCTGATCCCGCGTACCGACTACCAGATCGACGACGTCTGGAACGTCGTCGGCCTGCGCGGTACCGGCAGCAACACCGTCGTGGTCAAGGACGTGTTCGTGCCCAAGCACCGCTTCCTGTCCTACAAGGCGATGAACGACGGCACCGCCGGCGGGTATGAGACCAACACCGCTCCCGTGTACAAGATGCCGTGGGGCACAATCCATCCCACCACCATCTCGGCGCCCATCGTCGGTATGGCCTACGGCGCCTACGACGCCCACGTCGAGCACCAGGGCAAGCGCGTCCGCGCCGCCTTCGCCGGTGAGAAGGCCAAGGACGATCCGTTCGCCAAGATCCGCATCGCCGAGGCTGCCAGCGACATCGACGCCGCCTGGCGTCAGCTGTCGGGCAACGTCGCCGACGAGTACGCCCTGCTGGTCGCCGGCGAGGAGATCCCGTTCGAGCTGCGGGCCCGGGCGCGGCGCGATCAGGTGCGTGCCACCGGCCGCGCGATCGCCTCGATCGACCGGCTCTTCGAGGCCTCGGGTGCCACCGCACTGTCCAATGACGCTCCGGTGCAGCGGTTCTGGCGTGACGCGCACGCCGGCCGGGTGCACGCGGCCAACGATCCCGAGCGCGCCTACCTGATCTTCGGCAACAACGAGTTCGGCCTGCCCCCGGCCGACACGATGGTCTGATACATGACTGCCACCCAAGAGATCACCTTCGAATCCACCTCGCGCTACGCCCAGGTCAGAGATGACATGCGGCTGCACTACCACGAGGCGGGTGACCCGAATGCCCAGACCATCGTGCTGTTGCACGGCGGTGGCCCCGGCGCTTCGAGCTGGTCGAACTTCGGCCGCAACATCGCGGTTCTGGCCGAGCACTACCACGTGCTCGCGGTCGACCAGCCGGGTTACGGGCACTCGGACAAGCACACCGAGCACGAGCAGTACAACCGCTACAGCGCCAAGGCGCTGCTGGGCCTGTTCGACCACCTCGGTCTGCAGGGCCGGATCCCGCTGCTGGGCAACTCGCTCGGCGGCGGCACCGCGGTGCGGTTCGCGCTGGACTACCCGGACCGGGCGGGCAAGCTCATCCTGATGGGCCCCGGCGGCCTGAGCGTCAACCTGTTCGCGCCCGATCCGACCGAGGGCGTCAAGGCCCTGGCGAAGTTCAACTTCGAACCGACCCGGGAGAACCTCGAGGCCTTCATCCGGATCATGGTGTTCGACCAGAAGCTGGTCACCCCGGAGCTGGTTGACGAGCGGTTCGCGATCGCCAGCACCCCCGAATCGCTGGCGGCCACCCGCGCGATGGGTAAGTCGTTCGCGGGTGCGGATTTCGAGCTCGGCATGATGTGGCGCGAGGTGTACAAGCTGCGTCAGCCGGTGCTGCTGATCTGGGGCCGCGAGGACCGGGTCAACCCGCTCGACGGCGCGCTGGTCGCCCTCAAGCAGATTCCGCGGGTACAGCTGCACGTCTTCGGGCAGTGTGGACACTGGGCTCAGGTCGAGAAGTTCGACGAGTTCAACAAACTCACCATCGATTTCCTTGGGGGTTAGCAGATGAGCATCAAGGCACTCGGCTACATGCGCATCGAGGCCACCGACGTGGCCGCGTGGCGCCAGTTCGGCGTGAAAGTGCTCGGCATGGTGGAGGGCGAGGGTTCCATCCCGGACGCGCTCTACCTGCGGATGGATGACTTCGCGGCCCGCTTGGTGATCGTGCCGGGCGACCAGGACCGACTGTTGATCTCGGGCTGGGAGGTCGCCGACGCTCCCGCGCTGCAGAGCCTGCGCGAGAGCCTGTCCAAGGCGGGCGTCGACTTCGTCGAGGGCACCAGGGACGAGATCCGCGAGCGCAGGGTCGAAGGGCTCATCCGGTTCTCCGATCCCGCCGGCAACGTCCTCGAGGCGTTCTACGGTGCGCAGTACTTGGGCCGCCGGTTCGTCAGCCCGTACGGCCACAAGTTCGTGACTGCCGAGCAGGGCCTCGGGCACGTGGTGCTGACCTGCAACGACGACGCTGCCGCGCAGGCGTTCTACCAGGATGTGCTGGGCTTCAAGCTACGTGACTCGATGCAGCTGCCGCCGCAGCTCGCGGGCCGCCCAGCCGATGGCGACCCGGTGTGGCTGCGCTTCTACGGCTGCAACCCGCGGCACCACGCGCTGGCCTTCATGCCGATGCCCAACCCGACCGGCATCGTGCACTTGATGGTCGAGGTGGAGAACTCCGACGATGTCGGCCTGTGCCTGGACCGCGCCAACCGTCGCAACGTGAAGATGTCGGCGACGCTGGGCCGGCACATCAACGACAAGATGCTGTCCTTCTACATGAAGACCCCCGGTGGGTTCGACATGGAATTCGGTTGCGAGGGACTGGAAGTCGAGGACGAGAGCTGGATCGCCCGCGAGAGCGTGGGGATCAGTCTCTGGGGCCACGACTTCTCTGTCGGATTCAAGTGATGGCACAGGCTCAGCCGCTCGACCCGCGCACGTTCCGAAATGTGCTGGGCCAGTTCTGTACCGGCGTCACGGTCATCACCACGCTTCACGATGACGTGCCGGTCGGCTTTGCCTGTCAGTCGTTCGCGGCGCTGTCGCTTGATCCGCCACTGGTGCTGTTCTGTCCCACCAAGCAGTCGCGGGCGTGGCAGGCCATCGAGGCCAGCGGAAAGTTCTGCGTGAACATGCTGCACGAGAATCAGCAGCATGTGTCGGCGCAGTTCGGCTCCAAGGCTCCGGACAAGTTCGCCGGGATCGATTGGACCCCTTCGGAACTCGGTTCTCCGGTGATCGACGGCAGCCTTGCCCACATCGACTGCAATGTGCATTCCGTGCACGACGGCGGCGACCATTTCGTGGTGTTCGGTGCGGTGCACTCGTTGTCGGAAGTGCCCAAGCGCAAGCCGCGGCCGTTGCTGTTCTACCGTGGTGAGTACACCGGGATCGAGCCGGACAAGAACACCCCGGCACAGTGGCGTGACGATCTGGACGCGTTCCTGACGGCCACCACGCCTGACACCTGGCTCTGACTTTTCGTCGCTGACACGACTGGGCCCCCTCCCGATGGGAGGGGGCCCAGTTTGTGTTCCTGCTCCACAGGTTCGTCTGGCAAAGAAACGAACGCATAGGGATTCGCGGACGGTCTGCCCCGATGACCAGGAAGGCTCCCAGTATCGGGAAGCCGATCCCATCGATGCGGTCTGAAGCCGTCAAAACACGCCCCGAACAGGAAATCTGCCGGGCCACCGGCCTCCGACCTGGCGATTGCCAAGCGCTTGCCTAGGCAAACAGAATTTAGGGCAGGCATACCTATTGATATTTAGGAAAACCTAAGCTAATTTTTGCTCGTTCCTCAGTCAACTATCAGCTTTCAGGAGTTCTTCGTGCCCCTACCTGCACTCCCCTCCGGCGACACCCCAGTGGTGAGCCGGAAGGATCGGTTCCTCGTCGCCGGCGTCGCCATGCTCAGCGCCAGCGCGATTGCGGTGACCCCGGTTGCCCAGAACACGACGCTCATTCAGCAGGCTCAGAGCTTCGCCTACGACCTGACGGCGTCGACCATGGACGCGACGGCCTCGCCCGTGGACGTCTACGGGACGCTGTTCAGCAACACATTGGGCAACCTCGAGTCTCTGGGTGCCGCCCTGGCTGCCAATCCGGCGCCGTTGCTGAACCAGGTGCTGGAGAACCAGCTGGGCTACGCGGGCAAGTTCGGTGCGGCGTTCGAGGCCATCCCCACCAACCTGAAGAACTGGTATGAGGGCCCCAACGGGCAGGCGCGGTTGGCGCAGGCGCAGGCCGCACTCGAGGCCGGCGACATCGGCGAGGCGTACCGGTGGTTCAACCACTCCATGCTGTACGCGTTCCAGGGCGCCTTCGGTTCGCTGATCGCTCCGGGGTTCATCCTTTCGGGCATCCCGCGCGGCGGGACCGAGTACCTGACCGGGATCCCGGAGCAGATCGCGCAGAACTTCACGAATCTGATCGGTGCGACCTTCACCTCCAGCGTCGTCGTGAGCGCCCTGTTCCAGGGCGCCTTCGCAACGATCAGCGGTCCGACGTTCGAGCTCGCCCGCGTTGCCGAGGCGATCAGCACCAGCGTCGCCGCGGGCGATATGCAGGGGGCCTTCAACGCCGTCGTGAACACGCCGGGCATCCTCGTCAACGCGGCGCTCAACGGATTCAAGTACTCCGATCCCGACCCGGAGACGGGCACCGGGGGCTACACCGAGTGGCCGGCACTGCTCACCTGGGCCGAGCCCGGCGAGCAGGGTGGCGCCCGGATCGTCGCAGGTCTTCTGCAGAACCTGCTGGTGAACATCCCCAAGAGCCTCGCCGATGCCATCGACAACACCCCGGAAACACCTGCTCCCGCTTCGGCTCCGTCATCGGTGCCCGCGAGCATCTCGGCTCAGCTGGTTTCCGCGTTGGCGCCCAAGACGGCGTTGACCGTGTCGCCCGTCGAGTCGGTGAAGGAAGCGGCTCCGGCCGTCGAGGCTCCGAAGGCTGAAAGCCCGGTCGAGGCTCCGAAGTCCGAGACCGTGGCTGTTGAGGCTCCGAAGGTCGAAACCCCGGTTGTCGAGGCCGCGAAGGTCGAGACGTCGGTTGCCAGTGCCGTTCCTGCGGCCGATGAGGCTGCCGGAGAGTCTGTCGCCACGCCTGCAACCAGCAAGTCGGCCAATGCCGATGCGAAGGCCACGGGCAAGACCAAGATCACGGACCGGATCAGGGCCAAGATCAGCGAGGCCAAGGAAGCCAAGCAGGCCAAGGCCCAGGAGGCCAAGGAATCGAAGGCCACCGCCAAGGAGAGCGCCGCCAAGGAGAGCACCGCCAAGGAAGCCAAGGCCAAGCCCAAGGCGACCAAGGCCGGGGCTGACAAGTCCAAGGGCTCCAGTGACTCCAAGAAGAGCTCGGGCTCTGACTCGTAATAAGTAGCACGACGCGTAGCTGGGCCCCACCCGTGACGGGTGGGGCCCAGTTGCGTTCGGCGCCGACGTCGAATCCAGCAGTCCCTGACCGGTTGATCAACCCGGCTCTTGACGAACATGGTTGTGCCCTGCCAAGGTTTGATCAATCGATCAAACCGATGGGAAGAGGACACACATGAATGGTCGGGTAGAGGGCAAGGTCGCCCTCGTTACCGGTGCGGCGCGCGGGCAGGGACGCAGCCATGCGCTGCGATTGGCGCAAGAGGGCGCAGACATCATCGCGGTCGACGTCTGCGCCCCGGTCACCGATACCAGTGCGATCCCGGCGTCGACCCCGGACGACCTGGCAGAGACGGCGGATCTGATCAAGGGTCTCGACCGTCGCATCGTCACCGCCGAGCTCGATGTGCGTGACTTCGGCGCGCTCAAAGGGGCCGTCGACAGCGGTGTGGAGCAGCTGGGCCGGCTCGACATCGTGGTGGCGAACGCCGGCATCGGCAACGGTGGCGATGTCCTGCACGAGACCAAAGAATCCGACTGGGACGACATGATCGGCGTCAATCTGTCCGGCGTCTGGAAGACTGTGAAAGCCGCAGTGCCGCACATTCTTTCCGGCGGACGTGGCGGTTCGATCGTCTTGACCAGCTCGGTCGGCGGGCTCAAGGCCTATCCGCATACCGGCCACTACATCGCGGCCAAGCACGGTGTGATCGGTCTGATGCGCAGCTTCGCGGTGGAACTGGGGCAGCACTCGATCCGGGTCAACTCGGTGTGCCCGACGAACGTCAACACGCCGATGTTCATGAACGAGGGCACGATGAAGCTGTTCCGTCCCGACCTGGAGAACCCGGGTCCCGACGACATGGCTGTGGTCGCCCAGTTGATGCACGTGCTTCCGGTCGGTTGGGTCGAGCCTGTCGACATCAGTAACGCGGTGTTGTTCCTGGCCTCTGACGAGGCCCGTTACATCACCGGTCTGCCGGTCACGGTGGATGCCGGCAGCATGCTCAAGTAGCGGTTGCTTCGCTGCCGAACCGCCGCAGAAACCGCTCGACGAAGGCGCGGAACTCGGCGTGGCCCTCGGTCACGCCGACCGCCTCTTCGTTGCACAGACTGCGGGCCGATTGGGTGAGAAGCATCGACATCACGACCGGCGGGAACTCCTCCATGTCCACACCGTGGGCGCGCAGTACCCCGGCCATGGCTGCGGCCTCGATGTCGCGGACCCGCTCGGAGTAGGCCTTGAGTTCGACGCCGATCTCCTTGCGGTGATTGGCCAGCGCCATGAACTCGGTGTTGAGTCCGGTCACGCGGGAGTCGGAGTTGATCAGCCACAGGGCCCGGAGCGGATCGTCGGTGGTGATCGCCTCGCGCAGCCGGGCCAGCGCCGCGTCGGCACCGCTGCGCAGCACCGAGACGAACAGGTCGTCGAGGGTGTCGAAGTAGTAGTAGACCAGCGCCGAGCGCACGCCGGCCACGGCTGCGATCCGCCGGGTGGTGGCGGCGGCATACCCCTCGTCTCGGATGACCTGGGCGGTTGCCTCGATGAGGCGCTTGCGGGTTCCCGCGTCCTTCTCTTTGGCGGCGCGTGCGGCAGGCATCAGGACGGCCCCCCAAAGTCATTGCCCGACAACACATATTTCTTGCCGGCCTGGAACCTTGACCGCCGAACGCCGGGGGTGGTAAGCATGAGCCATCCTAACGGTTTGATCGACTGATCAAATTCAGAACTGAGGAAACAGATGCCCGAAGACATGAGTACGGCCCGGGTCCAGGTGGACGCCGGCCTGTGCGAAGGCCATGCACTGTGCATCCAACTTGCCCCTGAGGTGTTCGACCTGTCCGACGACGAGGTGGCCGGCGCTGCCCCGGTGAGCGGGCAGTGGGATCAAGGTACCTGGGACAACGTCAAATCTGCCGTCGACGCCTGCCCGCGCCAGGCGATCAGCCTGCTCAACACCAGCACGAAAGGCCAGTGAGCCATGACCGATCTCGCCTCAGTCGACTATTTCGCCG
Organism: Mycolicibacterium peregrinum; assembly: GCF_001665625.1. Taxonomy (GTDB): domain Bacteria; phylum Actinomycetota; class Actinomycetes; order Mycobacteriales; family Mycobacteriaceae; genus Mycobacterium; species Mycobacterium peregrinum_B. Next base: position 85,639 of record NZ_LZSY01000110.1, on the reverse strand, counting down.
ACCCGGCCGTCGCCCAGGACCCGTACGAGTACTACGAATATCTGCGCAGCAACGGGCCGGTGTTTGCCGAACCGCATCACGGTGTCGTGGCGGTGACCGGCTACCAGGAAGTCATGGCGGCCTTCAAGGACCATGCGTCGTTCTCGGCTGTGAACGCGATCGGCGGGCTGTTCCCGCCGCTGCCTTTCGAGCCCGAGGGCGACGACATCAGCGAACAGATCGAGGCGCACCGCCATCTGTTCCCGATCCATGAGCACATGGTGGTGATGGACCCGCCGCAGCATGAGCGGGCCCGCTCGCTGCTGAGCAAGCTGCTCACGCCTCGTCGTCTCAAGGAGAACGAGGACTATATGTGGCAGCTGGTCGATCACCAGCTGGATCAGATCATGGGCAACGGCAGATGCGAGTTCCTCTCCGAGTACGCCAAACCCTTCGCCACCTCGGCGATCATCGATCTGCTGGGTGTTCCCGAGGAGGATCGCCCGGAATTCCTTGCCGCACTGGGTGCCGAGCGGCCGGAGGGCAATCGGGTCGGGGCGCTCGACGGTGAGCCGGTGGGTCGCGACCCGCTGCAGTACCTGGACGACAAGTTCGCCGGATACCTCGCCGAGCGTCGGCGTGAGCCTCGTGGCGACGTGCTCTCCGGCATGGCCACCGCCAGTTATCCCGACGGCTCGACGCCGGAACTGCTGGAGGTCGTCAAGCCGGCCACCTTCCTGTTCGCCGCCGGGCAGGAGACCGTCACCAAGCTGCTCACCGCCGCCGTGCAGACCCTGGGTGACTACCCGGAGTATCAGCGGACACTGCGCGAGAATCCGGACGGTATCCCGACTTTCATCGAGGAAGCGCTGCGGATGCACGCACCGACGAAGGTAGACTTCCGGCTGGTCCGCAAGACCACCACGCTCGGCGGAGTGCATCTGAAGGCCGGCAGCATCGTGATGCTGTGCCTCGGCGCGGCCAACCGCGATCCTCGCAAGTTCGACGATCCTCACGAATTCCGTCCGGACCGGAAGAACGTCCGCGAACACATCGCCTTCGGCCGCGGCATCCACACCTGCGCAGGGGCACCGCTGGCCCGCGTCGAGGGGCAGATTACCGTGCGCCGCTTGTTGGATCGTATGCGGGACATCAGCATTGACGAGTCCGTGCACGGGCCGGCGGGGCAGCGGAACTACACCTATGAGCCGACGTTCCTGCTCCGGGGACTCACCGGACTGAACATCACGTTCACCCCAGTGAAAGGGTGACCGTCCCGCCGCGGTGATCGGCCTTGTCGAGGATGCTCGACGGCACCCGGAACACCCGGCCGGGTGAGGCCGGCCAGGGCAGGGTCTTCCGGCCGATGACCGTGCCGTCCTGGCGCGCAACCACTTTCGGTATGCGCACCAAGGAGTCGGTCCACAACAGCAGGCGCTGCCGCGCCGGGGCGGGGTCGCCGGGCCGCAGCAAGCCCGGTGCCACCCAGCGCAGCGGGGCCGCGGCCTTTATATGGATCCCGTCGCCGGGCGTAGCCTCGCCGCCCAGGTAGCGACGCACCTGGGCGGCCACATGGCGGCCGTCGAGCGCGGCGATGTCGGCGGTGTCCACCGGGTGCAGCAGGTTGCCGATCGCGAACACGCCTTCCCGGCTGGTCCTCAGCGCGGTGTCGACGACCGGCCCCAGGCTTTTCGGGTCCATGTCGAGCCCCGCGGCGCGGGCCAGCTCGTGGTCGGGAATCCAGTCACCGGTGAACACCACGGTGTCGCAGGCCACGATGCGGCGTTGCCCGGTGCGGGTGTTCTCGATCTCGACCCCCACGACAACACCCTTTCCGATGATTCGGACCACCCGGGTGGTAGTGGCGACCTCGACGTCCATCAGCGGGGTGCGGCCGGCGAGGTTGAAGACCGCATACGACTCGGGCGACGGGTATTCGCTTGTCATCAGCGCGGTTTCGCAGCCGGCGTGCTTGAGGGTGAGCACCGCCGAGTAGCTGACCAGTTCGGCTCCGACGATGACGGCACGCTTGCCCACGCTGCGGTGCTGCAGGTGCACGGTGTTCTGCAACTGTCCGGTGGTGTAGACGCCGCCGGGCCGGTCGCCGGGGATCAGCCGCGCCGGGCGGGCCCGCTCGCGAGCACCGGTTGCCAGGACAATCGCGCGGGCGTCGAGTTGTTCGCGCCCCGCGGGCGAGGTGAGCTCCAGGGACCTCTCGCCGGCCCAGCCGGTGACCATGGTGGCCGTGCGAATCTCGGCCCCGGCCGCCGTCGCCTTACGAACCAGGCGGCGGGCGTACGCCGGCCCGCTGATGAAGGTCTTCATATCGCGGATGCCGTAACCCGGGTGATCACTGTGGCGAGGGATGCCGCCGGCCTCGGACTCACGTTCCAGCACAACCACATTCAGGCCCGGGCTGTTCGCCAGATCAGCCGCGGCGGTCAAACCTGCGGGGCCGCCGCCGATGATCGCGACGTCGTAGGTGCTCACTTGTTGCTCTCCTGACGTTCCTGCTCGAACACCGACTGCACCTCGGCGCCGCAGAAGAATGCCTGGCAGCGACCGTTCATCACGCGGGTGCGTCGTCGCAGACCTTCCAGGGCTGCGGGTGGGATGACGGAATGGCAGGCGTCGCGCAGTTCGCCCTCGGTGACGCGTTCGCAGAAGCACACGATCCGGCCATAGGCAGGATCGGCGGCGATCTTCTCAGCCTGCTGATAGGGGCGGGGGAACGCCTCGCCGAGGTTGGGCATCTGTGGCGGATCGGGCAGTTCGTCGGCGGGTACCAGCTCTAGGCCGGCCGAGACCAGTTGAGCGCGGGCGTATTCGGCGATGGCCATGCCCGCAGTGAGGCCGGTGGACCGGATGCCGCCGACCAGCAGGTAATGCTGCGCCGGATCCGCCTCGATCAGGTAGTCGCTGTGGTCGATCGCGGCCCGAAGCCCGGCATAGGTCGCGGTGACCTCTTCGTCGAGGAGCCGGGGCATCAACGCGCGGCCCTTTTTCAGGAGGAACTCGAATCCACTCTCCGAGGTACCGGTGGCAGTGCGGTCGGTCAGGTCCTCCGAGGTGGGGCCGAGCATGACGTTGCCATAGATGGTGGGGCTGACCAGAACTCCCTTGCCGCGTGAGGTCGGCACCGGCAGCACGATCTTGTCGACGAGCGGTCGCGCCAGCTTGTCGTAGACGATCAGCTCGCCGCGGCGCGGGGTCACGGTGAATCGCGAGAAGCCGAACAGGTTGTCGATGACATCGGCTCCCAGGCCGGCCGCGTTGACCACCCACCGTGTGCGCACAGCGCCGGCGGAGGTGTGCAGTGTGGTGACCCCGTGACCAACCTCGACGCGTTCCACGCGGTGATCGGTCAGCAGGGTGGTGCCCCGGTTGACGGCATCGGTGGCCAACGCGAGGTTCACCGTCCAGGTGCAGATGATGGATTCGTCGGGCACGGTGAGCCCGCCGAGTGCGCCTGGCCCCAGAGCGGGGACCGCGGTGTAGACGGCCGCGGAATCCACGATCTCGCACCGTTGATACCCGTTGGCTGCGGCTTTCTCCTTCAAACCCGGTAGGGCATCGAGCTGTTCGTCGTCCCAGGCCACCAGGATGGCCCCGGTGTGCTCGACGGGGATACCGGTGCGGCTCGCATAGCCGGACAGCAGCTCGTAACCGCGGCTGACCATGGTGGATTCCAGCGTTCCGGGTTTGGCGTCGAACCCAGTGTGCAGGATCGCCGTATTGGCCTTGCTGGTGCCGTCCCCGACATCGTCGCGGGCTTCGAGCAGGGCAACGGACAATTGGTATCCCGACAGCTCACGCGCAATGGCCGAGCCGACGATTCCGGCTCCGATGACCACGACGTCGAATACGTCGGGTCCACTCGGGGTGTTCATGAAATCTCCTGGTGGTACGTGGTCTCGGCGAGTTCGCGCCAGGCCGAGCGGAATTCGGTGGCACGTGCCGCGCTCCAGCGGGGCTCGTAAGTCGCCGACGGGGTCCAGTCGGTGACGACGTCGGCCACCGACTTCTCAGGTGCCAGGCTGAGTCGGGCCAGCGCGGCCGCGCCAAGGGCGGTGGCGTGCGCCGAGGGATAGACGTCGACGGGCACCTGCAGGATGTCGGCGCAGGCCTGCATCAGCACAGTGGACTGGGTGAGCCCGCCGTCGGCCCGCAGCCGGGTCAGTGGCGGCGCATCGGCATCGATCGCCGCGACCAGCTCGGCGACCTGTGCGGCGATGCCCTGTAGAACAGACAGCACGATGTGTCCGCGCCCGGTTGACAGGGTCATCCTCGAGATCGTCGCGGTGGCTTGAGATTTCCACCACGGCGCAGCCAGCCCGGCCAGCGCGGGAACGCACAGCACGCCGCCGCTGTCGGATTCTGCGACGGCGTCGATTTCGGCGGCGCCGCTGATCACACCGAGCGAGGTCAGCCATTTGACGGCCGACGCCGCGGTGTAGACCTGGCCGTCGATGCAGAACGAGTCGACGCCACCGACCCGCCAGGCCACCGACGACGTCAGGCCCGTGGTCGAACGCACCGGGGTGGTCCCGGTGTTCGACAGCAGGAAGGCACCCGTACCGAACGTGCACTTGGCCATGCCGGATTCGAGGCACGCCTCGGCCAGCAGTGCGGCCTGCTGGTCCACCACGATCCCACCGACCGGGGTGTCCGAACCGAAAGCCGATGTGGTGCCGACGATCTCGTCATTCGCCGCGATCCGGGGCAGACGTTCGCCGTCCAGACCGAACAGTGCCAGCAGATCGGGACTCCAGTCCTGAGCACCGAGGTCCACGGCGGCCGAGCGGCTGGCCGTCGTGGCATCGGTGACGAACTCACCGGTGAGCTGGTGCAGCAGCCAGGTATCCGAGGTCGTCACGACGCCGGTGGACTCGACATTGCGGCGCAGCCAGGCCATCTTCGGTGCCGAGAAGTACGGGTCGAGCACCAATCCGGTTCGCGTGGTGAGCATGTCGGCGTGCCCGGCGAGGTCCGCGCACAGGGATTCGGCGCGCCGGTCCTGCCACACGATGGCCGGGCTGAGCGGGCGGCCGGTATCGGGATCCCAGACCAGCACGGTCTCGCCCTGATTTGCCAGAGACACCGCCTGAACTGGCCGGCCGGCCTGCTCGAGGGCGGCGCGACCGGCGCCGAGCACGGACTGCAGCAGTTCAGCCGGATCCTGCTCGACGCCGCCGCCGTCGAGGTAGCGCGGGTGTACCGGCACCTCGGCCAAGCCGACCACACCCTGTTCGGGGTCGACGACGATCGCCTTGGTCCCCGAGGTGCCTTGGTCGATGGCCAGAACGGTCATTTCACGGGTTCCTCGACTGCGCCGGCGACCTCGTCCAATTCGGCGTCGATCGAGGCCAGCTCGGGCATCTTGAGACCTTCCTTGCCGCGGGTGACCAGCAGGTACCCGAGGTAGACCGCACCGATCGCGACCATGGCCAGGACGTACAGCCACGGATCTTTGAACGACGCGTCGCGGAACAACGAGAGCTCGAACACCAGCCACACCACGGCCACCACGAGAACCGGAACCTCCCAGCGTCCCAGGCTGAATCCCGCACTCGCGGGCAGCTTCTTGCGGGTCGCGATGTAGAGCGCGATGGTGATGGCGTAGATGGATGCGGGCAGCAGGGTGGCTGCGGAGAACAATTTGAACAAGGCGTCGGTGCTCGTGGAGAAGATGCCGAGGATCACCGCCGAGGTGGCTGCCATGAACACGGTGGCGTTGGCCGGGGTACGGAACCGCGGTGAAACCTTGTGCAGCAGCTGCCATCCCGGGAAGCGCTGATCACGTGACATCGCCCAGACCAGGCGCACGCCGCTCATCAGGATCACCAGGCCGCAGGCGAAGATCGCGATCGCCACCAGCACGAGCAGCGCGGTGCCGACGAAAGAGCCGAGGATGTCGCGGATCACGTCGGCGATCGGGGTGCCCGACTGGGCCAGCGTGGTCGGATCGTTGACGGCGGCGGTAACCACCAGCAGGAACAAGAAGCCCAGCACGCCTGAGGCCAGCACGGCCTGCCACATGGCGCGTGGCACAACGATTTCGGGCTTCTTGGTTTCCTCGGCCAGATTGGCGGCGGATTCGAAGCCGACGATGGTGAAGGCGCCGAGCAGGAAACCGAGCATCCACGGGCCCACCGCGGTGGCGGTGCCGAAGCTCCAGTACCCCTCGGCGGGGATGTCGCCGCGGGAGAACAGGTTGCCGACGGAGAGCTTGTGTGCGATCACGCCGACGATGAACAGCAGCACCACCAGCGCCACCATGCCGATCAGTTCCGCGGTCACGGCAAAGTTGTTGACCCGCTCGGTCCATTTGGTCGACAGCCCGACCAACAATGCCTGCAGGAACAGGACAGCGGCGGTGATCTCGAACGACGTTATGGGGGTTCCGGTGAAGTCGAATAGTGCGGGTACCACGGTGGCGGCCACGGTGTAATCGACCGCGACCACCACGATCGCCAGGAACGTGAACGAGATCCAGCCGGTGATCCAGCCGAGAATCGGGTTCGCCAGCCGCGACACCCACTGATAGGCGTAGCCGGTCACCGGGATCCGGGCGGCCAGCGAGCCGAGCAGCAGGGCTACCGCGACCTGGCCGACGATCACAATGGGCCAGGTCCAGATCCCCATGGGGCCGGAGCTGTTGAGCACGCTGCCGTAGGTGGTGAAGATGCCGGTGGCGATCGAGACGAAGGCGAAGGCCACGGCGAACGAGGCGAATTTACCGGTGCCGCGTTCCAGTGTCTCGGTGTAGCCGTACGGCGATGTGGAAGAATTTGTCATTGATCGAGCTTTCTGAGGGAAATCGACTGTTTCGCGAAGGAATTGCTCGGTCCGCGGGCGACGCTGCAACGTCGCCCGCACCCGTTTCAGGCGCTTGCCGGCCGCGCCGGCATGACCACACCTCCCGTCTCTTCGAGTGCCGCGGCCACGGCCGGGTCGGTGTTCTGGTCGGTGATCAGTCCGTTGACGGCGCTGAGATCGCACACGCGGTACGGCGCCACCTGCCCGAGCTTGGACGAGTCGGCCAGGATGTAGCTGCGGGCGCTGTTGGCGATGATCGTGCGGCGCACGTCGATCTCGTCGAGATGGAAATCGGTGAGCCCGGCTACCGCGTCCACCCCGCCGGACCCGAGCAGGGCGATGTCGGCGTAGACGTCGGTGAAGAAGGACTTCGTGTGGGCATTCGAGCAGGCCAGGTCGCCGGCCCGGACCCGTCCGCCGGCCAGCAGTAGCTCGATTCCCGAGCGGTCGGCGAGTTCCACCGCGACCGGCAGCGACGGGGTGATCACCGTGCCGGTGAACGCGCGCGGGATCGCCTGGGCGACGGCGACGGCTGTGGTCCCGATGTCGATGATCACCGTCTGACCGTTTTCGAGCAGCCCCGCGGCGACCCGGGCCAGCTGGGCCTTGGCTTGGTGGCGAATCATCGTGCGCTCGGAATATGAGGGCTCGATGGGGCGGTGGTCGGCGACAGCGGCTGCGCCCCCGTGTACCCGGCGCAGTGCCCCGCGTTCTTCGAGAAATGCCAGGTCGCGGCGGACGGTCTCAGCCGAAACCCCGAGGCGGCGGACCAGCTCGTCGGTGCTGATGGCCTGGGCGGTGCCTACCGCCTCGACGATCGCCTCATGGCGCTCAACCGGCAGCACGGTTGACCGTCGATGTGGATTTCTGACCGAACATGACGGTTATTGTGGGGTGTGGTGTGGCCCACGTCAACCGGAGCCGGGAAATCCGGCCACCGTGTGCCCGTACCCGGCCATGATGTCGCGCAGCTGGGTATCGCCGACGCGCGCGATGAACCTCAGCACCGCCGGCCCGTTGCCGTCGTCGATGGTCGGGTCGGCACCGGCGGCCATCAGCACCGCCACGATGTCGGCCCGCTTCCCGGTCGTGTTGCGGACGGCCCGATAGAGCGGCGTGCAGCCGTCTTCGGCGACGGCGTTCACGTCCGCGTTTGCCTCGAGCAGGATCCTCACGATGTCGACGCTGTCGCTCTGGGCGGCGAAGTGCAGCGGCGTCATCCCGACGTTTTCGACGGCGTTGACGTCAGCACCCAACGCGAGCAGTCGCGTGGTGTTCTCGATCCGAAACTGGTTGCCGATCCGGAAGTTCTCGGCCGCGAGCTGCGGGTCTTTGAGGGCGGCCGTGTAGTTGAGACCAACCGGGTCGTTGGTGACGGCGTAGTGCAGTGCCGTGCGGCCCGCGCGATCGGTACCGACGGGATCATCGCGGGGCACCACTCTGCGGTCGTTTCGGCGGCCAGGAGTGAACCTGAACTTCACCGAAAAACCGTATCAACGCACGGCGATCCGGATGTTCTTTACTTGCTGAAACTCGTTCAGGCCCTCGATGCCGCCGGTCCGCCCCGAGCCGCTCTGCTTGTAACCGCCGTACGGGCCCTGGGGTGAGATGTCGCTGAACTGGTTGATCCACACCGATCCGGATTCCAGCCGGCGGGCCACCCGATGGGCCCGGTTGAGATCCGACGTCTGGACGAAGGCGTTGAGGCCGTACGGGGTGTCGTTGGCGATCCGCACGGCCTCGTCCTCCTCGCGGAACCGCATCACCGAGACGACGGGTCCGAAGGTCTCCAATTGCGCGAGTTCCGAGGAGTTGTCCACATCGCCGAAAACCGTCGGTTCGACGTAGTAGCCCTCGCTGTCGATCGGCTTGCCGCCCACCAGCAATTCACCCGCACCGCCGGCCACCGCGGTATCGACGGCGGTCAGGATCCGGTCGGCGGCGGCCTGACTGATCACCGGTCCGAACGTGGTCGCAGGGTCCATCGGGTCGCCGATGTTGGCCGTGCCGATGACGCCGAGGAACTTCTCCAGGAACTCGTCGTAGACCGCGTCGTGGACCAGTATCCGGCTCGCGCATGCGCAGCTCTGGCCTGATTGCATGAGCGGGCCCTGGTGGGCCGACAGCGATGCGGCCAGATCGAGGTCGGCATCGGCGAAGATGAGGTTGGCGGATTTTCCGCCCAGCTCGGTGACCACCGGAGTGAGATTGGTTGCGGCGGCCTGCAATACCTTGCGCGCCGTACCACCGCCGCCGGTGAAGGCGATCTTGCCGATGCCGGGGTGCCGCACCAGCGCGTCGCCGCCCTCGGCGTCGGCCGGTACGACGGTCACCAGTCCCTCGGGCAGTCCGACCTCCAGACAGAGCTCGCCGAAGCGCAGCACCGCGAACGGGGCGAGCTCGGATGGTTTGAGGACGACGGCATTGCCGGCGGCCAGCGCCGGAGCGACGCACGATCCGGTGACGACCAGAGAGCCGTTCCACGGGGTGATGACACCGACGACGCCATAGGGCTCACGCTCGACGAGGTTGATGTCGAACGATCCGTTGACCGGTGTCGTCACCCCGTGCGGCTTGTCGGCATAGCCCGCGAAATGTCGCAGGAACCGCTCCAGAAGCATTGCGGTGCCTGCGAACGAGATCGGCACCCCATAGTCGGCCACGTTGAGCTTCGCGAGCTCGTCGAGGTGTTCGTGCACCACGTCGGCCAGGTCGATCAGCAGGTCGCGGCGCCGGTCGACGGTCAGTGAGACCCATTCCCGCTGTGCCCTTGCCGCGGCCGCTACCGCTTCGTCTATCTCGGCGGTTCCGGCCAGGTCCACGGTTCCGTTCGGCCGGCCGGTCGCCGGGTAGATGTGCTCGAACTTCATGCCTCGGCGTTCTCTTCCTCAAGAACACGTTGCTGCTGATCTCGGATCACCTGGTTGAGGTTCGATGCCTTGGGCCATCCGTAGTAGGCCGCGAAATGCAGTGCCAGTTCGTCCATTTCCTCGAAGGAGACGTCGCGGCTCTTGAGTGCGGCGTAGACGTGGCTGAGGATCGGCAGCGGCGCATCCTGAAAGGCCACGCAGGCCACCGTCACCAGGCGTCGTTCCTTCATGCCGAGTCCGGGCCGCAGCCACATCTCTCCGAAGACGAAGTTGAGGATGCCTGCGCCGGAGTACGGGTTGTCCCGGGTCGGGGCGAACGGGATGCAGTTGATGTCGCGGAAGGACTGCTCGCCGCAGACCAGCCGTTCCTCCGGATCGCTCGGTGTCGGTAGCGGCAGCAGCGGTTCGGGTGCGGGCGGGGTCAGCCCCCGTTCACGGTGGATCCGGTCCCACTGCTCGTCGACCATGATGTTGAACCGCGAGGCCTTGGGCCACCCGGCGTACACCGCGAAATGCAGGACGGTCTCCCGCATCTCGACGATGGATACGTCACCGCTGTTCAGCGCGGCGTACACGTGGTCGCGCAACGGCCCCTCGGCGTCGGCTGCCGCGACGCACGGCAGCGTGACGAACCGCCGGTCCCGGCGGCTCAGCGCGGTGCGCGCCCACACCTCGGCGAACACGAAGTCGATGAGGTTCGCAGTGGCCGGCGAACCGTCGGACGGCGCCTCAAACGTCATCACCTCGGCGAACTCGCGCCTGCCCCGCTCGACCCGGGTATCGGCGGCGGTCATCGGATCGTCGCCCCGGCGTCGACCTTGAACTCCAGTCCGGTGACGTGCCGGGCTTCGTCGGAGATGAGGAACAGCACCGCATTGCTGATGTCGAGTGCGTCGGTCATCTGGATCGGCAGCGCATTCTGGAAGATCGGCCCGAGGTCTTGACGGGTCTCGTGGATCAGGGTGTGCAGGGTGTCGGGTCGTAGCCCGGTGGCGACGCCGGTGGGATGCACGGTGTTGACCCGGACATTCACCGCGGCAAGCTCATTGGCCAGCGCGCGGCTCATGCCGACCACCCCGTGTTTGGACGCGGTGTAGGGCGTGTGCAGCGGTGAGCCCTTGATCCCGGCCACCGAACTGACGTTGATCAGACTGCCGCCGCGTTCCACCAGATGCGGCAGTGCGGCCGAGCAGGTGTTCCAGGTGCCGATCAGGTTGACGTCCACGACGGTGCGCCATTGTTCGGCGGTGGTGGTGTCCCAGGTGCCCGCGGTCAGGACGCCGGCGTTGGCGACCGAGGCGTCCAGGCCGCCCAGCTTCTCGACGCCATCGGCGACTGCGGCGCTCAACGCTTCGCCGTCGCGCACGTCGACCACATAGGTCAATGCCTGACGGCCGAATTCGGCGACGAGGCGGGCGGTTTCGTCCAGGTCAGCGCGCGTTGCCAGTGGATACTCCACCTCTGGCAACGACTCACAGATGTCGACGAGGATCACGTCGGCGCCCTCTTCGGCCAGACGTACCGCGTGGCTTCGGCCCATACCGCGTGCTGCGCCGGTGATCAGCACGCGCTTGCCGGTGACGCGCCCCATCAGAGCTTGTTCGTGAAGCCGGCGTCGACGGGGAGGGTGACCCCGGTGACGTATTTGGCAGCGTCGGAAACCAGGTAGCTGATCGTCGCGCTGATGTCCTCGGGCTCCAGCAGTGAGACCGGCATCGGGTTCTGCAGGTGCGGACCGCCGTCGGGGTAGTTCTCCAGGAACGCCGTCATGGCCGGGTTGACCGCCATCATGGTGTTCACCGCGGTGGGGTGCACGGTGTTGACCCGGATGCTGTGCGGGGCAAGGGCATTGGACAGGGTACGCATCAGTCCGACGATGCCGTGCTTGGATGCCGCATAGCCCAGGCCGCCGCCCTGCATGCCGCCGAAGCCGCGCAGTCCGGCGGTGGAACTGGTGAACACGATCGACCCGCCTCGCCCGCCTGCGATGAGGTGGGGGATCGCGGCCTTGGCGGTGTGGAACGAGCCGACCAGGTTGACGCCGACCGCATCGGTCCACATCTCGAGGTCTTCTTCGATCGTCACCTCACGAAACGCGGTGGGGGCGACGCCGGCATTGGCGAGCACGATGTCCAGTCGGCCGAACTGCTCGACCCCCGCATCGAGTGCGCTCTTGACGGCGTGGAAGTCGCGCACGTCGGCGACCGATCCGAGCATCTTGCCGCCGGCTGCTTCGACCAGGGCGATGGTCTCGTCGAGCTCGTCGCGGCTGGCCATCGGGTACGGGTTGGATGCGATATCCGCGCAGATGTCCACCCCGATGATGGCCGCACCCTGCTTGGCAAGCGTCACCGCGTGACTGCGCCCCTGGCCTCGGGCTACCCCGGTGATGAAGGCGACTTTTCCGTCCAGATTCCCCATTGATCCTCGCTTCGCTCGAATGGGTGTAACCGTGTTACAGCGGTACGGTAACGTGGTTACTCTCCGGCGGCAAGGGTGTTCTCGAAGTGGCAGATGAGCGTGATCGGATCCTCGACATCGTCGTGGAGATCCTCGAGTCCGAGGGCTACGAGGCCGTGCAATTGCGGGAGGTGGCGCGCCGGGCCAAGACCTCGCTGGCCACGATCTACAAGCGCTACTCCACCCGCGACGAGCTGATCCTGGCCGCGCTCGATTCCTGGATGGCGGAGAACCGGTATTCGGGAGTGGCCGGTCAGACGCGCGCACCGGGGGAATCGCTGTACGAGGCGCTGATGCGGATGTTCCGCACCATCTTCGAACCCTGGGAGAAGCACCCGGACATGCTCAGGGCCTACTCGCGGGCCCGGGCCGCGCCGGGCGGGGACCGTCTCGTGCGCCGCGGCCTCGACGCCGTGGTGCCTGCGGGCTTGTCCATCCTGTCCGGCGTCGACGACGCGTTCGTGCACGATCTCGACAACATCCTGACCAGCTTGGTGTTCGGCCTGGTCGGCCGTTTCACGGCGGGTGAGATCGCCATCGCCGAGATCCTGCCCAGGCTCGACCGGACGATTTACTGGCTCACCGCGGGATACGAGTCCGGGCGTTAGCCGATCTGCGCGCCGATGAACTCCACGATGTCCGCGGCCACCTCGCGGTGCACGGACTCGTTCAGAATGTCGTGGCGGCCGCCGTCAAACTCCTTGAACTGCAAGGGTTCTATCTGTTCGGCATAGGCCTTGACCGCGCCGGCCGGAGCGATGACGTCGGCCGAGCCGTGCAGGGCCAGGGTCGGCACCGTGAGGCCGGGCAGTTCCGCGCCGAACCGATCCCAGGCCCGGTCCAGCTCGCGGGTGAGCGCGGCGCCGTCGGCGTCTACGAAGGCCAGCGGGTCGTTCTCCAGGCTGTCGAGGTAGAACGGATCGGACGAGAGCCACTTCGGATCCAGGTCCAATGAGGTGTCCGGGTCGACCATTTCGGGAATCGGCACCAGCGGCGCACCGGAGATGACGCCGGCCCGGTAGCGAGTGGGCTCGCCGAGCAGCCGGAACAGCGTGACCACCGAGCCGAACGAATGTCCTTGCGCCACCAGCGGTATGCCCGGGGTGTCGCGTTCGGCGAGGGCGGTCAAAGCCTCGGCCAGCGCCGAACTGTCCTCGATGCTGCCGAAATCTCCTCGGGGGCCCGGGGTCAGGCCGTGGCCGAACTGATCGACCGCCCACAGGTCGATGTCCGCGGCGTTGAGCGCGAATCCGTAGCGGTGGTAGACCCCGGTGTGCTCACCGAACCCGTGCAGGAAGATGACGGCTGCGCGAGGCTCCGGGGTGGCCCAGTGCCGGTAGTAGGCCCGCCCGCGGTCGTGCTCGGTGAATGGCATACCTCTCACTGCAGCAAGGTCGAGGCTCGGCCGCAAGCATTCTGCTCATCGCTTCCGCTTCAGGCGTTGGCCGAGAGTGTGTGCGGCTAGCAGCAACGACTCTCCGAGTGCGGCCTGGCGTCGGGCATCGAAGCGCATCTCCACCCCGGTGAGACTCAGCGCCCACATCGGCTGACCCAGCTCGTTGAACACTGCGGCGCCGATACCCCAGCTGCCCTCGACGATCAGGCCCGGATTGACCGAGTACCCGCTGACCCTGGTCTGTTCGATGCGGCGTCGAAGCTGGGTAGTCGAGTGCACCGCGCCCCAATCCCCGGTCAGGTCAACACGATCGAGGTATGCCGCGATCTCCGAATCCGGAAGATGTGCCAGCATGACGATACCGGCCGAGGCGACCCCGAGGGGGAATCGCTTACCCGGGTACAGCACATGCGAGCGCAGGGGGAAGCTGCCTTCTTCGGCTGACACGCACACCGATTCGTCGCCCCGGCGGGCGGAGAGGAACGCGCTCTCGCCCGTGTCGCGCGCCAGTGTGCGGAGAATGTCGGTGGCCAGCGGTGCCGCGTCGTAGCGGGTGGCGGCCACCGATCCCAGCAGGTAGATCTCCGGCCCCAGGAACCACACACCGGTGTCGGACGCGCGGTCGACGAGGCCTTCGCCGGCCAGCGCGGTGAGCATGCGGTGCGCGGTCGCGCGAGGCGTGTCCGTCGTGCGGGCAAGCGCGGTCGTGGTGAGTCCGTCCGACCGGGCGTCGGCGAGAGCACGCAGGATCGCCGCGGCCCGCGTGATCACCGGAGTACCAGGTCCACCGTCGGTCACAGCCACACTCTAGCGTCCACTGAATGGACGCCGGTGGCGCGTCGCGTCATCTGAGCGGACACAACCCGCCTGGCACACCGCTGGGTCTTGCGTTACCCGGCCCGATGGTGATGTCCTCGCATAGGCAAGTGATCCACTGAACGAACGCGGGAGCATGGAGTATGGCCAGTAAGAAGGTCGCTGACGTCCACGAGGCGGTCGCCGACATCGGCGACGGCGCATCGGTGGCAGTCGGAGGATTCGGGCTTTGCGGGATTCCGGACAGCCTGATTCAGGCCGTGGCCGATTCCGGGGTCGGGAACCTCTCGGTGTTCTCCAACAACTGCGGTGTCGACGGCGTGGGTCTCGGCGTCCTGCTCGGCCTGGGGCGTATCCGCCGCGTGACAGCGTCCTACGTCGGGGAGAACAAGGAGTTCGCGCGTCAGTACCTGGCCGGTGAGCTCGAAGTCGAGCTGACGCCCCAGGGCACGCTCGCTGAGCGGTTGCGCGCCGGCGGGGCCGGTATCCCCGCCTTCTACACGCTCGCCGGGGTGGGCACTCTCGTTGCGGACGGTGGGCTGCCGTGGCGCTACGCGGCCGATGGTTCGGTCGCCGTCGCCTCGCCGCCCAAGGAGACCCGGGAATTCGACGGCAGGCGATACGTGATGGAGACCGGCATCCACGCCGATTTCGCCCTCGTGCACGCCGCCGTCGGTGACACCCACGGCAACCTGGTTTTCGACAAGACTGCGATGAACTTCAACCCGCTGGTCGCCATGGCCGGCCGGATCACGATCGCCCAGGTCGAAAAACTGGTCGAGCCAGGCGAACTGGATCCCGAGGCCGTCCACCTTCCTGGTGTGTTCGTGCAGCGCATCGTCGAGACGGGACCACAGCAGCAACGCATCGAGAAGCGCACCGTGCGCGAGGAGACAGAGGTGTCCGCATGACGGATTCGGTGATCACCAAAGGTTGGACGCGTGCGCAGATGGCCGCCCGTGCGGCGCGTGAACTGTCCGATGGACAGTACGTAAACCTCGGAATCGGCCTTCCGACGCTCATTCCCGGTTATCTGGACCCCGACGTCCATGTCACGTTGCACTCGGAGAACGGGATTCTGGGCACCGGTCCGTACCCGACGGCCGACCAGATCGACGCCAACCTCATCAACGCGGGCAAGGAAACGGTCACGGTGCTCCCCGGGGCGGCGTTCTTCGATTCGGCACTGTCCTTCGGAATGATCCGCGGCGGCCACATCGACGTCGCAGTGCTTGGCGGCATGCAGGTGTCGCGATTCGGGGACCTGGCGAACTGGATGGTCCCGGGGAAGATGGTCAAAGGCATGGGCGGGGCGATGGACCTCGTCCACGGGGCCGGCCGGGTCATCGTCCTGATGGAACATGTCGACAAGTCGGGTCAGCCGAAGATTGTCGAGAGCTGCACGTTGCCATTGACCGGAGAACGCGTGGTCCACCGGATCATCACGGATCTGGCGGTCATCGACGTTTCCGGCGACGGCACGCTGACCCTTGTCGAGGCCGCGCCGGACCTCAGTTTCAACGAGGTGCAAGCCGCCACGGGCGCGCCGCTGATCGAGGGTTAGCGCCGCGCGGGTTCGGTCCGACCTGCATACTCACACACCATGTGTGCTGCCGATCACAACCCCTTCATAGTCAAAGAGGGTCTCTCGACGACCTCCGGCCTCAAACGCGTCGTCACCGCGTCGATGGCCGGCACGGTCGTCGAGTGGTACGAGTTCTTCCTGTACGGCACTGCCGCGACGCTGGTTTTCAGCAAGGTGTTCTTCGCCCAGTCCGGCAGCGACCTGGATGCGATCCTGGCGGCGTTCGTCACCTACGCGGTCGGGTTCGTGGCGCGGCCGTTGGGCGGGATCGTGTTCGGCCACTTCGGGGACAAGTACGGCCGCAAGAAGTTGCTGCAGTTCTCGCTGCTTCTGGTCGGCGCCGCGACCTTCCTGATGGGTTGTCTGCCGACGTACGGGCAGATCGGATATTGGGCGCCCACCCTGCTGGTGGTGCTGCGCTTCCTTCAGGGATTCGCGGTCGGCGGCGAATGGGGCGGGGCGGTGCTGCTGGTGGCCGAGCACAGTCCCGATCGCAGCCGTGGTTTCTGGGCGAGTTGGCCGCAGGCCGGTGTTCCTGTCGGCAACATGCTGGCCACCATCGTGCTGCTGGTGCTGACCAGCACCCTCTCGGACGCGGACTTCCTGTCGTGGGGTTGGCGGGTCGCGTTCTGGCTGTCGGCGGTGGTGGTGCTGATCGGCTACTACATCCGCACGAAGGTCACCGACGCGCCGATCTTCGTTGTGGCACAACAGGAAGCAGAGCAGCTCAAGACATCGTCGTTCAGCGCCGTCGAGGTGCTGCGCCGCTACCCGCGCGGTGTGCTGACCGCGATGGGGTTGCGCTTCGCCGAGAACATCATGTACTACCTGGTCGTCACCTTCTCGATCACGTACCTGAAGGTGCACGCGCACGCCGACACCGGCGCGATCCTGCGCTGGCTGTTGGTCGCCCATGCCGTGCACCTCGTGGCCATCCCGCTGGTCGGCGCATTGTCGGACCGCGTCGGCAGGCGCCCGGTGTACCTGATCGGCACCGTCGCCACCGGAACCTGGGGGTTCTTCGCCTTCCCGATGATGGACAGCCAGAACCACCTGGTGATCATGTCGGCCGTCGTCATCGGCCTGCTGTTCCACGCCTTCATGTATGCGCCGCAGCCGGCGATGATGTCCGAGATGTTCCCGACCCGGATGCGTTATTCCGGTGTCTCGCTGGGCTATCAGGTAACCGCGATCGTGGCGGGCTCACTGGCGCCGATCATCGCCGTGCGGTTGTTGAGCGATTTCGGCTCATCGGTGCCGATCGCGATCTATCTGGCCGGCGCCTCGGTCGTCACCCTGGTGGCGGTGTACTTCGCCAGGGAAACCAGGGGTATCGACCTGGCCGACGTGGACCGCGCCGACCTGAACGCCGTCGACTCTGCGTCCAGGGCGTGAATGTGCGACTGGGCCGCGCCCTCACCGCAGAGTCGAACTAGCTCAACCACGCACCGATGCGGCGCAGGGCCTCTTCGATGTCGCTGGTCGGTCCGGCGAAGGACAGCCGCACATAGGAGCCACCCCGCACGGTGTCGAAGTCGATGCCAGGGGCGATCGCAACGCCGGTGTCGGCCAACAACTTCGAGCACCAGGCCAGTGAGTCGTCGGTGTAATCGCTGACGTCGGCATACACGTAGAAGGCGCCATCGGGCGGGGCCACCCGGTCGATACCGATGCTGCGAAGCCCGTCGAGCAGAAGCCTGCGGTTGTCGGCGTAATGCGACAGCAGGCCGTCGGCCTCGGCCAGGGATTCCGGAGCGAACGCGGCCACCGCGGCATGCTGTGCCAGAGCCGGTGGGCAGATGGTGAAGTTGCCGGTGAGGCGGTCGACCGCGCGCTGCAGGCCGGTCGGCACCAGCAGCCAGCCCAGCCGCCAACCGGTCATCGCGAAGTACTTCGAGAAACTGTTGACCACCACGGCATTCCGCGATGTCTGCCAGGCGCAGCTGGTCTCCGGCGCGCCTGGGTAGACCAGACCGTGGTAGACCTCATCGCTGATCAGCCGCACATCTGCGCTGTCGCACCAGCGAGCGATCGCGGCCAATTCCTCGGGCGGAATGACGGTGCCGGTCGGGTTGGCCGGACTGGCGACGATCACGCCGGCCACCGGGGGATCGAGTGCCTCCAACATCGCGACCGTCGGCTGGAACCGGGTCTCCGGCCCGCACGGGATCTCCACCACCTCGCAGCCGAGCGCCGTGAGGATGTTGCGGTAACAGGGGTAGCCCGGGCTGGCGATCGCCACCCGGTCGCCGACGTCGAAGCAAGCCAGGAAGGTCAGCAGAAATCCGCCCGACGACCCGGTGGTGAGAACCACCTCGTCGACACCGACCTCGACGCCGTACCTGAGATACGACGCGGCGATTTGCGCGCGCAGTTCTGGCAGACCGAGCGCGACCGTGTAACCGAGGGAGCCCTGGTTGAGCGCAGCCACGGCGGCATCGCGCACTGCCGTCGGCGCCCCGGCGCTGGGCTGTCCGGCGGACAGGTTGACCAGGTCGCCGTGCGTGCGCTGGCGTTCGTCCGCGGCTAGCCACACATCCATGACGTGAAACGGAGGGATCCCGGCGCGCAGGGAGACGTGGTCGGTCATCGGAGTGAGGTTAACAATGCCGCTCTGATCGCCGAAATGGCATTCCGGCAGAGAAAGTGCGAGTAGCCACCTGCTGGAATGCGGTTTCGGCGAACATCGGACACGCCTAGAAAACTTGTGTTTCGAGCCGGCGCAGATGCTCCCGCGGCGGACCCAGGAGCTGGGCGCTGCCGTGAGCACGCTTGAAGTACAGCTGGATGTCGCTTTCCCAGGTGATCGCGATACCGCCGTGCAGCTGGATGGCTTCGGCGGTCACTGCGGACAGCGCCTCGCTGGCGAAGTAGCGGGCGAGGGAGGCCGTGGTGGGCGACGGGTCGGCGATGGCGGCGTTGACGACGGCGCGCGCCGAGGACACCTTGACGTACAGGTCGGCCATCCGGTGCTTGAGCGCCTGGAAGCTGCCGATCGCGCGGCCGAACTGCACCCGGTCCTTGGTGTAGGCGACGGTGAGATCCAGGCAGCGCGAGGCGGCACCGATCTGTTCGGCGGCCATCAGCAGGGCCGCGGTGTCGGCCAGACCGGGATCGGCACCGAGGACGACGGTGTCGCCCGCGATCACCGCGGACAACCGGCGGGTCAGATCCATGGTGGATTTGGGTGTCGCGGTGAACGTGGTCCAGCGCGTCAGGTTTTCCCCGTCGGTGCCGATGACCACATCGGCTACGTCGCCGTTGATGACGTAGTCGGCGTCGAAGGCCACGGTCCCGATGGACGTGCCCTCGGCAAGACCCTCGAGCGGTTCGTGATCGTCGACCGCCAGTAGCGCGAGCTCCGCCAGCGTGGTGCCCAGCAGCGGGGTCGGCACCAGCGCCTTGCCGAGCTCCTCGAGAACCACTGCGGCATCGGCGAGTTCGCCTCCGGCACCGCCGAGTTCCTCAGGAACCACGAGTGCGGCCGCGCCGACCTGCTCGCACAGCAGGCTCCACAGCTTCTCGTCGTAGCCGCGCTCGGATTCCATCGCGGTGCGCACGGCCTCAGGGGAGGCGTGCTTGTCGACCAGCGCGGCGACGGTTTCGCGCAGCAGTTGGCGTTCTTCACTCACGAGAGGACCTCCAGGAGTCGACGACGGTGCAGGGTGGGATCGCCCCAGGCACTCCGCAACGCCTGAACGCGCAGCAGTGACAGGGACAAGTCGTGTTCCTGGGTAAACCCGATGGCACCGTGGGTCTGCAGCGCCGAGCGGGCGGCCAGCAGGGCGGCATCGGCGGCGGCCACCTTGGCGGCGCTGATGTCGCGGGCGGTGTCGGGTGACCCCTCTGCCAGCGACAGCGCCGCACCGTAGACGAGCGGGCGGGCCAGCTCGACGGCGATGAGCACGTCGGCCAGCTTGTGCTTGATGGCCTGGTACGAGCCGATGATCCGGCCGAACTGCGCGCGCTGTTTGGCGTATTCGACGGACTGGTCCAGCATGGCCTGGCCGGCGCCCACCAGCTGGGCGGCCGTGGCCAGGACACCGAACTCGTAGGCGCGCGCGGTGTCGGCGGCCTGGGTATCGCCGGATGCGGTGACGTCGAACAGCTTTCGGGCCGGGTCGACGGAATCGTGGCCGGCGCCGGCAGTCGCGTCACCGACCTGACCGTCGGCGGCCAGCAGCGTCAATCCGGCGAAATCGGAGTTGACGGCGCGCGGTGCCTGTGGCGGCATGGCAACCGTGGCGATGAGCTCGCCGGAGGCCAGCGAACCCGAGCGTTCGTCGTTCGCCAGCAGAACCGGTGCAACGGCGATGGACTCGGTCAGCGGACCGGGCACTGCCCAGTAGCCCAGCCGCTCCAGGGCGACGACGAGGTCGACCGGATGGGCTTCGATGCCGTCGTACTTCTCGGGCACCAGCAGTGCGGTGACCCCAAGGTCGGTCAGCTGTGCCCACACCTTGCGGCCCGGCCCGGTGTCCCCTTCCCCCCAGGCTCGTACCGCGGCCGGAACATCGGCGGCGCCGAGTGCGGCGTCGATGCTGGCCGCGAAGTCCCGCTGCTGTTCGTCGATTTCGAAGTTCACTTAGGCTTCCCTCCAGATTCGCGCGGTAGGCCAAGCAGTCTTTCCGCAATGATGTTGCGCTGGATCTCGTTGGTGCCGGCGTAGATCGGGCCGCCGAGCGCGAACAGCAGGCCTTCGGTCCAGTGATCGACCAGTTCGGCGTCCGCGCCCTGCAGGTCCAGGGCGGTCTGGTGCAGGGCGACGTCCAGGTCGGACCAGAACACCTTGGTCACCGAGGACTCGGCGCCCAGTTCACCGCCGTTGGCCAGGCGGGTCACGGTGCCGAACGTGTGCAGCCGGTAGGCCTGGGCCTTGATCCAGGCGTCGGCAACCCGGTCCGTGAACACGGGGTCAGGGTCGGACTTCCACTGTGCGACAAGACGTTCAGCAGGCGCCATGAAGCGCGCCGGGCTGCGCAGCGACATGCCGCGCTCGTTGCTCGATGTGCTCATCGCCGCGCGCCAGCCCTCGTGCACGCCGCCGATCACGTCGTTGTCCGGCACGAACACGTCGTCGAGGAATATCTCGCCGAAACCGGTGTCCCCGCCCAGCTGGGCGATCGGGCGCACGGTGATGCCCGGCGCCTTGAGGTCGAACATGAAGTAGGTCAGACCCTTGTGGCGCTGGGCCTCCGGGTCGGACCGGAACAGGCCGAAGCCGCGCTCACCGAATGGTGCGCGTGAGCTCCAGATCTTCTGCCCGTTGAGCTTCCAGCCGCCGTCGACCTTGGTGGCCGTCGAGCGCAGCGAGGCCAGGTCACTTCCTGACTCGGGCTCCGACCAGGCCTGGGCCCAGATCTCCTCGCCGCTGGCCATTTTCGGCAGCACGCGCTGGAGCTGCTCTTCGGTGCCGTGGGCGAACAGCGTCGGGGCCAGCATGGCGGTGCCGTTGGCGCTGGCCCGACCGGGCGCTCCGGCGTGGAAGTACTCCTCCTCGAACACCACCCACTGCAGCAGGGTGGCGTCGCGGCCGCCGTACTCCTTGGGCCAGGCGATCACCGACAGTCCGGCGTCGAAAAGCACCTTGTCCCAGCGGCGGTGCTGTTCGAAACCCTCAAGGGTGTCGTACGACTTCGTCGGGAACGAATCCCGATTGGCCGTCAGAAACTCACGGACCTCGGCCCGAAAGGCCTCGGTCTCGTCGTCGAATGTCAGGTCCATTGCACCCCTTCTCGGGTCCCTCTGCTGCGCAGCACCGGTTTGATCACCTTGCCGCCCGGATTTCGCGGCAGCACATCCAGAAACTCAATTGATCGCGGCGCCTTGAAGTTCGCCAGATGCTCACGTGCGTACGCGATCACGGCCACCTCGTCGAGCGTCACGCCCGGCTTGAGTACCACGAAGGCCTTCCCGACTTCACCGAGCCGCTCGTCGGGAACGCCGATCACCGCCGTCTCGGCGACACCGTCCAACCGGGCCAGCACCTGCTCGATCTCGGCCGGGTAAACGTTGAACCCGCCGCTGATGTACATGTCCTTGAGCCGGTCGGTGATGGTCAGGTTGCCGCGGGCGTCGAGCGTCCCGATGTCGCCGGTGTGCAGCCAGCCCTCGGTGTCGATCGCGGCCGCGGTGGCCTCGGGGTCGTCGAGGTAGCCGAGCATGACGTTGGGTCCGCGCAGCAGCACCTCGCCCGAATCAGCGAGGCGCAGTTCGAAATCGGCGATGGGCCGGCCGCAGGTGGTGGCCACGGTGACGGCGTCGTCGTCGGCGCTGCACATGGTGCCGAAGCCGGCCGCCTCGGTCAGGCCATAGGCGGTCAGGACGATGTCGATGTCGAGCTCTGACTGCATCCGCTCGATCAGCACTACCGGGACGACGGCCGCGCCGGTCACCGAGAAGCGCAGCGAGGACAGGTCGTAGTCCGCGCGGTTGGGCTGGTCCAGCAGGGTCTGGAAGATGGTCGGCGGGCCGGGCAGCACCGTGATGCGCTGTTCGGCAATGGTTTTCAGGACCTGTTCAGGCTTGAAGGTGAGCACCGGGTACAGCGTGGCGCCGGTCTGCAGGCAGGCCAGGATGCCGGCCTTGTAGCCGAAGTTGTGGAAGAAGGGGTTGATACACAGGTAGCGGTCGGTGCTGGTGACCTGGCCGCACTCGGCCCAAGCTGCCGATCCGTCGAGTGACTGGCGGTGGGCGCAGCGCACACCCTTGCTGCGCCCGGTGGTGCCGGAGGTGAACAGGATGTCGGAGACGTCGTCGGGCTGCACCGCAGCCGCCCGCACGTCGACCTTTTCCAGGGCATCCGGTCCGGATCCCCGGGCGACGAACTCGTCCCAGGTTCCGTCCTGTTTCTCGATGGGCACCCGCACGATGTGCCGCAACGCGGGAAGTGCGTCGCGGTCCAGTTCGGCCGCGCGGTCCGAGCCGAGGAACTCGCCCGAGGCGATCAGCAGCGGGGCCTCGGTGCGGGCCAGGATGTCGGTGGCCTCGCTGGCGGTGTAGCGGGTGTTCAGCGGCACCATCTGCGCACCGGCGTAGTGGGTGGCCAGGCAGGCCACCACCCAGTGCCAGGTGTTGGGAGACCAGATCGCCACCCGGTCGCCGGGTTCGACACCGAGGTCGATCATCGCCGCAGCGGCTTGGCGTACGTGCGCGCGCAGTTCCGAATAGGTGAGGCTCTTATTGTCGCTGACCAGGGCCTCATGGTCGGAAAACTCCACGGCAACCCGGTCCAGCACCGCTGGAACGGTGCGGCGATCGCTCGTCATCGATGCTCCCTTAACAAAGCAAGTGCTTGGTAGGTTAGCCTACAGGGGTGATAGAGGTCCAGGAGTTCCGGGCCGAGGTCCGGCAGTGGCTCGCAGACAATCTTGTTGGCGAATTCGCAGCGCTCAAGGGCCTGGGTGGACCGGGGCGTGAACACGAAGCCTTCGAAGAGCGTCGGGCGTGGAATCAGCATCTCGCCGCGGCGGGACTGACCTGCCTCGGCTGGCCGGTGGAGCACGGCGGCCGCGGGTTGTCGGTCGCGCACCGCGTCGCCTTCTATGAGGAGTACGCCCGCGCGAACGCGCCGGACAAGGTCAACCACCTGGGCGAGGAACTGCTCGGGCCGACGCTCATCGAGTACGGCACCCCCGAACAGCAGCAGCGGTTCCTGCCCAAGATCCTCGACGTCACCGAGCTGTGGAGCCAGGGCTACTCCGAGCCCAACGCCGGCAGTGACCTGGCCAATGTGGCGACGACGGCCGAGCTGGTCGGCGACGAATGGGTCATCAACGGCCAGAAGGTATGGACATCACTCGCGCACTGGGCGCAGTGGTGCTTCGTCGTGGCGCGCACGGAGAAGGGCTCCAAGCGGCACGCCGGCCTGTCCTATCTGCTGGTGCCGCTGGATCAGCCCGGCGTCGAGATCCGCCCGATCATCCAGCTGACCGGGGACTCCGAGTTCAACGAGGTGTTCTTCGACGACGCCCGCACCGAGGCCTCGCTGGTCGTCGGTCAGCCCGGTGACGGCTGGCGCGTGGCGATGGGCACGCTGACCTTCGAGCGCGGCGTGTCCACGCTGGGCCAGCAGATCCGCTACGCCCGCGAGCACTCCAACCTCGTCGAGCTGGCCAAGCGCAGCGGCGCGGCCGACGATCCGCTGATCCGCCAGAAGCTGACCGAGTCGTGGACCGGCCTGCAGGCCATGCGGTCTTACGCCCTGGCGACCATGGATGTCGAGCAGCCCGGGCAGGACAATGTGTCGAAGCTGTTGTGGGCCAACTGGCATCGCGAGCTCGGCGAGATCGCCATGGACGTGCAGGGTACGGCCGGGCTGACGTTGCCCGAGGGTGAATTCGACGAGTGGCAGCGGCTGTACCTGTTCTCGCGTTCGGACACCATCTATGGCGGGTCCAACGAGATCCAGCGCAACATCATCGCCGAGCGCGTGCTCGGCCTACCCCGAGAGGCCAAGGGCTGATGGATTTGTCGGTAGCTCCCAAAGAGGTTGAGGGCCACGGCCTGCTGAAGGGCAAGGTCGTCCTGGTGACCGCCGCCGCCGGAACCGGCATCGGCTCGTCCACCGCCCGTCGCGCGCTGCTCGAGGGTGCCGACGTCGTGGTGTCCGACTACCACGAGCGGCGCCTCAACGAGACCCGCGACCAGTTGGCCGAGCTCGGCCTGGGCCGGGTCGACGCCGTGGTCTGCGACGTGACCTCCACCGAGGCGGTCGACGCGCTGATCGCCCGGTCGGTCGAAAAGATGGGCCGCCTGGACGTTCTGGTGAACAACGCCGGCCTGGGTGGCGAGACCCCGTTGGTCGACATGGCCGACGACGAGTGGGATCGCGTCCTCAACGTCACGCTGAACTCGGTGATGCGGGCCACCCGCGCCGCGCTGCGCTATTTCCGTGACGTCGAGCACGGCGGGGTGATCGTGAACAACGCCAGTGTTCTCGGCTGGCGTGCGCAGCACTCGCAGTCGCACTACGCCGCGGCCAAGGCCGGCGTCATGGCGCTGACTCGTTGCAGCGCAATCGAAGCCGTCGAGTACGGGGTGCGAATCAACGCGGTGTCGCCGAGTATCGCGCGGCACAAGTTCCTGGAGAAGTCCGCCGACGCGGCGCTGCTGGACCGGCTGTCCTCGGACGAGGCGTTCGGCCGTGCGGCCGAGCCGTGGGAGATCGCCACCACGATCGCCTACCTGGCCAGCGACTACTCGAGCTACCTGACCGGCGAGGTCATCGCGGTTTCCAGCCAGCGCGCCTAGGGCTCGTTGTTATGGGCCGGGTTGAACCGGTTGTGAACCATCGCTTTCGACAGCAGGTCGCGCTTTGGTGGGCGCAGCAGCCCTGCTGTCGAAATTGGCGTCTTCAATTCGTCTCCATCCCGCGCTGAGCGAGGCCGGTCCGGTCAGCCCAGCCGCGGATGTCGCCCTTGGTGATGGCCAGCGCCAGCAGTTCGGGGAATGCGTCGGGAGTGCAGGCGAACGCCGGGATCTCCATCGCAGCCAGGTCGGCGGCGATCTCCCGGTCGAATGACGGTGCGCCCGAATCGGACAGCGCCAACAACACGACCACTTGGACGCCCGCATCCACGAGCTGTTTGACCCGGGCCAGCATCTCGTCGCGGACGCCACCCTCGTAGAGGTCCGAGATCAGCACGAAGATGCTGTCGGTGGGCCGCGTGATCAAGCTCTGGCAGTACGCGATGGCCCGGTTGATGTCGGTGCCGCCGCCGAGCTGGGTACCGAACAGCACGTCGACGGGATCGTCGAGCAGATCGGTGAGGTCGACGACTTCGGTGTCGAACACCACGAGGGATGTGCGCAATGACCGCATCGACGCGATGACCGCCCCGAAAACTGCTGAATACACGATCGATTCGGCCATCGAACCGGACTGGTCGATGGCCAGCACGATGTCCTTGGTCACCGATCGGCCGGCGCGGCGGAACCCGACCAGCCGTTCGGGGATGATCGTCTTCAGGTCCGGCTGGAAGGTTTTCAGGTTGCGGGCGATGGTGCGATTCCAGTCGATGTCGGAAGCCAGCGGCCGGTTGGTCCGCGCGCTCCGCGACAGCGCCCCGCGCAGTGTGGCCTTGGTACCGTCGGCGATGCGCCGCTCGATGTCCTCGACCACCTTGCGCACCAGTGCCCGGGCCGAGGCCTTCGACTCGTCGGGAATGGCCTCACCCAGCGTGATGAGTGTGGTGGCCAACGACAGATCCGGGACGATGCTGTCCATCATCTCCGGTTCGAGCAGCAGCATGCGCAGATTGAGCCGCTCAATGGCGTCCTGCTGCATCACCTGAACCACCGTGCTGGGGAAGTACTTTCGGATGTCACCCAGCCACCGCGCCACCTTGGGCGCGGATCCGCCGAGGCCAACCTTGCGGTCGTAGAGCTCCGACAGCGCCTTGTCCATCTCGACGTCACCGGCTTGCAGGCTCGGCAGCGAGTCCGCATCCGACCCCAGTACCAGCCGCCACCGGCGGTCGCGTTCGTCCGGGGTGGTGTCGTCAGCCATGGTTGATACCTCTTGCGAAGATGGCGGCCGCCGCGATCACGACGGGGCGGGCGCGGTCGGCATCGATGTCGAATTCGGTATGGACGGTGGCGCCTGCGGTGGTCACCGCATGCCCGATATTGCGTTTGATGCCGGCGTCGAAGGTGCTGAAGGTGCGACGCACCAACGGCAGGACATCGGTGAATTCCGTTGCGGTCAAACCGCTCAACCATTCGTCGATCACAGCCAACAGCTCGGTGTCGTGCACCAACAGCAGTCCGCTGCCGGACAGGAAGCCCTCGATCCACGCGGACTTCTCGTCGGCCGGGGCGCCGATGCTCAAGGCCCGCCGCATGCGGCGGGCCGCTTCGGCGGTAGTGAACACGGCGCCGTCGACACCGATTCGGACGAATCGGCCGACCAGGCTGCCGTGCAGATCGTCGCGACCGGCCAGCCGTGCGATGGTGGCCAGCCATTCGCCGCGCACATCGGCCTCGAGCAGATCCACGGTATCGGTGACGGCGTTGACGTGTGCGAGCATCTCGGCGGCCGCGTCCGGACCGAGCCCGGTCAGCGTCGCGGGAAGACCGACGTTGACCCGGCGCAGCAGCGACGTGGTGACCGCACCGAGCGCGCCTGCGTCGGTGCGACGCACGTCGCCGTAGCGCAGCGAGCGGGCCAGCGCGGGCAGGGCCGCCATGAGTTCGGTCAGGTCCCGGTCGACTGCGGCCTTGTTCTCGAGGATGGTCAGCAGAGGTGGGACAGCCTCGTCGACACCGCCGAGCAGGGCCGCCTCTATCGCCGCGGTGACCTGGCCCAGATGTGTCGCGTTCTCGGCGGTGTCGGTCAGTTTCGCCTTGCAGGCGCGGTACACGGTGTTGCCCCACACCGACGAAATCACGACCCTCACCGCGAACTCCGGCTGCCACTGCAGCGTCCAGGGTTCCTTGAACGTGCCCTGGCCGGTGGCGATCTCGGGCTCGCCCCACGGAATATCGAGCACGGTAAGCCGGTGCAGCAGATGTGATTTCGCCAGATCGTTGGGCTTGCGCAGGTCGAGAGTGACCTGCTTGGCATTGGCATCGGGTTTGAGCCGCAGCGATTTCTGCTGCTTCGTGATATCGGCGAGCAGGGGCACCATCGGCAGGTGTTCGGGAATGCTGCCGAGCCGTTCGCCGACGACCAACTCACGCACGATCAGCCCGAACCGGGTGTCGGACCCCTCGCACAGCACGGCCTCGGTGGCCTCGTTGACCTCGCTGAGACCGGGATGGGCCCGACCCCGCATCGCGGCCAGCGCGTTGGCCAGCCGGACGCCTTCGATGACGTGCGCCGAGGAGACGAAGATGTCGTGCTCGCGTAATGCCCGGGCCGCCAACGTCAGCCAGGTTTCCACCGGCCGGTCCCGCTCGAGGAAGGCGTGTTGGTACCAGCCGGGTGACCGGACGCCTGCGCCGTAACCTGAGGCCGCGGCCAGTCGCGAATGTGTCCACGGCACCCACACCGTCGCGGACTTGGCCTTGGGCAGCCCTCGCAACAGTGCCGCGTCGGCGCTCGCGGCAGGCAGTTTCCCAGCCAGCGCCGGTGCGTGCCAGGCTCCGCACACCACGACGACCGTCGCGAATTCCTTCGCGGCTTTGCGGAGCACCTGGCGCATGTGTGCCTCGCGCTGGTGTTCGATCGGGTCATCTTCGTCGGGCTCGAGCTCCCGCACGGTCCGCATGGCCTCGGTGATCGCCTCGAATCCGCTGCCTTCCGTGGGGGATTCGACCGTGCGGGATTCGATAACGTCATCCCACCAGCGTTCGGGGTCGTCGTAGCCCGCGGCATCGGCGAGCGCAGCGATCGGATCGACCCGGACGCGTGACGTGTTCTCGTGCCGTTGGTCGCGCTGGGCCAGCACGGTGGCGGCGGGCAGGTCGCAGAACCGCACCGGCACCTCGTGCCGCGCTGCCCACAACAAGGCCTGCCACTCGGGGGAGAAGGCGCCGAACGGCCAGAACGCCGAAACCGCGGGGTCGTCGACGGCGTAGGCCATGATCGCCACGGGCGGCACCATGTCCGTGTGGTCGACGTCCGTAGTGAGCCGGTCTGCGTCGGCCGGGCCTTCGATCACCACGATGTCCGGCTGGATCCGGTCCAGCTCGGACAGCACGGCACGGGCAGACCCGGGACCGTGGTGCCGAATGCCCAGGACGTGGGTGGTCACGAGTTCAGCACGTCCCGCGAAGCCCGGTAGAAGTCGGCCCAGCCGTCGCGTTCGCGCACCACGGCCTCCAGGTACTCCAGCCACACCACCGCATCGTTGACCGGATCCTTCACCACCGCACCGACGATGCCCGCCGCGGTGTCGGCCGGCCGCAGCACGCCGTCGCCGAAGTGCGCTGACATCGCGATGCCCTGCGTCACCACGGAGATCGCCTCAGCGGTGGACAGCGTGCCCGACGGCTGCTTGAGCTTGTTGCGGCCGTCGGCGGTCAACCCGGAGCGCAGTTCGCGGAAAACCGTGACGACCCGACGGATCTCGTCGGCTGAGGTCGGTACCTTCGGCAGCTGCAGTGACCCGCTGATGTCGGCCACCCGGCGCGTCACGATCTCCACCTCGTCGTCGAGGCTCGCGGGCAACGGAAGGACCACGGTGTTGAACCGGCGGCGCAGTGCCGACGACAGATCGTTGACACCGCGGTCGCGGTCGTTGGCCGTCGCGATCACGTTGAACCCTTGCGTGGCCTGCACCTCGGAGCCGAGTTCGGGAATGGGCAGGGTCTTTTCGGAGAGGACCGTGATCAGGGCGTCCTGCACCTCCGACGGGATGCGGGTGAGCTCCTCAAGCCGCGCGATCTTGCCGTCGCGCATCGCGGTCATGATCGGGGAGGGGACCAGCGCCTGCTCGGAGGGCCCTTCGGCGATCAACCGGGCGTAGTTCCAGCCGTACCGTACGGCTTCCTCCACGGTGCCCGCGGTGCCCTGCACCAGCAGTGTCGAATCCCCGGTCACGGCTGCGGCCAGATGCTCCGACACCCACGTCTTGGCCGTGCCCGGCACGCCGAGCAGCAGCAGCGCCCGGTCGGTGGCCAGCGTCGCCACGGCCACTTCGACGATGCGTCGGGGACCGATGTACTTGGGGGTGATCTCCACGCCCTCAACGGTTTCCCCGCCCAGCAGATAGCGCACGACCGCGTGCGGGGACATCGACCAGTTGGGTGGCGCGGGCTTGTCGTCAGCGGCGCGCAGGACCGCGAGTTCGGCGGCGAACAATTGCTCGGCGTGCGGACGCAGCAGGGTCGCTTCAGTCATGAGAGTTCCTTCGCAAGGTCGGATCGCAGGGTGAGCAGCTCGAAGCTGGTGGCGTAGAACTTGTGCAATTCCTCGTCCCCGGTGAGGTCGGTGAGCCTCGCGAAGCGCGGCAGCCAGTCCAGTGGGTACCCGGCGGCCAGGTGCGCTGCGGCCTCGCGGCGTTGGCGGGCCGTGCCCCAGCCGGCTCCGGCCAGGGATCCGAACAGAGCCGCGGCGACGTCAGGGGCGAACGGTCGCGGCAGGCCCGCCACGATGCGGAGCAGGGGCGCGGACTCGGCGGTGTCGGTGAGAGCGCGGATCAACTCGGCCGAGATCGCCGGGTGTGCGGTGGCGGGATCGAAGTACGCGGCGTAATCGACGGGCAGGCAACGCTGCAACAGTGGCACCGCCCAGGTGGGGTCGTTGCCGCGCAAGGCACTGCCGGTCAGCGCGGCCAGTACGGATTGGTGGTCGGCGTCCGAGAGCGCGCGAGCCACCTTCTCCGGAGCGACCGCGCCGAGCACCTCGGCCCAGAAGGCGATCGGGGTACGGGCGACGACGGCTTCCGGCTTGGTGGTGCTCAGCCCGTCGCGGACTGCCGCGGCGTCGGGCCCGGGTAGGGGGTGGACGGCGATTTTCGCGCCCAGCAATGTCTTCTTGACCGAGAAGATATGAGCAGCACGAGTTTTCATGCGGTCCAGGTAGCGGCTGCGGGACCGCCCGCCGAGCACGCCGATGGCGGCGCTGCGCACCGTGACCGCCCGATCGTCGAGCGCTGCCTCCAGGAACGGCTCGTCGGCGTCGTGTTCGGGTGCCGCGAACGCCGCCAACAGGGCCACCCGCGACTCAGCATCCTCGGACACCCAGTGCTGCGCCACCAGGTCGCGGGCCCGGTCGGGATCGATGGTGCGCGCGGTCGCCAGCCAGGTCAGGCGCTTGGCGGTGTCACCGTGGGTGTAGTCGGCTTCCTTGGGCCACTCTGTGGCCTCGGTTCGCGCAACGTTGCGCAGCGCGCGGTGGTTGCGGCCGTAGTGTTCCACGGCATACCACTGACCGCCGCTGCCGATGGCGTCCCAGAGTGCTTGCGTCACAACGTCACTCTGCTGCAGCCGTAGCAGCCCGGGGATCAGCCGTGGGGGCAGGCGAAGGCCGGCGGCGGCGAGGTCGGCGAGCGCGCCGTCGAGGATGGGGCGCACGGTCAGAGCGCGTTCGATGAGAAAACCGTGCGCGTCGGTGATCAGCGGCCGGGTCTCCGGCGGTGCCGGGGACGCCGATGATTCGACGCGTTCGGGACGTTGGCCGGCGCGCCGTGCCAGCGCGTAAAGGCCCGCCACCCGCAGCACCGACCCGACCGGATCGGCCGCGTCGTGCACCGCGGCCACACTGCCGTCCACCGGGGCGTCGAAGATGCCGTCGGGGAAGGGTTTCGCGCCGTATCCCACGGTGGCGGCGGAGATCATCCGCTGATAGTCGCTCACAGCGCCGTCACCGCCGGTCCGGTCAGGCGCGAAGGTGGCGCGTCACTCAGCATCGACAACAGATCGACACCATCGGTGGTGAACTCGACCAGCAGCGGCCGTAACTGCCCGCCGCTTCCGGCCTGCAGACGTGCCCAGCGGTCGTCGTCGCAGATCGCCGGAAGGGCATTACCGTCCGCGTCGACCAGATGGCGGCGTTTGGGCCTGCTGTGTTGTACGGCGCGGGCGTTGACGACGGCCGGAAACCGCAGCAGCCACGGATCAACCGCCAGGGCGCGGGCCCGGGCCGCCAGTGCGTCGTCGATAGCGGTGCCGGTCACGTTGAGATGTTCGATGGCGACTGTCGGCACATCGCCGTCGGGGAGCGCGACGCGGAAGCTCGACGGCCCACCCGGATACAGGTGGACGCCGCCGGTGAACTCGCGGCCCGGGGTGAGCCGGTTGTCGAAACTTGCCCCGCTCGGCGCGGTGGACTGCACGTTGACCAACAGCCCGGTGTCCGTGCCGCTCAACCACATCCGGCGGGTGGTGTAGCGATCTTCGAGGGTCTCGGCATACCCGAGCACCTGCCAGGTGTCGTTCACGGGATCGGTGGCCAGCACCTCGGCGCGGGCCACGGTGAACCCGATGTGTCGGCGGACCGCGGCGGCCGTCTCCTCGGGTAGCGCGTCGATGGTGCGGTAGGCATCGGTCAGCAGCCGCATCAACCCGAGATCCTCGATGATCTTCCGCGGCCATTCGTCGTCCGTGAGGTGTCCGGGCAGGCTGCGCAACCAGCGCGCCAGGCCGGGTGCCTTCGCGTCGACCATGCGCTTGGCGATCGGCTCACTCCACCCCGCATACGGATCGACGCTGATCCCGGCGATACCGTTGCGGACCTGGTCGTCGATCCACCGCCGGAGTTGCTCCAGGCCCTCGGCGACGCTGCGTTCCCGCGCCGCGACGGCCTTCTCGCTGACCTCACGCGGAGCCTTCGGGGGTGCCGGCGAGACGATGGCGTTCGCCGGGGCTTCCGCCGCGGTGTCGACGTTGCCGCCGCACCAGCGCAGCACCAGACCAACCACATGCTTGCAGGGAAACTGCCGCGACGGGCACGAGCACTTGTAAGTCGGGCCCACCAGGTTGACCTGCACGCGGTACGGGGTGCGGCCGCTGCCCTGGAAGTCTCCCCACAACATGGTCTGGGTGGCTCCGGTGTTGGACCAGCCCGCCGCGCCCGCGAGTTTCTGGCCTGCGGCGTAGGCCTTCCCGGCAAACTGGCGCGCCTCATCGGTGGACCACACCGTCTGCTGATCCAACCGCCGCCCCTCCAGATGCGTACTGACCCTGAGCCAGCGTAGCCAGCGGGGCGGACAGCGTCTCCACAAGATCTTCACAAACGCTGCCCGTGACCACCACAACCTGCACTTAGAGTCGGATTCGTGAAGCGAATCCTGGTGGTCGACGACGAGCCGACGATCCTGTCCGCGGTGGCCACCAGGCTGCGCGCCGAGGCGTTCGAGGTCGACACGGCGGTCGACGGACCGTCGGCGGTGGCAACCGCAGCGGCGACCCAACCCGATCTCGTGGTGCTCGACGTCATGCTGCCCGGATTCGACGGGCTGGAGGTGTGCCGGCGCATCCAGGCCGAGCGCGTGGTGCCGGTGCTCATGCTGACCGCCCGCAGCGACGAGACCGACATGCTGATCGGTTTGGGCATTGGTGCCGACGACTACCTGACCAAGCCGTTCAGTATGCGCGAACTGGTGGCCAGAGTGAGGGTGCTGTTGCGACGCGTGGAGCGCGCAAGCGGTGACCAACCGCTGTCGGTCGGCGACTACCGCATCGACCTGACCGAGCGCCGGGTACATCAGGGCGACCAGGAGATCCACCTGACCCGAACCGAATTCGACCTGCTGGCCTTCCTGGCTGGTCGGCCCCGCGCTGCGGTCCCTCGCGAGACACTGCTGGAACACGTCTGGGGCTGGGCTTCAGAGGTGGAAACCCGGACCGTGGACAGTCACGTCAAGGCATTGCGGCGAAAGCTGGGGTCGGAGCTGATCCGGACCGTGCACGGTGTCGGCTACGCCCTGGAGGTTCCGCGATGAGCGCTTGCGCGAAGAGCCGAGGATTCAGATGAGCGCTTGCGCGAAGAGCCGAGGATTCAGATGAGCTTTGCCGCCCGGGCGACCGAACTGTGGGACCGGCTGCCGAGACCGCTGGATCCGTTCGCGTCGTTCAAGGTCAAGACCGGTCTGCTGGTCGGAGGGGCCATCCTGCTGGCCTCGTTCACCTTCTGGATCGGCGCCAGCTGGCAGTTCCGGTACGCATTGCTCGCCGCGCTCGCCACCTCGCTGATCCTGACGCAGTTCCTCGCCCACGGCATGACCTCGCCGCTACGTCAGATGACGGCGGCGGCGCGCGCCATGGCGCAGGGCGACTACAGCATCCGGGTACGTGCGACCTCGCGTGATGAAATCGGGCAACTGGCAACGGCATTCAACCAGATGGCAGCCGATCTCGGGGCTGCCGACGAGTACCGACGAGGGCTGATCGGCAACGTGTCCCACGAGCTGCGCACGCCCATCACCGCGTTGCAGGCGGTGTTGGAGAACGTGGTCGACGGCGTCGTCGAACCCGATGCCGAGACCATGCGGATGGCGCTGTCCCAGACCGAGCGCCTCGGCGAGCTGGTGACCAACCTGCTCGACCTCTCGCGGGTCGAAGGCGGGGCAATTCCGTTGCAGATCAGCCGGTTCGACGTCGACGAGTTCCTGCACGAGGCCGTCGAACACGCTTCCATATCGGCTACGGGCGTACCGGTGTCCGTGCGGGTGT
Organism: Mycolicibacterium peregrinum; assembly: GCF_001665625.1. GTDB lineage: Bacteria > Actinomycetota > Actinomycetes > Mycobacteriales > Mycobacteriaceae > Mycobacterium > Mycobacterium peregrinum_B. The sequence goes on along the minus strand of NZ_LZSY01000110.1, from coordinate 51,654 downwards.
CCCCACCGGGCCTGAAGGCCGTGGCCGACCCGGCGCGGCTGCGGCAGGTCGTGGTCAATCTGGTGGACAACGCGATTCGGCACAGCCCGGCCGGTGGGCAGGTGACGGTGCTGGCGACCCGCAGGCTGTCTGGCCTGCGGCTCGAGGTGACCGATCAGGGCCCGGGGATCGCGTCCGCCGAACGGGAGCGGGTCTTCGAGCGGTTCACCCGGGGCGCCACCTCGGACGGCGGAACCGGCCTGGGGCTGGCGATCGCCCGGTGGGCAGTCGAATTGCACGGCGGGGTCATCGAAGTGATGGACACCGAGCCGGGATGTCGGATCAGGGTCAACATCCCTGACTCTGCGATGGGGGAGAGGTCGAGATGACGACAACAGTTTCAGGATTGCCGGTCCTTCCGGGGCCCGCATTGCCACGCCAGGGCGAACCGGGCTGGACGGTGTGGTCCCGTCGGGTGTGGCCCATTGACCCGCTGGCGTCGGCGCCGCGCCGGGTGCTGGTATCCGCGCTGGTTGCCGGGCTGATCGGTACCGCGGTGTGGCGGCTGTCCGTGCTCAGCGTCGGCTACCTGGTGGTCGGCCTGCTGGTCTTCGGCCTCGTCTACGGCACCGCGCCGCGCCGCCCGAGTCGGTCCGAGCAGTTCGGCATCGGTTTGACGTTGGCGCTGCTGGCCGTGCCGGCGTTCCTGGCCGCGGGGTGGATGGGCGCGCTGTGTCTGGCGGCGGCCTGGATCATCGGCTGGTGCACGCTGGTCGGCGGCCGGACCTGGACGGCGGTGTTCACCGGGCCTTTCCTGCCGTGGGTGCTGTTCGGCAGGTTGCGGAGTTGGGTGTACCAGGCGGTGAGGACCGCGCTACCGGCGCGCTCGGGTCTGCCCGGCCCCGGACGCGTCGCGGCGGTGGCCGGAGTCACCGTCGGACTGGTGGTGGTGTTCGGTGCGCTGTTCGCCGCCGCGGACCCGGCCTTCGCGCATCTGGCCGGCAACCTGGTGCCCTCGGTCGTCGGCGTCGATTTCTTCTCGCGGACAGCCGTATTCGGCATCGTGGTGACGTTCGTGCTGGGCGGTGCCTACCTGGTGCGGTTCCCGCCGCGCCTGGATGCGATGGCCCCGGCGCCGATGCAGCCGGTGCCGCGGTGGGAGTGGGCGCTGCCGTTGGGGGTGCTCGACACACTGTTCATTGCGTTCGTCGCGGTACAGGCCACCGTGTTGTTCGGTGGGCACACCCATGTGCTGGAGACCGAGGGACTGACCTATGCCGAGTACGCCCGCCAGGGATTCTGGCAGTTGCTGTGGGTGTCTGCGCTGACGCTGCTGGTGCTCAGCGTGGTGATCCGGGTGGCCGGCCGGGTCGGCGCATCCGACCGTCGGGTGTTGCGGATCTTGGTCGGGATCCTTTGTGCCACATCGGTTGTGGTGGTGGTATCGGCGATCCACCGCATGTGGCTGTACCAGCAGGCGTACGGCTTCAGCACCGAGAGGCTGATGGTCATCACCACCGAGGTGTGGCTGGGTGCGGTGTTCGTGCTCGTCGCGGTGGCCGGGATCCGGATGACCGGTAGGTGGCTGCCGCGGGCCGTCCTGATCGCCGGTGTGCTGGCCCTGCTCGGCCTGGCCGGGTTAAACCCGGAACGGTTGATCGCCGACCGCAACATCGATCGCTTCGAGCAGACGGGCGCGCTCGACGCCGAATATCTGTCCGGGTTGTCCTCTGATATCGATCCGGCGCTGCACCGGTTGCCTGCGTCGGTGCGCGAATGCGTGACCGCACGGGTCCACGAGCCCGATCCCTGGTACACCTTCAACCTGTCGCGGGCCCGGGCCGATCGGCCGACGAGCGAAGACCGTCCCGAGCACTGCTCGGCGTACTGGTCCTATCCGCAGTACCGGTAGGGTTCCCAGAATCGCGCCGATCCAAAGGCTGTCAACCTCGGCGTCGGAGGTCGAAGGTGGCCGTGTGACCGCACTCGCCCTCGACAGTTCGCCTCGAATCACCCCGCTCGAGCCGGTTGCGCTCGATCCCGGAGCGCTGGGTTATCCGCCCGACAACCGGGCCGCCATCCCGCCGCTTGCCAAGCAGTGGGAGCAGCTCGATTTCCGCGAGATCCTCTCGCGGCCGGCCGCTTTCCTGTCGATCAGCCAATCCAACTCGCTGTACCGGCCGGGGGGGGTTCAGTACGCGGAGGGCCATGCCTTCCGCGGCAGCCTGGAAGCGACCGTGAAAGCGGCCAAGGCCGCGCGCTCGGCGCCGAACTTCGTGTCGTTCAACTGGATCGGGTTCTCGGTGTTCCGTGACGATTACCCGAAGACCGATTTCGACAAGGCACAGTACGACGGGTGGACCGGCCACATCGACGCGACCCCGGAGCAGATCGCCTGGGACAACGAGCTTGTGGGGGAGCTGCGCGAGCTCGTCGAACCCGGCGACAACGAGTTGTACGAGAAGGCGCTGCAGACGGCCTTCGTGGGCACCGACCTGCCCGGCGCACTGAACCGGAAGCGAGTCGAGGTGGTGGTGCTCACCGGAATTCACCTCGACTGGTGCGTCGAAGGCAATGCACGCGCGGCGCGCGACCACGGCTTGCTTCCCATCGTGATCGGCGATGCCACCGGTACCGCACATCCTGACCAGGAGCGCGCAGCCTTCGAGCGGATCAACAACTTCTTCGCGCCGGTGATCACGTCGGACCAGTTCGTGGAGTGGGTCGGTCACTGATGGGAAACGTCGGTCTGCTTCTCGTCGGTGTGGCGCTGTTCGTCAACGGACTCGTCTCGGTCGGTCTGGTCAGCGGGCGCGGCGCCGCCCCGATCAACCTGTTCGTCGGCACCGCCCAGGTAGTCCTCCCGACGCTGGTCCTCGTGCAGGCGGACGGCGATCCCGGCATCGTCAACGCGACGTGGCCGAGCTACTTGTTCGGGTTCACCTACCTGTGGTTCGGATTCATCCAGATCTTCGACATCGATCCGCGCGGATTCGGTTGGTACAGCACCTTCGTCGCGGCCATCGCGGCGTACTACGCGATCAAGAGGGTCGGAACCGACCCCGTTTTCGCCGTCATCTGGGCGACCTGGGCGATCATGTGGACGCTGTTCTTCGTGCTGTTGGGGCTGGGGGTCGCGAAGGTCGGCCGGCTCGATCTGGGGCACTTCACCGGATGGTTCTTGGTGCTGCTCGGGGTTCCCACCTGCACAGTGTCGGCGATCTTGCTGTTGAACGGGATATGGTCGACGTCGCCTCTGATGGGTGTGGTCGCGCTGGTGGTGCTGCTGGCGGCAGCGGTCCTGGCTGTGATCCTGTCTGGGCGCAGCTCCCGCCGCGATGCGGACGCGATCCCGTTTCCGGACGTCGATCCTGCCGAGGTCTCGGTCGCCAGGGGCGTGCCCCAGCCTGTGTGATCCTGCTCGACGCAAGCGGGCCTCCCATGCGGGGGCCCGCTTTCTCGTGTGCGCAGGCGAAATCAATCACCACCGAATGTGACCTAGCAAGCGCTTGGTTGCTATGCTGGGGCGATGGGGGACACTCCCGCCCAACCGGCGAGCAGACGCGACGAGCTGCTGGACCTTGCCGCGACGATGTTTGCCGAACGCGGACTGAAGGCGACGACGGTTCGCGATATCGCCGACTCCGCAGGAATCCTGTCAGGCAGTCTCTACCACCACTTCAAGTCCAAAGAACAGATGGTTGAGGAGGTCCTCCGGGATTTTCTCGACTGGCTGTTCGCCCGGTACCTGGAGATCCTCGACCAGGAGACCAGCCCGTTGGGTCGGCTCACCGGTCTGTTCATGGCCTCGTTCGAGGCGATCGAGCACCGGCATGCGCAGGTGGTCATCTATCAGGACGAGGCCAAGCGGCTTTCCGACATCCCGCAGTTCGGTTTCGTCGACGAGCGCAACCGGGAACAGCGCAAGATGTGGGTGGACATCCTGCAGCAGGGCATCGCCGACGGCTCGTTCCGCCAGGACATCGACGTCGACCTGGTGTACCGGTTCATTCGTGACACCACCTGGGTTTCGGTCCGCTGGTATCAACCGGGCGGACCGCTTTCGGCCGAAGAGGTCGGCCGGCAATACCTCGCCATCGTCCTCGGCGGAATCACCGCCGCCCGTTAGGTCAAAGGAGACAAACAATGCCTGAGGCATACATCGTCGACGCGGTGCGTACGCCCGTCGGCAAGAAGAACGGCGCGTTGGCCGAGGTGCATCCGATCGATCTCGGCGTGCACGCGTTCCGCGCCATCTTCGACCGCAACGACGTCGATCCGGGCGCGGTCGACGACGTCATCGTGGGTTGCGTCGACGCCATCGGTGGACAGGCCGGCAACATCGGCCGGCTGACCTGGCTGGCCGCCGGCTACCCCGAGGCCGTGCCCGGCGTCACCGTCGACCGGCAGTGCGGCTCCAGCCAGCAGGCCATCTCTTTCGGCGCTCAGGCCATCATGTCCGGCACGGCCGACCTGATCCTGGCCGGCGGTATGCAGAACATGAGCTGGATCCCGATCTCCTCGGCCATGGTGGTCGGCAAGGAGTTCGGATTCACCTCGCCCACAAACGAATCCAAGAGCTGGCTGCACCGCTACGGCGACCAGGAGATCTCGCAGTTCCGCGGCTCGGAGATGATCGCCGAGAAGTGGGACCTCTCCCGCGAGGAGATGGAGGAGTTCGCCTACAACAGCCACCAGCGCGCGTTCGCCGCGATCCGGGCCGGGCACTTCGACAACGAGATCATCCCGGTCGGCGACTTCGGCGTCGACGAGGGTCCGCGTGAGTCGACCCTGGAGAAGCTGGCCTCGCTCAAGCCGCTGGTCGAGGGCGGACGGCTGACCGCCGCGCTGGCCAGCCAGATCTCCGATGGTGCGGCCGCGGTGCTGCTCGCGTCGGAGGAAGCGGTCAACAAATACAACCTGAAGCCCCGCGCGCGCATCCACCACATCAGCGCCCGCGGCGACGACCCGGTGATGATGCTGACCGGCCCGATCCCGGCCACCCAGTACGCGCTGGAGAAGACCGGCCTGTCGATCGACGACATCGACACCGTCGAGATCAACGAGGCCTTCGCGCCGGTCGTGCTGGCCTGGCTCAAGGAGACCAAGGCCGACCCGGCCAAGGTCAACCCGAGCGGTGGCGCCATCGCGCTGGGGCACCCGCTGGGCGCCACCGGTGCCAAGCTCTTCACGACCATGCTCAACACCCTCGAGCGCACCGGCGGCCGCTACGGCCTGCAGACCATGTGTGAGGGTGGCGGCACCGCCAACGTCACGATCATCGAGCGCCTCTAGGTTTCCCGCGAACAAAAGCACCCCGAAACAACATCGGTTTCGGGGTGCTTTTGTATCTGCTCACCAAGGGGTAGGTGTGGGGTCATGGGCACCGACGGTTCAACCTCTGCCGACAATGAGAGCGCCCTGACCGTCGTCGTCGCCCTCGGCGCCAACGTGCTCATCGCGATTGCCAAGACGGTGGCCGCCGTCGTCACCGGAAGCGCTTCGATGCTGGCCGAGGCCGCCCATTCCTGGGCGGACACCGGCAACGAGGTGTTCCTGTTGATCGGAACCCGCAAGTCGATGAAGCCGGCCGATGCGCAACACCGGCTGGGCTATGGCCGGGCAGGCTACATCTGGTCGATGTTCGCGGCCTTCGGGCTGTTCACCGTCGGCTCGGTGGTGTCGATCTGGCACGGCGTCACCTCACTCGGCGGGGAGGGGGAGGCGACGTCCTACGGCTGGGCGTACGCCGTGCTCGGGATCGCATTCGTGTTGGAGGGCACGTCGTTCGCCCAGGCGTTGCGCCAGACGAAAACCGGTGCGGTGCAACGACGGATCCACCCGCTGCGCTATATTCGGGTCACCTCGAATCCGATGTTGCGCGCGGTGTTCGCCGAGGACCTGTCGGCCTTGATCGGCCTCGCGATAGCGACAGCCGGCATCCTCGCACACCAGCTCACCGGAAACGTGGTCTGGGACGCGATCGGCTCGATCCTGGTGGGAGTGCTGCTGGGGTGCGTCGCGTTGTTCCTCATCGGGCGCAACATGGACTTCCTGACCGGGGAGGCGGCCACCCCGCTCGCCCGGAACACCGTGTTGCGGGTGCTGCTCGACCACGCCGACATCGAGCGGATCAGCTACCTGCACATGGAATGGGTTGGGGCGGACCGGATCTACCTGGTGGCAGCCGTCGACCTGACCGGTGACGCGGCAGAATCCGATGTCGCCGCGCGGCTCAACGCGGTCGCCGACACCCTGCAGAGCCGGCCGGAGATCGTGCGCGCTGTCCTGACTCTCACGCGCCCGGGCGACACGACCGAGTTGCGGCCAGAACCACTCCCCGACTGGTACCTGTGAGTTAGCTCGGAGCCGTCGAAACGCGGCCAAACCGTGGACGCGGGCGTTTGCCTGCGCGCAGACTTTACCCATGACTGACCGGGGCACCGAGCAGCGCACAGATGCTGAGTGGCATGACCAACCGGAGTTCCACCCCTACCATCACCCTGCGGCCGGATGGGGTGCGGCCAAGAGCGTCACCGAGTTCCTGATCCGGGAGCGCGAGCCCATCGACGGCCCCCGCGCGATCATGAAGATGAACCACGAGGACGGCGGCTTCGACTGTCCGGGCTGCGCCTGGCCCGACGACATGAAGGGCCTCAAACTCGACATCTGCGAGAACGGCATCAAACACGTCACGTGGGAGATGACCCACAAACGCTGCGGTCCGGAGTTCTTCGCCCAGCACACCGTCTCCGAACTGGCGACGTGGAGCGATTTCGCCCTCGAAGACCGGGGCAGGCTGACTGAACCGATGGTGTACAACTCCGAGACCGATCACTACGAACCGATCAGCTGGCGCGACGCGTTCGACCTGTTGGGCAAGGCCCTGGCGGATCTGGATGATCCGAACCAGGCGTCGTTCTACACCTCGGGCCGGCTGGGCAACGAGGCCACGTTCCTTTACCAGCTGATGGCCCGCGAGCTCGGCACGAACAATCTCCCGGACTGTTCCAACATGTGCCACGAGGCGAGCGGGCGGGCGCTGCAGGCGGCGTTGGGAACCGGCAAGGGCACCGTCGACCTCGAGGACTGGGAGACCGCCGACGCGCTGTTCATCATCGGCGTCAACGCCGCCTCCAATGCGCCGCGCATGCTCACCGCGCTGGCCGAGGCCTATCGCCGGGGCGCGCAGATCATCCACATCAACCCGCTGGTCGAGGCCGGCGCCACCAAGACCATCATCCCGCACGACTTTCTGCGGATGGCCACCTTCAAGTCCACCAGGACCAGCACGCTGAACCTGCAGCCCCGGATCGGCGGGGATATGGCGCTCATCCGCGGAATCGCGAAAGCGGTCCTGGAGCAAGCGGAAAACGATCCCAAGGCGTTGGACGCCGAGTTCATCGCCCGCTACACCGCCGGGTTCGAGAACTACCGCGCAGTGTGCGACGCCACCGCATGGGAGGAGATCGAATACAAGTCCGGTGTGCGCCAAGCCGATATCCGCAAGGCGGCCAAGATCTACAGCGACGCCGACCGCAGCATCATCAGCTGGTGCCTCGGCATCAACCAACACGAACACGGTGTGGACAGTGTGCGGGAGATCGTCAATCTGCTTCTGCTGCGCGGCAATCTGGGCCGCGAAGGCGCCGGACCGTCACCGGTGCGCGGACACAGCAATGTGCAGGGCAACCGCACCTGCGGGATCGACCACCGACCGAGCGCAGCCTTCCTCGACCGGCTCGCCGAGGTGTGCGGAATCGAGCCGCCGCGCGAGCATGGGATGGACACCGTGCGCACCATCGAGGCCATGCACCGCGACGAGGTCAAGGTGTTCGTCGGCATGGGCGGCAACTTCGCCAGTGCCGCCCCGGACACCACGTACACCTACGCGGGCCTGCAGAAATGCGATCTCACGGTGCAGGTCAGCACCAAACTCAACCGTAGTCATGTGATCCACGGTCGCCGGGCACTGATCCTGCCGTGCCTGGGCCGCACCGAAAAGGATCACCAGAAGGCCGGGGTGCAGTCCACCTCGGTCGAGGATTCGATGAGCATGGTGCATCTCTCGGTCGGGATGAAGAAACCCGCCTCGCCGCACCTGATGTCGGAACCGGCGATCATCGCCGGGATCGCGCGGGCCGCGCTGCCCTCCAGCAGCACGCCGTGGAGCTGGTACGTAGAGGACTACGACCGGATCCGAGACACGATGGCCAAGGTGCTCAACGGTTTCGAGGATTTCAACCGCCGGGTGCGACTCCCACTGGGCTTCCGCATCAAGCAGCCCGCGCGGGAACTGATCTTCCTGACCCCGTCCGGTCGGGCCGAATTCTCGGCGGTCGCGCTGCCCGACGACAGCACCACGCCCGGCACCCTGATCCTGGCCACCGTGCGATCGCACGATCAGTGGAACACCACCATCTACTCCGACGACGACCGCTACCGCGGCGTCAAGAACCTGCGCACGTTGGTCTTCATGAATGAACAGGACATGGCCGATCGCGGGATCAAGGAATTCGACGACGTCGACATCGTCGCCACCGCGCGCGATGGCAGCACCCGATCGTTGCGGCGCTACAAGGCCATCCCGTACGGCATTCCCCGCGGTAACGCGGCCGGGTACATGCCCGAGATGAATGTCCTGTGTGCCATCGGCGATTTCAGCACGCAGAGCGATCAGCCCATCATGAAGAATGTCAAGGTGACTGTGGAACGCTCCGCCTGATGCGCGCGTCCAGGCTGCTGTCGGCGCCCGGCCGGCTCGGCGGTTCGGTGATCATCGGAATCGGCGCTGGAACCCTCACCGGTGCGTTGACCGACACTCCGCTCGGCCTTCTGGTCGGGATCGCCTCAACAGGAGCGGTTTTCGTGCTTGCAGGCTGGATACTGCTGTGGCCCATGGACGCCGAGGCCACGCATCATCACGCACATCAGGAAGCCTTCAACCCGGTGGTGGAGGAGCTCGTGATCGTGGCGGCCGCAGTCGGTGCCCTGGTCAGCATTGTCTTCATGCTTGTGCACGGCGGCTCGCACAGCGATCCGACGGCGGCGACGGCCGCACTGGCCGGGGTTTTCATGGCGTGGGCCGGCATGCACCTGATGTACGCGGCGCGCTACGCGAAGCTCTACTACACGCCGGCGGTCGGCGGTATCGACTTCAACTCCGACGACCCACCGGCATTCCGGGACTTCTTCTACTTCAGCTACAACCTCGGGATGACATACCAGGTGTCCGACACCAGCGTCACCGACACCACGATTCGTGGTGTAGCGCTGCGGCATTGCCTGCTGTCGTACCTGTTCGGCACCGTCATCCTCGCGACGACGATCAACCTGGTCGTCGGAATCGTGTCCAGCTGAGGTTCACACCCAACGGCTGCGCGGGGGCGGTGCCTGTGGCGTCACCCAGGCCTTGGCGTAGCGGTTCTTCCCGGCCCGCTGCGGGTCGCGGCTGCGGTAGATCACAAACGGTCGGACCAGATAGCCGATCGGTGCGCTGAACATGTGCACCAACCGGGTGTAGGGCCACAACCCGAGCAGAGCAAGCACTATCAGCACATGCGCCTGGAACGTCCATGGCGTTTCCGCCATCAACTGCGGCGCCGGATGAAGCGTGAACAAGCTGCGGAACCACGGCGACACCGTCTCGCGGTAGTTGTACGTCGAGAACACGTTGGTCAGGGTGTTCAGCATCCCGGTCGCCAGCGCCCCGACCAGCAGCAGATACATCACCTTGTCGTTGAGGGTGGTCGCGGTACGCACCTCCGGGACGGTGACCCGGCGGTAGAGCAGGATCGCCACTCCGGCGACGACGGCCACCCCGGCCACCGACCCCATACTCACCGACATCAGGTGGTAGACGTGCTCGGAGACACCGACCGCTGAAGTCCACGACTGCGGGATCAGCAGGCCGACAACGTGCCCGGCGAGCACGCCGAGGATGCCGAAGTGGAACAGCGGGCTGCCCAGTCGCAGCAGCCTGCTCTCGTAGATCTGCGAAGACCTGGTGGTCCAACCGAATTGGTCGGCCTTGTAACGCCAGATGTGCCCGAGCGCGAACGAGGTGAAGGCGATGTAGGGCAGGGTCATCCACAACACGTTGCTCATCGGCGCGCCCCGGGTCCACTCACATCCATCGTCATCGGGTCCATCGCAAACGGGTCCAGACCGACATCCTCATCGGGCGGTCCTTCGGCGGCGAGCTGCGCGATACGGCGGCGATCGGCGCTGTTCACCGGCGGCAGTGTGGAAAGGACGGCGGCCAGCAGGCCGGCGTAGTAGGACCCGTTGTCCTGCAAGGACAGCCGCAACAGTTCGAGTACCGGGACGTGTTCGGCCAGCAGCCGCTCACCTTGGATCTGATCGACCGTCGCGGCGAACTCGAGCACCATGGGCAGGTAGTCGGGGAGCTCGGAATTCTCCAGGTCGCCTACCTCCAGGCCCGCCTGGCGGTAGGCGTGTTTGAACCGCAGCAGGGCCATGCCGCGTTTCCGGGTGTCGCCGTAGGCGTAGTAGGTCAGATGCAGGCTGCTGCGGCGCTGCATGTCGAACGTCTCGACATAGTTCGACGCCCGCCACATCGGATCTGTTCCGTCGAACTGATGCAGGAACTCCGTCAGCGGCACCCGAGCCGGGTCCGGCAGTTCCGCTGCGGCAGTCGCAAGCTGGTCGACGAGATCGGCCGTCTCGGCCGTGGGGTAGTCGAGCAACAGTGCGGCGATGCGCCACACCAGTCGCTGCTGGCGCTCGGACAGGGCCGAACCTGTACCGGTTCTGCGGCCGAGGGTGAGTAGCTTCATGTGGTCGGCAACAACCCGTCTGTGCTCCGGCCGTCCCAGTTGAGCAGGTTGACCCGTGTCGGATCACCCTGTGGAACAGCATCATTGGTGTGGGTCAGGTGGAACTTGTCCACCATGGTGTCGTAAGCGGTCATTCCCGGACCACCGTCTCCGTCGAGGCTGCAACCGGTCGCCAGGGCGTCGAGGCGGTGGGCGTCCGACCCGGCGCCGGTCGGGATGACATAACGGTCCTGATACTTGGCGATGGCCAGCAGCCGGTACATCGCCTCGATCTCATCGCCGCTCAATCGCACCGAGTCCGGGATGGTCTCGTCGAACTCCTCGCCGAGATTGGCCGCCCGCATGTAGGCGCGCATGGCCGCCAGTCGTTGCAGGGACGCCCGAACCGGGCCGACCTCGCCCGCGGTGAACAACTCGGCGAGGTACTCGACCGGGATGCGCAGCGTGTCGATGGCGCCGAACAGGTTGTTCTTGTTCTCGCCGTCGTGGCCGGTCTCCTTCAGGATGTCCACCACCGGGGACAGCGGCGGCACGTACCAGACCATCGGCATGGTCCGATATTCCGGATGCAGGGGCAGTGCCACCTGATAGTCGACTATCAGCCGGTAAACCGGTGAGTTCTGCGCCGCTTCAATCCATTCGGGGGAGATACCGGCCCGCTCGGCTTCGGCCACCACCCGAGGGTCATGCGGATTGAGGAACACACCGAGCTGTGACGGGTAGAGGTCCTTGTCGTCGGTGACCGATGCGGCCTCCAGCACCGCGTCCGCGTCGTAGAGCATCACGCCGATGTAGCGGAGTCGCCCGACACAGGTCTCCGAGCACACGGTGGGGATACCGACCTCGACGCGCGGATAGCAGAACGTGCACTTCTCGGCCTTGCCGGTCTTGTGGTTGAAGTAGATCTTCTTGTACGGACACCCGGTGACGCACTGGCGCCAGCCTCGGCACTTGTCCTGATCCACCAGCACGATGCCGTCTTCGGAGCGCTTGTAGATGGCGCCGGAGGGACACGCTGCAGCGCAGGCCGGGTTGAGGCAGTGCTCACAGATCCGCGGCAGGTAGAACATGAAGGTCTGCTCGAACTCGAGCTTGACCTTGTCGGATATCTCGGCGACCTTGGCCAGCAACGGGTCCCGGCCCACCTGCTCCGGACCGCCGCCCAGGTCGTCGTCCCAGTTGGCGCCCCAGGTGACCTTGGTGTCGCGCCCGGTGATCAGCGATTTGGGCCGCGCCACGGGTGTGGTGTCCATGGCCGGCGCCGACAGCAGGTTCTCGTAGTCGTATGTCCACGGGTCGTAGTAGTCGGACACCGTGGGCAGGTCCGGGTTGGCGAAGATGTTCAGCAACCGCTTGAACCGGGAGCCGGACTTCAGGGTGAGCTTGCCACGCTTGTTCAGCGTCCAGCCGCCCTTCCAGCGCTCCTGGTCCTGGTACTGGCGCGGATAGCCTTGTCCTGGGCGGGTTTCCACATTGTTGAACCAGACGTACTCGACACCGCTACGGTTCGTCCACGCCTGCTTGCAGGTGACGCTGCAGGTGTGGCAGCCGATGCACTTGTCGAGGTTCATCACCATCGCGAGCTGCGCCATGACTCTCATGTCAGTACTCCACATCCTGCGAGCGGCGACGAATCGTGGTGACCTCATCGCGTTGATTTCCGGTAGGCCCGTGGTAGTTCAGGGCGAAGGACTGCTGCGCGTACCCGCCGATCAGGTGGGTGGGTTTGATCATGATCCGGGTCAGCGCGTTGTGGATACCGCCGCGTTTGCCGTTCTTCTCGGTGCGCGGCACGTCGACGGCCTTGTCCTGAGCGTGGTACATGAACACCAGACCCTCTGGCATGCGGTGGCTGACGATGGCCCGCGCATTCACCACGCCGTTGCGGTTGGTGCACTCGATCCAGTCGTTGTCCTTGACCCCGATCTTGGCCGCGTCCACGTCCGACATCCAGATGCACTGACCGCCGCGGGACAGGGTCAGCATGTACAGGTTGTCCTGGTATGCAGAGTGAATCGACCACTTGGAGTGCGGGGTCAGGTAGCGCACCGTGATGCCGCCGCTCGTATCGCCCACCTTGGGTTCGTTGAAGAGCGCCGTCATGTCCAGCGGCGGCCGGAACGTGGGCAGTTGCTCGCCGAGCTCACTCATCCAGTCGTGGTCCAGATAGAAGTGCTGCCGGCCGGTCAGCGTGTGCCATGGCTTGAGCCGCTCGGTGTTGATGGTGAAGGGGGAGTAGCGTCGCCCGCCGGTCTCCGAGCCGGACCATTCCGGCGAGGTGTTGACGGGCACCGGCCGGGCCTGGGTGTCCGCGAACGTGATCCGCTTGCCCTCGCTCTCCTTGGCCAGGTCCACCAGTTCGGTTCCGGTGCGGCGTTCCAGCGCCTCGAAACCCTCGACCGCCAGGCGCCCGTTCGTGGTGCCCGACAGCGCCAGGATGGCCTCGGCGGCGTGGGTGTCCTTGGCCAACGACGGGCGCCCGATCGCGACACCGCTGACCACCGCGCCGTTGACACCGCGCAGGTACTCGACCTCGGCGTCGGGGTGGGTGGTCACTCCTTTGGTGGTGAGGCCGACAGTTTCCACCATCGGCCCCAGGGCCGCCATCTTCTCGGCGATGGCCGGATAGTCGCGGTCCACCATGACCAGCCGGGGCATGGTCTTACCGGGAATCGGTTCGCACTCAACGGCTTTCCAGTCCAGCACGCGACCGCCGGGCTGCGCGGTGGCGTCCGCGCTGTCGTGCTGCAACGGCATGGCCACGATGTCCTTGCGCTTGCCGAGGTGCTTCTCGGCCAGCCAGGAGAAGCCGCGGGCGATGCGGTGGAACGCATCGAAATCGGTCTTGGTCTCCCACGGCGGTGAGATGGCCGGCGAGAACGCGTGGACGAACGGGTGCATGTCGGTACTGGACAGGTCGTGCTTCTCGTACCAGGTGGCGGCGGGCAGCACGATGTCGGAGAACAGCGTCGTACTGGTATTGCGGAAATCGAGGGACAGCAGCAGATCCAGCTTGCCCACCGGCGCCTCGTCGCGCCAGCGCACCTCTTGCGGGCGGATACCGTCCTCGTCGCGCGCGGCGACCGCGGAGTCGGTCCCAAGCAGGTGCTTGAGGAAGTACTCGTTGCCCTTGGCCGACGACCCCAGCAGATTCGACCGCCACACCGTCAGGCAGCGCGGGAAGTTCTCCGGGGCGTCGGGATCTTCACAGGCGAACTGCAGATGACCCGACTTCAGTCCGTCCACAACGTATTCCGCCGCATCCTTGCCCATTCGGGTGGCCTCGTCGGCGAGATCCAGCGGGTTGCGGTTGAAGGTCGGGTAGCTCGGCATCCAGCCGAGGCGGCTGGCCAGGGCGATACTGTCCGCCACCGTGCGGCCCGCGAACTGGCCTTCGGCCAGCGGCGAGGCCATCACCTCCGAGGTGAACGGGTCATACCGCCACTGGTCGGTCGCCAGATACCAGAACACGGTGCCCTGCATCTGACGGGCCGGACGCTGCCAGTCTGCGCCGAAAGCCAGTGTGGACCAACCGGTTACCGGCCGGCACTTCTCCTGGCCGACGTAATGTGCCCAGCCGCCGCCGTTGACCCCCTGGCAGCCGGTGAGCATGACCAGCGTGAGAAACGACCGGTAGATCTGGTCGGAATGGAACCAGTGGTTGGTGCCCGCGCCCATCAGGATCATCGAGCGGCCCTTGGAACGTTCGGCGTTGTCGGCGAATTCGCGGGCGATACGCTCGGCGGCCTGGGCGGGGACGCCGGTGATCTCTTCCTGCCACGCGGGGGTGTAGGGCTCGGAGGCGTCGTCGTAGCCCGACGGCCACTGCCCGTCAAGGCCGTCGCGGGCCACCCCGTACTGCGCCAGCATCAGGTCGAAGACCGTCGTCACGCGCTGTCCGGCAACGGTTCTGGTGGGCACGCCGCGTTCGAGGACTCCGGGCTTGTCGCTGTCGAACCGGGGCAGGGCCACGGTAACTGTGTCGTCATGGTTGCCGAGCAGCGTCAGCATCGGGTGGACACCCTGGAGGTCGAGGTTCCAGTGGCCCTCGCCGGACGCGGTGAACCGGTGCCCGAGCGAGCCGTTGGGCACCACGGGCCGCCCGGCCTGGTCCAGGAGGACGGTTTTGGATTCGGCGGCTTCGGTGTCCGCATACTCGCCGCCGAGATCGGCCGCGGTGAGGAACTTTCCGGGGAGCACCCGTCCGTCGCGCTCGGTGAGAGTGACCAGGAACGGCAGGTCGGTGTACTTCTTGACGTAGTCGGTGAAGTAGGGCGTCTGCCTCTCGACGAAGAACTCCTTGAGGATGACGTGACCCATCGCCATGGCGAGTGCCGCGTCGGTACCGGGGCGGGCGGGTAGCCATTCGTCGGCGAACTTGGTGTTGTCGGCGTAGTCCGGAGACACCACGACCACCTTTTGGCCGCGGTACCGGGCCTCGGTCATGTAGTGCGCGTCAGGAGTTCGGGTGACGGGGACGTTGGAGCCCCACATGATCAGGTAGCCCGCGTCGAACCAGTCTGCCGATTCGGGCACGTCGGTCTGGTCCCCGAACACCTGCGGCGAGGCCACCGGCAGGTCGGCGTACCAGTCGTAGAACGACAGCATCGACCCGCCGAGCAGCGAGATGAACCGGGCACCGACCGCGTGGCTCACCATCGACATCGCCGGGATCGGCGAGAACCCGGCCACGCGGTCGGGTCCGTACTTCTTGACGGTGTGGACGTGGGCCGCGGCGGCGATCTCGGCGGCCTCCCACCACTCGGCGCGGACGAATCCACCCTTGCCGCGGGCGGTCTTGTACCGCTTCGACTTTTCCGGATCCTCGACGATGTCGGCCCAAGCCAGCACGGGGTCCTTCAGGCGCTCCTTGGCCTCCCGGTAGTACTCCAGCAGCACGCCGCGAACGTACGGATAGCGAACGCGCGCAGGCGAATACGTGTACCACGAGAACGACGCACCGCGCGGGCATCCCCGCGGCTCGTACTCGGGCTTGTCGGCGCCCACCGACGGGTAGTCGGTCTGCTGTGACTCCCACGTGATCACGCCGTCCTTGACGTAGATCTTCCACGAGCAGGATCCGGTGCAGTTGACGCCGTGGGTCGACCGCACCACTTTGTCGTGCGCCCAACGGTCCCGGTAGAAGTCGTCAGCCGAGCGGCCGCCGACCTTGTGCAGGGTTCGCTGATCGTCGGAAATCTCGCCGCGGTGAAAGTACTTGCCCAGTCGCAGCAAAGCATCACCGGGTGGTGTGCCGCCTGTACGTGAATCGACCACGAAACCTCCCTGGACGCTGTTGATTCATGAGCGTAGGAGGGTTGCGGAGGCCGTCAAAAGAACGCACCGAGGGGTCGCCGGCGCTGTGAAACCGCGTTAACGCGCAAGTTATTTCACGGGAACGCGGTAGTCATATCGGCAGCCGGCGATGCTGTCTTGAACTGCGCTTTCACCTGCGGTGATCGGCGGATCGGCGGCCAAAGTACGGCATGTTGGCGCATCGGGCGACGGCGGTTCACACCGCCTGCCGGGCCCGATGATTTATCACCGCGGTAACAATCCGTCGGGGCCCATTCGGTTCCTGCGCGGCGGACAGTGCCGGGGCGGCTCAACCCGGCTTCGTCCAGCAGATCGTGTGCCGGAAGGCCAGCCGACGACGCATCGTCGCGCCGGGCATGACCCGCCCGACGATTGATCGAAGTTCATCGAAGCTGAGTTCGGGATCGCGGACCGGGAACGTCGGGGGTTGGGTACCCCCGGACACCGGCCGCGGATGTTTGACCAGTCCGATGATCGGGTTCGTCACCGCGGACGCCAGATCCCATGCCGTGTCACGAATCGAGACCGGGGCGGCCAATCCGACAACCAGGAACCGGCCGCCGGGGGCGAGCAATCGTTTGATCTGCGTCAGCGCCTGCTCGATGTCGAGGTGGTGCAGCACCGCCACCATGGTGACCAGATCGACCGGCCCGTCGAGCTGGTCCAGTTGGCTGTCGTCGATCGTGACGTTGCTCAGCGCGGCACAACGACGGGCCGCTTCGGCACGCATCCCCGCGTCGCGATCCGTACCGCGAACGTGGGTGAATCGATCGGCCAGTTGAGCAACCAGGCCGCCCTGTCCGCACCCGACATCGATCGCCATGTCGCGATGTCGGGGCAGGTTCGACAGGATCCAACCGTGGAAATGGTCGTTGTGACTCCACGGGTGCCTGCTGTTGAAGGCGTGTAGTGCTTCGGCGGCGTGCCTCACCAGCGGGTGCTCGACGCGACGGATGTCCATTCATCCACTGTGCCCCGCGCTCTCCCGTGAGCAGACACAAAACTGCCCCTTCTCGTGCGAGAAGGGGCAGTTTTGTGTCTGCTCGGCAGGTGAGTTACTGGATGTAGCCCGACGCGGACTGCAGGTGCGTGACGGCGTCGTCCACGATCTTCTCGACCAGCTCGGCGCACGACGGCAGGTCGTTGATGATGCCCGCCACCTGTCCCGAGGCCAGCACACCGGCGCCGGTATTGCCCTCCACCAGGCCGGCTTTGAGCAGCATCGGAGTGTTCGCCGCCATCACGACCTGCGACCAGGTGAGTTCCTTGCCGTGCCGCATGGCCAGGCCGTCCTTCACCATCGACAGCCACGTCATCCCGGAGAGCTTCTTGAACTTCTGGGCGTTACCGATCGCAGCGGCGAAACCGCGTGCTCGCGAACCGCTCTCCAGCTTCTCGACCAGGCCCGTGCGCAGCACCCGGTGCGGCATGCCGTCCACACGGGTGGACACCACGGTGCCATCCAGCGCGGCCTGCAGGTAACGCTCCTTGACGGCGTCGGGAACAGTGGAATCCGAGGTCAGCAGGAACCGGGTACCCATCGCCACTCCGGCCGCACCATAGGACAGCGCGGCAGCCAGGCCGCGGCCGTCGAAGAAGCCGCCGGCCGCGATGACCGGCATACCGGTGTCCTTGACCGCATCGAGCACCGAGGGCAGCAGCAGCGTCGTCGCGACGGGACCGGTGTGGCCACCGCCCTCCCCGCCCTGCACGATCACCGCGTCGGCTCCCCAACCGGCCACCTTCTTGGCGTGCTTGGCCGCACCGACCGATGGGATCACCACGACGCCGGCGTCTTTCAGCTTGGCGATCAGCTCGGGCTTCGGAGCTAGAGCGAAGGAGGCGACTTTGACTCCTTCGCGGATCAGGAGGTCGACGCGCGCACCGGCATCGCCCGCGTCGGCCCGCATGTTGATGCCGAAGGGTTTGTCGGTGGCGGCCTTGACCTTGGTGACGGCGGTCTGGAGCTCTTCGAGCGTCATCGTCGCTGACGCCAGGATGCCCAGCCCGCCGGCATTGGAGGTTGCGGCGACCAGACGTGCACCGGCCACCCAGCCCATTCCCGTCTGTACGACGGGATGCTCGATGCCGACCAGTTCGGTCAGCGGAGTCTTGAGCTTGCCCATTCTTTAGACCTTGACCTCTTTGTCGCGCAGCGACTTCGGATCGATGACCTCACGCAGCAGCGTGAGCTCCTCTTCGGTGGCCAGCCGGCTGGTCTCGGCTTCCTCCAGACCGTGCACCTCGAACGAGGTGTTGTCGGCCACCTGCTGGGCATCGACCCCGGGGTGCAGCGACACCGCGCGCATCTGATGGTCGGGGCCGTTGAAGTCGAACACGCCCAGGTTGGACACCACGCGGTAGATGTTGGCGAACCGGTACGCGGGGTTCTCCGGATCGATCTTGTCCCAGCCGATTCCGGAGACGATGTCCACCGAGTCGCAGAACACGCGCTTGGAGTGGTTGCCGACGAAGTAGCTCGTGGCGTGGTTGATGCTGTTGCCGGGTGCGCCTCGGACTCCGAACATCTGCCGGGTCGGGTGCTGGATCGGGCCGAACGCCGACAGGTTCTGGTTGCCGTAGCGGTCGATCTGGTTGGCACCCATCACCACGTGGCGCTTGCCCCAGGCCAGGGTCTCGAAGACCCGGTTGAACGGCATCCAGCCTTCGACGGCGAAGGGGGCGCCGATCGCCGGGGTATCGGCCAGGATCCGGGCCTCACCGTCGGTGAGCACGATGTCGGGGGAGAAGGTCAGCCGGGCCAACCTGGCGCCGATCTGGACGACGGTGGTCATCGGGCTGGCCATGATCTCGCCGGCGTCGCGGAACAGCTCGGCGCAGGCGACGGCGCACACCTCGGCACGGGTCACGGCAATCACTTGCTGGCCTCCTGATCTTCCTTGAACTTCCGAACGGCAGCCTGGTAATCGGCCTCGCTACCGGACAGGTACGTCTTGACGAACTCGGCCCAGGTCTCGTCGGAGCCTGAAGCCTCTGCGTAATGGCGCTGGAACTTCTCGTCGCGCCGGTAATCGGGTTCGTTGGTGGTGAAGTGGGCGCCGCCCGGTGCCTCCACCACGGAATCGACCATCATCCGGTTGATCAGCAGGGCCTGCGTCGGAACAGCCTTGACCAGTTCCTCGGTGGACACCACGCGCTCGACCGACAGGAAGCGGCGCTGGGCCGACATGAGGAAGAGATCGTCGAAGTACGGGTCGATGCCGGTGTAGGCCGCATTGCCCTGGGCATCACCGAGATTCATGTGCACGAAGGCCGCGTCGAGGTTCAGCGCGGGCATCGCGATCAGTTCCTCGTAGGCGCCGTCGGTCTCATACGGCGACTTCACGGTCTTGAGCTCGTCACCCCAGAAGGTGCGGACGTCGCTGCCGAGTCCGGCCCGGATCGGCAGGAACGGCAGCCGCTGGGCGGCAGCCTGCAGGCCGCAGCGCAGCATGCCCTCGTCCATCTCGCGGGCCTCGATCGCACCGGTGGTGCGGGCCTTGGCGAACCACGGGTCGTAGAACGGCGGCGAGTCCAGCGACACGAAGCCGTAGTAGACGCGCTTGACCTTGCCGGCCGAGCACAGCAGGCCCAGATCCGGTCCGCCGTAGGTGACGACGGTCAGGTCCTTGACGTCGGTGCGCAGCAGGGCGCGGACGAAGGCCATCGGCTTGCGCCGGGATCCCCAGCCGCCGATGCCGATGGTCATCCCGCTTTCGATCGAAGCGACCGCCTCGTCGAGAGTTGTTCGCTTATCGCTCATTTCGACCCCTTGTCAGTTCCGGCGAAGGCGTCACGGTGCTCGTCGGACACACCGGACAGGTTGAGTTCGAAGGTGAAGCCCTGCTCCATCCGGTAGCGCGCGTTCACGGGCTGCACGTCGATGAAGTTCAGAGCTTCCTTGGCCGCCCGGATCACCCGGGTGTCCTTGCTGGCGATGTCGCGGGCGACGCGCAGGGCCGCTTCGTCGAGTTCCTCGCGGGGCACGACCTCGTGGACGGAACCGAAGTGGTGCAGCGTCTCGGCGGGGACCGTGGCGGCGGTGAAGAACAGCCGGCGCATCAGGTGCTGCGGGACCAGGCGGGACAGATGGGTGGCGGCACCGAGCGCGCCGCGCTCCACCTCGGGGAGGCCGAACTTGGCGTCGTCGGAGGCCACGATCACGTCGGCGTTGCCGACCAGGCCGATTCCGCCGCCCACACAGAATCCGTTGACCGCCGCGACGACGGGGACCTCGCACTCGTACACGGACTTGAACGCGTGGTAGCAGCCGCGGTTGGCGTCGATGAGCGCGGTGAAGCCCTCGGTGTTCTGCATTTCTTTGATGTCCACGCCGGCGTTGAAGCCACGGCCCTCGGCCCGCAGGATCACCACGTGGGTGCTGCGGTCGCGGCCCGCCGCGGTGATCGCGTCGCCGAGTTCGAACCAGCCGGCCGACGGGATGGCGTTGACGGGCGGGTAGTTGACGGTGACCGAGACGATGCCCGGCTCGACTGTCTTGGTGGTGATCGTCATCAATCCACTTCCTGGAGGGGTCGCTACCTAAGCAAGCACTTGCTTGGTACGCTAGCACAGTGACCGATACGCCAGAAGCTGGTGCCATCAACTTGGGTTTGACCGGCAAGGTGGTCCTGGTGACCGGCGGAGTGCGAGGGGTTGGCGCTGGAATCAGCGCGGTTTTTGCCGGTCAGGGCGCCACTGTGGTGACCTGCGCACGCCGCCCGGTCGAGGGACTGCCCTACGAATTCCACAGCTGCGACATCCGGGATGACGACTCGGTGAAGTCGCTCATCGACGCGATCGTCGAGAAGCACGGTCGTTTGGATGCCGTCGTCAACAACGCCGGTGGCTCGCCCTACGTGCTGGCCGCCGATGCGTCGGCGAAGTTCAGCACCAAGATCATCGAGCTCAACCTGATCGGCGCGCTCTCGGTGTCCACCCATGCCAACGCCGTGATGCAGAAGCAGGACTCGGGCGGCACCATCGTCAACATCTCCAGCGTCAGCGGCCACCGGCCCACCCCGGGGACGGCCGCGTACGGAGCGGCAAAAGCCGGCATCGACAACCTCACCTCCACGTTGGCCGTCGAGTGGGCGCCCAAGGTCCGGATGAACTCGGTGGTGGTCGGGATGGTCGAGACCGAGCAGTCCGAATTGTTCTATGGCGACGCAGATTCGATCGCTGCCATTTCGCGGAATGTGCCACTGGGGCGTCTCGCCAAGCCGGCCGATATCGGCTGGGCCGCCGCATTTTTGTCGTCCGCGGCCGCCTCTTACATCAGCGGTGCGTCGTTGGAGGTGCACGGTGGTGGCGAGCCACCGCACTACCTTTCCACCACGACCGCCGACATCAAGTAACTCGAAAAAGGAGACATGACAATGGGATTGCTCGACGGCCGCGTGGTCATCGTTACGGGCGCCGGTGGCGGTATCGGGCGTGAGCACGCGCTCGCGTTCGCCGCAGAAGGTGCCCGTGTCGTGGTCAACGACATCGGGGTCGGCCTGGATGGTTCGCCGGCAGGTGGTGGCAGCGCCGCGCAGAAAGTGGTCGACGAGATCGTCGCCGCCGGAGGCGAAGCCGTTGCCAACGGTTCCAACGTCGCCGACTGGGGCCAGGCCGAGGCCTTGATCCAGCAGGCTGTCGACACCTACGGCACGCTCGACGTCCTGGTGAACAACGCCGGCATCGTGCGCGACCGGATGTTCGCCAACGCCACCGAGGAAGAGTTCGACGCCGTCACCGCCGTGCACCTCAAGGGGCACTTCGCCACCATGAAGCACGCCGCCGCGTACTGGCGGGCCAAATCCAAGGCGGGCGAGACCGTTGACGCGCGCATCATCAACACCAGTTCCGGTGCCGGTCTGCAGGGCAGCGTCGGGCAGGCCACCTACAGCGCGTCCAAGGCCGGCATCGCCGCACTGACGTTGGTTGCCGCAGCCGAGATGGGCCGCTATGGCGTCACCGCGAACGCCATTGCGCCTTCGGCCCGGACCCGGATGACCGAGACCGTGTTCGCCGACATGATGGCCACCCAGGACGACGCGTTCGATGCCATGGCTGCGGAGAACATCTCGCCGCTGGTGGTGTGGCTGGGCAGCGTCGAGTCCAAGGACGTCACCGGCAAGGTGTTCGAGATCGAGGGCGGCAAGGTCCGCGTCGCCGAGGGCTGGGCTCACGGACCGCAGATCGACAAGGGCGCGAAGTGGGATCCGGCCGAGCTGGGGCCGGTCGTCAATGACCTGCTGGCCAAGGCCCGCCCCGCGGTTCCCGTCTACGGCGCCTGAGTTCTCTCGCCGAGCAGACACAAAGCTGCCCCAAATCGCTTGATTTGGGGCAGTTTTGCGTCTGCTCGCTTAGGCGGCGTCCTTCTCGCCGGCTTTGGCTGCGGTCGTGGCCTTCTTGACGGCCTCACCGATCTTGCGGGCCGACGACGAGACCTGCTCGCGAGTGTCCTCGGCGACAGCCTTCAACTTGTCGTGGGAGCGCTTGAGTGCCTTCGCGACACCGGGCCCAGCCTTGTTGCCGTCGCTGAGATCCGTTGCACCAGAACGTGCCTTGAGCCTGGACTTCATCTCGGTCACGACAGGTTTCGCGGGCGAGGCGACCTGTTGGGTTGTGGTGCTCGATGCGGCCTCGGCGCTGTCCACGGTGTCCTCCGTGGCCGCCTTGACGCTCTCGATTCCCGACGACACCTTCTCGGGTAATTCGTTCTCGTTCTTAGGGATTGCCTTGTCGATGCGTTTGACGATGTCCGCGGTGATCGCGCGATTGAACTTGGTCACGGAGAAGCTGGCATCGGCCAGTCCACGGTTGATCGCGGTGGCGATAGCGGCCGGATCACGGGTTTCGAAAGACTGCACGACACCGTCTGCGGCCTGCTGCAGTTGCCTCGACAGCGTGCGCAGCTGTCGGAAGGCCTCGACCCGGAACGGGGTTTCCGGGCCGATTTCGGTGCCGTTCCAGTTGACGACGCGCCAGCCGTCCTCGGGATTGCCCTCGACCACCACGTAACCGGTATTTCGCAGCGGATTGGTCATCAGCCACATCGGGTCCGCATTTTCTGCATTCAGGAAAACCCAGAACATGATCGCTCCGCCGTGCGAGAACGCGGCGACATTTCGATCCCCGTTGTCGTACATCGTCTGAATTGCGCCATCCATGCGGGCATCGAATTCCCGGCCATTGATCGAGCCCGGGATCCGGGCATCCAGGTCGCCCTGCAACCATTTCAACGGTGCTTGAAGATAGCCCTTGACGGCATCGGATTCGGGGGTGCCCTCGTAAATCCCCGCCTCGATCTCCTGTAGGCCGGGGAGGACCTGGATCGGAAGGCCCAGATACTCCGCCATCGGTGCGGCGGTCAGTTGGGTCCGGACCATCGTCGAGGCGTAGATTGCATCGTAGTTGTTGTCGCCCAGTACTTTGACGATGTCACGGGCTTGTTGCTGACCCTTCTCGGTGAGAACGGGGCCGGGTACCGACGAGTCGGCAACGTTCGCGGCATTCGCTGTCGACTCTCCGTGGCGGATGAACGTGATTCGCATGACCTCCGCCGCGTGGGCGGCGGGAATGGCCAGGAGAAATGCCAGGAACATCATTCCTATGCAGGCAATTGTCGCTCGTATACTCGATCTCGGAAAATGATTCATCTTGCTGTGTTCCTCCAATCGTTGTGTACAGGTGGAGCGAGATGAACGTATGACCGAATTGTTTGGAATTGTGCAGATGTCCCGGTGTTCGAGACCGGCTGTTGCGGTTGTTGATGCGAATAAAGAGGCGCCCCAGATCAATTGATCTGGGGCGCCTATTGAAAATGCCGGCCGGTTAGGCGGCGTCCTTCTTGCCGGAGGTGTCGTTGTCGGCACCGGCACCGGCACCGGCACCGGCGTCGGCACCGGCGGTCTTGCCGGGCTGGCCGGTGGCCTTCTTGACGGCGTCGCCGAACTTCTTGATCGACGACGACACCCGGTCCTGTGCGTCCTTGACGGCGGTCTGAACCTGCTCGCCGGTACGGTTGACCGACTTCGTGACGCCGGGCAGCGCCTTGTTGCCGTCGGACAGGTCCGTTGCCCGCGGCTTGACGATGCCGTCGACAGCAGTCTTCAGCTTCGACTTCGCCCGCGAGACGGGTGCAGAATCAGCGGGTTTCGTGGTGTCCGAGATGCTCTCCGGAGCCGGCTGAACCTTCTGCTCGATGCTGTCGGTGGTGGCGTTCAGTGAGGTCTTGATGTTCTCGACCCCGGTGGACACCTTGTCCTGCAGATCCTCGGTGCTCGTCGGGATCGCCTTGGTGGTCCGCTTGATGATCTCCGCGTTGATCGCCCGGCTGAACTTGGTGACCGAGAAGGACGCGTCGGCGACGCCGCGGTTGATCGCAGTCGCGATGGTCACGAAGTCGCCGGTCTTGAAGGCCTCCTTGACCTGGTCGGCGGCGGCGGTGAGCTGACGGGACAAGGTCCGAAGCTGAAGACCCACCTCGTGGTCGAAGGTCGGTTCCGGGCTGAACTGCTTGCCGTTCCAGTTCACCAGGGTCCAGCCGTCCTCGTTGTTGCCCTCGATGACCACATAGTCGGTGTTGTCCAACTGAGCTGTCTGCAGCAGCTGGAGCTTCTCCATCACGGTGAGGTTCTTGACGTTCATCATCGTCCAGAACATGATGGTCCCGCCGTGCGAGAAGACGACGGCGTTGCGATCACCGTTGTCATACATGGTCTGAAGCGCACCCTTGACCCTGGCGTCGAACGTGTACCCGTTTTCGTCGGTGCCGGGCATGAACGTGCCCTTGTTGAATATCGACTCCGGGATCTGGGGAATGACTCCGGGGAACGTCCATCCGATCGGATACAGGCCGTACCCGCCCTGGGCGTCGGCCTCCGGTGTGCCTTCAAAGACACCGGCCTCGATCTCCTGCAGACCGGGCAGCACCTGAATCGGCAGCCCCAGATACTGCGACATCGGTGCCGCGGTCAGCTGGGTCCGCACCATGGTCGATGCGTAGATGGCGTCGTAGTTGTTGTCCCCCAGCAGTTTGGCGACGTCCTGTGCCTGCTGCTGTCCCTTCGGGGTGAGCACGGGACCGGGCGTCGACGTGTCGATCAACCCCGACGCGTTGCCCGCCGATTCGCCGTGGCGCACGAACGTCACGCGCATGACCTCGGCGGCGTTGGCGACGGGCATCGCCAGGAAGAACGCGAGGAATGCCAGGCCGACACCCCCAAGTAGACTTCGATACCGTGACGCCGGCGCGTCACCTCTGCGGCGGTTCATGTGGTTCCTCCGTTGCGGCTGTGTGGATTTCACGTGACCTGCCGGTGACGGTTCGCTGGCCGGCCAGATAGATTGTCTGACCGTCTGCTGTGAAGACGAGCTGTTATCCCATTGCGTGGGAAGATATTTGACAAATTTCGTGCGTTCGGTGCAGCCCTGCCGAGGAAACGACTCAGCCCCCTCCTCAGGTGAGGAGGGGGACCGGTCGCCTGTATTACGTTGAGCTACCGCTTAATTCACGCGGCATCCTTAGTTTTCGGCTTGGCTGTGCTGTTGTCGGACTTGTCTGCCTTGGTGGTCTTGTCGGCCCCGGTGAGCTTCTTGACCGTCTCACGAGCCTGCTGGGCCGAGGATTCGATGCCGCTGCGCACGTCGTCGGCGGCCCGGTTGATCCGCTCCCGAACCGCGGCGGCGGGCTTGCCCGGCTCCGCCTTGTTGCCATCGGTCAGCTTGGTGGCGCCGTTGGCCGTACGAGCCGTGGTGATCTTGGCCTTGACCGAATCAGCGGTCTTGTCGGTATCGATGACCTTGTCGACCGTCGATGTGGTGCTCTCGCTGACATTCTCGACGGGGGTCGTCGTGTTCTCGGCGAGTTCGCTCACGGCCGGAGTGCTGCTCTCGGTGACAGCCTTGACAGCCTTCGGGGTGCTGAGCTTCGACACCTGCGTCGTCGACTGGCCCAGCGAGCCCGGGATGCCGGTGATCGCGTTGACGGTGTCGGTCACCGAGTCCTTGACGAACTTGACCCCGGCCTCTGCGACGTCCTGGAGGCCCTGCGCGCCGGTGGTCACGATGCCCTGCGCATCCAGCGAGAGGACCGGGATGCGCATGTTGTAGACCGCCTTCTGCGGTGCCACGATCAGGTCGCGCACATTGACGAACATCTGCGTCGGGTAATCCGCGGGTCCGACTTGCTGGCCGGCCCATTCCTTCAGCGTCCAGCTGCCGTCGTCGTTCTTCTCCACCACCACCGTGTCGGTGTTGTTCAGCGGATGCTGCACGATCAGAAGAAGATTCGGGTTGTCGACGTTCATCATCGTCCACATCATGATGGTGGCGCCGTGTGAGAACACCGCGGCGTCGATCTCGCCGTCACCATTGGTGTCGTCGGTGTCCTCCTCGACCTGGGTGAGTGCATTCGTCACCCGCTCGTTGAACTCAAGGCCGTTCTCGCCGCCGGGGATCGGGATGAACTGCAGGCCCATGGTCCAGGCCAGCGGCGCGAGGATGTAGCCGATACGGCCGATGCCTTCACTTTCGGGCAGGCCCTCGAAGATGCCGGCGCTGATTTCCTGCACGCCGGAGTTCTGCTGCGGGTGGTCCGGGTCGTAGGCACCCAGAACCGTGACCGGCAACCCGCGCTTGGCGGCGAACGGTGCTGCCGTCTCCTGGGTACGGATCATGGTCGAGGCGTAGAGCCCGTCGTACTTGGTGCACTCGGCGGTGGGGCACTGGGCGTTGGCCCAGTCGATGGCCTGCTGCTCACCGTTCGGGCCGCCGTTCTGGTTCACCTGACCGTTGGTCAGGTGCGGGCCCGGCGTGCTGGTGTCGATGTACCCGGAGGCGTTGCCCTGGGACTCGGCGTGCCGGATGAAGGTCACGGTCATCGCTGCGGCGGGCAGGGTTGCCGCCGCGAACAGAGCACATGCGGTCAGGGTGGTTGCGGCGGCACCGGCAGCCCGGCGTCGAGTGGGTCGTTGCATAGGGTCTCCATCGGTTCACGAAAATGTGGCCTGCCGCTCACTTGACGTTCACTGTGTGCGCGCTCACAGAACATAATCAAAGAACTGTTTACCCGTCAATTCAGCTACGCAGAGTTGCGTAATTGTCCAGCTCCCGGACACCTGGTGAACAAAAAACGCCCCCGGACAAAGTCCGGGGGCGCTGCACGTTGTCGGTGTTCAGGCCGGGTCGCAGATCACGATCGGGATCTTGCGGTCCGTGTAGGAGCGGTAGTTCACGAAGTCGGCGTACATGGCGTCGAGCTTGGGCCAGTACGCGTCGCGCTCGGCATCCGTGGCGTCGCGCGCGGTGAGTTCCAGGGTCTCGTGCTTGGTCTGGAACTTCACCTTCGGGTTGGCCACCAGGTTCAGGTACCACATCGGGTTGGTGGCCCGGCCGCCCTGCGAGGCGACCAGCACGATGCGCTTGCCCTCCTGCAGGAACAGCAGCGGGCTGTCACGTTCCTCGCCCGACTTGCGCCCGATCGTGGTCAGGATGCCGACTTCGGCGCCACGCAGGAACTTGTCTCCGAACCGCCCGCCCGTCTTCTTGAAGATCCAGGTCTGGGCGCGCGACATCCACTTGATGGCGGTGCCGGTCGATTTCGCGTTGAGACGTTCGACCTGTTTGGGGCTCAGCGGGCGAGGGGTGTTGGCCATGCGGTGGACCTTAGCGGCTGAGGAACGGGGTCAGGGACGCGCGGATGTGATGGATCTGCCCGTCGGACGCCGGGATCAGGAACGTCTCGTCGACGTGTGAGCAGACCCGCCATCCGAACAGTCGCGGCTTGGTCAGCACGTCGAACTTGGCGCGGATGTTGTCGCCGTCGACGCTGTATTCGGGCACCGTGGTCTTCTCGATCAACTTGAACTGCGGACCGTTGTTCAGGCTGCGGCGCAAGTGATCTCCGGAACGGCCTGTCTTAAGACCCATCTCGATGCGGATGCAGTCCGGTGTGAACGGGACCGCATCCGCCCGGTGGCTCACCAGCGCATCGATGTAGGCCTGTGCGGCCGCGATGCGCTCGGCTTCACTGAACGCCACTAGATGCGCTCGATGATCGTGCCCGTGGACAGCGCACCGCCGGCACACATGGTGATCAGCGCGGTGCTCTTGTCGGAGCGCTCCAATTCGTGCAGCGCCGTCGTGATCAGGCGGGCACCGGTCGACCCCACGGGATGGCCCAGCGCGATGGCGCCGCCGTTGACGTTGACCCTGTCCATGTCGGCGCCATGCACCTGCGCCCAGGACAGGACCACGGACGCAAACGCCTCGTTGATCTCGACCAGGTCGATGTCGCCGATCTTCATCCCGGCCTTCTCGAGCACCTTGGCGGTGGACTGCACCGGGCCGTCGAGGTGGTAGTAGGTCTCGGCGCCGACGTTGGCTTGGCTGATGATGCGGGCGCGCGGCTTCAGGCCCAGGGCCTTCGCCTTGTCCTCGTCCATCCACAGCACCGCGGCGGCACCGTCGGAGATCTGCGACGACGTACCCGCGGTGTGGATGCCGCCCTCCATCACGGGCTTCAGCCCGGCCAGGCCCTCGGCGGTGGTGTCGCGCAGGCCCTGGTCGCGGCTGACCGTGTTGAGTTCGGCCGTCGGCTGCTTGTTCTCGTCGATGACCGGTGCCTCGATCGGGGAGATCTCCCGGTCGAAACGCCCCTCGGCCCAGGCCTGCTTGGCCTTGAGCTGAGACGCCAGGCCGAGCGCATCCACATCGGCGCGGGTGATGCCGCGGCGCTTGGCGATCCGTTCGGCGGCCTCGAACTGGTTGGGCAGGTCGATGTCCCACGACGCGGCGCGGGCACCGCCGCCGTTGGCGCCGAGACCGACCCGGCTCATTGCCTCGATGCCGCAGGCGATACCGATGTCGATGGCGCCGGTGGCGATCAGGCCCGCGATCAGGTGATTGGCCTGCTGCGCGCTGCCACACTGGCAGTCGACGGTGGTGGCACCGACGTGCTCGGGAAGCCCGGCGACCAGCCAGGACTGTCGGGTGACGTTGTTGCCCTGCTCGCCGTACTGCGTGACGCAGCCGCCGATGAGCTGCTCGACACTGCCGGCGTCAATGCCGGCCTTCTCGATGAGGGCTTTCTGGACGGCTCCCAGAAGCTCGGTGGCGTGCAGGCCGGACAACCAGCCGTTGCGCTTGCCGATGGGGCTGCGGGTGGCTTCGACGATGACAGGGTTACCCATGGAGCCAGGCTAGAACACGTTTCATTACTCTGACAAGCGCGGATGCATCACTACCTTTGATCTGCGGTCAAGGCATGTTTCAATGGTCTCAATTGGTACTAGACCACGTTGTTTCAAGCATTGCTGGCTACGCGCACGGCTTGCTACAGACACTAGGAGTAAGACACATGGGCTGCCCCAACATCCCCAAGGATTTCGACTTCCTCGATTCCGAGCTCAACCTCAAGGGCCTGCCGGTCGCCGAACTCGCCGAGCTTCGTAAGGCCGAGCCGGTTCGCTGGGTCGATGTGCCCGGCGGCACCGGAGGCTTCGGCGACAAGGGCTACTGGTTGGTGACCCGGCACGAAGACGTCAAGGACGTCTCGCTGCGCAGTGACGTGTTCTCCAGCGCGATGAACGGCGCGATCCCGGTCTGGCCCCAGGAGATGACCCGCGAAGCGGTCGACCTGCAGCGCGCCGTCCTGTTGAACATGGACGCCCCGCACCACACGCGCCTGCGCAAGATCATCTCCCGTGGCTTCACCCCTCGCGCGCTCTCGCGGCTCGAGGACGAGCTGAACAACCGCGCGCAGCAGATCGCCAAGAACGCGGCGGCCTCCAACTCCGGCGACTTCGTCGAGCAGGTGTCCTGCGAGCTGCCGCTGCAGGCCATCGCCGAACTGCTCGGTGTGCCCCAGGACGATCGCGACAAGCTGTTCCGCTGGTCCAACGAGATGACCGCCGGCGACGACCCCGAGTACGCCGACGTCGACCCGGCCATGTCCTCGTTCGAGGTCATCACCTACGCCATGAAGATGGCCGAGGAGCGGGGCAAGAACCCCACCGATGACATCGTCACCAAGCTGATCCAGGCCGACATCGACGGTGAGAAGCTCAGCGACGACGAGTTCGGCTTCTTCGTCATCATGCTGGCCGTCGCAGGCAACGAGACCAGCCGTAACTCGATCACCCACGGCATGATCGCGTTCTCGCAGAACCCCGATCAGTGGGAGCTGTTCAAGAAGGAACGTCCCAAGACCGCCGTCGACGAGATCATCCGGTGGGCGACCCCGGTGTCGGCCTTCCAGCGCACCGCCAGCGAGGACACCGAGATTTCCGGCATCAAGATCAAGGCCGGCGAGCGCGTGGTCATGTCGTACCGCTCGGCCAACTTCGACGAGACGGTTTTTGATCACCCCTTCGATTTCAATATCCTTCGCGATCCGAACCCGCACGTTGGCTTCGGTGGCACCGGGGCGCACTATTGCATCGGCGCCAACCTGGCCCGCCTGACGATCAACCTGATCTTCAACGCGGTGGCCGACCACATGCCCGACCTCAAGCCGGTCGGGGATCCTGAGCGGCTGAAGTCGGGTTGGCTCAACGGCATCAAGCACTGGCCGGTGGACTTCACGGGCGCGTGCCCGGTCGCGCATTGAGCACACTGACCGCCTAACGGATCAAGGAGGATTCGGGTGGATTTCACACCGAACCCGGAACAGCAGGCCGTCGCCGACGTGGTGACGTCCGTTCTGGAACGCGACAACTCTTGGGATGCACTGGCTTCCGGTGGAGTCGCGGCGCTGGGAGTGCCGGAACGACTCGGCGGTGACGGTCTGGGTCTGCCCGAGCTGTCCACCGCCCTGACCGAGATCGGTCGCCACGGCACCACCGGCCCGGCGCTGGCCACCATCGGCCTGGGGCTGGTGCCGCTGCTCGACCTGGCCTCGGACGCCCAGCAGGATCGGTATCTGGCCGAGGTTGCCGCGGGTGCTGTGCTTTCTGCGGCGCTGAACGAGCCGGGGCAGTCGCTGCCGGAGCGGCCCGCGGTGAACTTCGCGGACGGCAAGCTCAACGGCACCAAAGTCGGTGTGCCCTATGCCGAGACGGCGAAGTGGCTGCTGGTCACCGCTGACAACGCGGTGGTGGTGGTCTCGCCCACGGCTGACGGTGTGACGGTCACCAAGACGCCGACCGCCAACGCTTCCGACGAATACGTGGTCACCTTCGCTGACGTCGCGATCGACGCCGACGACGTGCTCGACGGCGCGAGTGCTCACCGGGTCAACCAGCTGGCGCTCGCCGCCACCGGGGCGTTCGCTGCCGGGCTGGTGGCCGGCGCGTTGCGCCTGACCGCCGACTACGTGGCAACGCGTGAGCAGTTCGGTCGTCCGCTGTCGACGTTCCAGACCGTGGCCGCACAGCTGTCCGAGGTCTACATCGCCTCGCGGACGATCTCGCTGTTGTCCACCTCGGTCCTGTGGCGGTTGTCCGAAGGCCTTGACGCTGACGAGGACCTGGCCATCCTGGGCTACTGGTTCACCTCTCAGGCCGCGCCGGCCATGCGGCTGTGCCATCACCTGCACGGCGGTATGGGTATGGACATCACCTACCCGATGGACCGCTACTACTCCTCGATCAAGGATCTGACCCGACTGTTGGGCGGGCAAGCGCATCGCCTCGATTTGGTGGGAGCGTAATGTTCATCGATCTGACCCCGGAGCAGCGTGCGCTGCAAGCCGAACTGCGGGAATACTTCTCGACTCTCATCACGCCCGAAGAGGCCGAGGCGATGGAGTCCGACCGGCACAACGAGGCCTACCGTGCGGTGATCAAGCGCATGGGCAGCGACGGCAAGCTCGGTGTCGGTTGGCCCAAGGAGTACGGCGGCCTGGGCTTCGGCCCGGTGGAGCAGCAGATCTTCATCAACGAGGCGAACCGGGCCGACATCCCGCTGCCGATGGTCACGCTGCAGACGGTGGGCCCCACCCTGCAGGCCCTCGGCACCGAGGAACAGAAGAAGAAGTTCCTGCCCGGAATTCTTGCCGGTGAAGTGCATTTCGCCATCGGTTACTCCGAGCCCGATGCCGGGACCGACCTGGCGTCGCTGCGCACCACCGCGGTGCGCCATGGTGACGAGTACATCGTCAACGGCCAGAAGATGTGGACCACCGGCGCGCATGACGCCGACTACATCTGGCTGGCCTGCCGCACCGATCCGACTGCGGCCAAGCACAAGGGCATCTCGATCCTGATCGTCGACACCAAGGATCCCGGTTACTCCTGGACCCCGATCATCCTGTCTGACGGGGCGCACCACACCAACGCCACGTACTACAACGATGTGCGGGTGCCCGCCGACATGCTCGTCGGCGAGGAGAACGGCGGCTGGAAGCTCATCACCACCCAGCTCAACCACGAGCGGGTCGGCCTCGGACCGGCCGGCCGGATCGCCGGCATCTACGACCAGGTGCACACCTGGGCGTCGAAGCCGGGTTCGGACGGCGTCACGCCGATCGAGCTGGACGCCGTGAAACGGCTTCTGGGACAGATCAAGTCGATCTGGCGGATCAATGAGCTGCTCAACTGGCAGGTGGCGGCCTCGGGCGAGACCATCGCCGTGGCCGATGCTGCCGCCACCAAGGTGTTCTCCACCGAGCGGCTGCAGGAAGTCGGCCGGCTGGCGGAAGAGATCGTCGGTGGTTACGGCAATCCCGCTGATCCGGAAACGGCTGAGCTGCTGGTCTGGCTGGACAAGATGACCAAGCGCAACCTGGTGATCACCTTCGGCGGTGGCGTCAACGAGGTCATGCGCGAGATGATCGCGGCGTCGGGCCTGCGGGTGCCGCGGGTGACCCGGTAGAGCGAAGGGTTGAGATGAGCGCGAATCTGCAGGCCGGCATCAACGAGATCATCGCGGCCGGGCAAAGCAAACCGACGGTGGCCCGGGATCTGGTGAATCAGCCGATGATTCACCACTGGACTGACGCGATCGGCGACAAGAACCCGATCTACGTCGACGCAGAGGCAGCACGAGCTGCCGGGCATCCCGGCATCGTCGCACCGCCGGCGATGATCCAGGTCTGGACCATGATGGGCCTGGGGCGCACCCGCTCCGACGACGATCCGCTGGGCCGTGCGATGAAGCTGTTCGACGACGCCGGATATGTCGGTGTCGTCGCGACGAACTGCGACCAGACCTATCACCGGTACATCCAGCCCGGTGAACAGGTGGTGATGAGCGCTGAGATCGTCGGCATCGTCGGCCCGAAGCAGACCGCGCTGGGTGAGGGTTACTTCATCAACCAGAAGATCCGTTGGCACGTCGGGGACGAAGAAGTCGCCGACATGGACTGGCGCATCATGAAGTTCCTCCCCGCCGCCAAGCAGGCCGCCGATGAAGCCGCCGAAACCTACGAGATCCCAGAAGATCTCGACCCCGACAAATTGATGCGTCCGTCATCCTCACGGGACACCAAGTTCTTCTGGGACGGCATCAACGCGCATGAGCTGCGGATCCAGAAGCGTCCAGACGGCACATTGCAGCACCCGCCGGTGCCCGCCGTGTGGGCCGACAAAGATGCTCCGGCGGACTACGTCGTGGCGTCCGGCAAGGGAACGGTGTTCAGCTACGTCGTGCACCATGCCCCGAAGGTGCCCGGACGCAGCCTGCCGTTCGTGATCGCGCTCGTGGAACTCGAAGAGGGCGTCCGGATGCTGGGCGAGCTGCGCGGCATTGCCGCCGACCAGGTGAAGATCGGAATGCCGGTCACCGCAACCTATATCGACTTCCCGGACAGTGAGATCAGTCCGGCGTGGACGTTGTACGCATGGGAGCCCCAAGCATGAGCCTGACTGTTTCCGACGTCCGAGTGGGCACAGCACTCCCCGAACTCAAGATCTACGGCGACCCGACGTTCATCGTCTCCGCCGCCATCGCGACACGCGACTACCAGGATGTGCACCACGACCGGGACAAGGCGCAAGCCAAGGGTTCCAAAGACATCTTCGTCAACATCCTGACCGACACCGGACTGGTCGGCCGGTACGTGACCGACTGGGCCGGGCCGAACGCCGTCATCAAATCGATCAAGCTCCGTCTCGGAGTGCCGTGGTACGCCTACGACACGATCACCTTCACCGGTGAGGTCACCGAGATCGAGGGCGACCTGGTGAGCCTGAAAGTGGTGGGCAGCAACAGCCTTGGCAACCATGTCATCGCCACGTCCACCCTCACGCTCGGAGGCGCCAAGTGACCCTGTCCGGTAAAGCCGCCATCGCCGGTATCGGTGCCACCGACTTCTCCAAGAACTCCGGTCGCAGTGAGTTGCGTCTGGCCGCCGAGGCCGTGCTCGACGCCCTCGATGACGCCGGTCTCAAGCCGTCCGACGTCGACGGTCTGGTGACGTTCACGATGGACTCCAACCTGGAGACCGCCGTGGCCCGCTCGACCGGGATCGGGGATCTGAAGTTCTTCAGCCAGATCGGCTACGGGGGCGGCGCCGCAGCGGCGACCGTCCAGCAGGCGGCTCTGGCCGTCGCGAGCGGTGTCGCGGAAGTCGTTGTGGCCTACCGGGCCTTCAACGAGCGCTCGGAGTTCCGGTTCGGCCAGGTGATGACCGGTCTGACCGTGAACGCCGACTCGCGTGGCGTGGAGTACAGCTGGTCCTACCCGCACGGCCTGAGCACCCCGGCCGCGTCAGTCGCGATGATCGCCCAGCGATACATGCATGAATACGGCGCCACGAGTGCGGATTTCGGCGCGGTGTCGGTGGCGGACCGCAAGCATGCCGCGACCAACCCGAAGGCGTTCTTCTACGGCAAGCCGATCACCATCGAGGATCATCAGAACTCGCGGTGGATCGCCGAACCGCTACGGCTGCTGGACTGCTGCCAGGAGAGCGACGGCGGGGTGGCCATCGTCGTCACCACGCCCGAGCGGGCCAAGGATCTCAAGCACCGGCCGGCGATCATCGAGGCCGCCGCTCAGGGCGCGGGCACCGACCAGTTCACCATGTACTCGTACTACCGTGACGAGCTCGGTCTGCCCGAGATGGGTCTGGTCGGCCGCCAGCTGTGGGAGCAGAGCGGCCTGTCGCCCGACGACATCCAGACTGCGATCCTCTACGACCACTTCACCCCGTACACCTTGATCCAGCTCGAGGAGCTCGGCTTCTGCGGTAAGGGCGAGGCCAAGGACTTCATTGCCGGCGGCGCCATCGAACTCGGCGGCCGGCTGCCGATCAACACCCACGGTGGTCAGCTCGGCGAGGCCTACATCCACGGCATGAACGGCATCGCCGAGGGCGTGCGGCAATTGCGCGGTACCTCGGTCAACCAGGTCGACGGCGTCGAGCATGTGCTGGTCACCGCGGGCACCGGCGTGCCGACCTCCGGGCTGATCCTCGGATAAAGGTGCATCGCCGCCCCCTTCGGGCACGGTAATGTTTGCTCCGGTTATGCATCACGCGTAGAAGGGGGCCGCGGTATGGCGGTGGAGCGCGACATGAGCCCGTTCGGGTCGCAGACGTTGCAGGGGCCTGGCTGGCCGAATGTCGACGAAGATCAGCTGACCGCGTCGGCGGCGTCGTATCAGAAGATCGCCGCCAACATCAGTGGCGACGTCGTCCCGCAACAGACGAACCAGCTGTCGAAGCTGCAGGGCACGTGGGAGGGCGGCGCGTCGCTGGCCGCCGCAGGTGAGGCCACCACGATGATCGGCGGACACGAGGCCAATGGGCTACAGGCGCAGGCCATCTCCACGGCGTTGATGAAAATGGCATCGACGGTGGCCGCGACCAAGGCCGCCGTCAACGCGGTCTCGCAGGAAGTGCAGCACGAGGTCGAGCTGATGCAGCAGGCCGCGCTGGTCGTTCCGAACACGCAGGAGCTGATCGAGAGCCGTATCAAGGCGGGCTTGGCGCAGAACACCGCGACGGTTTCGGCTGCCTCCACGGAAATGGCGGACAGTCTCAGCACGATTGCCAACCTTCCGCAGATCGGCACCCCGCCGACGGCCCAGGCGCAGCAGGCGGCCCAGAAGGGCGCCGAATCGATGATGCAGCTGATCAGCCAGCTGCCGCAGATGCTCGGCCAGATCCCGCAGATGGCCGGCCAGATTCCGCAGCAGCTCTCTCAACCGCTGCAGCAGATGGCACAGCCGCTGCAGCAGCTGGTCTCGCAGTTGGGTTCGGGCGGCAAGGGCACCGGTGGTGGGGTCAGCCCGTTCTCGGCGTTCTCGAACCATCCGGCGGCCGGCGGCTCCGGTCCAAGCAGCGGTGCGGGCATGGTCAAGGCAGCGGGTCTGCCCGGAGGCTCGGGTGGAGGCAGCCCGCAGACCCCCTTGCTGGCCAAGATGGTGGGCGGTGGCAGTACCTCACCGGTCTCGGTCGACCCCGGAGCCAGCGCCGCTGTGGTCGGCGGTGTCGCCCCGGTGGCGGCGGCCAACTCGGCCGGCGGCATGGGCGGTGGCATGGGCATGATGGGCGGCGGTCAGCGTGGCGGTGGCGGTGGGGGCACCGCGACCGGACTGGCCGTCCCGGCTCCTTTGGAACACGACACGGGGGACGGTGACGATGACTATGACGATTGGTGATCGGTCTCGACGAGTAGGGGGTAATTGTGGGTAGTCCGTTGGGCCCCATGTCCATGGGCGGGCCGCTCGGCTGGAACGCCGCGTCGTTGAACCTGCCCGAAATGCCGCCGATTCAACCCGGCGAAGACGCGATGAGCATGACCATCTCCGGCATCCTGCCGGCATTGGCGGCCTCGCTGGCCACCAACGTAACGGCATTGTCGGCCAAAGAGAACATGTTCAACGCCAAGCTGTCGGACGCGCAGGGCGCCTACGAGAAGGCCGACGAGTCCGGTGGTCAGGGCGTCGGCCAGCTCAGCCAGATGATGGGGCAGCTGGGCCAGATGGGCCAGATGGCCAGTGCACCTTCGCAGGCCATGGGTCAGATGGGCGGACAGTTCGGTCAGCTGATGGAGCCGATGATGAAGGCCATGGAGGGCGCCAAGGGCGGCGGGGAGAACGGCGGTGCACCAGGTGCCGGCCAGCCCGGCGGCCCGGGTGGTCCTGGTGGCCCGAATCCACAACAGCAGCAGGATGAACGCGAGGCCAAGCTCGACGAGCGGGACAAGCAGCAGGACGATCGCGAGACGGCGCAGAACGACCGCGATGTCGCGCAGGACCGACGCGAAGCCGGTCTGGATGCGCGGGAGACGCAGATGAGTGCCCCGTCAGGTGGGGCGGCGTCGGCGGCTCCGCACTCGGCGCCTCCGGTCACGCATTCCGCACCGCCTGCCGCGTCTGCTCCGCCTGCCGCCGCGCCGAGCCAGCCGGCTCCCGGCCCGGTTCCGGTGGCACCCGAGGCCCCGCGTCATTCCGGCGGGGACGATCTCTGGAAGCGGATGTAATTGTGTTGCGTGTGAACGACCGTCGGTGATCCCGGCGGGCGTTCTGCGTTTGAGCGTGCTCGTTTGTCCCGCTCTCTCGCGCGCCAATTGTCACGCTGGAGTGGCTCTCGACGTCGACAGTCGCTCCAGCGTGACAATGGACAGGATCGGTTCTGCCGAGCCGCCCGCTTTGTCACTCCAGAGTGACTGCGGGCCTCCACGGTTGCGCTAGCGTGACATTCGTTGTGCCCGAGCGGCGATAACCCGACGCAGGATATTTTCTTCACGTTCGCCGGCGGAGATGCGGACGTTGATCCATCCTTGCCGTTGTATCCGCTCGGCCCTTCGGAGATCCCAGCCGTACCGCCAGCTGCTGGATCGGTGTTCCTCACCGTCGTACTCGGCCGCGACTTTGATGTCCTCCCAACCCATGTCGAGATACGCGAATGGGTCGCCGGGGCCGTCGAGAACCGGGATCTGGGTCTGTGGTCGAGGCAAGCCTCCGTCGATGAGGATCAGCCGCAGCCAAGTTTCCTTTGGGGACTGTGCGCCGCCATCCATCAAGTCCAAGGCGGTGCGGGCGCGCTGAATGTCCCGGCGCCGCGCGTATCGCTGTATCAACAGGTCGACGTCGGCGGCTTTGAGGTCGGTCGCGTGGGCAAGCGCATCGAGGGTCGCTACCGCGTCGTCCCGCGGATACCAGCAGCCGATGTCGAGTGCGGTGCGCGCCAATGAGGTGACTGGCACGCCCTCGAACCGGACTATCTCATCGTCTTCGATCGCTTCGGTTCGAATCCGCAGTCCCGCGAGCGGATTACGGTTGGAGTGGATCAGTTCAATCGGTGACTTCGGATCGACCCATTTTGCGCCGTGCACGGCTGCTGCCGAGATTCCGGCCACGATGCCGCGCTGCCGGGACCATAGCCAAGCGGCCTGCGCCCGAATGAGTGGTGTCAGTTCGGTGCCTGGGCTCACGTAGACATCCCGGAACACCCTGGTGTACTGGGTGCGTAGCGCGCTCTTGCGCAGTTCGCCGTTGGCAACGGCCTTACTGCCGACGAATGGTTCCCCCATGGCGAGAAAGTGTGCAGCGCAATGGCATATCCGTCACGTCGGTTATCCACAAGCGCTGGAGTGACACTCGTTGTCCACAGCCGCTCTGTGGTGACAGATGACGACACCACGCAGCTGTGGTAGTGGCCAAGGCAGGTCGAAGGCGGGCCCTCTGCGACGTTCGCGTTGTCACGCCAGAGTGGCTGTCAGCGCCCACAGCCACTCCAGCGTGACAAAGCGGGGGCGAAGCGCGGAAAAGCGGGGGAAAGACAGCTACGCCGGAACGAGCTCCACACCGGACAGCACGACGGCGTTGTCCCGCGACGGTGCCGTGAGCACGCCGATGAACTTGCCGTCTTCCTTCCAGATGTTGGCCTGCAGGGTCTCGCCGGGGATCACCACGCCGGCGAACCGGGCGCCGTAGGAAGCCACCTGAGAGACGTCGCCGTCGAGCAGGTTGTCAACGATGGCCTTGCAGCCGATGCCGTAGGTGCACAGTCCGTGCAGGATCGGCCGCTCGAAGCCCGCTGCCGCAGCGAATGCCGGGTCCGAGTGCAGCGGATTACGGTCACCGCACAGTCGATACAGCAGCGCCTGCTGCGGCAGCGTCGGCAGCGAGATCTCGATATCCGGTGCGCGATCGGGCAGCTCGGCCGAGGTGGCCGGTCCGCGCTCGCCGCCGAAGCCGCCCTCACCGCGGGCGAAGATCGACCGCTTGGTGGTCCACAGGACCTTGCCGGACTCATCGGTCACCGTGGATTCGCTGACGATGACGGCAGCCTTGCCCTTGTCCCAGATCTCGGTGAAGCGCTGCACCGACTTCGCGGTGCCGCTGGTCGGGATCGGGCCGGGCACGCTGACAGCCTCGCTGGCGTGCAGCACCTTCGACAGCTCGATGTCGATGCCGGGGAACTGCACCTTGGGCGCCTCGGTCATGTGGAAGCTGGCCGCGACGTTGCCGAACGTCGGCAGCACCTGCGGGGTGTCGTCGACGAGGTAACGCAGCTCGCGCGCGTCCATCGGGTCGGCACCGGCGCCGAGGCCCAGGTGGTACAGCTGGATGTCGCTGCTGGTCCAGGAGAACTCGATGGGTTCCAGCTCGGCGCCCAGCGCCTTGTCGAGATCGATCGGCATGTCAGCCCTTTGTGGTCGATGTGGCGGGAACCGCCGCGGCAATGTCGAGTGCCGCGAGGTATCCGAACGTCATGGCGGGACCAATGGTGCCGCCGGGGCCGGGGTAGGTGTGACCCATGACCGGTGAGCTGACGTTACCTGCGGCGTACAGGCCCTCGATCACGGAGTCGTCATCGCGTAGCACCCGGCCGACCAGGTCGGTGCGGACACCGCCCTTAGTGCCCAGGTCGCCCGGCACCATCTTGGCTGCGTAGTACGGGCCGTGCTTGATCTCGCCGAGGTTGGGATTGGGCTTGTTGGTGGGATCGCCGTAGTAGCGGTCGTAGGCGCTCTCGCCGCGGTGGAAGTCCTCGTCCACCCCGGAGCGGGCGAAGCCGTTGAACCGGTCGATGGTCGCGGCAAACGCGTCGGCGGGCAGACCGGTCTTGGCGGCCAACTCCTCCAGGGTGTCGGCCTTGACGATGACGCCGGACTCCAGCCACTTCTTCGGAATGCGTTGTCCAGGCTGCAGACCCGCGAAGATGAAGCGGTCGCGGTACTGCTGGTCGAAGATCAGCCAGGCCGGGATGTTCTCGCCGGGGCCCGCGCCCTGGCCGTATTCGCCGCCGTACATGTGGTGGCAGGCCTCGACATACGGCATCGACTCGTTCATGAACCGCTTGCCGGCCATGTTGACGATGATCGAGCCGGGAGAGTTGCGCTCGGACAGGGCGAACCACGGGGAGTCGACCAGTGGGACCGTCGGGCCCCACCATGAGTCCTCCATGAATTCGAGTGCAGCGCCCTGCTTTTCGGCAGCCAGGATGCCGTCGCCGGTGTTGGCCACCGCGCCCACGGTCCACTCGGTGGTGATGGGGGCGCGCTGGTACTTCACCCGCATCTGCTCGTTGTGCTCGAATCCGCCGGAGCCCAGGATCACTGCGCGGCGCGCGCGGATCAGTTGCGGCTCAGCGGAAGTGTCGCGGGGATCGACGACGTACACGCCGCGGACGACGCCGTCCTCGACGTAGAGATCGGTCAGCGCGGTGTTCAGCTGGACCGGCACGCCGGCCTGCTGCAGGCCGATGCGCAGCGGTGCGATGAGCGCACGGCCCATGCCGACCAGGTTCTTGCCGGTGGCGTTGGCCCACACGGAGCGGACGCCCACCTTGAGGCTGCGCAGCACGCCGCGGGGATGACGCTTGAGCTGGTTGAGCCGGACATAGTCCTGCTGCATCACCACCATGTTCATCGGCACCTTGCCGTACGGCGGCTCCAGGCCCTTCTCGTCAACGCCGAGCTTCTTGGCGTTGAACGGCTTGGGTTCCACCGAGCGGCCGGTGGGCTTGCCGCCGGGCGTCTCAGGGTAGTAGTCGGAGTATCCGGGCACCCAGCACAGCTTCAGCGGGGAGTGCTTGAGGACGAACGAGAGCATCTCCGGCGAGCGGTCGAGGTAGGTGTCGATCTTCTCTGCAGGCACCACGTCACCGATGATTTTGTGCAGGTAGGTGCGGGCGGCCTCGGGGGTGTCTTTCACGCCGTCGCGTTTGAGAATCTCGTTGTTCGGGATCCAGACCCCACCACCTGACCGCGCAGTGGAACCTCCATAGTGCGGCGCCTTCTCTACGACTACTGTCGAGAGGCCCTGATGGGCAGCGGTGAGGGCGGCGACCATGCCGGCAGCGCCGCTGCCGACCACGACAACGTCGTACTCCTGTCCAGTCATGTAGAACACGTTATAGAATTGACCGGCAATCCAACAACCGCCCCGGTCAAAGAAGTGAGGGGAATTCACCAGAATGCTTAGTGACGAGGTACGCGCCCAGCTGGCGGCCGATCTGGCCCAGGCCGAGCGCAGCCGGGTCCCGATGACGCCGCTGACCGATCGGTTCGGCGAAATCGACGTGGTGGATGCCTACGAGATCCAGCTGATCAACATCCGGCAGCGGGTTGCCGAGGGCGCCCGGATCGTGGGTCACAAGGTCGGACTGTCCAGCAAGGCGATGCAGGACATGATGGGTGTCGACGAGCCGGACTACGGCCATCTCCTCGACGAGATGGAGGTGTTCGAGAACGTCCCGGTGCCCTCGTCGAAGTTCCTGTACCCGCGGGTCGAGGTCGAGGTCGGGTTCATCCTTTCCGAAGATCTGCCCGGTGCGGGGTGCACCGAGGAGGACGTGCTGGCCGCGACGGCTGCGTTCGCTCCGGCGATCGAGTTGATCGACACCCGCATCACCAACTGGCAGATCAAGTTGTGCGACACGATCGCGGACAACGCCAGCAGCGCCGGATGGGTGCTCGGTGAGGCGCGGGTGTCGCCCAAGGACATCGACATCCGAAATATCGACGCGGTCCTGACCAATCACGGCGAGGTCGTGGCCGAGGGACGTAGCGATGCGGTGCTGGGTAATCCGGTCACTGCGGTGGCTTGGTTGGCCCGCAAGGTGGAGAGCTTCGGGGTGCGTCTGAAGGCCGGAGACATCGTGTTGCCCGGCTCTTGTACGCGTGCGATAGATGCACCTCCGGGCAGCGATTTCGTCGCTGACTTCGCCGGGTTAGGTTCAGTGCATCTTTCTTTCGAATGATGTTTCGAGGATAGGGAGCCGCTATGGCTGAGAAGGCATCAGTTGCCATCGTCGGGTCGGGCAATATCAGTACCGACCTGCTGTACAAATTGCTGCGTTCGGAGTGGCTGGAGCCAC
This sequence comes from Mycolicibacterium peregrinum, assembly GCF_001665625.1. GTDB lineage: Bacteria > Actinomycetota > Actinomycetes > Mycobacteriales > Mycobacteriaceae > Mycobacterium > Mycobacterium peregrinum_B. Next base: position 9,351 of record NZ_LZSY01000110.1, on the reverse strand, counting down.
GTTGGATGATCGGCATCGACCCGGAATCCGAGGGTCTGGCCCGGGCGCGCAAGCTGGGCCTGGAAACCAGCCACGAGGGTGTGGACTGGCTGCTGGCCCAAGCCGACAAGCCGGACCTGGTATTCGAGGCCACCAGCGCCTACGTGCACCGGGACGCCGCGCCGCGCTACGAAGAGGCCGGCATCCGCGCGATCGACCTGACCCCCGCGGCCGTCGGCCCGGGTGTGATCCCGCCGGCGAACCTGCGCGCGCACTTGGACGCACCGAACGTCAACATGGTCACCTGCGGTGGCCAGGCGACGATCCCGATGGTCTACGCGGTGAGCCGTGTGGTGGATGTGCCGTATGCCGAGATCGTGGCGTCGGTGTCGTCGGCCTCGGCCGGTCCGGGCACCCGCGCCAACATCGACGAGTTCACCAAGACCACCAGCGCCGGTGTGCGCGATATCGGTGGGGCCCGCAACGGCAAGGCGATCATCATCCTGAACCCGGCCGAGCCGCCGATGATCATGCGCGACACCATCTTCTGCGCGATCCCCGAGGACGCCGACCACGCCGCGATCACGCAGTCGATCAAGGACGTCGTCGCCGAGGTGCAGACCTATGTACCGGGCTACCGCCTGCTCAACGAACCGCAGTTCGACGAACCGTCGGTGGTCAACGGTGGAAACCACCTGGTCACGGTGTTCGTGGAAGTGGAGGGTGCCGGTGACTACCTGCCGCCCTACGCTGGAAATCTGGACATCATGACCGCGGCGGCGACCAAGGTCGGCGAGGAAATCGCCAAAGAGCGCCTGGCCGCCCCGGCCGGAGGAGGCCAAGCATGAGCGACATTTTCTTCAATTCCGCCTGGGACGTCCGGATGACCGACACGTCACTGCGTGACGGGTCCCATCACAAGCGGCACCAGTTCACCAAGGACGAGGTCGGCGCCATCGTCGCCGCGCTGGACACTGCCGGTGTCCCGGTCATCGAGGTGACCCACGGGGACGGACTGGGCGGATCGAGCTTCAACTACGGGTTCTCCAAGACGCCGGAGCAGGAGCTGATCAAGCTGGCCGCCGAGACGGCCAAGGAAGCCAAGATCGCCTTCCTGATGCTGCCCGGTGTGGGCACCAAGGAAGACATCAAGGAAGCCCAGAACAACGGTGGCTCGATCTGCCGCATCGCAACCCACTGCACCGAGGCCGACGTCTCGATCCAGCACTTCGGGCTCGCTCGTGAGCTGGGCCTGGAGACCGTCGGGTTCCTGATGATGAGCCACACCATTGCGCCGGAGAAGCTGGCCAAGCAGGCCCGCATCATGGCCGACGCCGGCTGCCAGTGCGTCTACGTCGTCGACTCCGCGGGCGCCCTGGTGCTCGAAGGTGTCGCCGACCGGGTGTCGGCTCTGGTGGCCGAACTCGGTAACGACGCGCAGGTCGGTTTCCATGGCCACGAGAACCTCGGCCTCGGCGTGGCCAACTCGGTCGAGGCCGTGCGCGCCGGTGCCAAGCAGATCGACGGCTCGTGCCGTCGGTTCGGCGCGGGTGCGGGCAACGCCCCGGTCGAGGCGCTGGTCGGCGTATTCGACAAGATCGGCGTCAAGACCGGCATCGACTTCTTCGACATCGCCGATGCCGCCGAAGAGGTTGTCGCCCCGGCGATGCCGGCCGAGTGCCTGCTGGACCGCAACGCGCTGGTGATGGGTTACGCGGGGGTGTACTCCAGCTTCTTGAAGCACGCGGTGCGCCAGGGCGAACGCTACGGGGTGCCCGCCCACGAGCTGTTGCTGCGCGTCGGCCAGCGCAAGCTGATCGGTGGTCAGGAAGATCAGCTGATCGACATCGCGCTGGAGATCAAGCGCGAGCAGGAAGCCGAAAAGGCCAAGGCCTAAAGTTCGACCGCCGGCTCGGTGTCGTCGTCAGCGACGATGCCGAGCTGTCGGTAGACGTCGTCGCGGTAGTTGGCGGCCTGTGAGTTGATCGGCAGATAACCGCCTTGAGCCCAGTCGTGGATCTGGCCCATCCCGATCACCACGGTGACGTCGGCATTCGGATCGGCGTCGACCATCCTCTTTGCGTAAAGCAGTGCGCCGGGCGCGGCCTGCTCGCGCGAACCCACGTAGATCGTGGTCGGCGGCATTCCGTCGGTCGGCCCGATCATCGGGTTCCACAACGCTTCCGGCCCGGTGGCCCATGAGCCGTAGTACTCCTTGTCCTCCTCCGTGAGCCACACGACGGGGTCGTTCACCAACTCCACGTTCGGATCGGTGTAGGCAGCTTCGCCTTCGAGGCCAGGGGAGAGCAGCACCATGCGTGACGGGACTCGGCTCTCCAGGCATGCAGAATCGCCGTTGCAATCGCGGACGATCTTCTGCACGGCGAGCATGGACAGGGTGCCGCCGGCCGAATCCGCATACACGCTGACGTTCTCGGCGCCGTACTCCTCGACCTGTGCCGCGATGAAATCGGCCATCGGCGGGACGGAGTTCTCGGCGGTGCCGCCGTCCGGGATCAGCGGGTAGCGGGGTACGACGATCGTGGCACCGGTCTGACGTGCCATCTGGGTGTAGTCCATCCAGTGAATGATGTTGGGGTCGTAGACGAATCCGCTGCCGTGTACCGCGATGACCCGCTCACCGGTCGGGTTCGGCGGGGTGATGACCCAGACGTCACCGCCCTCGTAGGTCTCCTTGGTGACAGTCAGCCCGATGGTGGTGAACCACGGCGGGGTGGGGGTGGTGATCAGCTCACCCAGCTTCATCGTGATGTTGACGCCGATGGCCTGGGAGACCTGCTTGAGCGCCTCCATCCCGAACACGGTGATCTGGTCGGTGATCGAGGGTGCGGGGGTGGCGATCACGTGGTCGGCGAGTTCAGGCGGAACGACGATCCCCGGGGCAAGCGCCACCGGTCCCTCCGCGGTGACGGTGCTCGTGACGATGCCGGCCCGGGTCAGGAGGTCTTGCGGTTGCCTGAGAGCATGCTCGAATTCGCGGCGCGCGAATGCCAGCATGGCCCACGCCGCGGGCGGATCGGCCGGGGAGTCGGGCGTGGCGTTCAGCGAGAACGGGTTCATTACGGTGTTGATCACCGTGGCGACGGCTCCCGCTATCTCGGTCTGCACCTTCTCGGCCTTCGGCGGTGCGGGAATCTCGGGCCTCGGCTCGGGTGTGAACGCCGGCTTGGGGATCGCGGCGATCGATTCGACAGCGACAGCCAAGGGTGTTTTTGGTTCGGACGTCTCGGGGATGGTCTGCACGGCTTCGGGCGCGATCTCGGGTGCACTGCTCGTGGCCTGGCTCTGCGGCCGGAGGCGCCCGACAGTTCTGGTCTCGCGTTTTGTCCGTGCCTTGGTGGTCGTGACCTTCACCGCGGCTGTTGTTGTCCCTGCTGTCGCATCGCCGTCGGAGCGCGGCCGGGTAGGACCGACAGCGTCCAAGGCGTCGCTCACGGCGGTGCGCAGTTTGGCGCCCACCTTGTCGATCGCGGTTCTCGGAGTCACCTCGGTATCCGGGGCAGGATTGCGCGGTTTCGCTGCGCGCTGCCGTTTTGGTTTCACGCGATCAGGCGTCTTGGCCGACGTCTTCGACGAGCCTGACGAGCCCGACGACGTGGACGAGTGCGTGGGGTCAGCCGTGGCCACCCCGCATCCCAACCCCAATGCCACCGCTGATCCCACGCCGAGAACCACCGCCAACGCGCCGACGTGCCCTACATATCCCCCCGGATGCATTCGTTCACGTCTACCGGATCAACATCGTCTTCGAAGTGGTTTGAGAAAAACTTGACAAATGTTCATGTTTAAGCGGAACGCTTAGCGTCCCAGGGGTTTTGGTGATCGGTTCCTTGGCGCGGTGAGTGGTGTCAGCCGCTCCCGGCATGATTGAGCCATGGCAACCCGCGAGCAGGCCCAGTCGATCCTCGAACAATTGGCCGGACCCGCCGCGGTGCTACGCGATGACCAGTGGGCTGCCATCGAGGCCCTGGTGGTCGAGCGGCGCCGGGCATTGGTCGTACAACGCACGGGGTGGGGCAAATCCGCGGTCTACTTCATCGCGGCCAAGCTGCTGCGTGCCTCCGGTCGCGGGCCGACGGTCATCGTCTCTCCGCTGCTGGCATTGATGCGCAACCAGGTGGCCGCTGCCGAGCGGGCCGGAGTACGGGCCGCCACGATCAACTCCGGCAATGTCACCGAGTGGGACGCGATACACCAGCAGGTCGCCGACGGGGAACTCGACGTGCTGCTCGTCAGCCCCGAGCGGCTCAACAATCCCGATTTCCGTGACAACGTCCTGCCGGCCCTGGCCGCCGATGCGGGTCTGGTGGTGGTCGACGAGGCGCACTGCGTCTCGGACTGGGGGCACGACTTCCGGCCGGACTACCGCCGGATCCGCACCCTGATCGCCGAATTGGGTTCCCAGGTACCGGTTCTCGCGACTACTGCGACTGCCAACGACCGGGTGGTCAGTGACGTCGCGGCCCAGTTGGGGGTGGGCGGATCGGATACCTTGGTGCTGCGTGGCGGGCTGGACCGCGAGTCGTTACGCCTGTCGGTGGTGCAGGCGGGCACCCCCGCACAGCGTGCTGCCTGGATTGCGGCGCAACTGGATTCTCTGCCCGGCTCCGGCATCATCTACACCCTGACCGTGGCCCAGGCGCACGACGTGGCGGCGCTTTTGGCCGAGCGCGGCCACAAGGTGGCCGCCTATACCGGGTCCACCGACACAACCGAACGCGAACAACTGGAAGCCGACCTACTCGGCAATCGGGTCAAGGCGCTGGTGGCAACGTCGGCGCTGGGGATGGGCTTCGACAAGCCAGACCTGGGTTTCGTCGTGCACCTGGGGGCGCCGTCGTCTCCGATCGCCTACTACCAGCAGGTAGGCCGCGCCGGACGGGCAACCGACAGCGCCGAGGTGATCCTGCTTCCCGGCACCGAAGATCAGGACGTCTGGAGGTACTTCGCGTCGGTGGCGTTCCCCTCGGAATCGATGGTGCGCCACGTCATCGGTGCCCTGGAGACCGACCGCGCACAGTCGACCCAGGCGCTGGAACCACTGGTCGATCTCAACCGGTCGCGGCTCGAGATGGTGCTCAAAGTGCTCGACGTGGACGGTGCGGTCCGCCGGGTGAAGGGCGGCTGGGTCGGTACCGGAGAACCGTGGAGTTATGACGAACCCCGCTACCGGGCACTCGACGAGGCACGCCGCCGTGAGCAACAGGCGATGCTCGACTATCAGGCCACGGACAGCTGCCGGATGGTCTTCCTGCGTGGTCAGCTCGACGATCCCGAGCTGATTCCCGGCGACCAGTGCGGGCGGTGTGACAATTGCACCGGCCGGCGGTACGAGGCCGCGGTGGCGCGGGACATCCTCGCCGATACCGCCCAGCGGTTGTCCCGGCCCGGAGTCCTGGTTGCCCCGCGCAAGCAGTGGCCGTCCGGACTGGCCGCGCTGGGTGTGCCGCTGTCCGGCCGAATCACCGAGGGCGCCGCCCCGGGCCGGGCGATCGGCCGACTCACCGATCTCGGCTGGGGAGCGCGGCTCCGGCGGCTGCTCGCCGAACCCGACGGCGACGTACCCGACGACGTGATCGGCGCGGCGATCGAGGTCCTCAAGGCATGGGATTGGGATCAACGGCCGACCGCAGTCATCGGGCTGGACTCTCACACACACCCGCTGTTGATCTCTTCGACGGTGCAGCGGCTGGCGCAGATCGGGCGGCTGACAAACCTCGGCGTCCTGTCCTACGCCCCACAGCACCGCCCTGTCACCGCCGCGAATTCGGCTTATCGGGTGGCGGCCCTGGACGGTGCCTGGGAACAGCCGCACTTGGGTGTCGCCGACGGGGAAACAGGCGGACACTGGGAGGGCCCGGTGCTTCTGATCGACGATATGACGGACACCGGCTGGACGCTGACCATGGCCGCGCGGCTGCTGCGCGACGCCGGAGCGCCCGGGGTCTTGCCGTTCGTTTTGGCATCCGTCAGCTGAGGCCTTTCCGACGTTCTTCAGCGAGTTCATAGGAACGTCTGACCAATTGCAAACGTTATTCGGCGGCCGGTTGTTTGCCAAACTAGCCAAAAACCGGTGTATTAAGTGCTTCGCCGTGCCTGTGTGGAGTGGTTCCCTATTTGCGATCGCAAATTTAATACAAACGATCTTGATTTTGCATATTCAAGATCGCGGTAGGAAGGCGTGGCTAACTCAAACTGCTTCGCCGTTGGGCACCATTAACCTATATCGAACGCCTCTTACGTTATCGACAGAATTTGCTGACCGGCGGAGGGGCCCGGGCTACGGTGCCGTCGTCCGCGCTTCGGCGGGTCAGCGGGTTTCTCGGCCCTGATTGTTCGCTTCGCTGAATTGAACTACAGACGTGTCGTTGTCGTATTCACAGGTGAGACGTCCGGGCGAGTCGCCGCAGCCGGGCGTGTCGTTCTGTCCGATTGGCGACGTCCGAGTGTTAGCCCTGACGGGCTCGCCAGGTATCGCGTGAAGCGCTACGTCACGAGCGCGTTGTGCCTGCGCAGGCGGCGTGCGGCCGGCTCGGCAACGCCGTCGGTCGATGCCGCTCGAAACTGTGTATCTGCTGGGCATTTAGCCCTGTTAACGATGTCGTGTTGGTCCAGGGGGAACACATCGGCGGGGCGTGGAGGCGCCGCGTCGAGCAGGTTGATCCTCGGCTTCCGGGGCCACCGGCAATCGCGGAGCGGAGCGTCCCATCGCCGTTTGCGCGCCCGGACCGTCGCAGCGGAGCGGGCCATGGTGGATGGCCAGGCCCAGATTTTTCGCCGTAATCGCGGTCCGTGGGTGGCCGTGGTCGCTGACTCATGGGCCGACGCTGCCCAACCCGCAGGCCATCGCGCGTCTGGTCGGTGGGCGGCAAGTCTGGACAGGTCCTGAGAAACATTTGCCGAATCCCAGAACTCGTGACAAGTTGGTACTTGAATGGCGGAACTGCAGCAACCGGAAATCCTCTGATTTCTAATTTCTGCACTCTCGTCAAGATAAGTGGATATGCTGGCGCCCTGCAACGAGAACGTCATAGCTGGAGTGGGCCACAGGAAACAGGCATCGTGAAGCAACCGGCGGGGCTGGGTGCCTGCGCCGGGTTGTTGATCGATTTTCACTGGTCTACTCGACGATGGGGAGGACCAAGTGAGCATCAATCCGTTCGACGACGACAATGGCAGCTTTCGCGTCTTGGTCAACGACGAGGAGCAACACAGTCTATGGCCAACATTCGCTGACGTCCCTGCCGGCTGGAAGGTCGTGTACGGCGAGGCGGATCGAGCTTCTTGTTTGGACTACATCGAACAGCACTGGCCTGACATACGCCCTAAGAGTCTGCGCGACAGGTTGGCGGGACTCTGACAAATAGACACCGGCGCGGGGGCCCGAAACTTGCGGTGGGAGAGTCCGATGCAGCTTGATGAACAGTCGCTGCCAGTAACGCGCGCACAGCTCGATATTTGGCTTGCGCACGATGTAGCCGAATCCGGCACGGAGTGGTTACTCGGTCTATTCGTGAAAATCGCGGGCGCGCTCGACCGCGACGCCCTCGAGTGGGCGATCAACCGAGTCGTGCGAGAGGCTGAGCCGCTCCGCGCCCGCTTCTTCGAAGTGGACGGGCAGGTTTACCAGAAGGCGGTCGATCACCCGGACGTGCAGCTGGAATTCTATGACCTGCGCAGCACGTCTGACCCCGTAGCAGAAGCCCGTGACATGGCGGCCGCAATTCAGCGCGCGCCAATGTCTTTCACCGAACCGCTGTTCAGATTTGCGCTATATCAGACACGCGACGATGAGCACTTCCTGATCGCCTGCTGTCATCACATCGTGCTCGACGGAACCGGGATTGCGCTTGTCGGGTCTCGGCTTGCGTCGGTGTACTCCGCAGTTTTCTCCGGCGCTCCCATACCTCCGCCGATCTTCGGTTCGCTCGCGGATCTGATCGACAACGAGTCGAAGTACGAGGCTTCCGGCGAGTATCTCGCAGACCAGGCCTATTGGACTGGGCATCTTCCGCCGGAAGCGGGGCCGAACTCTTGGCAGACCGAATCCGTCGATCGCGATGAGCAGCATTCGCATTCCACCTCAGTGCAATTCGACTCTGAGCTGCTGCGCCAGGTCGACATTCTGGCTCGGTCGAAGAACGTTGCCCGCTCATCGGTCATCACGGCGGCGTGCGCGTTGCTCGTGCGTGGGTGGATTCCCGAGGGTTCGGACGTTGTGCTCGACTTCCCGGTCAGTCGGCGGGTAAGCCCGGAGTCGCGGACGCTGCCTGGCATGGTGGCCGGCGTCGTGCCGCTCAGGGTGAAGTCCTCACCGGCAATGTCGATCTCCCAATTCATCGACGATGTCGACGGCCACATACAGGAAGCGTTGCAGCATCAGCGCTATCCGGTACAAGCACTCGAGCGCAAGCTCAACCCGCGGTCGGCGGGTCAGATGGCGAATCGGGTGAGTGTCAACTTCCTTCCGTCTACGTTCACGTTGGACTTCGGCGGTGCGGAGGCTTCGGCATCGTTGACCAACGTCGGTGTTGTCGGTGGATTCGGTCTCGTCTTCTCCAGTGCCGGAGACGAATTGATTCTCAGCACGATGGGCACTGGTCAACCGTTCTCCAGTTTCGACGTCACGGATCTGGCAGAGCGTTTGCAGCGGATTCTCGCAGCGTTCGTCTCCGATCCGGCTCTGCGGTTGTCGGCTGTGGATGTTCTCGATGCTGCTGATTGTGCTCGGTTGGAGGAGGTCGGTCATCGGGGTGTATTGACGCGGCCGGCAGTGGAGTTGTCGGTTCCGGCGGCATTTGCGGCGCAGGTGGCGCGTGCTCCGGAGGCGGTGGCGGTCAGTTTTGATGGTCGTGTGTTGTCGTATCGGGAGTTGGATGAGGCGTCGAATCGGTTGGCGCGCTTGTTGATTGCTCAGGGTGCTGGGCCGGGTCGGTGTGTCGGTTTGATGATGGGCCGGTCGGTTGATGCGGTGGTGGCGATCTTGGCTGTGTTGAAGTCTGGTGCGGCGTATTTGCCGATTGATCCGGCGCACCCTGATGCTCGGGTGGAGTTCATGTTGGCCGATGCGCAGCCGGTCGCGGCGGTCACCGTGGCTGGGCGTGGCGAGCGGTTCCACGGATCCGGTGTGCCGGTGATCGCTGTTGATGATCCACGGATTGAGGGTCAGTCGGTCGCCGCGCTACCACTTCCTGCGCCTGATGATGTGGCGCACATTATCTATACGTCGGGGACGACGGGGACGCCGAAAGGTGTTGCGGTTACGCATCAGAATGTGACGCGGTTGTTCGACGGTATGGATGTGGGTGTCGAGTTGGGGCCGCAGCAGGTGTGGTCGCAGTGTTCGTCGTT
>NZ_LZSY01000109.1 GCF_001665625.1 Mycolicibacterium peregrinum | reverse complement strand
GGTGCTGCGCAAAGAAGGCGGTAAAACGGGAGTATGGGAAAGCCCGTCGGAAAAAACTCAGCGGTGACGCGGTCGGCGCGGGTCATCATCGCCTCCACCCGTGCCGCGGCAGGGGTCTACGACGACCGGACCGGCCCCCTCATCGTCGGCTGGCTCTCCGATCGCGGTTATGACGTCACCGAGCAGATGGTGGTCGCCGACGGGCACGCGGTCGGCGATGCCCTGCGCGCCGCGCTGGCCGAGCGCGTCGACCTGATCATCACCTCCGGTGGCACCGGCATCTCACCCACCGATGCGACACCGGAATCCACGATCGCTGTACTCGACTATCAAATCCCTGGCCTGGCCGACGCCATCCGTCGCGCCGGCGTGCACAAGGTGCCCACAGCGGTGTTGTCCCGCGGGGTCTGCGGCGTCGCCGGGCGCACTCTGGTCATCAACCTGCCCGGCTCGCCGGGTGGGGTCAAGGACGGCCTGGGGGTGCTGGCCGGAGTGTTGGAGCATGCGCTGGATCAGCTGAGCGGTAAGGACCACACGAGATGAACGCATCCGTCATACGCGTCGACCTGACCGAGACGCCGATCTCGTTGACCGAATACGAGGCGCTGGTGGCCCATGAGGCCGCCGGAGCCGTGGTCGGCTTCTCCGGGGTGGTGCGTGATCACGACGGTGGCCGTTCGGTCATCCGGCTCGACTACTCCGCGCACCCCAACGCACTTCAGACCTTGGAGGAAGTTGCCGCCGAAGTCGCCGCGCAGACCACCGGGGTACGGGCGATCGCGGTCAGCCACCGCATCGGCACCCTACAAATAGGAGACGCCGCCCTGGTGGCCGCTGTGGCAGCGGACCATCGCGGGGCGGCGTTCGAAACCTGTGCCCGTCTCGTCGATACCGTCAAAGAGCGGCTTCCGGTGTGGAAGCACCAGTACTTCTCCGACGGCACCGACGAATGGGTCGGTTCGGCCTGAAACTCAGCCGTTGATGACGATGTTGCCGTCGATGCCCTGCTTCTCGATGGCCTGCTGGATCTGATCGAAGTAGCTGACCGGCTGTACCGCGGGAGCGGGAGCGGGTGCTTCTTCAGGAGCCGGAGCCGGTGCCTCAGGGGCGGGTACCTGCAGCGAGGCGTCGGCGATCGGAGCGGACTCAGGGGCCGGGGCAAGCGCGGCGTCCATCGGAGCGGCTTCGGGAGCCGGGGCCGGAGCCTCAGGGGCCGGCGGGAGGTCCTCGGGTGCCGGCGGCAGCGGGGCGTCCATCGGAGCCGCCTCAGGTGCCGGGGCGGGAGCCTCGGGCGGAGGCGGCAGTTCGCCGTTGACCGCAGGTGCATCCAGCGGGGCAGCAGGAGCGGGCTCGTTGACCACGTTGCGCGGGGTGGCGCCCGAGAGGCCGCGTCCACAGACCGGCCAAGCGCCCTTGCCCTGGCCGGCGAGCACGCGCTCGGCGACGGCGATCTGCTGTTCCTTGGTGGCCATGTAGGCGTTGGGTGCGTACTCGCCGCCGCCGTGGGATGCCCACGTGCTGGGGGAGAACTGCAGACCGCCGTGGTAGCCGTTGCCGGTGTTGATTGCCCAGTTACCACCGGACTCACAACGTGCCACGGTGTCCCACTCGCCGTCGGTCGCCGCCATCGCCTGGCTGGCCATCGCGAGGCTGCCGCCTGCGATCGCAGCACCGGTCACCGCGATCTTCGCGACGTTCTTGGCTGATGAAGACGTGGTGGGCTTGCGATGCCGTCCACTCATAAGCGTGAAGGTCCTCTCGTATGCGCCCACGAGGTCAGCTGTCGGGTTCGGGTGGGAGAGGTCACCCGGCCGTCGTCGTCGAAACTCTGACGGCTTCACCCCAAGGGGCCGCAAGCGGCTCCTGGTCCTGAAGTAAATCGGTGGACCGGTGGGTCCCCCGCCTCCATCCTTGTTGTTCGTCGTTAACCCCTGCCCGATGGATGGAGCTCGGCGCTTCGGTATGAGGGTGGGCCAACTGATTAGGGTCCGTTGACTTGGGAATGAACGGTAACTGCTGCCCGCTATCCCGTCACCTTTAGCGGCCTCGGGCGTTTTCGATCCGAGCAAACTCTAAAAGTTGTTTAAAGGTGCAGGTTATTTCTGCGTTGTCGCAGGTGGGCGAGGCGCTCCACCCCGCCGTAGCCAGCTCGTGACCATTTCGTTATGTGATGCAAATCACGTTAACCGCCAGCGAAGGGGGGTAACACATCGATCGTCTGGTGCGTTGATATCGGCTTGTCCATATCGCGGACGGCCACCCCGTCCGCCAGGTATGAGCAGCGCTTTAGCACGCGCCCGAGCTCCGCGTCGCGACCGCTGAGATGCTCGACGAGCGTCGCGATCGTGCTGCCCTGCGCCAAACCTAACGTTTCCGTATCAACTCCCGCCGCCGCGGCGGCAGCAGCGAAATAGCGGACTGTGACGGCCATGGTGTGCCCTGTCATCTAGCCGCCGATCGCGCTCATCGGCCGGGCGGGCTGCACGAAATCAGGGTTGTTGATGCCGTGCCCGGCGGGCTTGCCCCACATCGCCGTCCGCCAGGCCGCCTCGATGTCGGCGTCGTCGGCGCCACCGCGCAGCAGGGCGCGCAGATCGCTCTCCTCGGTGGAGAACAGGCAACTGCGGATCTGGCCGTCGGCGGTCAGCCTGGTGCGGTCACAGGCCGAACAGAAGGCGTGCGACACCGAGGCGATCACCCCGACGGTGCCCGCGGGGTGTCCGGCGCCTGCGGCTACCTGCCACAGCTCGGCGGGCGCCGAGCCGCGCGGCTTAGGATCGGTCCGCAGGTCGAAGTGCTTCCGGAGGGTGGCCAGGATGGTGTCGGCGTCGATCACCGTGCCGCGCTGCCAGGTGTGGCCGGCGTCCAGGGGCATCTGTTCGATGATCCGTAGTTGGTATCCGTGGTCCAGGCAGTAGCCCAACAGGGTCACGGCGTCGTCGAGGCCCGACACCGGATCGAGCACCGCGTTGACCTTCACCGGCGCCAACCCGGCCGCCTTGGCGGCCGCCAGGCCGTCCAGCACGTCGGCCAGCCGGTCCCGACGGGTGATGCGGGCGAAGTGCGCGGCGTCGACACTGTCCAGCGAGACGTTGATCCGGTCCAGCCCGGCCTGTTTGAGGCCTGCGGCGCGCCGGGCCAGCCCGATGCCGTTGGTGGTCAACGTGATCTCCGGGCGCGGCTCCAGCGCTGCCGCGGCGGCCACCACGTCCTCCAGATGACGGGTGACCAACGGTTCGCCGCCGGTGAACCGCACGCTGGTGATGCCCAGGCGGGTGACCGCGATGCGTAACAGCCGGCTCAGTTCGTCGGTGCTGAGCAGCGCGTCACCGGGCAGCCAGTCCAGGCCCTCGGCGGGCATGCAGTACGTACAGCGCAGATTGCACTTGTCGGTCAGCGAGACCCGCAGGTCGGTGGCCACCCGGCCGTAGGTGTCGACCAGGGGCCCCGTTGTCGGTGCCGGATCGAGAGGCGGGGCGGACCTGTTCACCGAGGGCAGCCCGAGCGAGGTCAGCGTCATGCCGGCACCTTCGGCGAGTCGACCGGGACGATCTCCTTGCCCAGCGGCACCAGCGAGACCGGGATCAGCTTGAGATCGGCCAGCGCCAACGGGATACCGATGATCGTCACCGCCATGGCCACCGCGCTCACCAGATGCCCCAGCGCCAGCCACCAGCCGAACAGGACGATCCAGATGATGTTGCCGACCAGGGCGCCGGGTCGGGTTCCCGGTTTGTCCACGATGGTGCGGCCGAACGGCCACAGGGCATAGGAGGCGATGCGCAGCGAGGCGAACCCGAACGGGATGGTGATGATCAGGACGAAACAGATCAGCGCGGCCAGCAGGTATCCCAGCGCCAGCCACAGGCCGCCGAAGATCAACCAGATGATGTTCAGAATCACTCGCATTACCGGCGCATCTCTCTTCCAGAGGTGGTTTCAAGCCTACCGAGTAATAGGGGTGAAGCACCCAGGGAGGGCCGAGTAAGATCGCTCCATCGCGTCCCGGCGCTGACGGGGCGCGAACTTTATGTGTGTAGGTAGTTCTGACAAGACGAGCGGGTGAGTGCAGTGCCGACCGGCAAGGTGAAGTGGTACGACGCCGAAAAGGGCTTCGGCTTTGTGTCCCAGGAGGACGGCGAGGACGTCTATGTGCGGTCCTCGGCATTGCCCGCGGGTGTCGAAGGCCTGAAGGCCGGTCAACGTGTCGAGTTCGGCGTCGCGGCAGGCCGTCGTGGCCCGCAGGCGTTGAGCCTCAAGCTCATCGACCCGCCGCCGAGTCTGGCCCGGTCGCGGCGCGAGGCCGAGCGGCCCGAGCACAAGCACACGCCCGATGAGCTGCACGGCATGGTTTCGGACATGATCACGCTGCTCGAGGACATCGTGCAGCCCGAGCTGCGCAAGGGGCGCTACCCCGACCGCAAGGTCGCGCGCCGGGTGTCCGAGGTGGTCAAGGCCGTCGCGCAGGAGCTCGACGCCTAGTACTCCCGCGCCGAACGTCGGCTTGTGTTCGAGGATCCGCTGACTTTTCGAACACCAGCCAACGCTCGACGGGCAGACTGGGTCCATGGCTCAGGGCACCTACGTCGCCGACAAGTCCAGCTCGGGCGAGTTCAATCGCGATACCAACTACATCACCACCAGGATCACGGCCGACGGACGTGACGGCTACCCCGTCGAACCCGGCCGGTACCGGTTGATCGTTGCGCGGGCCTGCCCGTGGGCCAACCGCACGATCATCGTGCGGCGCCTGCTGGGCCTGGAAAACGTTCTCTCCATTGGCTTTTGCGGGCCGACGCACGACGCGCGCAGCTGGACCTTCGACCTCGATCCCGGTGGGCTCGACCCGGTGCTGAAGATTCCGCGGTTGCAGGACGCGTACTTCAAACGCGACCCGAACTACCCGAAGGGCATCACCGTGCCGGCGATCGTCGAGGTGGCCACGGGTGCGGTGGTGACCAACGACTTCGCCCAGATGACACTGGACTTCTCCACCGAGTGGACGCAGTATCACCGCGAGGGAGCCCCGCAGCTGTATCCCGAGCCGTTGCGCGCGGAGATCGACGAGGTGGCCAAGCGCATCTACACCGAGGTCAACAACGGGGTGTACCGGTGCGGCTTCGCCGGCTCACAGGAGGCCTACGACAAGGCCTACGACCGGTTGTTCGCGACGCTGGACTGGCTCACCGACCGGCTGAGCACTCAGCGTTATCTGGTGGGCGACACCATCACCGAGGCCGACGTCCGGTTGTTCACCACGCTGGCCCGGTTCGACCCGGTCTACCACGGCCATTTCAAGTGCAACCGGTCCAAGCTCGCCGAGATGGACGTGCTGTGGGCCTACGCGCGAGATCTGTTCCAGACGCCCGGCTTCGGCGACACCGTCGATTTCGTCCAGATCAAGGAGCACTACTACATCGTGCATTCCGACATCAACCCGACGCAGATCGTGCCCAAGGGCCCGGACCTGGCCAACTGGCTGACGCCGCACGGTCGGGAATCCTTGGGTGGCAGGCCTTTCGGTGACGGCACTCCGCCGGGGCCGACGCCTGAGGGTGAACGTGTCCCGAAGGGGCACGGCGCGTCGTAGAAGCTAGAGCCCGGGCAGGCAGTTGACGAAGGGGATGAGCCCGGGGCACTGCTCGAAGATGTTCGGCGGATTCTCCGGCGGCGGAGGCGGCGGGATCGGCGTCGGGAACAGGTTGGGTCCCTCCCAGTAGTGGGCAGGGGCATGGGTTCGCACGTCGTATTCGAAGTAGTAGGTGTGGCAGATGCCCATGTCCCACACGAGGTCTGCATCCGACCTTGGCGGGTCGTTCGGCAGGGGTTGCCCGGGGCACCACTGGAACGGGCCGTAGGTGTAGGCCCGGGCGGTGCCGGCCCCCGCTCCGAGCGCTCCCGCGACGCCACCGCACGCCAGCAACGTGATTGCCAGCCCCACCGCCAGTGGCCTCATGGAATTACGTTAACGCTGCACAACAGCGGAAAATCGCGGTCTGAGAGATCTGGTCCGACGTTGCTTGTCAAGGCAAACAGCAACCGGCCGGAGGCTCAGGGCCAGACGGTGCTGATCGACCATTCGGCGTGCGGCAGCGCGAACTCCTGGCCGTCCTGGTCCTGAACCAGGGTCAGCAGCTGCACCGCCAGGCCGGTGAGCCGGCCGCGGTTGGGATCGACCGTCGGGATGGTCACGGCCAGCGTCGTCTTGGGCGCGAAGTACGACACCGTCGTGTCGATCGGGTTCTCGTACACCTGCAGCAGCCGCCACGGTGCACGGGCGACCGCGCTGGGCACCGACAGTTGCACCGGGTTGTCCTTCCTGACCGCCAACTCGCCCGTGTCGCGCGGCTCCTTGCAGTCGTCGAGGTTGAGCACCTCGCAGTACTGGAACGGGCCGACCCGCACCGAGTGTCCGTGCGAGTACGCGCTGATCTCCGGAAGCCGGTCGCCTTGCGCACTGTGCAGCCGCCAGACCCCGACCGCGGTACCGGCGATCGCCAGTACGACCACGGCCCCAAGGGCCGCAAGGACACGCTTCATCAGGACTCCCACTGTGCTGTTGTCGGGGCTGCCGCGGGACGGCTGCCGCCTTCTCGTGCGGCATGGACCGGGCGATTACCGCCCAGGCCCGGAATCAGGGATTCGCCGCGGTAGCTCACGATCGTCTGCGCCAGTCCGAGTATCAGCACGGCCGTGATCGTAGTGAACCCGACCGTGAGGTCCGTGTAGATCAGCACCCCGGTCGCCCCGCCGATCACCCAGGCCAGCTGGAGTACCGACTCCGAGCGGCCGAACGCCGAGGCCCGCGAGGCCTCGGGGAGATCGTCCTGCAGGGACGCGTCGAGCGAGGCCTTGGCGATGGCGCTGGCGCTGGCGGTGATCAGGGTCGCTCCGGCGGCCACCAGCAGGTTCCCGGTGAGCGCGGTGACCAGTGCGACCACCGTGACGGCGGCCGCGGCCCGCACGACCAGTTGTGCGGGACGGCCGAGCTTGAGCCGGGCGGCGGCGATGTTGCCGCCGAAGTTGCCGATTCCGGCCGCGGCCCCGATCAGTCCGAGGATCAGCAGCTGTTCCCAGCCGCTGGCATCGTGGGACTTGGCGACGAAAGCCGGGTAGAGGAACAGGAATCCGACCATCACCTTGATGGTGCAGTTGCCCCACAACGCGGTGATGGTGTTGCGGCCCAACGGTTGACGTTCGGCCTTGGGCTTGCCGGGGTGACGACGCATCTCGTCCCGGCCGCCCGATTGACCGTGGTAGCTCAGGGTGGTGGGCACCTCGCCTTCGGTGACCTCGACCCATTTCGGGATCCGCATCGACAACACCGCGCCGGCCACCGAGACCGCGACGACCACGTACAGCGCCCCGGGCAGTTGAGCCACCTTGAACAGGTATTCGGCTCCCGCGGCGATGCCGCCGCCGACCACGGTGCCGCCGAGTAGCCCGAAGGTGGTCAGCCGGGAGTTGACCCGGACCAGGTCGATCGACGGGGGCAGCACCCGCGGCGTGACCGCGCTGCGTAGCACCGAGAAGGATTTGGACAGCACCATCATGCCCAGCGCGCACGGGTAGAGCACCCAGGACGGATAGCTGCCAGTGGCGCCGTCGTAGTTGGCGATCAAGATCACGATCAACCCGGTGCGTAGCGCGAACGAGGCCGCCAGCGCCATCCGGCGACCGTGCTGGAGGCGGTCAAGCGCGGGTCCGATCAGCGGAGCGATCACCGCGAACGGCGCAATGGTGATCAGCAGGTACAGCGCGACCTTGCTCTTGGACTCACCGCTGGCCGCGGCGAAGAACAACGTGTTGGCCAGAGCGACAGCCATGGCCGCGTCGACGGCGAAGTTTGCCACCACCGGCCAGGTCAGTGCGGTCAGCCCGGACTTGTCGGCGCCGTCGGCGGTCGCCGCGCGGTGCACGAAACCGTACATCCGCGAACCCATTTCGCGGCTGCGTGCCGCGGCTGCCCGCGTGACGGTCACCTTCTCACCGGCTGCCGCGCCGACGCCGTGGGAGCGTTGCGCGTCGTCCTGCCTCGGATGCGCGGTGGTGTGTTGCTCGTCGAGCGGCGGCAGCCAGCGGTTGGAGCTGGGCACCGATTGTCTGCGTGGCCGCCGCGGCGTCTCGTCGCTGGGGTAGTTGGCCATTCCGGGATGTTCCGCGCCGTGATCGGCCGGCGGCCGCGGCGGGTAGTAGGTCACCCCCCGATTCTCTCTTATCGGGCGCGCGGGCGGCCGACAGGCGACCGGTGTGGTCTGGGGTAGTCCCGATCAGGCACTATGGAGGCGATGGAAAGCGTGACCGAATCTGCTGAGCAGACACCCGAGACCGGCCCGGCGGCACCGTCGCAGGAGCAGGAGGCGTTGCTGTTGGGTGCCGTCGAACAGGCTCGCGCGGCGCTGATCGAGTTCAGCGGCGAGGGTGCCGTGGGCGAATACCTCGGCGCGAGCATCGAGGACGCCTCCTCGGCCACGCACCGATTCCTGGCTGACCTGCCCGGTTACCGCGGTTGGCAGTGGGCCGTCGTGGTGGCTGCCTATCCCGGCGCCGACCACGCCACGATCAGCGAGCTGGTCCTGGTTCCGGGTCCGACGGCGCTACTGGCGCCCGAGTGGGTGCCGTGGGAGGACCGGGTTCGTCCCGGAGACCTCGGGCCCGGCGACCTGTTGGCCCCGCCGCCCAATGATCCGCGTCTGGTCCCGGGCTATGTGGCCACCGGCGATCCGCTGATCGACGACGCCGCCCTCGAGCTCGGCTTCGGCCGGCGTCAGGTGCTCAGTGAGTGGGGTCGGGCACAGGCGGCACAGCGCTGGCACGACGGCGATTACGGGCCGGGTTCGGCGATGGCCCGCTCGACGCGGCGGGTCTGCCGCGACTGTGGCTTCTACCTGCCGCTCGGTGGGGCGCTGGGCGTGATGTTCGGCGTGTGCGCCAACGATCTGTCGGCCGACGGGCATGTGGTGGAGGCCGAGTACGGCTGCGGGGCCCATTCGGACACCCCGCAACCGCCCGGCACCGGGTCGCCGATGTACGAGCCGTACGACGACGGTGTGCTCGACACCGCCGACTGAGGCGAATTGGGCCCTGCCGACTGAGGCGAATTTGGGCCTGCCGACTGAGCTCTGCTCAGTTCTCGGCCGCGGCCTTGATCCGGGCCAGCGAGGCGTTCATTCCCTCGACGAGTTCATCCTCGAAGCTGGGGACTCCGCCGAACAATGCGCCGACCAGAGCGTTGGACACGGCCGTGGTGCCGTTCTCGGCGTGGCGGGATTCGGTCACCCGGGTGCCGCTGCCCGTCGGTTCCAGTTCATAGCTCCACACGGTGTTGTTGCCCTCGACCAGGAAGGACAGCTTCTTGTTGTCGACGACCTCGGTGAGACGTGACGTGGTGGGCCAGAACACGAACTTGCGCCGGTTCAGGTTGAACGTGCGGGTTCCCGGACGCAGCGGGCCGAGCGGCTTCATCAGCCTGCACTGCGGGCTCCACTGCGGCATCCGGCGGAGGTCCGAGATCAACCCCCAAACCTTGTCGACCGGTGCGTCGATGTCGATGGTGGCTTGCAGTAGGGGTGCGGCCATGGTGTCTCCTCAGGTCAATCCGCTTTGCGCACCGCGGGATCCGCGGCGCACGGCGCGGCGCTGGATCAGAAAGATGGTCGTGCCGAGAACGCCGATCGCCAGTCCGGCGACTGTG
The DNA here is from genome assembly GCF_001665625.1 of Mycolicibacterium peregrinum. Classification (GTDB taxonomy): domain Bacteria; phylum Actinomycetota; class Actinomycetes; order Mycobacteriales; family Mycobacteriaceae; genus Mycobacterium; species Mycobacterium peregrinum_B. The sequence continues at coordinate 21,810 of NZ_LZSY01000109.1, read as the reverse complement.
AACGGCCGCCAGTGTTGCAGACCGCTGACCGTGAAGGTCAGGACGGTGGCGATCAGCCAGCCCGTGGCGATCACCAGAATCACCGGCCACGGTTCGAGCAGTGCGGCAGGCAGGGCCGGCGGTTGGGGCTCCGGCGCGTCATTGGTGTCCTCGGTCATCGGTGACCAACGTATCCGATGCGGTCGGCGTTCATTGGTCTTGGTTTTAGCCCTTTACCTTCGGCGCCTCAGTACTATTTCCGATGTGAAGGATCCGGAGGCGCGGCTCGCGAATGATCTGGCGCTGGCAGTTGTTCGACTCGCACGTCAATTACGTACGCGGCGTGCGGAATCCCCGGTTTCGCTGACCCAGTTCTCGGCGCTGGCCACCTTGGCCAAGGAGGGCGCGATGACACCGGGCGCGCTGGCATCGCGTGAGCGGGTGCGTCCTCCGTCGATGACCAGGGTGATCGCCTCACTGGCCGAACAGGGTCTGGTGGCGCGGGCCGCCCATCCGCTGGACGGTCGCCAGATCGTGGTGTCCGCCTCGCCAGCCGGGATGACCCTCGTCGAGGCCGAGCGCCGAGCCAGCCAGGAGTGGCTCAAGACGCAACTGTCCCGGCTGGACCCGGACGAACGTCAGACGTTGATCACCGCAGCCGATCTGATGTCGGCCATGGTCCTCGAAGGCGTGTGAGTCTGCTGCAGGTTATCGATATCGACGATCCGGCCGATTCCCGGTTGGACGACTTCCGCGACCTCAACAGCGTGGACCGGCGACCCGATCTGCCCAGCGGCAAAGGTCTGGTGATCGCCGAAGGCGTGCTGGTGGCGCAGCGGATGCTGGCGTCCCGCTTCGCCCCGCGCGCATTGCTGGGCACGGACCGGCGCCTGACCGAACTGGCCGCCGACCTCGAGGGTGTGGACGTGCCGTTCTACCGGACCGACGCCGACGTGATGGCTGCCGCGGTCGGGTTCCACCTCAACCGTGGCGTGCTGGCCTCGGCCTCGCGGGCGCCGGAGCTGTCGGTGGCGGAGGTGATCTCCGAGGCGCGCACCGTGGCGGTGCTCGAAGGGGTCAACGACCACGAGAACCTCGGCTCGATCTTCCGCAATGCCGCCGGGTTGGCGGTCGATGCCGTGGTGTTCGGGGCGGGGTGCGCCGATCCGCTGTACCGCAGGGCGGTGCGGGTGTCGATGGGCCATGCCCTGCTGGTTCCGTTCGCGCGGGCCGCCTCATGGCCGGGTGATCTGGAACTCTTGCGGGACAAGGGGTTTCGACTCATGGCGATGACACCCGATCCGGCCGCTGCGACCCTGTCCGAAGCGATGACACAGCTCGAAGGGGACCGGGTGGCGGTGCTCGTCGGCGCCGAGGGGCCAGGCCTGACCGAGCACACGATGCGGGCCAGCGACGTGCGCGTGCGCATCCCGATGTCACGCGGCACGGATTCGCTCAACGTCGCCACGGCGGCGGCGCTCGCGTTCTATGAACGTGCCCGGCTCGGGAGCTGAACTCGCGTTAGATTGGCACCGTGACCGACGATTCCACGCCGTGGGCGACCGGCCTGACGGTGGCCGGTTTCGTGGCAGCCGTGCTCGCCGCGGCCATCGTGGTACTTGGGATGGGGCTGTTGCGCGTGCACCCGCTGCTGGCGGTGGGGCTGAACATGGTGGCCGTCGGCGGATTGGCCCCCACGGTATGGGGCTGGCGGCACCGGCCGGTGTGGCGCTGGTTCGTGCTGGGATCGGGTGTGGGTGTGGCGGCCGGGTGGCTGGCGCTGCTGGCCATCGGGCTGACCCAGGGCTGACCCGGCCCGCTCAGGCCACCAGTTCTGCCGCGGTGTAGTTGGCGTCGAGTAGTCCCGCTACGGCCTCGTCGCGGCGGAACGGCAAGCCGTGGACTGCGAACATCCGCTCGGCCGTGGTGGTTTCGGGCTGCCAGCCGGTTGCGGTCAGGTACTCCGCGACGGCGTTGCGGTCGCCTTCGAAGATCAGGTCTGACAGATCGTCCAGCTCCAGGCCCTGCTCGCGTTGGTGGTCGGTGAGGGTCCGGATCCGGCTCTCGGCCAACTCGGAGTGCTCGGTGATCCAGTCGGTGGCGATGCGGCTGCCCGGGGCGCTCAGCGCGGTGATGTTGTCGAACAGGCGATCCTGGGCGTCCGGCGGCAGGTAGCCGAGCAGCCCTTCGGCGATCCACGCCGTCGGAGCCTGCGGATCGAAGCCGCGGGCGAGCAAGGCGGCCGGCCAGTCGTGGCGCAGATCGATACCGATGGCGTGCAATTCTGCGGCCGGCGCGGCGCCCAGACCGGCAAGGGTGCGGCCCTTGAAGTCGATGACAGCCGGCTGGTCCAGTTCGAAGACCGTCATCCCGGCCGGCCAGGGCAGCCGGTACGCGCGGGCATCGAGGCCCGAGGCCAGGATGACGGCCTGGCGGATGCCTGCGTCGATGGCGGTCAGGAAGAAATCGTCGAAGTAGCGGGTGCGGATGGCCATGCCGTCGGCGATCACGTGCGGATCGAGCGGCTCGGCGGCGCCGTCGGCGACCAGGTCGCCCTGCGCCAGGCGGACGTAGTAGTCCACGCCGACGGCGTCGACCAGGGGCCGCGCATACGGGTCGGAGATCAGCGGTTCGGCGGCGCTTGAGGCCAGCGCCCGGGACGCGGCGACGCCTGTCGCGGTGGCACCCACGCCGGTGGCCAGATCCCAGGTGTCGTTCTCGGTGCGTGGCATGGCCCCTCCAGATGTATAGCAAAGCTAGTTATTAGCTACTATAACTAACTTGCGGGCGTGCGAGGTTGTCGCGTGCGTCACAGAGCGGCCCGACAGCGCTGAGGATTGGGGTCACCGGGTAGCCGCAATCTTCAGCGCAGGTAGTTGTCCACAGGTGCGCGGACCGGGTCTGGTCGTGACGGAGCCGGTGGGCGAGCATCGATGGCGTGGACATCGAGGGCGTGCTTCGGCGGCAGTCGGGGGTGATCTCGCGTCGGCAGGCCCTGGATGCGGGGCTGCAGCAGCACGACATTCGACGGTTGCTCCGGCGCAATGAGTGGGCGCGGGTCCACGACGGCGTATACGTCGATCACACCGGACCGTTGTCCTGGCTGCAACGAGCCTGGGCCGCAGTGCTTTACGCAGCTCCGGCAGCGTTGTGCCTGGAATCGGCGTTGACCGACGAGGGTGCGGTGATCCATGTCGCAGTCTCCCGTGACCGGGGCCTGCTGGCCGAACCACACGGAGTGCGCATCCACCATCTGGCCCACCTGCAGGAGCGGGTGCTCTGGCAGGTCGGTCCGCCACGTCTGCGCTTTGAAGAAGCCGCCCTTGACGTCGCATGTCGGGCCGTATCCGAGTTCGATGCGATTGCGGTGCTGGCCGACGCGTGCCAATCGCGGCGCACCACCGCGCGACGTCTACTGCGAGCCCTCGACGCTCGTCGGCGGGTTCGCAGACGACGCTGGCTGCGGGCCGTGATCGTCGACATCGCCGAGGGCAGCTGCTCGGTCCTGGAGCACGGTTACCTCAACCGCGTGGAACGGGCGCACGGGTTGCCCCGGGCCGCTCGTCAGAAGCGTTCGACCTCGTCGGTGAATGTGACCTACCGCGATGCCGAGTACGGCCAACGGCTCGTGGTCGAACTCGACGGCCTCCTGTTCCACAACACGGCATCGGCACGAAACAACGACGTCGAGCGTGATCTCGATGCCGCGGTCGACGGCCGCTCAACCGTCCGACTGTCCTACCGTCAGGTTTTCGCCCGGCCGTGCCGGACCGCCGCGAAGATCGCCCAGGTGATGCGGCGACACGGGATCACAGTGAGTGGCCACGCCTGTGGACCGGACTGCGAGTTCACCGGCGTCGAGCTGGCGGCCTGACTTCGACAACGCCAACGCCAACGCTGAAGATTGCGGCTACCTGATGGCCCCAATCTTCAGCACAGGCTCGAAATCGATCAGGGCTGGGTGCCCGAGGAACGTACGCCGAGCAATACGTCCTCCCAGGCCGGAACCGTCGCACGTGCCTTGCGGCTGCGCTTGGGTGCCGGGGGAGTGGGCGCGGGCATCGGTTCGGCCGGCCGGCTGAACTGCTCGGGTGCCGCCGCGGGAACGTCGTGGGCTTCGTCGGCCTCGTGACTGTCGAACAGATGCGGCACGGCAGCGACCGGACGCAGCGGTCTGTCGAAATCGGGGTTGATCAGCTGGCGGGCAGCGTCGTCCGACGCCGAGACGGTGCCACCGTGGGCCCCGGGGGAATAGCGGAAATGCGCGACGTTGTCCGACCGGCCGGCCTTCCAGGCCAGCTGCACGGTCCAGCGGCTGTCCTCGTTGCGCCAGGCGTCCCAGGCGATCGAGTCGGGGTCCAGGCCCCGGGCCACGATGGCCTGGGTGACGGTTTCGAGCAGCGTCAGCACCGCGGGCCCGTCGGCCAGTACCGGATGTGCTGCGGTGGCCAACTCGGCTGCCCGCGCACGCTCCAGCAATACCGGATGGGCAAATCGCTCGACCCGTTCGATGGGCACCCCGGCTGCTGCGGCCAACTGCTCGACCGACGCCCCGGCGCGAATCTTTGCCTGAATCTCCTTGGGTCGCAGCACGTTCTGCACCTCTACATCGATATCGGGCTGATTCGAGGCGACCTTGTCACCGCGGACCGCGGCGCGCAACCGGTCATCGACACGCAAGCTGAACGTCTCTTTGGAGTCGTCGTCTTCGCAGATGATGCGTCTGCCGTCTACGTTCAATCCAACGACTCTGAGTTCTCGCATACCGACCTGACCTCCTGCGCGAACCCTACTGCGTTATCAGCCCGTTACCGGGCTGACACGCTGGCGGAGGGCTACCGGGATCGAGGGATTGCTCAGAGCTGGCCGACGACCCAGTCGACGCAGGCGGTCAGGGCGCTGACGTCGTCGGGCTCCACGGCCGGGAACATGCCGATTCGCAGCTGGTTACGGCCAAGCTTGCGGTAGGGCTCGGTATCCACGATCCCGTTGGCGCGCAGCACCTTGGCGACTGCGGCTGCATCCACCGAATCGCTGAAGTCGATCGTGCCGACGACCTGCGAGCGCAGGGCCGGATCGGTGACGAACGGGGTGGCGAACGACGTGCCCTCGGCCCACGAGTACAGCCGCTGCGAGGAATCTGCGGTGCGCTTGACGGCCCAGTCCAGGCCGCCGTTGCCGTTGAGCCAGTCGATCTGCTCGGCGAGCAGGATCAGCGTGGCGATCGCCGGGGTGTTGTAGGTCTGGTTCTTGAGGCTGTTCTCCACCGCGATGGGCAGCGACAGGAAGTCAGGCACCCAGCGGCCCGACGCGCCGATGGCCTCGATACGGGCCAGCGCCGCGGGGCTGACGATGGCCAGCCACAGGCCGCCGTCACCGGCGAAATTCTTCTGCGGCGCAAAGTAATACGCGTCGGTGTCGGCGATGTCGACGGGCAGGCCGCCGGCGGCCGAGGTGGCATCGATCAGTACCAGCGCATCACCGGCCGGGCGCTGCACCGGCACCGAGACGCCGGTCGAGGTCTCGTTGTGGGCCCAGGCGACGGCGTCGACCGACGGGTCGGACTGCGGCTGCGGTGCGGTGCCCGGGTCGGTCTTGACGATGATCGGGTCGCCGATGAACGGGTTCTTGGCCACGCACGAGGCGAACTTCGAGCTGAACTCCCCGTAGGTCAGGTGCAGCGATTTCTTGTCGATCAGGCCGAACGCCGCGGCATCCCAGAATGCGGTCGAGCCGCCGTTACCCAGGATCACCTCGTATCCGTCGGGAACCGAGAACAGCTCACGCAGCCCGTCGCGGACGCGACCGACGAGATTCTTGATCGGTGCCTGCCGGTGGGACGTGCCGAACAGATCCCCGGCAGCGGCCAGCGCGGTCAGTTGCTCCGGGCGGACCTTGGAGGGTCCACATCCGAAACGGCCGTCGCGGGGCTTGATATCGGCGGGGATGATCAGTTCAGCCATACCGACCAGCCTAAAGTCGGCCGCTACCGCGTCAAAATTCGGGCGCCGTCGGTGGTGACGGCCACAGTGTGTTCGCTGTGTGCGGCGCGGGCCCCGGTGGCGCTGCGAAGTGTCCACCCGTCGGGGTCGTGGACGTAGCCCGTGGTGCCGTCGGCGATCAGCATCGGCTCGATCGCGATCACCAGGCCAGGCTGCAATGTCATGCCCTCCCCGGGCCGTCCCGAGTTGGGGACGTGCGGCGCTTCGTGCATGGTGCGCCCGATCCCGTGGCCGCCGTGGTTGGCGAGTAGTCCGTAGCCGGCCTCGCGGGCCACCGACGCGATGGCGTGTCCGACATCACCGAGGGTGTTGCCGGGCCGTACCGCGGCGATCCCGGCGGCCAAGGCCGCGTCCGTCGCCTCGATCAGCGCGGTGTCGGCCACTGCTGCGGTGCCCACGACGAAGCTGCGGGCGGAGTCTCCGCACCAGCCGTTCAGGATTGCTCCGAAGTCCACCGACACCAGGTCACCGTCGGCCAGGACGGTGCCGTCGGGGATGCCGTGCACCACCGCGTCGTTGACGCTCACGCACAGCACTGCCGGGAAGGGTTTGGGCGCCCACCGCGGGTGGTAGTTCAGAAACGGTGAGGAGGCGTGATGCGCGGCGAGGATTTCGGCGGCGATCCGGTCCAGATCGGCCGTGGTATGGCCTGGAGCGGCCTGACTGGCAATTGTTTGCAGTGTGTCGGCCACCACAGCTCCGGCCGCTGCCATCGCCTCTACCTGGTCTTCGGTCTTCAGATCGACCACGTGCGGTCACCCATCGGCAAACAATTCAAATCAGGCATGGACTTTTACTCGATACCTGCGGTACCGTTTGTACAACAGGTGGGTAGATGTAAACCTCAGACAAGTATAGAGAGGTCTGCAACATGGCTCGGACCAAGATGGTCAGGCGCTGGCGCAAGAACATGGACGTCAGCGACGACATTCAGTACACCGACATGCTCGCGACGCTGTCCGAGGGCTCGGTGCGACGCAATTTCAACCCGTACAAGGACATCGACTGGGATTCTCCGGAATTTGCCGTCATCCCCAATGATCCGCGCTGGATCCTGCCCGGGACCGACCCGATGGGCGGTCACCCGTGGTACCAGGCGCAGCCGGTCGAACGGCAGATCGAGATCGGCATGTGGCGCCAGGCCAACGTCGCCAAGGTCGGCCTGCACTTCGAGAACATCCTCATCCGCGGTCTGATGGAGTACTCGTTCTGGGTGCCCAACGGCTCGCCGGAATACCGGTACTGCCTGCACGAATCGGTTGAGGAGTGCAACCACACCCTGATGTTCCAGGAGATGGTCAACCGCATCGGCATGGACGTGCCGGGCATGCCGCGGCTGCTCAAGTGGCTGCAGCCGCTGATCCCGCTGGCCGCCGGTCCGCTGCCGATCCCGTTCTTCTTCGGCGTGCTCGCCGGCGAGGAGCCCATCGACCACACGCAGAAGAACGTGCTGCGCGAGGGTAAGGCACTGCACCCGATCATGGAGCGGGTGATGGCGATCCACGTCGCCGAAGAGGCCCGCCACATCTCGTTCGCGCACCAGTACCTGCACAAGCGGGTGCCGAACCTGCGGCGTCGTCAGCGCTGGATCCTGTCGCTGTTCGTGCCGCTGACCATGCGCATCCTGTGCTCGGCGATCATCGTGCCGCCGCGCGCGTTCTGGAAGGAATTCGACATCCCGCGCTCGGTGCGCAAGGAGCTGTTCTTCCGTTCCCCGGAGTCGCGCAAGATGCTGCGGGACATGTTCGGCGACGTGCGCATGCTGTGCCACGACACCGGTCTGATGAACCCGATCGCCAAGCTGATGTGGCGGATCTGCAAGATCGACGGAGCGCCGAGCCGCTACCGTAGCGAGCCACAGCGCGAGCACCTGGTCTCGGTCGCCTGAAGCTCGTCCGGAAAGCGCAAGGTCTGCAGAGGTTCTAGATGCCCCACGTGATCACCCAGTCGTGTTGTAGCGACGGGTCCTGTGTCTACGCGTGCCCGGTGAACTGCATCCATCCCTCACCGGATGAGCCGGGCTTCGCGACGGCCGAGATGCTCTACATCGACCCCGAGGCGTGTGTGGACTGCGGCGCGTGCGTGAGCGCCTGCCCGGTCGGCGCCATCGCGGCCGATACCAAGCTGACGGACAAGCAGCTGCCGTTCATCGAGTTGAACGCCGCCTTCTACCCGAAGCGGGAAGGCAAGCTGCCGCCGACATCCAAATTGGCTCCGGTGATCGCGGCGCCGCACGTCGCGGCGCGGTCCGGTGGGCCGTTGACGGTGGCCATCGTGGGCTCCGGCCCGGCCGCCATGTACGCGGCCGATGAACTGCTGACACAGCGCGGCGTGCGCGTCAATGTGTTCGAGAAGCTGCCGACGCCCTACGGGCTGGTGCGGGCCGGCGTGGCACCGGACCATCAGAGCACCAAGCGGGTGACGACGCTGTTCGACACCATCGGCAGGCAGCCCGGTTTCCGGTTCTACCTCAACGTCGAGGTGGGCAAGCACCTGTCGCATGCCGACCTGCTGGAGCACCATCACGCCGTGCTGTACGCGGTGGGTGCGCCCAACGACCGCCGCCTCGACATCGACGGCATGAACCTGCCCGGTACGGGCACTGCCACCGAGATGGTGGCCTGGATCAACGGGCACCCGGAGTTCACCGATCTGCCGGTGGACCTGAGCCACGAGCGGGTCGTCATCGTCGGCAACGGGAACGTCGCATTCGACGTCGCCCGGGTGCTCACCGCCGATCCGGATGTGTTGGCCCGCACCGACATCTCCGATCATGCGTTGGCGGCCCTGCGGTCGTCCCGGGTGCAGGAAGTGGTGGTCGCGGCCCGCCGCGGCCCCGCCGAATCGGCCTTCACGCTGCCCGAGCTGATCGGCCTGACCGCGACCTGTGACGTCGTGCTCGACGAGGCCGATCACCAGCTGGTGGTCGCAGACCTGGCCCGCGAGACCGATGCGCTGACCCGCAACAAGCTGGAGATCCTGACCAAGCTGGGCAATGCGTCCGCGCCGCTGACCCGGCCGCGGATCCGGTTGGCCTACCGCCTCACCCCGCAGCGGGTGCTCGGCGAGGACCGGGTGGCCGGCATCGAATTCGGTGTCACCGGAACCGACCAGGTTCGTGAGCTGGAGGCCGGCCTCGTGCTGACCTCGATCGGCTACCGCGGCAAGGCAATTGCCGATCTGCCGTTCGACGACGATGCCGCCGTGGTGCCCAACGACGCCGGACGCGTGCGCGGTGCGTCAGGCGCCTACGTCGCGGGCTGGATCAAGCGCGGGCCCACCGGCTTCATCGGCACCAACAAGTCGTGCGCGGCGCAGACCGTGCACCAGCTGGTCGACGATTACAACGCCGGTGCACTGACCGATCCGGTGCACAAGGCGGCCGCCTTGGAGAAGCTGGTGCGTACCCGCCAGCCGGCCATGGTCGACGCCGCCGGGTGGCGGGCGATCGACGCCGCCGAGGTCGCGCGCGGCGGCGAGGACCGTCCCCGGGACAAGTTCACCTCGGTCGACGAGATGGTCGCGGTCGCCGCTACGGCACCGAAACCGACTGTGCGCCAGCGACTCACCGCGAGCCTGCAGGCACACTGAGTTGCCGGGGCCCGGCTCGGGATTACTCGAAGCCGGGCCCGTGCAACGGCTCCCCGAAGCGCATCGAAAGATTCAGCAGCGGGTCGACGGTGCGTAGCGCCAACTCGACACGATCGGCCAGCGAGCCCGTCAGCAGCACCCAGGAGTGCCCGGCCGCGGTCAGGGCGTCGGCGAACCAGCCGGTCATCGCCGCCCGCATGTCCAGGTCTCCCTCCCGCATTCCGTCGTCGTGCCATGGCACGTCCGTGTGGTCGGTGAGCAGATACACCGCACGGCGCGGCACCTGGGTCCATGGTTGACCGCTGCGCGCGGCCATGCCGAGATAGCGGCGTTCCCACACCGCGGTGGCGAACGCATCGGTGTCACACACCAGGATCGGTGAGCCCTCGCGAGCAGCAGCCTCTTCCCGGCGGTTCTGCTCGGTCCCGATATCATCGAAATCGGCGTGATCCCAAACCAATTCGTCGATCGATCGGCCGGGTTGGCGTTCCCAGAGCCGGGCCGTGTGCTCGCGACCGTACTCCTCGACGTTGCGCGTCCTGGCCCACACTCCGCCGCGTGCCGCATAGTGCTGCTGCAGTTGCGCGGCGACTGTCGTCGTCCCCGTCGACTCGGCGCCCAGCACGACGACCCGGGTGGTCAGTCCCGCACGAGTGGCCGGGGCAAGTTCGAGCCACCGGTCGGCCAGGTCGCGGCGCACGGCCGAGGCGCTGACCGGGCTCCGGGTGATCCGCACACTCGCGGCGTCGAACCAGCGTGCCAGCTCGTCACCGTAGTCGTCGCCGCAGAACACCGCGTCGACCTCGGTCGGGCAGCCCGCCGCCCGCAACCCGGCCCGCATGGCGGCCACCTGCGCTGCCCACACGCGTTGGTCAGTGACGTCCAGCGGTGCATCGCAAGGGATTCCGGCGACGGTCACGTTGGTCTGCGCCGAGTGTGTCTCGCGGAGCCAGGCCACCCGATCGGCCAGCGGCACGGTTTCCGGTGCGGCCGCCATCACCAGCACGCTGACCCGGTCGCACCGGTTCGCCGCGTCCGTGATGGCGGCGTGGTGTCCGCGATGGGGCGGATAGAACTTGCCGATGAACAGGCCATGACCGAACTCGCTCATGACACCCGCACCTTCCGCCAGGACTGCAGCCCCGACAGGCACAGCACCAGGAACACCGCGTAGATCGCCGCGGTCAGGTTCAGATCCCGGCTCACGTACAGCGGGATGTAGACGCAGTCGGCGGCGATCCAGAAATACCAGGTTTGGACGTACTTGCCGTTCAGCAGCCACTGCGCGACCAGCGACAGGCTCGTGGTGAGCGCGTCGAGAAACGGGGCTGCATCGTGGGCGGCCCGGAGGACGACCGTCAGCAGAGCCGTGCCGGCCACGACAACACCTACGCACCAGCCGATTTGGTCGGGGCGGGCGCGGGTGACCATCAGTGGCGTGCGACCGGCGTTGCCGTACCGCCACTGCCACCATCCGGCGAAACCCAGCGCGATGTAGAGCACCTGAAGACCGGCGTCGGCCCACAGCCGGGCCGAGGTGAACAGCACCAGGAAAAACAGGCAGTTGGCGATGCCCACCGGGAAGTTGGCGATGTGCCTGCGCACGGTCAGCGCCACGCACAGCCCGCCGGTGAGGAAGCCCAGCAGCTCGGCCCAACTGACCGCGTCGCCGCCCAGCACGAACAGTGTGGTGTTGAGTGGCTGCACGAGCTGCGCCAGCCAGTCCAGCATCGACTCTCCCCTCCGGTTGTTCCGCGTCGACCCTAACCGGGAGCGGTGAATTCGAATCTGCCTGCGGTCAGCACCGCGATCAGATCGGCGCACGCCCTGGGGCGGAACCGCGCGATGAACTCGTCCTCCTGGGCGGCCCACCGGTCCCAGTGCGGTCGGTAGGTCTCGCCGTCGCGGTCCAGTGCCCGGCGCTTGCGCTCGGTGTCGTCGGCGTCGACCCAGATGCCCAGATCGGCCAGCGCCCGGCCGGCCGGGGTGAGCGCCCCGATGCCCTCGACGATCAGCCGTTGGCCGGGTTCGACCTCGTGGTGGCCGCTCGGAGCGGCGGCAGCCCAATCCCATTGCCGCCAGCGCCCGTTACGTCCGGCCACCCGCGGCTCGAGCAGCGAACGCTGCACATGCTCTGCGGCCCACGCCAATCCATCCCATCCCGGGTAGATGTCGTCAAGGCGGACCACGACGGAATCGGCCCAGCTCTTGTGCAGTTGTGCCGCCAGCGTCGACTTGCCCGACCCGGAACGGCCGTCGATCAGCACGGTCGTCGCAGCGGGACCGAGCCGGCTCAGGATCTCATCGAGCGCCAATGAAGTTCCAGGCTCCGGAGGAAACCGAGACGCCGATGGCGACTGCGGCGATGACGAATCCTGCTGCGATCAAGGCGAACTCGCGGGCGCCGAACGGCGACGGCCGGGCCCAGGTGCGGGTGGGGTAGGCGCCGAACCCGCGGGCTTCCATCGCGGTAGCCAGCTTCGACCCGCGCCGCACGGCGAACACCAGCAGGGCGAACGTCTGCCCGGCGACCCGGCGCACCCTCGCATGGTCGGCCACCCCGCGGGCCCGCCTGGCATAGCCGAGATACTGCCAGTCCTGCCCGAGCAGTCCGACCAGTCGCAGGCCGGCCAGGGCGCCGATCACGAACCGGGCCGGCAGTCGCAGCGCCTGACCCAAACCGTCTGCCAATTCGGTCGATTCGACGTCGATGAACAGAATGACCGACGGCAGCGCGATGGCCAGGACGCGGAGGAAGGTGGCTGCGGCCAGGGCGATGGATCCGTCACTGATCGTGACGAGGAAGAAGTGCCAGTACACCGTTCCGCTCACCTGCCCGTAGAGCAGGATGGTGATCGCGGTGAGTGTGGCTGCGAGCGCGACCACTGCACCGCGGGTCAGCGCCGCCCGCAGTCGCACACCCACGACGGCGAACAGCACGATCTCACCGACCAGTGCGGTCAGCGCCGACACCCAGTCGACCGACAGCACGAGGGCACCCGCGATGACCAGCGCGGTGAGCAGTCGTGCGACCGGATTGATCGTGCGCGCGGTCATGGTGCGGTCATGGTGCGGTCTCCGCGGTGGGCTCCCAGTCGGGCAGCACGATCCGGGTGTCGGCGAGCACGTCGGCAAAATCGAGATCGTGGGTTGCGGCGACGACCGCCGTACCGCCGTCGGCGATTTCGGCCAGCAACCGGGTCAACTCCTCCCACGTGCGGCGGTCCTGGCCGAACGTCGGCTCGTCGAGGATGATCACCTTGGGTGCGGTTGCCAGCATCGTTGCCACCGACAGGCGGCGCTTCTCGCCGCCCGACAACGTGTAGGGGTTCACCGCGGCGAGGTGTGTCAGGTGCAGGCGTTCGAGGAGTTCGTCGGTGCGGGCGGCGATCTCGGCGGCGGGGAGCTTGATGGCCTTGGGACCCAACGCGAGTTCGTCGCGCACCGTGGCGGCGAGGAACTGATGCTCAGGATCCTGGAACACGCTGCCGATCCGGGTGAGCAGTTCTTTCGACCGCCATTTGACGGGCTTGCGGCGGGACGGGGAGGGGGCGAAGTCGGGGTGCGCCTCGAGTCGTCCGGCGGGTACGGGCAACAGGCCGCCGAGGGTGAGCGCCAGCGTCGACTTGCCCGCACCGTTCGGGCCGGTGATCACCGTGGTCTGTCCGGCCTCGATCTCGAAGTTCAACCCGACGTGCATCGGTGGATCGCCCGGGTGGGCCAGGGCGAGATCCGTGGCCTGCAGCAGTGATTCGCGGGTTCCGGACCGGTGGCGGGTGATCTCGGGTAGCGGGGTTTCAGGCACCCACACACCTGATCGGACCAGGTAGTCGTGATTGTGTCGGATGGTCGCATCCGGGGTCCCGTCGGCGATCACCTGACCGTCGGCGCCGAGCACGACGACGCGGTCGATGACGGGCATCCACACATCGGTGCGGTGCTCGATGACGATCAGTGTCGCGCCGGTCCTGGCGGCCGAGGCGGCCACCGCATCCCGCACTTCGAGGACACCGGCCGGGTCGAGATTCGCCGTCGGCTCGTCGAGCAGGATGAGCCCGGGATCCATCGCGATCACCCCGGCCAGGGCAAGTCGCTGTTTCTGTCCGCCGGACAGTTCCGATGTGGATTGGGACAGAGCCAGTTTCAGGCCGACGGCATCGAGGGCTGTTCGGACCCGGGGCCAGATCTGTTCGCGCGCGACGCCGAGGTTCTCCATGCCGAAGGCCACGTCGTCACCGACCCGGGACAGGATCACCTGGGCGTCGGGATCCTGCAGCACCATCCCGATCCGGTGACGTTGTTCGTTCGGCGCGGCACCGTCGACCCGCAGCGTGCCCGCCTGCCTGCCTTCCTCGGCACCGCCGAGCAATCCCGCAATGCCATGCAGCAGAGTCGATTTCCCGGCACCGGACGGGCCCAACAGCAACACCCGCTCGCCGGGCTCGATCCGCAGATCGAGATCCCGCACGGCCCAGGCGGCGCGTCCGGCGTGGCACCAACCCCAGGCGTGTGCCGTGACCGTGGCACCGGCGCCGTGCGGTGAGTTCATCGAGCCTCGGGGCCGATCCGTCCCGACGCGAACCGGCTCAGCGCTCCGGTCTTCGCCAGACCCCTGACCGCGAACCACGACAGGAGCCCGGCGACGAGTGCGCCGGACACGATCGCCGAAACCGTGTAGATCGCGGCGAACGTGTTGGCCGAACCGGGATACCAGAGTATGAGGTCGTTGATCGCCAGGGCCAGCCCGGCGACCGCCCCGGCGATCAGCGCGACCGGCAATCCCCAGCGGCGGTAGAGGAACACCGCGAAAACCAGTTCCGCGCCGAGCCCCTGCACCAGTCCGGATTCGAGCGTGAGCACGCCCCACTGGTTGCCGACCAACGCCGACACCGTGGCCGCGACGAGCTCGCCGTACAGGGCCGCTCCGGGCTTGCGAATCACCAGGGCGGTGAGCACGCCGGCGAACAACCATCCGCCGGCGAGCAACGCCTGCAGACCTGGAAGCGCCGCCGTCAACGGTGCACCGATCGGGTTGGACGCGATGTTCCACACGACGAACACCAGCCCGGCCGCCGTTGCGAGGACGCTGGCGACGACGATGTCCACGACCCGCCAGCGCAGGGCGCGGGCAGCCGGCGTGGTGTCGGTGGGCTGGGTGTTCATCGATCTCCTTCGTGCACGTCGCGATGTCATGCGCGGAAACCAGTATGAGCTGCGCCGGGCCGCCCGAACGCCGCCCACTCCTGCGCGGGGTCGATCCGTTGTCGCCTACCAGAGGTCGCCGATGCGCCAATCGCAGATCAAGGGCACTGACTTCGCGAAACCGCAGACCGGAGTGCGAATCGGGAGCAGGAAGATCCGGTCGGCGGCATCGTAGGTGTCGATCACCCCACTCGGGGTTTCAGCCTGGGTTGGGCCGTCCCAAGGATGCCAGCCGCGGCTGGCATAGAACGGAGCCGCGCTTTCGACGGCGTTGAGGGCCCCGATGTCGTGCCGTTCGGCGAGGATGGCCTCCGTGTCCTCCATCAGCAGGCGGCCCAGGCCGCGGCCCTGTCGGTCGTTGCGCACGGCAACAGCCTCGACGTAGCCGGCCTGAAACACATCACGGTCGTGGCGGAGCGTCCGGGTCACTACCGCCGCGTGAGCCAGCAACACGCTGTCCTCGGTGACCATGACGTGTACTCCGTCGACACCATGGAGCCAGTCATGCTCGCGGAAGCCGTCGCCGAAAGCCGAGCGGACCAATGTCTCGGCGGAGCGTAGGTCGCCCTCGCTCAGTTGCCCCGGCTCGGCGATCACCACGTCGATCACCGACTCAGAATGTCATGCTGGCACCGCTGTTCCTGGGCGCCGCGCCGTCCTTCCGGTCGCGCCTACCACCTCCCCGGAGCCTGCCTCACCGACACCAACATTCGTGGTGGGCAGGGCCCGGTTGACGGTGGCCTACTGCCCGGACTGCATGGCCTGTGCGATCTCCTCGGGGCTGACCTCGCGCACCGGCTGTCCGAGTGACCACAGGTGGCCGAACGGGTCGCGTACGACGCCGTAGCGGTCGCCCCAGAACTGATCTTCCAGCGACATGACGACCTCTGCGCCGGCGTCGACGGCCTTGGCGAACTTGTCCTCGACATCGGTCACGGTGAGGTGGATGGTGACCGGGCTGCCGCCCAGCGCCTTGGGCGTCGACGGCTTGCCGTCGTTGTACTCGGGAAAGTCATCGTTGAGCATGACCGTGGACCCGTTGATGTTGAGTGCGGCATGGATGAGCTTGCCCTCAGGCCCGGGCACGCGGCCCAGCTCGGTGGCACCGAATGCCTTGACGTAGAAGTCAATTGCCGCGGCGGCGTCGTCGACAACCAGATGCGGAAGGACTGCGGGTGTTACTTCGATCGCCATGATCTTCTCCTGGTGTGGTGAGCGGTTTCAATGCAGACCCGCGCGGCAGGCGGATCTCATCGGCGGACAGGTCCCATGCAACCACCGCCCACCGACAAAAGCTCGGCTGCGAACCCGTCGTTTCGGCGCAAGGGCGAGAAGTCAGACGACCGAGAAACCGGGAGGCAGATCCGCCCGTCCGGTCAGGGCCATCAGTACGGTCTCACCCCCGCCCAGTTTCACGGCGATCCGCGCGGCCAGGCCGTTGGCCGCCGCCATCACCTCGGACGGTAGATCCGCCGGACGGCCGGTGGCCCGGGCGATGTCCAGGCTGTGCACGGCGAGTTCGAAGACGCGGGTCGGCAGGTAGTCGCTCAACCGGATACCGAACCCGCCAATCACGGTGATCAACGGATCGCCTGCCTGGTCGACATCGGCCAGGGCCTGGCTGACCAGCGCATCCACCGCGGCGGCCGGATCGGAGCCCAGGTCGCGGCCGGCCTGCCTGCCGCGTTCGACGACGGCGTCGCCGTCGGACAGGAACGCACGAATCGCGGCGTAGTACTCGACCGGTCCTGCCAGATCGGCCGCCGACGCCGGGTCCTGTAGGTACGTGCTGACGGTGATCAGCGAGCGCGACGCGTGACCCACAAGGGCGCGTAAATCCCACTCGCCCAGGCCGGGCCCGTCAAACGAATCCCCCGGCAGCGCCCGAACCAGACGGGCGAAAGCGTGTGCCGCCGAGGCGAATTCGTCGCGAGGACCGCTCACGACGTGGCGATCTTGTCCCATCCGGCGACCGACTGCACGCTGCGCGGTTCGGGGCCGACGTAGATGGCGGCGGGGCGGACCAGCTTGCCCAGCCGTTTCTGTTCCATGATGTGCGCGCACCAGCCGGCGGTCCGGCCACAGGTGAACATCGCGGGCATCATCGAGGCGGGCACCTCGGCGAAGTCCAGGATCACCGCCGCCCAGAACTCGACATTGGTCTCGATGGCCCGGTCCGGGCGCCGTTCGCGAAGCTTGGCCAGCGCGGCCTGCTCCAGGGCCGCGGCCACCTCGTAGCGGGGCGCCTCAAGCCGTTTCGCCGTGGCCCGCAGCACCCGGGCCCGCGGATCCTCGGCCCGGTACACGCGATGGCCGAAGCCCATCAGCTTGTCGCCGCGATCCAGGATGGATTTCACCACCGCGCGGGCGTCACCGGACTTCTCGACCTCTTCGATCATCGGCAGCACCCGGGCCGGTGCACCGCCGTGCAGCGGCCCGCTCATCGCGCCCACCGCGCCCGACAGGGAGGCCGCGACGTCGGCGCCCGTGGAGGCGATCACCCGGGCCGTGAACGTCGAGGCATTCATCCCGTGTTCGGCGGCGGTGACCCAGTAGGCGTCGATCGCCTCGACGTGCCTGGGATCCGGGTCGCCCTGCCAACGCGTCATGAAACGTGCTGTGACCGTGTCACATTCGTCGATCCGGCGTTGCGGCACGGCGGGCTGATAGATGCCGCGGGCGGACTGGGCGACGTAGGACAGTGCCATCACCGAGGCCCGGGCCAACTGGTCACGGGCAGTCGTGTCGTCGATGTCCAACAGTGGCGCGTAGCCCCAGATCGGAGCCAGCATCGCCAGTCCGGCCTGGACGTCGACGCGGACATCGCCGCTGTGGATGGGCAGTGGGAAGGGCTCGGCCGGGGGCAGGCCCGTGCCGAAACTGCCGTCGACCAGAAGTCCCCACACGTCGCCGAAGGTGACCCGGCGTTCGACGAGTTCCTCGATGTCCACGCCCCGGTAGCGCAGCGCGCCGCCGTCCTTGTCCGGCTCGGCGATCTCGGTGGTGAAGGCGACGACGCCTTCGAGGCCGGCAACGAAGTCTTCCGGTACAGCTGGCATGGCCAGATTGTTGCACCACGTCCAGGCGTAGCGTTACCGCGGTGGCCATACCCTCCGGACCAGCCCCTGAACACGACCAGCACGACCTGGCTGCCATGCGTGTGGACTACGTGGAGAAGGACGGCTGCGGCGACCTGGACGTCGACTGGCTCGGCGATGACCCGGCAACCGGTTGGCTGACGCTGTTGCGGACCTGGCTGGCCGATGCGTACCGCGCCGGAGTGGCGGAGGCCAATGCCATGGTCGTGGCCACCACCGACAGCGAGGGAAGACCCGTCAGCCGAACCGTGTTGTGCAAGAGCATGGACGAGACAGGCATCACGTTCTACACCAACTATGACTCAGCCAAGGGGTCACAGCTGGCCGCACATCCGTACGCGTCGGCGACCTTCCCCTGGTACCGGCTGGGGCGTCAGGTCCATGTGCGCGGTCCGGTCACCAAGGTGAGCCGTGAGGCCACCCAGGAGTACTGGTCCAAGCGGCCCCGCGGTTCGCAGCTGGGGGCGTGGGCGTCGCAGCAGTCGAGCCCGATCGCATCGCGCCCGGCGCTGCTCGGCCAGCTCGCCGAGGTGACGGCGCGGTTCGCCGACCTCGAAACGGTTCCGGTGCCGCCGAACTGGGGCGGCTACCTGATCGCACCCGAGAGCGTGGAGTTCTGGCAGGGCCGGGAGAACCGGGTACACAACCGAATTCGCGTGATCTTCGCCGCCGGGCCGGCATCGGGTGAGGCGCACGCCGAACGCCTCCAGCCATGAAGTTCCCCCGTCGCTTCGCTCGCCCCAGGGCGACATCCCCCGTCGCTTCGCTCGCCCGCCGTCGTGCGTAGGTTCTTCGCCGACACCACACCGCTGCGCACCCCGGACTTCCGGCGACTGTGGGTGGCCGGGATCCCCACGGTCATCGGTGCCAACCTGACCATCTTTGCGGTGCCGGTGCAGTTGTACGTGCTCACCGAGAACTCCGCCTACGTCGGATTGTCCGGCGTGTTCGCGCTCGTCCCGCTGGTGGTCTTCGGCCTGTGGGGCGGAGCCTGGGCCGACGCGATGGACCGCAGGCTGTTGCTGATCATCGCCTCGATCGGCCTGGCCGTGTCGTCGGTGCTGTTGTGGCTGCAGGCCGCGCTGGCGCTGAACAACGTCTGGGTGGTGCTGTGCCTGCTGTCGGTGCAGCAGGCGTTCTTCGCGATCAACAGCCCGACCCGGTCAGCGGCGATTCCACGGATGCTGCCGGGCGAGCAGTTGCCCGCGGCGAACGCGCTGAACATGACGGTCTTCCAGTTCGGGGCGATCGTCGGACCCCTGTTGGCCGGGGTGATGTTGCACTGGGTGGATTTGTCGACGCTCTATCTCATCGACGCCATCTGCTGCCTGGTACCGATCTGGGCCACGTTCCGGCTGGCGCCGATGCCGCCGGCAACCACCGAGGAGGGCGGCTCGCGGTGGGGCCTCACGGCGGTGCTGGACGGTTTCCGCTACCTCGCCGGTAACCGGGTGGTGTTGATGTCGTTCGTCGTCGATCTGGTGGCGATGATCTTCGGGATGCCGCGGGCACTGTTCCCCCAGATGGCACATGAGAGCTTCGGCGGTCCGGTGGAGGGCGGCACGGCCATGGCGTTGCTGGCGGCGGCGATGTCGGTGGGTGCGGTGGCCGGTGGCGTCTTCTCTGGCTGGCTGCCGCGGATTCGTAGGCAGGGGCTGGCCGTGGTCGTGGCGATCGTGGTGTGGGGCGCGGCGATGGCCGGGTTCGGTATCGCCGGTGGTGCGGCAGGCGGCAGCGCCGGGGTGGTGCTGTGGATTGCGTTGGCTTTCTTGGCCGTTGGCGGTGCGGCCGACATGGTGTCGGCCGCGTTCCGGTCGACGATCCTGCAGCAGGCGGCCTCTGACGAGCTGCGCGGCCGGCTACAGGGCGTCTTCACCGTCGTGGTCGCCGGCGGCCCGCGGTTGGCGGACACATTGCACGGCGCGGCAGCGGCGGCGGTGGGCACCACGGTCGCCGCTGCGGGTGGCGGGGCGCTGGTGATCGTCGGTGTGCTGATCGCCGCGCTCGCGGTGCCGGCGTTCGTGCGCTACCGGGTGGGCGCGACCGGCGCGCAGACGACCGTTCCGCAGGAACAGTCCGAGGCTGACAAAGTATGACGACCGGCGAATGGCACTGAGCGCCACATAGTTGCCGAAATGGACCGAAAAGCAGGCCTTTGAGGGCTAACATCCGATCTCGTGGTTGACGGGATGCGCCAGGCCGAGACCGGACTGCGCGAACGCAAGAAGCAGCGCACCCGAGCGATGCTGATCGAGGCCGCGATAGACCTGTGCGACCGCCAGGGATTCGAGAGCACCACCGTCGAGCAGATCGCGGCGGTCGCAGATGTCTCGCCACGCACCTTCAGCCGCTACTTCGCCACCAAAGATGCAGTGGTGCTGGCGTTCGTCGACGAGGTGATCGAGAGTGTGGCGGTCGAGTTGACGGCGCAACCGGCCGACATCGGCCATCTCGAGGCGGTATACCGCGCTCACGTGCAAGCCTTCCTCAAGACCAAGACCGCGCCGCCGACCCAGCTCACGGCCGATCGGCTGTTGGCCTCGGCGCGCATCGTCACCTCGTCGCCGGCGCTGATGCACACCGCGTCGCAGTTCCGGGCGGATGCGGTCAACGTCGCGTTGACCCGGCGGATGGGCGTGCCCGGTGACGATCGCCGGCTCAAGCTGACGGCCGTGGTGTGGGGCTCGATCATCATGACGGCCATCGCTGAGCTGGGATCTCGGGCCGACTGGGCTTCGGTGAGCGTGGACGACATCGTCGACAAGATCAAGGCGACGTACGCCGATTTCCTCGCGGTCGTCGAGGGCGCGGGATAGCTCGCGGGAGCTATACATCCGGGAATCTTGGCGCACAGCCGACCCCACAGATGCGGTTAGGCTCAATCGGCCGCGTACGAATGCGAAGTATCGGCAGTATTCGACGGTTCGGTGGCGCAGGTCAGCGAACGCCGCTGCGCACGGCGGCGCCGGGCCCGATTACCATCGAATCTTCGGATCGTCGACGGCTGGCGATCGCTGTTCGGCGGGGTCAACGAGCAATGGGTGGGGAAAAGCAGATGACAGACGGCTGGCACGGGGACGGCCCGGCTGATCCATTCGGCAACAACCCATTCGGCGGCCCGCGACGGGCGATCGCTTCGGCCAACCATGGGGTCGCCGTACAGCCTGCTTCGATAGCATCACGTGGTGCGGTTCGGGGGTGTGGCTTCGCTTTCAGTGGTGGGCATCCCACGCTGCGCCGACCTGGCTCGACCGAGAACTGAAGACGGAAGGATTGGTGGCGTTTGAGCACCCCGAGTCCATTCGATTTCAGCGACTTCGGTCCCCCGGCCCGGCCCGGGCCCTCCGGCCCGCCCGCCGGCCCCGGCGGGCATCCCGCACCAGGTCCGGGTGGGCCCTCGTCGGGTTTCGACCCGTGGGCCGGCGCACCTGCGGCCCAGGCCCAGCCCCAGCGTGCGTCGCACGAGGTCTTCGGGGGGCCGCCTGCCGGCCAACCGATGGGGGCGCAGGACGCATTCGGCCAACCCATCACGGTCGGGCCCGGAGCCGCCGCGCTGCGGACCACCGGACCACCGTTGATCTGGTTTGCGGTGGCGCTCGCACTGGCGCTGGCCGGAGTGATCATCGCGGTGATCGGCGCGATCATGGGACCGATGATCGTCACGGCGGTCGCGGGTTGGCTGTTGGCCGGGCCGGTCGCCATCGGCGCGCTGGCGGTCTACACACGGGTGGACACCCGGCGCCGCACGGATGCCATCTACTCGGCGCCGAATTGGACGTCGACGCTGTACTGGGCGGTGTTGGCGGTCTGCCTGGTCGGTATAGCCGTCGGGGCCTGGCAGATCGCACTGTGGGCGGGCAGGCTCTGATATGGCGGTGTTGATTGTCAAGTGGGCAGGGTGAAGCGGCGTGCCGCAACCGTCGCTGCGGCCCGCCGCT
>NZ_LZSY01000108.1 GCF_001665625.1 Mycolicibacterium peregrinum | reverse complement strand
GAGTGGGCTGCCAACCCGAAAGCCCGCCGTAGGTGGGCTATCTGGCGGTCGCACCTCGTGCGCCGCCACCACCCCAACCGCCGGATCAAAAAGAAAGCCCGACCAAGCCCCCACGGGGGAGAACCTGGCCGGGCTCGATGACTAGATATTTTCGCGGATGGGGTGTGCGATCGCGTAGGCGGCGCGCACGTTGCGCAGGCTGTCGTTGATGAAGCTGGCGACGTCGGCACCTTGAGGTCCTTCGACGTAGGCACTGTCGTTGATGGTCTTGTGCGTGAGCACTGTGATGGATCGAGCGGCTCGGTAGAGCGCGGTGAGCGCGGTGTCGAGGGCTTCGTCGAGGGCCATCTGGTGGGTCGTGATGGCGAGCTGGCGTTCGGTGGGGGACATGGGTTTTCTCCGTTCGGTGTGGTGGGCCCGCGCCGGGCTGGGGTCAGCGCGGGCCCTGGGTGGTTGGCTAGTCGAGGCCGGCGGTGTGGATGCGCTGGCGGATGAGGTCGAGGTCGATGGTGTTGTCGCTGCGCCGTGCCCAGTGCTGCCAGCCGTCGAGGGCTGCCGCGATGTCGTCATAGGAGACGTCGGCACGGCTGATGGGCAGGGTGTCGCCGTGGTCAGCCCGGGCGGCCGCGGCGATGACGGCGATGAGTTGACCGGTGATGGCACCGGAGGCCAGGGGCTGGTTCTCGTGGCGGAACCGCAGCTGGCGCGGGCGGTCGTAGTCGCGGGGGTCGGTGAAATTCCATGCGAGGGCGAAGTCGATGTCCATTGGTGTTGCCTTTCTTGAGGTTTGTGTTGGGCGAGTTGGGGTGTTCAGAGCGGGTGGACGGTGAAGATGACGCCGTGCCCGGGGATGGGTGCGCTGCTGGCGGTGATGCGGTACCAGCCGCCGAAGTGCGGGTGATGCTGGGGAATGAGTGCGGCGAGGTCGGTGTGGTCGACGCAGAACCGTTCGTGCTCGGCGGTGTCGGCGATGATGTCGGCGTCGTGGTGGCAGTGCAGGACACCGCAGGTGTGGCCTCCGGTGACGTGCCAGGTCTGGGTGTCGCTTTCGACGATGGTTTTGGACATGGTTTTTCTCCGTTCGTGTCGGGAGTGGTTGCGCCGGTTGGCGTGTGGATCAGGGGGACCGGCAGGGTGGCGCGGTCAATCCCCGAAGAGCGCGCGATGGTGGGAGCCGGGGTTTCGGCCCGCGAGCGGCAGCGAGCTTTGATAGGGCCGAAACGGTCACTCGGCCGGCGGACACCAGCTCGCGTGTGGGTTGACCGTGACGGGTCCCGGCCGGTCAGACTGAGCCACGCTGACAGGCAAATAAAGGTGAGCGGGCACCCAACCCCGATGGCCACCGCAGGTGGCCACAGCGGGCGCACCTAGTGCGCCGCCACCACCCACACACCGGAAGACAAAGAAAGCCCGGCCAACCCCGAGCGGGGCCGGCCAGGCCAGGTGAACTGTTAGGGCTGGGGCGTGAGCTTGTTCATCTCGGCTCGGATGTCGTCTTCGGTGAGGTTGACCCAGACCAGTTCCCCGCGCTCGTCGAAGGCGTACTTCGGGGGGAGCTCCTCAACAATTTCGCGGACCACAAGGAGTTCACCGATCGAAGTGAGGTAGCGACACATCCGGCGGTATTCGGCGCCAGTGAGTCCGTCGAGTTGCGGGTTCAGGTGGCTCTCGGTGCGGGTGACGGTGCGAGTGATGTAGCGGAGCATGGGTTTTCCTCCCGTTGGCGTTGTGTTGGGGTGGGCCGGGCCACCGTCTGTGCGGCGGCCCGGCCCCTTGTGGGTCATGCGGCGTGGAGCAGCTCGGTGAGGGCCTCGTCGATGTCGTGGTGTGCGGTGGGCTGGGCGATGTCGGCGGTGAGGGTCCAGGTGTCGGTTCCGGGCTGGGCGGTGAGGGTGTAGGTGTGGCCTTCGACGGTGGCGCGGAAGCTCCAGGTGTCCACGGCGTGGAAGGTGTATTCGCCGGCCCGGACGTGGACGATCCGGGTTACCGGGGCGGTGTCGAGGTCGGGGGCGGTGGCCTCGATGGCGACCATTTGGCCGTAGTCGTCGGCGGCGAGTAGGACGAGGTGGTGTCCGGTTTCGCGGGTGTAGTTGTGGACGGTGGTGAGCAGGATTGGTCCGTAGTCGTGGAAGAGGATGCGGGTGATTCCGTACTGCTGGTGGCCGATTCGTTCGGCGGCCTCTTCGAGAAGTGCGAATGCGAGGTCGAATTCGTGGTCCATGGTGTTGTCCGTTCTGTGTGGTGATTGGCTGCGCCGGTCAGCGCTGGGGGTGCGGTCAATCGGGTGAGGGTGGGCTGTCAACCCCGAAGAGTCCGCGGGTGGTGCCGGCGGATTTGTGGCCCGCGAGCGGCAGCGAGCACGGTTGGGCCGCAAATGTCCTCCGCCTCCGGCGCCGGCCACGGGCGTGGGTTGACAGGTCGGGCCCCCGGCCGATTAGGCTGCGCGCCCTGCTGACGGCAAGTAGGTGAGTGGGCTGCCAACCCGAAAGCCCGCCGTAGGTGGGCTATCTGGCGGTCGCACCTCGTGCGCCGCCACCACC
>NZ_LZSY01000107.1 GCF_001665625.1 Mycolicibacterium peregrinum | reverse complement strand
GTCCAGCCGGGGCAGAACGTTTTCACCAAATGGTGTGCCCGGCAAAATAGTTTGGTGTTCGACGGATGCGTCGGCCCGGCGGGCCAGGGCGCGGTGTGGTCGACATCGCAGCGTTCAGCCGGGGCGTCACAGCCGGGGAACCGGCACGTCAGGTCCCGCCACCGAATGAATTCTGACAGTGCTACCGAGGGGCGGTACTGCGGCTCGCCGGCAGCAGCGGCCTCAGCCGTGTCGGCGGGCTCAGTGGGCTCGGCCGCTTCGGCAGGCTCACCGGGATCCTTCGGCTCGGCAGGCTCAGTGGGCTTGGGCGCGTTCCCGGTGGGCATGCGCACGGGTTTGACCGTGCCGGTGGCGGCCAGATCACGCACGGATTCGGCGGGCACGATGCCGTGGCCGACCAGATAGCCCGGATCATCACAGGTGCCGTTCACGGTGGATTGGTCGGCCAGCACATGCACCACCGCGGCATCGGCGGCCGCCCGCTGCTGTGCGGCCGGGCAGTCCTCACGCCGACACAGACACGGCATGCGGGATTCCAGTCGGGCCACCGGCCCCACCGCATCAGCGCGGCGCTGCTCCCGGGTGCGCGGATCGTGGCTGCACACCGTGTCAGCCACCGCATCGAGGCGTTGACTCAACGCGACCCCGTCAGCGGCGTGCACATTGGCCCAGATCGACGCCATGCCTGGGCTGCTCGCCTCCACCTGCACAAACCGCCCGTCATCGATCGGGGGTGGGACCCGCACCCCGTGGGGGTCGAGTTTGGCGATCCACTGATCCACCCGATCCCGCAACTGCCGTTCAGACAGCCGCATCCACCGATGGGCCCGGGCGGCGAGTTCTTCATCCAGTCCGGCCCAGACTGCGGGATCGACGATGCCGGTGCGGGCGATGATCATCCGCACCACCCGATAATCAATGTCGCCGGCAGCGAACCGGGCCGCCACCAACGGGAGTTTGTCGCGTAATACCCGGGCGTGATGAATCTGGGTACCGGCCCGGCCGCGGCTGATCCGCAACGCCGCCGATACTTCGGCAGAGACTTCTTCGAACGGGTCGGTGGTCCAAAAGATCGACTCGGCCAACTCCTGTTCCCGCAGGCTGTCCAACGCCCCGATCGCGGCCAGGCGCCCCGCGATCGCCGCCGACTCCGCCCGCGCCGCGGCACTGATCCGGTCGATCAGAGCCACATCGGAATCAGCGTCGAACATGTGTTCGATTATGCCACTGCGGTACGACAAGCGGGTTGTGATGTCTCAGGACATCGGTGACAGTTCCGATGGTCGCGACGACTGACGTCGCCCCCCAACTCGCGCTGAGTAAATCGGAATCGGCCGGTCCCACGGGGCGTTGACGCCCAAGTGAGCCAAACTCCCCGCGACCTGTTCAGTCCGTTGACCGTCGGATCGCTGACGATCCCGAATCGCTTCGCGATGGCACCGATGACCAGAGCGGCGTCGCCCGGTGGTGTGCCGGGCACCGACGTGGCGGACTACTACGCCCGTCGCGCAGCCGGTGGCGTCGGCCTGATCATCACCGAGGGGGTGCGGTTGACGGATCCGGCCGCGGGCTGGCCGTTCAGCATCCCGACGCTGTCCGGTACCGAGGCGCTCGACGGCTGGCGGGCCGTCATCGACGCGGTACATGCTCAAGGCGCCGTGATCGCTGCGCAACTGTGGCATCAGGGTGCCGAACGTGCCGACCGTGACGGGGTGGTCCCGGTCAGCCCCTCGGGTGTCAACAGTGTGGGCGTTGCCAGGGGCCGGGCACTGCGGACCGATGAATTGGGTGGTGTCGCAGCGCAGTTCGCGGAGGCGGCCCGCAATGCCAAGGCTGTTGGATTCGACGCTGTCGAGTTGCACTCCGCCCACGGTTATCTGCTCGACGAGTTTCTCTGGGAGAAGACGAATCAGCGCACCGATTCCTACGGCGGCTCGCCGGCAGCGCGGACCCGCTTCCCGGCCGAGGTCGTCGCGGCGGTGCGCGAAGCCGTCGGTACCGGATTCCCGATCATCTACCGCTTCTCGCAGTGGAAGGCCAACGCCTACGACGCACAGCTCGTCGAAACCCCGGCTGAGTTGGAGCAGGTACTGGCACCGTTGGTCGCCGCGGGTGTCGACGTGCTGCATCCGTCGACCCGGCGCGTGTACATCCCCGCGTTCCCGGGCTCGGATCTGAGCCTGGCCGGCTGGACCAAGAAGATCACCGGTGTGCCGGTGATCGGGGTGGGATCGGTCGGACTGGCAACCGAGTTCCAACCCGGAAAGCGAGATGGCGATCCCATCGAGCCGGCCCCGGTCGATCGACTGTTGGCGCAGTTCACGGCCGAAGAGCTCGACATCGTGGCGATCGGCCGAGCCCTGCTGGCGGATCCGGGTTGGGTGAATCGGCTGCGTGACGACACGCTCGGCGGCTTCACCGGCTACCACGCCGAAACCGCGCTGGCCAGGCTGTACTGAAATAGGCTGGGAACAGGCCGCTAAGCCCCGACGTTAGGAAAAGTGTGAGTACGCAGGACATCACCACAGAACAGTTCGACAACATCGTCAAGGACAACGAGATCGTGTTGGTCGATTTCTGGGCGTCGTGGTGCGGACCGTGCCGGGCCTTCGCGCCGACATACAAGGCTGCTTCCGAGAACCACCCCGATGTGGTCTTCGCCAAGGTCGATACCGAGGCCGAGCAGGCGCTCGCCGCGGCAGCCGAGATCCGCTCGATCCCCACCCTGATGGCCTTCAAGAAGGGCAAGTTGGTCTTCAACCAGGCCGGGGCGCTGCCACCGGCTGCACTGGAGGACCTCGTCCAGAAGATCAAGGAGTTCGACATCGACGCGGCCATGAAAGAGCAGGCCGCTCAGGGCGACGCAGAACAGATGTGAGCGCCGGCACGCGATAGCGTGCTGACCGTGACTGCGCAGAACGAATTCGTCCTGGTCGACCGCCCCCGCTCGGACGTCGCCCTGGTGACCCTCAACCGGCCCGAGCGGATGAACTCGATGGCGTTCGACGTCATGGTCCCGCTCAAGGGCGTCCTGGAAGACCTGCGCTATGACAACAGCGTGCGCGTTGTCGTGCTGACCGGGGCCGGTCGGGGGTTCTCCTCCGGGGCCGATCACAAGTCGGCCGGGTCGGTGCCGCACGTGGCCGGTTTGACCAGGCCGACGTACGCATTGCGGTCGATGGAGATTCTCGACGATGTGATCCTCGCCCTACGGCGGCTGCACCAGCCGGTGATCGCAGCGGTCAACGGCGCGGCCATCGGCGGCGGGCTCTGCCTCGCGCTGGCCTGTGACGTCCGGGTGGCCGCCGAGGGCGCCTACTTCCGCGCCGCGGGGATCAACAACGGGCTCACCGCCAGTGAGCTGGGCTTGTCCTACCTGCTGCCACGCGCCATCGGCTCGTCGCGCGCTTTCGAGATCATGTTGACCGGCCGTGACGTCGACGCTCAGGAGGCAGCACGCATCGGTCTGGTATCCAGTGTGGTGGCCGAGGAGGCCCTGCTAGAGACGTGCTACGACATGGCGGACCGGATGGCGGCGTTCTCCCGGCCGGGTATCGAGTTGACCAAGCGCACACTTTGGAGTGGACTGGACGCCGCTAGCCTGGAGGGGCACATGCAGGCCGAGGGCCTGGGACAACTCTTCGTGCGTCTGCTCACCGCAAACTTTGAGGAAGCGGTTGCCGCGCGCGCGGAGAAGCGCGACCCGATATTTACCGACGAGAAGTAAGACACATACCTAGGAGGACCGCAGCGTGATCACCGCAACGGACCTGGAGGTCCGCGCCGGCGCGCGCACGCTGCTGTCCTTCGAGGGCTCGGCGCTGCGGGTGCAGCCCGGTGACCGGATCGGACTGGTCGGGCGCAACGGCGCAGGCAAGACCACCACGATGAGAATTCTGGCGGGGGAGGGCGAGCCGTACGCCGGGTCTGTCACAACCACCGGTGAAATCGGTTACCTGCCACAGGATCCCAAAGAGGGTGACCTCGACGTCATGGCCCGTGACCGGGTGTTGTCGGCCCGCGGTCTCGACACGCTGCTGGCGGACTTGGAGAAGCAGCAGGTCTTGATGGCCGAGGTCGCCGACGACGCGGCTCGCGACAAGGCGGTCCGAAAGTACGGTCAGCTCGAAGAACGGTTCTCGGCACTGGGCGGTTACGCAGCCGAGAGTGAGGCCGGTCGCATCTGCGCGAGCCTGGGCCTGCCGGACCGGGTGCTGACGCAGCCGCTGCGGACGCTGTCCGGCGGTCAGCGCCGCCGCGTCGAGCTGGCCCGCATCCTGTTCGCGGCGAGCGACACCGGTTCGGGGTCGGCCACGACTCTCTTACTCGACGAGCCGACCAACCACCTCGACGCAGACTCGATCGGCTGGCTGCGGGACTTCCTGCACAACCACACCGGTGGGCTTGTGGTCATCAGTCACGATGTCGACCTGCTCGACGAGGTCGTCAACCGGGTGTGGTTCCTGGACGCGGTGCGCGGTGAGGCCGACGTCTACAACATGGGCTGGAAGAAGTACCTCGACGCGCGCGCGACCGATGAGCAGCGCCGCCGCCGCGAACGCGCCAATGCCGAGAAGAAGGCCGGTGCGTTGCGGGCCCAGGCCGCCAAGATGGGCGCAAAGGCGACCAAAGCCGTTGCCGCCCAGAACATGTTGCGCCGAGCCGACCGCATGATCGCCGAGCTCGATGCCGAGCGCGTGGCCGACAAGGTGGCCCGGATCAAGTTCCCCACCCCGGCGCCGTGCGGTAAGACCCCGCTGGTGGCCAAGGGGCTCACCAAGACGTACGGGTCGCTGGAGATCTTCACCGGTGTCGACCTGGCCATCGACCGCGGATCCCGGGTGGTCGTACTCGGCCTCAACGGTGCCGGCAAGACCACCCTGCTGCGACTGCTCGCCGGCGCCGAGACTGCCGACGCCGGAGCACTGGAACCTGGTCACGGGTGCAAGATCGGGTACTTCGCCCAGGAGCACGACACGCTCGACAACGGGGCGACGGTCTGGGAGAACATCCGCCACGCCGCACCCGACACCGGCGAGCAGGATCTCCGAGGCCTGTTGGGCGCCTTCATGTTCACCGGACCACAGCTCGATCAGCCGGCGGGCACTCTCTCGGGCGGTGAGAAGACGCGGTTGGCTCTCGCCGGTCTGGTTGCCTCTACGGCCAATGTGCTGTTGCTCGACGAGCCCACCAACAACCTCGATCCAGCGTCACGCGAGCAGGTTCTCGATGCGCTGCGCAGTTACCAGGGCGCGGTGGTGTTGGTGACGCACGATCCGGGTGCAGCCGAGGCTCTCGATCCGCAGCGAGTGGTGCTGCTGCCGGACGGTACCGAGGACTTCTGGTCCACCGAATACCGGGACCTCATCGAGCTCGCCTGACCGCGAATCCTCAAGGACCGCCGCATCTTCGAGAACGTCAATTTAAGACGTTGGACAAATCGACCCATCGGTGTGTGTGGGGTTTCTAGTGTGGGTACCCGTCGGGACATCACAATCTGGGAGATGTCGATGAGGGATATGAACAAGAATCGCGGCGAACTGCTGACCGAGCTTCGGAAGGAATACGAGGCGGGTGCCAGCATCCGCTCGTTGGTGGCTACTACGGGACGTTCCTATGGCTCGATCCACAGCTTGCTGCGTGAGTCGGGAACGACGATGCGCAGCCGCGGTGGGCCCAATCACCGCACCCGGGCCAGGGTATGACGAGCACAAGCGCTGCGGAGTAGCGGGATTCAGCTGTCCGCCGGCGTCTGTTGGCGCACGCTGGCCTCCACCAGATCGAGTACCGCGGTGAGGTTCTTCGGATCCTCGCCGGAGGCGATCCGCGCCACCAGGCCGTCGAGCACGAGGTCCAGGTAGATGTGCAGGACCGCACTCGGTACGTCGTCACGCAGTCGGCCGGCCTGCTTCTGCCGGCGTAGGCGCTCAGTGACCGTGGCGTCCAGCTCGGCGGACCGTTCCGCCCAGCCGCGGTGAAAAGCCGGGTCGTTGCGCAACTTTCGGGCGATCTCCAGCCGGGTGGCCAGCCAGTCGAACTGCTCGGGGGCGGCGAGCATGTTTCGCATCACCTGGATCAACCCTTCGCGGGCAGCCACTTCGGCCATCCGCTCGGCGTCCTCGCGGGCCAGTTCGAAGAACAAGGTGTCCTTGTCCTTGAAGTGGTGAAAGATTGCGCCGCGCGAGAGCCCGATGGTTTCTTCGAGCCGCCGCACGGTCGCACTCTCATATCCGTACTGGCCGAAGCAGCGCCTGGCGCCGTCAAGGATCTGACGGCGCCGGGCCGCGAGATGGTCGTCCGTTACCCGGGGCATTCAGACCACTCCTCGCGCAAGCGCCCGTTGGCGCTGTCCTTACGTGCTTCGGTCAGTCCGGACAGGATTACTTCGACTTCAGCATGTTGCGCAGCACGTACTGCAGGATGCCGCCGTTGCGGTAGTAGTCGGCCTCGCCGGGGGTGTCGATGCGGACCACGGCGTCGAACTCCACCTTGGAACCATCCTCTTTGGTGGCGGTGACCTTGACCGTCTTCGGCGTCTTGCCCTCGTTGAGCGCCTCGATGCCGGTGATGTCGTAGGTCTCGGTGCCGTCGAGCTTGAGGCTCGCCGCGGACTCGCCGGCCGGGAACTGCAGCGGGATCACACCCATACCGATCAGGTTCGACCGGTGGATGCGCTCGAAGGACTCGGTGATGACGGCCTTGACGCCGAGCAGCACCGTGCCCTTGGCCGCCCAGTCACGCGAGGATCCCGAACCGTACTCCTTGCCGCCCAGGACCACCAGCGGGATGCCGGCTTCCTTGTAGTTGACCGAGGCGTCGTAGATGAACGACTGTGGCCCACCCGGCTGGGTGAAGTCACGGGTGTAGCCACCGGAGACGTCGTCGAGCAGCTGGTTGCGCAGCCGGATGTTGGCGAACGTGCCGCGGATCATCACCTCGTGGTTGCCGCGACGCGACCCCAGCGAGTTGTAATCCTTGCGCTCAACGCCGTTGGCATCGAGGTACTGCGCGGCGGGGGTGCCCGGCTTGATCGAACCTGCCGGGCTGATGTGGTCGGTGGTCACCGAATCGCCAAGCAGGGCAAGGACTCTGGCGCCCTTGATGTCGCCGACCGGCTCCGGCTCGGCGGGCATGCCGTCGAAGTACGGCGCCTTGCGCACGTAGGTGGACGCGTCGTCCCACTCGAAGATGTTGCCTTCGGGGGTGGAGAGCGAACGCCAGCGGTCGTCGCCCTTGAACACGTCGGCATAGGAATCCGTGAACATCTCCCGGTTGATCGAGGACGCGATGGTCTCTTCGATCTCCTTAGCAGACGGCCAGATGTCCTTGAGGAAGACGTCGTTACCGTCCTGATCCTGGCCCAGCGGGTCGGTCTCGAAGTCGAAGTCCATGGTTCCCGCGATGCCGTAGGCGATGACCAGCGGCGGGGAGGCCAGGTAGTTCATCTTGACGTCGGGGGAGATGCGGCCCTCGAAATTGCGGTTACCCGAGAGCACCGCGGTCACCGACAGGTCGTTGTCGTTGATGGCCTTGGAGATCTCGTCGGGCAGCGGGCCGGTGTTGCCGATGCAGGTGGTGCAGCCGTAGCCGCCCAGGTAGTAGCCCAGCTTCTCCAGGTACGGCCACAGGCCGGCCTTGTTGTAGTAGTCGGTGACGACCTGGCTGCCCGGCGCCATGTTGGTCTTGACCCACGGCTTGCTGGTCAGGCCCTTCTCGACGGCCTTCTTCGCGAGCAGCGCGGCGCCGATCATGACCGACGGGTTGGAAGTGTTGGTGCAGGACGTGATGCCCGCGACGACAACCGCGCCGTGGTCGAGCACGAATTCACCGCGCTCGTCGGAGCGCACGGTGATCGGCTTGGTCGGCCGGCCCTCGGAGCCGTTGGCGGCAGACGGGCGGACGTCCACGGCGCCGTCGTCGGCGAAGGTCAGCTTGGCCGGATCCGAGGCCGGGAAGGACTCCTCGATCGCCTCGTCGAGCTGGGTGTGCTCGACGGGCAGGTTCTCCTCGACGTAGTTGTGGATGTCCTTGCGGAACGCGTTCTTGGCGTCCGACAGCTCGATGCGGTCCTGCGGACGCTTCGGGCCGGAGATCGAGGGCACCACGGTCGACAGGTCAAGCTCGAGGTACTCGGAGAACACCGGCTCCCGGTCAGGGTTGTGCCACATGCCCTGCGTCTTGGCGTAGGCCTCGACGAGTGCCAGCTGCTCCTCGGTACGCCCGGTCAGCCGCAGGTAGTTGATGGTCTCGTCGTCGATCGGGAAGATCGCTGCGGTGGAACCGAACTCCGGGCTCATGTTGCCCAGGGTGGCGCGGTTGGCCAGCGGCACCTCGGCCACGCCCTTGCCGTAGAACTCGACGAACTTGCCGACCACGCCGTGCTTGCGCAGCATGTCGGTGACGGTGAGCACGACGTCCGTGGCGGTCACACCGGGCTTGATCTCCCCGGTCAGCTTGAAGCCGACGACGCGGGGGATGAGCATCGAGACGGGCTGGCCCAGCATGGCGGCCTCGGCCTCGATGCCGCCGACGCCCCAACCCAGCACGCCCAGGCCGTTCTCCATGGTGGTGTGGCTGTCGGTGCCCACACAGGTGTCCGGGTACGCGACGCCATTGCGGGTCATCACGACGCGGGCCAGGTACTCGATGTTGACCTGGTGCACGATGCCGGTGCCCGGCGGGACGACCTTGAAGTCGTCGAACGCGCCCTGGCCCCAGCGCAGGAACTGGTAGCGCTCGGAGTTGCGCTCGTATTCGAGTTCGACGTTGCGCTCGAAGGCGCCGGCGTTGCCGAACACGTCGAGGATGACGGAGTGGTCGATGACCATCTCGGCGGGGGACAGCGGGTTGACCTTGTTCGGATCACCGCCGAGGGCGGCCACGGCCTCGCGCATGGTGGCGAGGTCGACGATGCACGGCACACCGGTGAAGTCCTGCATCAGCACGCGGGCCGGGGTGAACTGGATCTCGACGCTCGGCTCGGCCGAGGGATCCCAGTTGGCGATGGCCTCGATGTGGTCTTTGGTGATGTTGGCGCCGTCCTCGGTGCGCAACAGGTTCTCCGCAAGCACCTTGAGGCTGTACGGGAGCTTTTCGGTACCGGGTACCGCGTCCAGTCGGTAGATTTCGTAGTTCTGGTCCCCGACAGTCAATGTGTCGCGGGCACCAAATGAGTTAAGGGACGAATTTTCCGTATTCTCGCTGCTCACATCAACTCCCGGCTCGATCTCGCCGCGACGGGCTGTGTCGGCGGCGTCCTGATCCTAACAGTACGCTTGTCCTGCAATGGCCAGCGGGCCGGGGTCCAGTCTTCCCTTGTCGCGTTCGCGTTGCTACCCGGTCGGTTGGATCCGTCTGAGATCCCTCCGCGGTACCGATGCGATGACGATTCCCGTGTCGCCTCGCTGGGGTCGGTGGACGCCGCGTACCGTGCCTGACGTGACCGGACCCCATGTCATCCCGTTCCTGCCGGCCTACATTCCGGTCGAGGTGTGCGACACCGTAGGGCTCGATGCGGCGCATCCCGACGGGGTGGCCAAGTGCATGGCGGCTGTGCAGGCCGACGTTCGCGATGACGGGGTGAGTGCCCCCGCCGCCGACGTCGACGGTCTTCGTCAGGTCGTCAGCGACGCCAGGCAGGAAGGTATCGACCTCAAGATCGTCGTGCTGCCGAGCAACCCGGGGATCGACACGCCGTTGCGTGACATCGCCACCGAGGTCGGGCAGGCGAATCCGGGCGCGACCGTGCTGGCGCTGAGTCCGTCGTTCGCGGGTACCTACAGCCCGACGGTCGATCGGGTGACTTTGGAGGCGGGTCAGGACGTGGCCAAGACCGGTAATCCGGTGTTGTCTGCGAAGAATTTCGTCGGCGAGATTTCCACCCCGGATTTCCCGTGGACGGCACTCGCGATCGTGTTGGTTCTCGGTGTTGCCGGGGCGGCCGCTCTCACTCGGGTTCTGCAGCGCCGTAGCAAACAATTGGCCGGGTCAGAGGCGTCTGCTGCCTCCTCGGACTAGGTGTCGATCCGGTCTCGGAAATCCCTCGAACATTAGTTCGGGATAACGCCCAATATCACTAATTGGTCACACTATTCGCAATTACAAACTTGTAATTTGTGACTAAAGTTTCTTTGGCTTCAGATGTGACGTACGGTGCAATCGGTAGCCATTGTTGTAGTTGTGCTTCATGTGACTTCTGTTGCAATGGCCCCGAGCAAACGTCGGTACGCCGTCGTTGAGCCATAGGAGACTTGAGTCGAATGAGACGCACCGCTGGCGCCTCTGCGTCCCGGCTGTACGGCCGTTTCTTGGCCGTGCCGGTGACCGCCGGGATGCTGTTGGCCACGGCCATGACGGGAGGTGTTACGGCCGCCGCCGAGCCGGGGGCCCCCGATCAGGTCGCAACGCTCGTCGCCGCGGTGGCCAACGCCGACCAGAAGCTGCAGGAGCTGGGCGCGGCCATCCAGACTCAGCAGGAAGCCGTCAACAAGGCGATCGTCGAGGTGCAGGACGCCCGTGACGCGGCCGCGACGGCGCAGCAGGAGGTCGATGCCAGCCAGCAGGGCATCGACGACGCCAACACCGCCATCAGTGAGGCGCAGAAGCGCTTCGACACCTTCGCCGCGGCCACCTATGTCAGTGGCCCCTCCGGCTCGTACCTGACCGCCTCCGATCCGGGCGACATCGTCAGCGCCGCCGCCACCGGTCAGACCCTGGCCGTCAGCAGCGACAAGGTGATCGCCGACCTGCAGCGCGCCCGCACCGAACAGGTCAACCGACAGTCGGCCGCGCGCCTGGCCAAGCAGAACGCCGACCAGGCCACGGCCAACGCCCAGACGAGTCAGGACACCGCGGTCGCGGCACTTCAACAGGCGCAGCAGACGTTCAGCTCGCAGCAAGGTGAGTTGCAGCGGTTGACCGCCGAACGTGCCTCGGCCCAAGCCGAACTCGCCCAGGTGCACAAGGCGTCGGCCCCGGCCACACCGGCGCAGGGACCCGCACCCCAGGCCGCGGCGGACAACTGGGATCGTGCCCCGGGCGCGCCCGTGCAACGCGGCCAGAACTGGGACACCGCATGGGATCCCACGCTGCCGGCGATCCCCAGCGCGTTCGTCAGCGGTGACCCGGTCGCGATCATCAACACCATCCTCGGCATCTCGTCGACGTCGGCGCAGGTGACGCAGAACATGGGTCGCCAGTTCCTGCAGAAGCTGGGCATCCTGCCGACGCCCACCGGCTACACCAACGGCGCGATCCCGCGCGTATACGGCCGGCAGGCATCCGAATATGTGATCCAGCGGGCGGGTTCGCAAATGGGCGTTCCCTACTCCTGGGGCGGCGGCAACGCGGCCGGTCCGAGTCGCGGCATCGATTCGGGGGCCAACACCGTCGGATTCGACTGCTCGGGCCTGATCCTCTACGCGTTCGCCGGCGTCGGAATCAAGTTGCCCCATTACTCCGGCTCCCAGTACAACGCCGGCCGCAAGATTCCGTCGTCGCAGATGCGCCGTGGTGACGTGATCTTCTACGGCCCCGGTGGCAGCCAGCACGTGACGCTCTATCTCGGAAACGGCCAGATGCTCGAAGCGCCCTACACGGGTTCGGAGGTCAAGGTCTCTCCGGTCCGCACCAGCGGCATGACCCCGTACGTCGTCCGCTACATCGAATACTGATGGGAATACATTGCGCTCCTTCGTCTTACGGTGCCTGATCCTGATCGCCGCAATCGCGTTCGCGGCGATCAGTCTCGTGTCGCCGGCCAACGCTGCGCCAGACGACGGCCAATGGGATCCGACCTTGCCGAAAATCGTCAGCTCGGGCGCGCCGGGGGATCCGGTGGCCATCGCCAACGCCTCGTTCCAGGTCAGCCAGATCGCGCTCCAGACCACACAGAACCTTGGCTCGCAGTTCCTGCAGACCATCGGTCTGGCCCCCAAGCAGGCCGCCTCGACATTCCCCGGTGGCCGGGTCCGGGGGCCCCAAGCCATCGAATACGCGATCCGAAGGGGCGGCACCCAGATGGGCGTGCCGTACTCCTGGGGCGGCGGCACGCTCACCGGGCCGGGGCCGGGGGTGGACTACGACGCGGGCAAGATGGGTTTCGATTGCTCGGGCCTGACCAGGTACGCGTTCGCCGGTGTGGGCGTGCAGATTCCCAAGTACTCCGGAGACCAGTACAACACCGGCCGCAAGGTGCCGGTCGCCCAGGCAAAGCGCGGTGACCTCCTGTTCTGGGGTCCCGGCGGTAGCCAGCACGTGGCGATGTACCTCGGTGGCGGCAAGATGCTGGAGGCGTCGGGCAGTGCGGAGAAAGTGACCGTGAGTCCCGTTCGCATGTCAGGCATCCAGCCGTACGCGGCCCGCATCATCGAATCCTGAGGGGAACCTGAACTCTTCCGGGCAGCGTCGACGGATCTCGAAGTGCCTGGAATAGTTGACGGCGGGCACCCGACTGCCCGATGAGCAACCAGCACGACCAGCGTTTTTTTGTAGTCGAACACCGTGGGAGGAAGTTGATGACGTCACCGAGTGGACCGCCGCAGGGCGCCGGAGGTTATCCCGGTTCGAGCCCGGCGCCGGGCTTTCCGCCCGGGTCGGCCGGCTCCCACGCCGCGCCGGCCGCCCCGCAGGCCACGACCAACGGCAGCCTGCAGGCCGAGGTGCACACCCTGGAACGCGCCATCTTCGAGGTCAAGCGGATCATCGTCGGTCAGGACCAGCTCGTCGAGCGGATGCTCGTCGGTCTGCTCGCCAAGGGCCACGTGCTGCTCGAAGGTGTGCCCGGCGTGGCCAAGACGCTGGCCGTCGAGACGTTCGCCAAGGTGGTCGGCGGCACATTCGCCCGCATCCAGTTCACCCCTGACCTGGTGCCCACCGACATCATCGGTACCCGCATCTACCGGCAGGGCAAGGAAGACTTCGACATCGAGCTCGGCCCGGTGGTCGTCAACTTCCTGCTCGCCGACGAGATCAACCGTGCGCCGGCGAAGGTGCAGTCCGCACTGCTCGAGGTGATGGCCGAGCGCAAGATCTCCATCGGCGGCAAGACCTTCCCGCTGCCCAGCCCGTTCCTGGTGATGGCCACCCAGAACCCGATCGAGCAGGAAGGCGTCTACGCGCTCCCGGAAGCCCAGCGTGACCGCTTCCTGTTCAAGCTCAACGTCGACTACCCGTCGCCGGAGGAAGAGCGCGAGATCATCTACCGGATGGGTGTGAAGCCCCCGGAGCCCAAGCAGATCCTCGACACCGGCGACCTGCTGCGGCTGCAGGAACTCGCGGCCAACACGTTCGTGCACCATGCGCTCGTCGATTACGTGGTGCGGATCGTCACCGCGACCCGCGAGCCGGAGAAGTTCGGCATGCCCGACGCCAAGGCCTGGATCGCCTACGGTGCCTCGCCCCGTGCGTCGCTGGGCATCATCTCGGCGGCCCGCGCGCTGGCGTTGGTGCGCGGCCGTGACTACGTCATCCCGCAGGATGTCGTCGAGGTGATCCCGGATGTGCTGCGCCACCGCCTGGTGCTCACCTACGACGCGCTGGCCGACGAGGTGTCTGCGGAGACCGTGGTCAACCGGATCCTGCAGACCGTCGCCCTGCCGCAGGTCAATGCGCTTCCGCAGCAAGGACATTCGGTTGCGCCCGCCGTACCTGCCGCGGCCGGCGCGGCGGGTGGTCGGTGACCACTTCGCGACGCACCGTCGACCTGCCGTCTCTGAAGCGCGGGGAGATTCGCGACCCCGCACTGACGGCGGCGTTGCGCAAGCTTGAGCTGACGGTGCGGCGCAAGCTTGACGGAGTCCTGCACGGCGACCACCTCGGTCTGATCCCGGGGCCGGGATCAGAGCCGGGGGACTCGCGGATCTACCAGCCCGGCGACGACGTGCGCCGGATGGACTGGTCTGTCACGGCGCGGACGATGACGCCACACGTGCGGCAGATGATCGCCGACCGCGAGCTGGAGACCTGGCTGGTGGTCGACATGTCGGCCAGCCTGGACTTCGGCACCACCGGTTGCGAGAAGCGAGACCTCGCCGTGGCGGCTGCCGCGGCGATCGCGTTCCTCAACAGCGGAGGCGGTAATCGGATCGGCGCGGTCATCGCCAACGGTGACACCGTGCGGCGGGTGCCCGCGCTGAGCGGGCGGGTGCACGAGCAGGAGCTGTTGCGGGCGATCGCCACCACGCCGAAGGCCCCGACCGGAGTGCGGGGAGACCTGGCTGCTGCCATCGATGCGCTGCGCCGTCCCGAGCGCCGGCGCGGCATGGCGGTGATCATCAGTGACTTCCTCGGCCCGATCAACTGGATGCGCCCGTTGCGGGCCATCGCCGGTCGCCACGAGGTCCTCGGAATCGAGATCCTCGACCCGCGCGATGTCGAGCTGCCCGCGGTCGGCGATGTGGTGCTGCAGGACACCGAGACCGGTGTCACCCGTGAGTTCACGATCGACGAACAGCTTCGCAGCGACTTCGAGCGGGCCGCCGCCGCCCATCGGGAAGAGGTGGCCCGGACCTTGCGGCGTTGTGATGCACCGCTGTTGAGTCTGCGCACCGACCGGGACTGGATCGCCGACGTGGTGCGGTTCGTGGCCAACCGGAGGCGTGGCGCCCTGGCCGGCCAGCGGTAGACGAATGCTTGATGAGCAACCAACCCGAAATGACTTCTAGCACATGACTTTACCGATTCTCGGTCCGATGAGCCTGACGGGTTTCGCGCACGCCTGGTGGTTCCTGTTCCTCTTCGTGGTGCTCGGCCTGGTGGCGTACTACGTCATCGTGCAGCGCGCACGCAAGCAGCGGATCCTGCGGTTCGCCAACATGGAGCTGCTCGAAAGTGTGGCGCCCAAGCAGCCGACGCGTTGGCGGCACCTGCCCGCCGCCCTGCTGGCTGCCTCGCTCGTGCTCCTGACGGTTGCGATGGCCGGCCCTACCCACGATGTGCGCATTCCGCGTAATCGCGCGGTGGTGATGCTGGTGATCGACGTGTCACAGTCGATGCGCGCCACCGATGTCGCCCCCAGCCGGCTGGCCGCCGCGCAGGAGGCCGCCAAGCAGTTCGCCGATCAGCTCACCCCGGGGATCAACCTCGGCCTGATCGCCTACGCCGGTACGGCGACGGTGCTGGTGCAGCCGACCACCAACCGTGAGGCCACCAAAAACGGTCTGGACAAGCTGCAGTTGGCCGACCGCACGGCCACGGGTGAAGGCATTTTCACCGCGTTGCAGGCGATCGCCACCGTCGGCGCGGTGATCGGCGGCGGCGACGAGAAGCCGCCCGCGCGCATCGTCCTGATGTCGGACGGCAAGGAGACGGTGCCGTCCAACCCGGACAATCCGAAGGGCGCCTATACCGCGGCGCGCACCGCCAAGGACCAGGGCGTGCCGATCTCCACCGTGTCCTTCGGTACGCCCTATGGCTACGTCGAGATCAACGACCAGCGCCAGCCGGTGCCGGTCGACGACGAGATGCTCGGCAAGATCGCCAAGCTGTCCGGCGGAGACGCGTTCACCGCGTCCAGCCTGGAACAGCTCAAGCAGGTGTTCACCTCGCTGCAGCAGCAGATCGGCTACGAGACCATCAAGGGCGATGCCAGCCTCGGCTGGCTGCGGCTTGGCGCGTTGTTGCTGGCCGTCGCCGGGGTGGCGGCGCTGCTGATCAACCGCAGACTGCCCGGTTGAGTCGCGATCGCGCCTTCCTGGACTGCGGTCCTCACCGGCGACGCGATTTTCAGACCATGCTGGTGAGGAGATAAGTTGGCGGGCATGAGTGACGCTGTTGTCTCCGAAGCCGACACCGAGACATCCACCGGCCGGCCGGCCTTCGTTCCCCGTTCCGTGCTGGTCACCGGTGGAAACCGGGGGATCGGCCTGGCGATCGCGCAGCGACTGGCCGCCGACGGACACAAGGTGGCCGTCACGCACCGTGGGTCCGGCGCACCCGACGGACTGTTCGGCGTCGTGTGCGACGTCACCGACAACGAGGCCGTCGACCGCGCGTTCAAAGAGGTCGAGGAGCACCAGGGCCCGGTCGAGGTGCTGGTGTCCAATGCCGGCATCTCCCAGGATGCGTTCCTCATGCGGATGACCGAGGAGCGGTTCGAGAACGTCATCAACGCCAACCTCACCGGAGCATTCCGGGTGGCGCAGCGGGCGTCGCGCAGCATGCAGCGCAAGCGTTTCGGCCGCATCATCTTCATCGGCTCGGTCTCCGGCATGTGGGGCATCGGCAACCAGGCCAACTACGCGGCCGCCAAGGCCGGCCTGATCGGTATGGCGCGCTCGATCTCCCGGGAGCTGTCCAAGGCCGGCGTCACCGCCAACGTGGTGGCCCCGGGCTACATCGACACCGAGATGACCCGCGCCCTGGACGAGCGGATTCAGGCCGGTGCCCTCGAGTTCATCCCGGCCAAGCGGGTCGGCACCGCAGAAGAGGTCGCCGGCGCGGTGAGCTTCCTGGCTTCCGAGGACGCCGGCTACATCGCCGGTGCGGTCATCCCCGTCGACGGTGGCATGGGCATGGGGCACTGATCCACCTGGATCTGACCCAAACATATTGGTCTACTGAAACTTTCCCCAAGAAGGAGTCGCACTAATGGCAGGTTTGCTCGAAGGCAAGCGCATCCTCGTCACCGGGATCATCACGGACTCGTCGATCGCGTTCCACATCGCCAAGGTGGCCCAGGAGGCCGGCGCGGAGCTGGTGCTCACCGGGTTCGACCGGATGAAGCTGATCCAGCGCATCGCCGACAGACTTCCGAGTCCGGCTCCCTTGTTGGAACTCGACGTGCAGAACGAGGAGCACCTCGCGAGCCTGGCCGAGCGTGTCGCCGGTGTCATCGGTGAGGGCAACAAGCTGGATGGCGTGGTCCACTCGATCGGCTTCATGCCGCAGACCGGTATGGGTGTCAACCCGTTCTTCGACGCTCCCTACGAGGACGTCGCCAAGGGCATCCACATCTCGGCGTATTCCTATGCCTCGCTGGCCAAGGCGACTCTGCCGATCATGAACGAGGGCGGCAGCATCGTCGGCATGGACTTCGATCCGACCCGCGCGATGCCGGCCTACAACTGGATGACCGTGGCCAAGAGCGCCCTCGAGTCGGTCAACCGGTTCGTTGCTCGTGAGGCCGGACCGTTCGGCGTGCGCTCCAACCTCGTTGCGGCGGGCCCGATCCGGACCCTGGCCATGAGTGCGATCGTCGGCGGTGCGCTCGGTGCCGAAGCCGGTGACCAGATGCGGCTGCTCGAAGAGGGCTGGGATCAGCGTGCACCGGTCGGCTGGAACATGAAGGATCCGGAGCCGGTCGCCAAGACCGTGTGCGCACTGCTGTCCGACTGGCTGCCCGCCACCACCGGCACCATCGTCTACGCCGACGGCGGCGCCAGCACCCAGCTGCTCTGACCTGTATTCCGCCGCAGAGGGGACTCGAGTTGATGGAGTTTGACGCGGTCCTGCTGCTGTCTTTCGGCGGTCCGGAGGCGCCCGAGCAGGTGATGCCGTTCCTGGAGAACGTCACCCGGGGGCGTGGTATCCCGGCCGAGCGCCTGGCCGACGTCGCCGAGCACTACCTGCATTTCGGTGGGGTGTCACCGATCAACGGGATCAACCGGGCGCTGATCGAGCAGTTGCGTCTCCAGTTGCCCGGCCTGCCGATCTATTTCGGTAACCGGAACTGGGAGCCGTACGTCGAAGACACTGTTGCGGCGATGCGGGACAACGGAATCCGGCGGGCAGCGGTGTTCACCACGTCGGCCTGGGGCGGTTACTCCAGCTGCACCCAGTACGTCGAGGACATCGCCCGGGCGCGGGCCGCGGCCGGGCCCGACGCACCCGAACTGGTCAAACTGCGCCAGTACTTCGACCATCCGTTGTTGGTGGAGATGTTCGCCGACTCGATCGCGGCCGCGGCCGCCACGTTGCCGGTCGATCTACGTGACGAGGCCCGACTGGTGTTCACCGCGCACTCGGTGCCCATCGCCGCCGACGAGCGGCACGGCCCTGCCCTCTACAGTCGGCAGGTCGGCTACGCGACGCGGCTGGTGGCCGCCGCCGCGGGCTACGACGACTACGACCAGGTCTGGCAGTCCCGGTCGGGACCGCCCCGGATCCCGTGGCTCGAACCCGACGTGGCTGATCACCTGACTGTGTTGGGCCAGAACGGAACCCGGGCGGTCATCGTTTGTCCGATCGGATTCGTCGCCGATCACATCGAGGTGGTGTGGGATCTCGACTACGAACTCCGGTTGCAGGCCGAACAGGCCGGTATCGCCTTCGCGCGGGCAAGCACCCCGAACGCCGACGAACGTTTCGCTCGGTTGGCGGCCGGGTTGATCGAGGAGCTGCGCACCGGTGCGGCGCCGCTGCGGGCCGCCGGTCCAGAGCCGGTGCCTGGCTACGGGTTCAGCGTCAACGGTGCGCTGTGCTCACCGCACTGCTGTGGGACACCGACCGAAGGTTAGTCCCGCCAAGCGGATTGCAGGATCGCTTCGAGTGCGGCCAACCGCGCCGAGCGCACCACCTGTGCCAGCGGTCGCATGGCGTCGCCGGCGATCTGAACCTCCGAGGAACTCTGCAGGCCGATCGGCATCAGGCCCGAGCTCACGGTGATGATCGCCTCGACGTGGGCAGCGTTCTCCAACACGCGTAGGGCCCGGGTGGGGGCGTGGTCGGGGATGCGGTGCATCCGTCCGGCCTCGAGGATGTCCTCGACCATGCCACGGGGATCCTCGATATCTACCCCCACACCGGCCCGCAAGGTGACCAGCGTGTCGGCCGCCGAGCGCACCGCTGACCGCAACTCGTACTCGGCCTCGCCGAGATCGTGGTGCTGGGGCGGTGGCAGAACAGGTAGTGAGTACACGGTCCACGACAACGCCCTCGGCTCGGGCTCGAAGGTGGATTCGGTTTCCACGTCGTCGAATTCGAAATACTCGAACTCCGGCACCAGTCCGACGCCGTCGAGTTCGTCATGGGTCACCA
Source organism: Mycolicibacterium peregrinum (assembly GCF_001665625.1). Taxonomy (GTDB): domain Bacteria; phylum Actinomycetota; class Actinomycetes; order Mycobacteriales; family Mycobacteriaceae; genus Mycobacterium; species Mycobacterium peregrinum_B. The sequence goes on along the minus strand of NZ_LZSY01000107.1, from coordinate 69,455 downwards.
GCACCGCTTCGCCCACGCTCAGCGCGTCGCGCTGGAACTGCGATCCCGCGGGCAGTCCGCGGACATCGCCGGGCACCGGCAACGCCACCCTGATCGACGGCCGGGTGCCGGACCGGCCGACGGCGGTGCGCAAGGTCTGCAGCAACGACACCGAACCCGAGTCCTCCAACTCGGGCCAGGGCAGCCCCGTACGGACGGCGGCCTGCGAGTCATAGGCCGTCACAGAATGCATTGGTGCCCATTGAGATAACGCGTCGAGGACGTCGTCGGGCGCGGCCGCGCCGGCAAGCCAGGCGTTGGCCCACATCGAAAGAGTCGCACTTGGACACCACATGATCCTGGCAGTGTAATTGTCGGTCGCCGATCGGGTCGTATTCGCTAGGGTGGGCGTATGCCGCTTCCGCTGATCTGGCTCATCCTGGCGCTGGGTCTCGCCGGGGCAGAGGCGCTGACCGGTGACATGTTCCTGCTCATGCTGGCCGGCGGTGCACTGGCCGCGACGGGCTCGAGTTGGCTGTTCGACCTGCCACTCTGGGGTGACGGTCTGGTGTTTCTCGTGGTGTCGGTGCTTTTGCTGGTTCTGGTCCGGCCTGCGCTGCGGCGCCGTTTCGAGGCCGGCCGGGGGCTCCCCGAGCCCGTCAAGGCGCTCGAGGGCAAGTCTGCGCTGGTCTTGGACCGGGTGGGACAGCACGAGGGACAGGTCAAGCTCGACGGCGAGGTCTGGACGGCGCGGCCGCTCGACGACAACGATGTGTACGAACCGGGTGATCACGTGACCGTTGTCAGGATCGACGGCGCCACCGCGGTGGTTTTCAAGGCGATGTAGTAGCTCCGTAAACGAGGTAGGACCTAGAGGGAGGGATCCACCATGGAAGGTGCTGTAGCCGGGCTGATCTTGCTGCTCGTGCTGGTGGTGTTCGCGATCATCATCGTCGCGAAATCAGTGGCGCTCATTCCCCAGGCCGAGGCAGCGGTGATCGAGCGGCTGGGCCGCTACAGCCGCACGGTCAGTGGCCAGTTGACGCTGCTGGTGCCGTTCATCGACCGGATCCGGGCGCGAGTGGATCTGCGTGAGCGGGTGGTGTCCTTCCCGCCGCAGCCGGTGATCACCGAGGACAACCTGACGCTCAACATCGACACCGTGGTCTATTTCCAGGTCACCAACCCGCAGGCTGCGGTGTACCAGATCAGCAACTACATCGTCGGTGTGGAACAGCTGACCACCACCACCCTGCGCAACGTCGTCGGCGGTATGACGCTGGAGCAGACACTGACCTCACGCGACTCGATCAATGCCCAGCTGCGCGGGGTGCTGGACGAGGCCACCGGCCGTTGGGGGCTGCGCGTGGCGCGTGTCGAGCTGCGCAGCATCGATCCGCCGCCGTCGATCCAGGAGTCGATGGAAAAGCAGATGAAAGCCGACCGCGACAAGCGGGCCATGATCCTGACCGCAGAGGGCGTTCGGGAATCCTCGATCAAACAGGCCGAGGGCCAGAAGCAGTCGCAGATCCTGGCCGCCGAGGGTGCCAAGCAGGCCGCGATCCTGGCCGCCGAGGCCGACCGGCAGTCGCGGATGTTGCGCGCCCAGGGTGAACGCGCAGCCCAGTACCTGCAGGCACAGGGGCAGGCCAAGGCCATCGAGAAGACGTTCGCCGCGATCAAGGCGGGCCGGCCCACCCCGGAGATGTTGGCGTACCAGTATCTGCAGACGCTGCCCCAGATGGCCAAGGGCGAGGCGAACAAGGTCTGGCTGGTGCCCAGCGACTTCGGTTCGGCGCTGCAGGGTTTCACCAAGATGCTGGGTGCGCCCGGCGAGGACGGTGTCTTCCGGTATACGCCGCCGCCGGTCGACGAGGACCTGCCCAAGCCCGAGGACGACAGCGACGAAGTCGCCGAGTGGTTCAACACCGAGACCGATCCCGAGATCGCACGTGCCGTGGCGAAGGCCGAGGCGGAGGCCAGGGCAACGACGCCGCCCCTGGGTGCTCCGCCGGCACAGCAGCCGTTGGGGACGCCGCCGGGGATGCCGCCCAATGAACTCGAAGGTGGTGCGCACCGCGCGTAGTGGTCGCGTTCGTTGCTTGACGTCCTTGACGCAGTAGACTTGACGTAGTTGACGCGTCTGGGAGGCTGCAATGACCGATCTCGCACTGTTCGAGCGCCAGATCATGCGTTCGGTGGGGCAGAAGGTCCACGAGCGGTTGCGGCGGGCCGACGAGGCGAGCCTGGGCCCTGAGGCATTCGGCGACCCGGAGCAGATCGCCGAGGCCATGGTGGCGGCATTGCCGCTGGGGCACGTGTTCGACGAGGTCACCGGGCCGTTCTACGACACGGCAGGGTTGACGCGTTGGCTCGGCGTCACCCGCCAGGCCCTGCACCAGAAGGTGGCGCGGTACGCGATCCTGGCCTGCCCGCTCGACGATGGCGGGGTTGTGTACCCGACGTGGCAGTTTCTCGACAGCGGTGCCACGATTCCGTCTCTGCGTGACGTGCTGACGGTGCTGACCGAGGGCACCGCTGACCCGTGGATGGCCGCGTTGTGGATGCGGGCACCCAGTGAGCAACTCGACGGATCCTGTCCCGCGGATTGGCTGCGCGATGGTGGGGATCCGCAAACGGTGATCGACATGGCCCGGGAGACCGCGGCGAGTTGGAGCGCATGAGCCGGCAGCGGCCCGCGCTCGGTTCACCACCGGACGTCTCCGGGTTCCCGCGGTCCCGGCTGCGCATCGACCACCTGTTGTATCGGGCCCACACCGTGGGCAAGTCGCCGTGGTGGTTCTCCTCAGATCTGAGCGGTCGCTTCGATCTACTCCCGCCGAACGGGACCTGTTATCTGGCAACCGATGTCATGACAGCGCTGCGTGAGCGCTTCGGCCACGATCTGGTACGCCAGGGTGTGGTCACGTTCGACGCCGCGGCCCGCACGGTGGTGTCGCGGGTGCGGGTGCCTGCGGCCCGATGGTTGGCCAACGCATGTTCGGCGCGGGCGGCTTCCTTCGTCGGGATGACCCGTGAACTCGGCACGTGCCCGGACTATGAGCTGCCTCAGGCCTGGGCCGCGGCCTTCTTCGCCACCGGCCGCCACAGTGGAATTCGTTATCAAACCCGGTTCAGTACCGGCGCCGGCGCGAACGCGGTCGCACTGTTCGAGGATGCGGGACAACGTGATTGGGCCGTCGACCCGTCACCGACCGGTGGCGTGCAGGCGTGCGTGACCGTCGGCATCATGGTCGCGCACCGGCCCACCCGGCGTCAGGTGCGTATCCAACCGCCACCCGGCTGAGGGGCACGTCTGTCAGTGGCGAGGCTGCAACCGTAGTTCCACCATCGGCAGCGGTGCATTGGTATCGGTGATCGGTTGGCCCAGCGTCTCTTCCAGGACGAGCTTGAACTGCTCCCACGTCTTCGGATGCTCTGTGCGGTAATCGGCCAGCGCCTGGTCGACAGCCTGCTGGTCCAGCACATGAGCGGTAGCGGCAGCCGGACGGTGACTGCCGAGCCACACCCGGACCTGCGGATTTGCAACAACATTGCGGAACCACTGGGCCTTTGTCCCGAACCCTGAGGCCACGACGATGGTGTCCGGACTCGGCCGGCTCACCACTTCGAGCACGACATAGCGGTGCGCGCCCGAGGTGCGACCGATGTGTTCGAGCATCAACATCCTCGAGCCGAACAGTGCCCCGGCGCGCATCCGGTAGAGCCAGATCGGAGCACGCACCAGCCGGCGGTTGCGTAGGAGTCGGGCGCCGAGATCAGGGATTGTGGCCATGGGTTGTCTCCTCCTCGTCTCTTTTCACTGCTCAGGACTTCAGACCGTCGCGGTAGATTGCGAAAACTTCTGTCGCCCAGCGCTTCATCCCGGCATCGGAGAGCGGGTCGACGCCGAGCGTCTCGGTGATGCGCGTCCGCAGTGTCAGCACCGCGAGGTCGTTGACCATCAGAACTGCAGCCCGCACTGCGGGGTCTTCGCCGGGACTTGCCACACCCGCTGCGACCATGCCGTCCAGCGCGGTCCTGCTGATGCCGTAGAGCCGTTGAAACACTGCCGATCCGACCGCGCCACCTGTCGTCAGCAGGCGGCTCAGGTAGGCCGGCACAGGAGAGTCCGGGGGGAGGTGGGTGGCGAGACTCTCCAGCATCGTCGGCACCGCCGACGGTCCGAGGCCATCCTGTGCGGTCTGTTCGGTGACCTGCGTCAGCACCGCTTCGAGGCTGCGTACAGCGTGCTCGTCGACCGCCGCCACGAGTCCATCCTTGGAGCCGTAGTGCCGGACCAGGAGCGCCGGGGAAACGTCGGCAGCGGAAGCGATGTCGCGCATCGTCACCGCGTCGGCGCCGCGTTCGGCGAACAGTCGCAACGCCTCGTCACGAATCCGGGCCCGCGCCGTTCGATCGTCAGATGGTGAACTCACGTTTACTATTGTAAACAAACGTTTAGCACCCGCAAGGTGCTGCGTCCTCGCGACGACAGGGGGGCGTCAGCCGGTGACGGCGCGTTCGTGTGACTTGTCGGCGGATTGATTCGCACGCCGGTCGCGGTGGTGTAGGCGCCATTCGTAGACCAAGCCGGCCACGCCGAGTGCGGCGGTGCTCAACGACACCAGGACCAGTGCCGGGCTGATGTTCCCGGTCAACGCGTCGCCCAGGACGACGACGGCCGCCGTGCCGGGGAACAGCCCCACCAGCGTCGCCAGCGCGTAGGGGACAGCGCGTACCGCAGACGCGCCGGCCGCGTAGTTCAGCACCGAGAACGGCACCGCCGGGATCAATCGCATGGACAGCACCACCGGCCAGCCACGCTGCCGCAGCCGGGTATCGAGCGAGTCGATCCGGGGGTGCGGGACCAGGCGATTGAGCTGCCAACCGGCAGCGCGGATCAAGAACAATGCGAGGACCGCGCTCACCGCGCTGGCCACCACGGCTATGGCCACACCCAGCACCGGCCCGAACAGCAGGCCCGCAGCCAGGGTGAATGCGGTGCGCGGGAACGGGAAGACCGTGACGATGATGTGTGCACCGAGGAAAGCCAGTGGGAACCAGGGACCCACGGAGGTGGCCCAGTCCCGCATCTGCATCGCGGTCGGCAACGGAATCAGTACGGCGACTGCGACAAGAATCACAATGCCGGCCAGCAGGCCCACGATCCGCCGGGGCGGCAGTTGGGAAACCGTCGAGATCACCGCGGCCCGCAGCACGCGCAGGGTCCTGACGACGGGTTTCACGTCTTCCAAGAGTACGGGGCGCAGGCACCGATCACCGCTGGGTGTAACCGCGAGTCCGCCCACCAGCGGTCAGAGCCGTGACGGCGATCATTTAGCCTGAGGGTCAAGTAGGTAGGTCACACGCTGCGATAACAGGAGATGCGGGTGTCGTTACAGGGGACTAGCGCGGTCGAGGCGGACCGACAGCAGTGGCGGACGGCAGTCGCCGGAGTGCTGGCCAAGAGCAGCCGACGGGATGTGGCCGATCTGCCGGCCGAACCCGAACGCCTACTGGATTCGCAGACCTACGAGGGTTTCGCGATCCGGCCGCTCTACACGACCCTCGATGCAGTGCCCGAGTCAGCGCTGCCGGGACAGTGGCCGTTCGTACGCGGCGGCGACGCCCTTCGCGACGTCAAGTCCGGATGGCGCGTCGTCGAAAGCTTCCCGGCTGTCCCTGGTACCGCCGTCGGCACCGTCAACGGTGCGGTCCTGGTGGCCTTGACGGAGGGCGCCAGCGCGCTCTCCCTGCGGGTCGGCGACGAGGGCGGCATCGCCCTGGGCGAGCTGGACCGTCTGCTCGACGGCGTGTTCCTGGACTTGGTGCCGGTGATCTTCGAAGGCGTTGAAAGCGCCGGTGCAGACCTGGCGGCAGCGGCCGACGCGGTGCTGGCGCTGCTCGGAAACCTTGACGAGGATCAGCGCTCGCGGCTGTCGATCGACCTCGGTGTCGACCCGCTGACCGCGCAGTTGTCCGGCCGGCCCGCCACCGACGGCGCCGACCTGCCGGCCACCGTCGCCAAGCTCACCGGCCACGACGGGGGAGTGCGGGCGATCACGGTTGACGGCCCGGCGTTCCACAACCTCGGCTCGAGCGCCGCCTGGGAGCTCGCGGGATCGATCGCCGCGGCGGTCGCCTACCTGCGTCTGCTCAGCGACGGCGGGGTGGCGACGCCGGATGCGTTGCGGCAGATCAGCTTCCGTTACGCCGCCGACGACGACCAGTTCATGACGATCGCCAAGCTGCGCGTTGCCCGGCAGCTCTGGGCACGGGTGGCCGAGGTGGTCGGGGCCGACACTGCAGATGACGCCGGAGCTGCGCGCATTCATGCGGTCACCTCATTGCCGATGATGACCCAGCGCGACCCGTGGGTGAACATGCTGCGCACCACCCTGGCCGCCTTCGCAGCGGGTGTCGGGGGAGCCGACACCGTGCAGGTGCATCCGTTCGACGCGGCGATTCCGGATGGACTCGATGGCACGTCGGCGAGCTTCGCGCGGCGCATCGCCCGCAACACCCAGCTGTTGTTGTTGGAGGAGTCGCACATCGGCCAGGTGCTCGATCCGGCCGGTGGCTCGTGGTTCGTCGAAGATCTGACGGCTCAGTTGGCCGAACAGGCGTGGGCGCACTTCCAGGACATCGAGGCGCGGGGCGGGTTCGTCGCCGCTCGCGATTACATCGCGGCCCAGATCGCCGAGGTCGCTGCGCGGCGCAGTGACGATGTCGCGCACCGTCGCACCGCGATCACCGGCGTCAACGAATTCCCCAACCTCGACGAACAGCCGCTGCCGCAGGGATCGTCGGTGTCGTCCATCGCGCGGTACGCAGCCGGATTCGAGGCGCTGCGGGACCGCTCGGATGCGTTCCTGGCATCGACCGGGGCACGGCCCAAGGTTCTGTTGCTGCCGCTGGGTCCGCTGGCCGAGCACAACATCCGCACCACCTTCGCGTCGAACCTGTTGGCGTCCGGCGGAATCGAGGCGGTCAACCCCGGGACCGTCGAGGCGGCCGCGGTTGCCGCGGCGGTGGCCGATGCCGGTGCCCCGACGGTGGCGGTGCTGTGTGGCAGCGACGCCCGCTACGGTGCCGAGGCCTCCGCAGCTGTGGCCGCTGCACATGCGGCCGGTGTGCGTCAGGTGCTGCTGGCCGGCCCGGAAAAGGCTGTCGCCGAGGCTGATTCGAAGCCGGACGGATACCTGACCGCCAAGATCGATGCGGTCGAAGCTTTGTCGAACCTGCTCACCGGACTGGGGGCCTGAGATGACTGCCACAACTGGAATCGGAAGTTTCGCGGACGTACCGCTGCACGGCGAAGGCGCGGGTGAGCCCGCCACTCCGGAAGCCGTCGAGACGCACGTCGCGGCGGCTGCCACCGCGCATGGCTACACCCCCGAGCAGTTGACCTGGGCCACGCCCGAGGGGATCGACGTCAAGCCGGTGTACATCGCCGCCGACCGCGACGAGGCGGTCGCCGCCGGCTACCCGCTCGACACCTTCCCGGGGGCACCGCCTTTCGTGCGTGGGCCGTACCCGACCATGTACGTCAACCAGCCGTGGACCATCCGTCAGTACGCCGGTTTCTCAACTGCTGCCGAATCCAACGCGTTCTACCGGCGCAACCTGGCCGCCGGGCAGAAGGGCCTCTCGGTGGCCTTCGACCTGGCCACCCACCGCGGATACGACTCGGACCATCCGCGCGTGCAGGGTGACGTCGGAATGGCCGGTGTGGCCATCGATTCCATCCTCGACATGCGCCAGTTGTTCGATGGCATCGACCTGTCGACAGTCAGCGTGTCGATGACGATGAACGGCGCGGTGCTGCCGATCCTGGCGCTCTACGTCGTCGCAGCCGAGGAGCAGGGGGTGCCGCCGGAGAAGCTGGCCGGGACCATCCAGAACGACATCCTCAAAGAGTTCATGGTCCGCAACACCTACATCTATCCGCCCACGCCGTCGATGCGGATCATCTCGGACATCTTCGCCTACACCAGCGCCAAGATGCCCAAGTTCAACTCGATCTCGATCTCGGGCTACCACATCCAAGAGGCCGGGGCGACTGCCGATCTGGAGCTGGCCTACACGCTGGCCGACGGTGTCGAGTACATCAAGGCCGGCCTCGATGCCGGCCTGGACATCGACAAGTTCGCGCCGCGGCTGAGCTTCTTCTGGGGCATCGGCATGAACTTCTTCATGGAGGTGGCCAAGCTGCGGGCCGGCCGCCTGCTGTGGAGCGAGCTGGTGGCGCAGTTCGACCCGAAGAACGACAAGTCGCTGTCGCTGCGCACCCATTCGCAGACCTCGGGCTGGTCGCTGACCGCGCAGGACGTGTTCAACAACGTCGCCCGAACCTGTATCGAGGCGATGGCGGCCACGCAGGGGCACACTCAGTCGCTGCACACCAACGCCCTGGACGAGGCGCTGGCGCTGCCCACCGACTTCTCCGCGCGGATCGCCCGCAACACCCAGCTGTTGCTGCAGCAGGAGTCGGGGACCACCCGGCCGATCGACCCGTGGGGCGGTTCGTACTACGTCGAGTGGCTCACGCATCAGTTGGCCGACAAGGCGCGTGCCCATATCCACGAGGTGAACGAGCACGGCGGCATGGCACAGGCCATCAGCGACGGCATCCCGAAGCTTCGCATCGAGGAGGCTGCGGCCCGGACCCAGGCACGGATCGACTCCGGTGCCCAGCCGCTGATCGGTGTCAACAAGTATCAGGTGGAAGAGGACCAGGAGATCGAGGTCCTCAAGGTCGAGAACAGCCGGGTGCGGGCCGAACAGCTGGCCAAACTGCAGCAGCTGCGGGCCGACCGCGACGAGTCGGCAACGCAGGCCGCGCTGGCCGAGCTGACCCGTGCCGCCGAGGCGACAGGTTCTGCGGGGGAGGACGGACTTGGCAACAACCTGTTGGCCCTGGCCATCAATGCCGCCCGCGCCAACGCCACCCTCGGCGAGATCTCCGACGCCCTGGAGAAGGTGTACGGGCGGCACCAGGCCGAGATCCGTACGATTTCGGGCGTCTACCGCGACGAGGTGGGGAAGGGCAGCAACATCGCTACCGCAACCGAGCTCGTGACCAAGTTCGCCGAGGCCGACGGCCGTCGGCCCCGGATCCTGGTGGCCAAGATGGGCCAGGACGGGCACGACCGTGGCCAGAAGGTGATCGCAACGGCGTTCGCCGACATCGGTTTCGACGTCGACGTGGGCTCGCTGTTCTCCACCCCGGAGGAGGTGGCCCGTCAGGCCGCCGACAACGACGTGCATGTGGTCGGGGTGTCGTCACTGGCCGCGGGGCACCTGACCCTGGTGCCCGCGCTGCGTGACGCGCTGGCCGAGGTGGGCCGACCCGACATCATGATCGTCGTCGGCGGGGTCATCCCGCCCGGGGACTTCGACGAGCTCTACGCTGCCGGTGCGAATGCGATCTTCCCGCCTGGCACCGTGATCGCCGATGCGGCCATCGGCCTGCTGCAGAAGCTGGCAGACCGGCTCGGTTACCAGCTGAGCGAGTAGTGGCTTCCGTTCGGCGGGCAGGAGCGGAGCGACCCGGGACATGAGTGCAGTTCAGGAACTGGCGGAGGCCATCCGGGGCGGCGACCGAGCTGCCCTGGCGCGGGCCATCACGATGGTGGAATCCACCCGGGCCGACCACCGTGACCAGGCTCAGCAGTTGCTGCTGGAGTTGATGCCCGAGGCGGGCAAAGCTCAACACATCGGCATCACCGGCGTTCCCGGCGTCGGCAAGTCGACGACGATCGAGGCCCTCGGCATGTACCTCATCGGGGCCGGCCACCGGGTGGCGGTCCTGGCCGTAGACCCGTCGTCGACCCGGACCGGTGGCTCGATCCTGGGAGACAAGACCCGGATGGCCAAACTGGCGGTTCACCCTGACGCCTACATCCGGCCGTCGCCGACGTCCGGGACGCTCGGTGGGGTGGCCAAGGCCACCCGCGAGACCATCGTTCTACTGGAGGCCGCCGGGTACGACGTCATCCTGGTCGAGACGGTGGGGGTGGGGCAGTCCGAGGTCACCGTGTCGAACATGGTCGACACTTTCGTCTTCCTCACCCTGGCCCGCACGGGTGACCAGCTGCAGGGCATCAAGAAAGGTGTGCTGGAGCTGGCCGACGTCATCGTCGTCAACAAGGCCGACGGCGAGCACGCGATCGAGGCCAAGGCGGCCGCCCGCGAACTGACGGGTGCCATCCGTCTCATCTACCCCCGTGAAACGCTATGGCGGCCACCGGTTCTCACGATGAGCGCGATCGAAGGCCACGGGCTGACCGAACTCTGGGAGACAGTGCTCAAGCATCGTGAGGTGCTGACCCAGGCCGGTGAGTTCGAGGCCCGGCGACGCGCGCAGCAGGTGGACTGGACCTGGTCGATGGTGCGAGACACCGTGCTGGACCGCGTGATGTCGCATCCTGGTGTCCGCAGTATCCGCGACGAGGTGGAGCGCCGGGTGCGCGAGGGCGAACTGACACCGGCCCTGGCCGCGCAGGAAATCCTCGACGCGGCCGGATGACAGGGAAAGGCTGGGTTGACCCGGAGATGAGGGACGTGAAGGCGAAACTGCGTGTGCTCGTGGCTGCCGCGATGGTCGGCGGTGCTGTCCTGACCGGCTGCGGCGGTGGATCGACCGCCCCAGCACCCACCGTGGCCAAGTCCAAGCTGCAAACCATGGCGAAGGAGAACCTGGAAGCCGCGGCCAAGCGCAAGGCCAAGTCTGTGACCTGCGACGACGGTATCGTCGGCAAGGTGGGAGCGACCCAGCATTGTGTGCTGACAGACAAGAACGGCACCAAGTACGGCGTTACGGCTACGGTCAAGGACGTCGAATCCGAGAAGGTCAAGATCGACTTCAAGGTGGATGACAAGCCGAGTCCCTGACCCGATCGCCGGGCTCCGGCTAACAGGTAGATAACGCCTGTGGAATTTGCCGGGGGGCCAGGTAAATTCAAGTGTGTGACCGATCACAACGGGGAGCGCGACGAGGCGCTTCCACACGGCGTCCAAGGCGCGGCGGACAGGAACTTCTCCTGCACGGTCCGCGGGTTCTCGAAGTTGTTCCCAGGCCGGAAGTACGGCGGCGGGGCACTGGTGATTCTCCAAGACGGTCAACCGGTGGTCGACGTCTGGACCGGCTACTCGGACCGTTACGGTACGCAGCATTGGACAGCCGACACGGGCGCGATGGTGTTCTCCGCGACGAAGGGAATGGCCTCGACGGTCATCCATCGGCTCGTCGATCGTGGTCTGATCGATTACGCCGGCCCGGTGAGCGACTATTGGCCTGAATTTGGGGCCAATGGCAAATCCGCGGTCACGGTGCGACAGGTGATGGCGCACGAGGCGGGACTGTCTCAGCTCAATGGCGTCAGCAAAGCCGATCTGTTGGATCACGTGGTGATGGAAGGCCGGGTTGCGGCGGCGCCGGTGAACTCACTTCTGTTCGGCAAGCCCGCCTATCACGCGCTCACCTATGGCTGGCTGTTGTCGGGTCTGGCCCGCGCGGTCACGGGGCAGGGCATGCGCGAGTTGTTCCGGATCGAGTTGGCAGAGCCGTTGGGCACCGATGGCCTGCATCTGGGTCGGCCGCCGGCCGACGCCCCGACCCGGGCCGCACAGATTCTGGTTCCGCAACGACGGTGGCCCAACCAGGTCTTCGACTTCATGGCACCGCGGATCGCGGCGCTGAACTTCTCCGGCGCTTTCGGTTCCATGTATTTTCCCGGCGTGATGTCCCTCGTTCAGGGGGACACTCCGTTTCTGGACGCCGAGGCACCCGCCGTCAACGGTGTCGCCACAGCCCGTGGCCTGGCCAGGATGTACGGCGCAATCGCGAACCACGGCCGTTTCGGTGGCGCGGACTACCTGTCCGAGCGCATCGTTGGCGGCTTGGCCGGTCCGCCCGGTTTACGCCCGGACCGCAATCTCGGGGTGCCGCTCGGCTTCCATCTCGGGTATCACTCGGTGCCGTTCGGGATCATGCCCGGATTCGGTCATGTCGGGCTCGGCGGGTCGGTCGGCTGGGCGGACCCGGCCAGCGGGCTGGCGATCGGGTTCGTGCACAACCGTCTGCTGACTCCGATGGTGTTGGACATGGCCGCCTTCGTCGGTCTGAATGCCCTGATTCGCAAGGACGTGGCCCGTGCCCGCGAGCGGGGATTCGAGGCGGTGCCGAACCTCGGCGCGGACCCGTACGAGTTGTCCAAACCCGTCGCGGGATAGTTCACCCAAATGGGAGCCGACCGGTTGCAACCAGCAGGTCGGCTCCCGTTCGTTGCGGAGGGTTGAGCGCGGGCCAGGAACGGCCACGTACCGCTTCTACCTGCAGTGATATACATCACACTATGTCCCATATTTGGGAGGCTCGTCCCGTGGTTGCAGCGCATGTCCACCGTTAACCTCGGCAGATTTGCTTTGGTAGACACATTGTGGTTTTTGTCACGCATTCGCGTACGGCGTGGGCTGGATCTCAGTCGGCCTGTCCTGGCACCGGAATTTGGTACGTCTACGTCTCCTGTGTTGCGACAGTTTCCCGGTCTGCGGTGATCCATGCTGGTTATGACGTTGCATAGTCAATGATGACCATTAGCTGATGCGTGATGAGGGTACACATTCGTACCATTTTCGCGTGCCTGCCGCATGGAACATGAATTCGGTTCAACTACGGATCCCATAGTTTGCGTGGCGGTTGCCAGCTAACTATTCGCAGTCGACCTATGAATTAACTGTGAGTGGTGAATCAAACACCGTTTTCAAACTATGGACAACCTGTGAAAGCGCCGCTCCGCGTCTTAAAACGGCTCGGGGTTAGTTAGCGGGATAATTACCCCCGCGCCGTGGTGGGGGGACATTGAGGGATCAATAGTGTTGGTGCACAGCAGTATTGGTGAACTATGGCAGGTGCCGACGATCCGGGTCCGGTGCCTCGCTGATGAAATTGGCCGGTGCTGCCATTTCTCAAGAATTGGTCCGTGCAGCGAACGTCTGAACGTTTTTGCGATCGGGTGTTTCCAACATCCAGTTGGTCCACGCGCTAGGCTACGGACCCGCGTTGGCAACGACTCGTACCGGATACGGGGATTCGGTACCGTGCGTCGAGGGCGACGTAGCGCACATTCTTTTCCGCGTTCTAAGTATGTTGATCGACGCTTTGCTGATCGATCGCATCGAGAGAGGTGAGCCAACTTGGCCGAGACACCAGTCACCCCGATTGCCGTAATCGGCATGGGCTGCCGTCTGCCCGGAGGGATCGACTCACCGGCCGCGTTCTGGCAGGCACTTCTGCGGCGAGACGACCTCGTCACCAAGGTTCCCCTGGATCGCTGGGACGCGGACGAATACTACGACCCGGAGCCAGGAGTGCCTGGTCGTTCCGTGTCCAAGTGGGGTGCGTTCCTCGACGATGTTTCAGGATTCGACGCGGACTTCTTCGGTTACGGGGAGCGTGAGGCGCCGTCCATCGACCCGCAGCACCGACTCCTGCTCGAGACGTCATGGGAGGCCCTCGAGCACGCGGGTCGTGCTCCCGGCGACATCGCCGGATCGTTGACCGGCGTCTTCCTCGGTATGACGCACAACGACTATCAGATGGTCGCTGCCGAGGCGGACGCGCTGGACGGCGCCTACGGTTTCGCCGGAACGAACTTCAGCCTGGCGTCGGGGCGTGTCGCCTACGCACTGGGCGTACACGGACCCGCGCTGACGGTCGACTCGGCCTGCTCATCGGGCCTGCTGGCCATCCACATGGCGTGCCGGAGCCTGCACGAATCGGAGAGCGACCTGGCCCTGGCCGGCGGCGCCTCACTCCTGCTCGACCCGAAGAAGATGGTGGCGGGCTCGGCGCAGGGAATGCTGTCGCCCACGGGCCGCTGCCATGCGTTCGACGTCGGCGCCGACGGGTTCGTCTCGGGCGAGGGCGTCGCCATGGTGCTGTTGAAGCGTCTTGCCGATGCCGAGCGTGACGGCGACCGGGTGCTCGCCGTGATCCGCGGCACCGCGGCCAACCAGGACGGCCACACGATCAACATCGCGACCCCGTCGGAGGAGTCGCAGAGCGCGGTCTACCGCGCGGCGCTGGCCGCCGGAGCGGTCGATCCGGTGACCGTCGGCATGATCGAGGCCCACGGAACCGGAACGCCGGTCGGCGACCCCATCGAGTACGCCAGTTTGGCCGCGGTGTACGGCACGGACGGCCCGTGCGCACTCGGGTCGGTGAAGACCAACATCGGGCACGCCCAGTCGGCGTCCGGAGCGATCGGTCTGATCAAGGCCGTACTCGCCTTGGAGCACGGCGCCGTTCCGGCCAACCTGCATTTCACCGAGTTGCCCGAGGCGATGGCCCGGCTCAACAGCTCACTGGTCGTCCCGACCGAACTGATGCCGTGGCCGGTCGCCGGGGAACACCCGCGTCGCGCGGCCGTGTCGTCCTACGGGTTGTCCGGTACCAATGTGCACGCGGTGCTCGAGCAGGCGCCCGCAGCCGGGTCCGAGCCCGCCGGTGCGTCGGGCGGTGACGGCGAGCCGATGATGTTCCCGGTGTCGTCCACCTCGGCCGACGAGTTGCGGCGGACCGCAGGCCGGTTGGCCAACTGGCTGATCCACGAGGCCGGCGACCAGCCGCTGCCGGATCTGGCGTACACGCTGACGAGGCGCCGCGCTCACCGGCCGTTCCGCACGACGGTGACGGCGGCGACCGCAGAGGAACTCGGGGCAGCGCTGCGGGAGGTCGCCGAGGGCGACGCGGTCTACGAGCCGGCCGTCGGAACCGGCGAGCGCGGACCGGTGTGGTTGTTCTCCGGCCAGGGTTCGCAGTGGGCGGGGATGGGTGCGCAACTTCTTGCCACCGAGCCTGCCTTCGCGGCGGCCATCGCCGAACTGGAACCCCTCATCGCCGCGGAGTCGGGTTTCTCGGTGACCGAGGCAATTTCGGATTCGGAGCCCGTCCAGGGCATCAACCGGGTGCAGCCGACGATATTCGCGATGCAGGTCGCGCTCGCTGCCGCACTGAAGTCCAGGGGAGTGCAACCCGGAGCGGTGATCGGCCACTCGATGGGCGAAGCCGCAGCCGCCGTGGTCGCGGGGGCGTTGTCGCTACAGGATGCCGTGCGGGTGATCTGCCGGCGGTCGACCCTGATGACCCGGATCTCGGGCTCGGGTGCCATGGCCTCGGTCGAACTGCCGGCGCAACATGTGCTGTCCGAGCTCGCCGCGCGAGGCATCACCGACGTGGTGATCTCGGTGATCGCCTCGCCGAAGTCCACCGTCGTCGGCGGAACCACCGAACGCATTCGGGAACTCGTCGCCGATTGGGAACAGCGGGACATCATGGCGCGCGAGGTCGCCGTCGACGTCGCGTCGCATTCGCCGCAGGTCGATCCGATCCTCGACGAACTCGCCGAGGTGCTCAGTGACCTGACCCCGCTCACGCCGACGGTTCCGTACTACTCGTCGACGTCGTACGACCCCCGCGACGAGCCCTACACCGACGCCGACTACTGGGTCGACAATCTGCGCCACGCCGTGCGGTTCTCGGCTGCGGTGCAGGCCGCCCTCGAGGACGGCTACCGCGTGTTCGGTGAGCTTTCTCCGCACCCGCTGCTGGTTCACCCGGCCCAGCAGGTCGCCCGCAGCCTGGACATCAACATCGCGGCACTGCCGAGCATGCGGCGTGAGACCGAGATGCCCACCGGTCTGCTGCAGTACGTGGGCGACCTGCACAGCGCGGGCGCTGCAGTCGATTTCGGGACGCTGTACCCGGCGGGCACCCTCGCCGACGCACCTCTGCCCACCTGGACTCGTCTGCCGCTGACCGTCAGCCGGGACGCTCGCGAGCACGTTCCCGGGGGCGGACATCTGCTCAGCGTCCATCCGCTGTTGGGTGCGCACGTCGTACTTCCCGAAGACCCCGAGCGTCATGTCTGGCAGGCCGATGTCGGTGTCGACGCTCAGCCGTGGCTGGCCGACCATCAGGTCCACAACGTGGCCGCACTTCCGGGCGCCGCGTACTGCGAGATGGCGTTGGTCGCCGGTCGCTCGCTGCTGGGCGATGCCTGCGAGGTACGCGACATCACCTTCGAGCAGATGCTGCTGCTCGACGCCGAGACCGTGGTCTCGGCCGAGGCGAAGGTGACCCCCGAGGGGGCAGTGCAGTTCCTGGTCGAGACGGCCGGGGATGGCGAACAGATCCGGCGTGCCGCGGCGGTGATCGCCGAGGCGGAGCCCTCGGAGGCGCCGACCCGACTCGATCTGACCGAACTCAAAGCGGCCCACCCTCGCCGTGTCGAGGGCGATGCGCTGCGTAAATGGTTCGGGGACAAAGGTATTCAGTACGGGCCGGCGTTCTCCGGCCTGGCGGCGGCATTCACCGCCGACGGTCCCGTCACCAGTGTGCTGGCCGAGGTCGCACTGCCCAGCGCAATCCGGTCCCAGCAGGGCGCCTACCAGATCCACCCGGCCTTGCTCGACGTGTGCTTCCAGTCGGTGGCGGCGTACGCCGAAGGCGAGGACCCGGGCGGTCTGCTGCTCCCACTGGGCGTGCGGAGCCTGCGTGCGTCCGGGTCGACCCGTTCGGCGCACTACTGCCTGCTGCAGGTCACCAACGCCGACGCCACCAGCGTGGAAGCCGATCTCGATCTGCTCGACGAGGACGGTGAGGTCCTGCTCGCCGTTCGTGGTCTGCGGCTGGGCACCGGCATGACCGAAAGCGGTCAGCGGGAACGCATCTTCAACGAGCGCCTGCTCGCCGTCGAGTGGCACGAGCAGGAACTGCCGGAGGCCCGGACATCCGGGACGGGCAAGTGGTTGTTGATCACGTCCGACGGTTCGGATCTGCTGACCACGGAGTTGGCCGACGCGCTGGAACCCGACCTCGGTGACGTGTCCACAGTGGTCTGGCCCGAAGGGGCGAACCAAACCGCCAACGCCGAATCGCTGCGCAAACACCTCGGTGCCGAGACCTACAGTGACGTCGTCCTGGTCCTGGCCGGCGCAGCGGCAACGGGGGACCGGGAGTCGGCGTCCCGGGGCCTGGGGCTGGTCCAGCGCGTGGTTCACATCGTGCGCGAACTGATCGACGTCGACGATCAGGCTCCGCGCCTGCACCTCGTCACACGTGGCGCGCAGTCGGTGCTGCCCGGCGATGCGCTCAACCTCGACCAGCTCGGACTGCGCGGACTGGTCCGGGTGATCGGAAACGAGCAGCCGCAACTGCACGCGACGCAGATCGACGTGGACGAGCGCACCGATCCCAAGGACATTGCCCGCCAACTGCTCGCCGGCAGTCCCGAGGACGAGACCGCCTGGCGCGACGGTCAGTGGTACACCGCACGGTTGGGGGCCAGCCCGTTGGCTGCCGACGAGCGGCTGTCCACCACCGTGGACCTGTCCACCGATGCGGTGCGCCTGAGCATCCGGACCCCAGGTGACTTCGGTTCGCTGGAGCTGACCACCTTTGAGCGGTCGGCCCCCGAGAGCGGCTGCATCGAGGTGAGGGTCAGCGCGTCGAGCCTGAATTTCGTCGATGTTCTGGCGGCGTCGGGCCGGTATCCCGGTCTCGCCGAGCAGTCCGCAGCGCTGGGCCGCGATTTCGCCGGCGTCGTCACGGCCGTCGGACCCGACGTCACCGACCACAAGGTCGGCGATCGGGTGGCCGGGGTTGCGGCGACCGGTTGCTGGGGCACGTTCGTCACGTGCGCGTCCGACCTGGCCGTCGCGCTGCCAGATGAGCTGGCGGTGGACAGTGCCGCCGCGGTGCCCACCGCGCATGCCACCGCGTGGTACGCGCTGCGGGAGCTGGCGAGGATATCGGCACAGGACAAGGTGCTGATCCATTCGGCAACCGGAGGCCTCGGCCTGGCAGCCATAGCCATCGCACGCGAGTGCGGAGCCGAGGTGTTCGCCACCGCGGGCAGTCCCGAGCGTCGGCAACTGTTGCGCGACATGGGCATCAAGTATGTCTACGACTCGCGCACGCTGAGCTTCGCCGATGAGATCCGCCGCGATACCAACGGATACGGTGTGGACGTCGTGCTCAATTCGCTGACCGGGTCAGGGCAGCGCGCCGGACTGGAACTGCTCGCCTTCGGCGGCCGGTTCGTCGAGACCGGAGTCGCTGACCTTCGCGGTGACGCCACCCTTACGCCGGCGATGATCCGAGAGGGCCTGTCGTTCCACGCGGTCGATCTGTCGTCGCTGAGCCAGCGTCGACCCGACGTCGTCCGCCGACTGCTGCAGACGGTGTTCGGCAAGCTCGCCGAAGGCGCGCTACCGCTGCCGGAGATCAGCACCTATCCGCTGACCGGATGGGCCGCGGCGTTGGAACTGATGGATGCGGCCGGGCACACCGGCAAGCTCGTCGTGAAGATCCCGGAGTCGGGCTCGGATACGGCGGTGGTGCCGCCCGAGCACGCACCGGTGTTCCGCGCCGACGGGGCTTATGTCATCACCGGCGGCCTCGGCGGCCTCGGACGGTTCCTCGCCGAGAAGATGGCCTCGGCTGGTTGCGGCCGGATCGTGCTCAACGCGAGGTCCCAGCCGTCCGCCGAAGCACTCGTCGAGCTCGACCGGATCCGCGGCCTCGGTACCGAGGTGGAGGTGGTCACCGGTGACATCGCCGATCCCGCCACTGCCGCGGCGCTGGTGTCGGCGGCGACCGCCACCGGGCTGGCACTGCGTGGTGTCCTGCACGCGGCAGCGGTCGTCGAAGACGCCACGCTGACCAACATCACCGATGACCTGGTGGCCCGAGATTGGACACCAAAAGCTGTGGGCGCGTGGAACCTTCACGATGCGACGCGGTCGGAGTCGCTGGACTGGTTCTGCTGCTTCTCGTCGGCAGCCGCCCTGGTGGGCTCACCGGGGCAGGGTGCGTACGCCGCTGCCAACAGCTGGTTGGACGGATTCACCCAGTGGCGGCGAAACGCGGGACTGCCGTCGAGCGCCATCGCGTGGGGTGCGTGGACCGAGATCGGCAAGGGTGCCGGTTTTGCCGAAGCCTCCGATTCGGCGATCGCGCCCGACGAAGGTGCCCACGCGTTCGAGACGATGTTGCGGCACAACCGTGGCTACGCCGGCTATACGCCGATCGTGGGGGTGTCCTGGCTCGCCGACTTCGCCAAGCGGGTCCCGTTCGCCGAGTCGTTCCGTCCCGCGAGTTCCGGGGATTCCGATGCCAGCGGGTTCCTCACCGAGTTGTATGCCAGTCCGCAGGACGAATGGCCTTCGCGGTTGCGCCGGCTGGTCTCCGACCAGATCAGCGTGCTGCTGCGTCGTTCGATCGACCCGGATCGTCCGCTGGCCGAATACGGTATCGACTCACTGGGCAACCTCGAGGTGCGGACCAGGATCGAGACCGAAACCGGGGTGCGGATCAGCCCGGCGGACATCACCACCGTCCGCGGGCTCGCCGACAAGTTGTGCGAGAAGTTGGTCGCCAATGCCGACACGGAGCTGACACCGACGGCGTGATGCCGAATTCGGTTGAGTTTATAGAGGAGTCACGTTGCAGTTAGGGTCCGTTTCGATCGGTTCGGTCGAAGAGTGGGACGCACCGCCCGGTTCTGCCGTTTCCTGGCGAGCCTCGCCGGCCTCGTGCGCCAAGGCGGCTGAAGCGCCCGTCAGTGACGTGCCGGTCAGCTACATGCAGGCCCAGCACCTGCGCGGGTTCGTCGATCAGCGAGCCAAAGGCCTGGACTACTCCCGTCTGGTGATCGTGACGTGTGACATTCCAGGGCAATGCGACATCAGGGCGATGACCTACGTGGTCAATGCCCATGTGCGCAGGCATGACACGTTCCGTAGCTGGTTCGAGTACCACGATGTCCACGACATCGTGCGGCACACGATGCCCAATCCGGCCGACATCAAGTTCGTGCCCACCCGGCACGGCGATCTCACGTCGGAGGAACTGCGTCAGCTGACGCTGTCGACGCCGGATCCGCTGCACTGGGACTGCTTCACCTATGGCATCGTCCAGTACCCGGATCGATTCACGATCTACGTGAGCATCGACCACCTGCACATGGACGCGACGTTCGCAGGTGTCACGCTCATGGAGTTCCACGCGATGTACACCACCCTCGTCAGTGGTGGCGCGCCCCTGGCACTTCCGGAGGCGGGCAGTTACGACGCCTTCTGCATGCGTCAGAAGGAACTGCTCGGTGCTTTGACGCCGGATTCGCCGGAAGTCAAGGCGTGGGCCGACTTCGCGACCAGCAACAAGGGCAGTCTGCCGGACTTCCCACTGCCCCTGGGCGATCCGCTCGAGCCGTGTGGAGCGGAGATGTGGGTCGAGACCCTCATGGACGAGGAGCAGACGGCCAGTTTCGAATCGGCATGCGTCGCAGCAGGGGCCCGCTTCATCGGTGGCATGCTCGCCTGCACCGGGATGGCCGAGCATGAACTGACCGGAGCGGATACCTACTACGGGCTGACACCGAGCGATACCCGCAAGACCACCGCCGACCTGATGACGATGGGCTGGTTCACCGGGCTGGTCCCGATCACCGTCCCGATCGCGGGTAGGTCCTTTGCCGAGTCGGCCGTTGCGGCACAGCAATCCTTCGACGCCGGACATCAGCTCGTCGATGTCCCGTTCTACCGGGTGCTCGAGCTGCGACCCGAATTGGATTGGCCGAGGCCGAATTTCCAGGTGATCAACTTCCTGGATGCCGGGGCGGCCCCGTTGTCGGTGCTGCTCACCACCGAGCTGGAATCGATGCGGATCGGCATGTTCAGTGACGGCGTGTACTCGTACCAGATGACGGTGTTCCTGGTGCGATTGAAGGACCGCACGGCGGTCTCGGTGGTCTATCCGAACAATCCCGAGGCACATGAATCGGTCGGCAGGTACGTCAAGGTGCTGAAGTCGACGTGTGCACGGGTGCTGGAAAACCTCAGCGCAGGGTCGCGCAGGTGAGCCGCGGAATGAAGTCAGAACAGGAAGGCACACTCGATGGCTGAGTCAACACTCAACGGCGTGTTGCGTGAGCGGGCGAGCATGCAGCCCAATGACATCGCCTACACCTTCGTCGATTACGAACGCGACTGGGATGGCGTTGAGGAGACCCTGACCTGGGGTCAGCTCTACCGACGCATCCGGAATCTGGCGGGGGAACTGCAGACCCACGCCGCAGCGGGGGACCGCGCGGTGGTGCTGGCACCGCAGAGCCTCGACTACATCGTCGCGTTCCTGGCTTCACTGGAAGCCGGGGTGGTCTGCGTCCCGCTGTCGACGCCGATGATCGGCGCCCACGACGAGCGGGTCACCGCGGTCCTGCGTGACGCGGCGCCCACCGTCATCCTCACCACGTCCGCGATTTCCGCGACGGTGACCCCGTATGCGGTGGCCCAGGACGGCAACCCGGCACCCGTCGTGCTCGAGGTCGACACGCTCGACCTGGATTCCCGCAAGGCGGTACGGCTGAGGCGCGAAGCCGCCCCCGAGACCGCGTACCTTCAGTACACGTCGGGCTCGACGCGGACTCCCGCGGGCGTGATGGTCTCGAACCGCAACCTGACGGCCAACTTCGAGCAGATGATGGCCAGCTTCTATCCGGACTACAACCGCGTGCCACCGGCCGACACGACCGTCGTGACGTGGCTGCCGCTGTACCACGACATGGGGATGATGGCGGGCATCGTGGCGCCGATCCTGGGTGGATGGCGCACGGTGATGATGAGTCCGTTGGCGTTCCTGGCCCGTCCGGCACGCTGGATGCAGCAGCTCGGCAGCGTGACCACTGGCCTGACCGCGGGACCCAACTTCGCCTTCGACCTGGCTTCGGCCAAGACCACCGATGACGATATGGCGGGTTGTGACCTGGGCAACGTGCTGAGCATCATCAGCGGCGCCGAGCGTGTTCACCATGCGACCGTCGAACGCTTCACCAAGCGGTTCGCCGCATTCAATCTGCAGGGCAAGGTGATTCGTCCGTCCTACGGCCTGGCCGAGGCCACGCTGTACGTCGCGACGCGCGAGCCGGGCAAGCCGCCGGTGGTGGCCCACTTCGAGCCCGAGAAACTGGCCGCCGGGCACGCCGAGCGGTGTGCCAGCGGAACCGCGCTGATCAGCTACGGGACACCACAGAGCCCCGCCGTACGGATCGTCGATACGGAGTCCCACACCGAGATGCCCGCCGGGATGATCGGTGAGATCTGGGCGCAGGGCGAGAACATCGCGGCCGGATACTGGAACCGGCCCGCCGAGACGCAGGAGACCTTCGGCGCGACCGTCGACGGCGTCCCCGGCGGAACATGGCTGCGGACCGGCGATCTGGGCTTCATCTCCGAAGGCGAGTTGTTCATCATCGGACGGGTCAAGGATCTCCTGATCGTCCGCGGGCGCAACCACTACCCGGACGACATCGAGGCCACGGTCTCGGCGATCTCCCGTGGGCGCGTCGCTGCGATTGCGGTGAACCATGAAGAGGAAGAGAAGCTGGTCGCCGTCATCGAGGTCAAGAAGCGTTCCGACGAAAGCCCGGAGGACCTGTCTGAGCGTCTCACGTTGATGAAACGCGAAGTGATCTCCGCCATCTCGACGGCGCACGGACTCAACCCCGCCGACCTGGCACTCGTGGCCCCCGGCTCGCTCCCGATCACCACCAGCGGCAAGGTCCGTCGTCAGGCGAGTGCAGAGCTGTACCGGCGGCAGGAATTTGCGAGGTTGGACGCCTGATCGGGGCTGAACCGAAGCGCTGAAACCACCATGTGGGCAACCCTTTTGCTGATGGCCATCGCGGTCAGCCTCGAACCCGTACGGATCGGGCTGACCGTGTTGATGCTGAACCGTCCCCGGCCGGTGCATCAGTTGCTGGCGTTCCTGTGCGGTGGGTTCCTCATGGGCCTGGTGGTCGGCGGGACGGCGTTGCTGGTCCTCGACGCCGCACCGCTGGCCGCAGGCACGCTCACCGTGCCCAGGATGCAGATCGGGATCGGCATCCTCGCCTTGGTCGCCGCCGTGTTGGTCGCCGCCAACGTGGGCTCGCGGCGGACGCAAAAGGCGGAGCCGGCGCCTGAGGAATCCGGCTCCGGCCAGGTGGCAGTGGCGGCGCCGCGTGTCGGTCTGCGAGACCGGATACGTGCGGTCATGCAAGGCAATTCGCTGTGGATGGCCGGCGTCAGCGGGCTGGGTATCGCGCTGCCGTCGGTCGACTACCTGGCGGCACTGGCCGTCATACACGCCTCCGGTGTCGCACCCGGCACACAGGTTGGTGCGGTGATCGCCTTCAACCTGGTGGCATTTGCACTCGTGGAGATCCCACTCCTGAGTTACCTGATTGCGCCGCAACGTACGCTGGTGTGGATGACCCGCGTGCACACCTGGATCCGTTCGTGCACGCGGCGCGACGTAGCGATGATCCTCACTGCGGCAGGTGCTTTGTTCATCACGATCGGTCTGCTGGGGATTTGAGCGGCAGCATGACACCGCCGACGGGCGGTGCTCAGAAGGGAGACGGCAGGATGCCTGGAGTCAACGGAGGACGTCGGCGCCGCGTGCCGCAAGGCCTGCTGGCCGGAACCTTCGCCGTCGGCCTCGTCGCCGCGGGAACGGTGTTCGGCGCCGGAACCGCGTCCGCCGAGAACGCGCTGATCTTCGGCGGCGCCCGCGGCCCCGGCATTCCGTGGGACCAGATCACCAACAAGGTGGGCCGCGGTTACTACCCGAATGCGAACCGGCGCATCGTCGAGTATCCCGCCGGGATGGTGTACGGCCGGCTGCCGGACAAGTTGTGGCCCGGCAACGACATCTCGACCGACAGCGTGGGCGACTCGGTGGACATCGGTGCGCGCAACCTGAAGACCGCGCTGCAGAACACTCCCGGCCAGACCGTGGTGGTCGGCAACTCCGAGGGCGCGCTGGTGCTCAGCGAGGCGCTGGCGCGCCTGTCGCAGGATCCCGGTGCGCGCGCCCCAGAAGGCGTGTCCTTCACATTGTTCGGGCCCCCGCAGTCGGTGACACCCTTCAGCCATTCGGTCCTGTCATCGCTGACGCCGGGAACGTACGTGCCGCTGATCGACTACACGGTGCGCGGTCCGGTGGAGAGCCAGTACGACACCACCCTGGTCGTGGGTGAATACGATTTCATCGCCGACTTCCCCGATCGGCCGGACAACTTCCTGGCGCTCGCGAATTCGCTTGTCGCGCTGGAGTATCTGCACACCGAGACGTCGTACTCCACCCGTGAGGACGTGCCGCCGCAGAACATCTTCGTCACGGTCAACTCCAAGGGAGCCACGCAGACGGCGTATTTCCTGCCGACCCAACTCCTGCCCCTGACCAGGCCGCTTCGCGATCTCGGAGTTCCCAACGAGCTGGTCGACCAGCTCGACGGCGTGGTTCGTCCCATGGTGGACGCCGGATACTCCCGTAACGACTACCCGGGTGCACCGGCTACCGGTATCGATCCCGTGGCCCGGGCCAACGTCGAGGAGTGGCTGCGGCAGGCCGGCACCGGTCTGTCGGAACTGCCGCCACAGCCGGCTCCCGTGTCGCAGCCCACGATCAAGCTGAGCCGCACCGACCAGGAGAACATCGACAAGGCCGTGCAGGGCATCAAGGTGAGCCCCACCGATCAGGCCAACATCGACAAGGCTGTGAAAGACGTCAAACTCAGCCCCACCGATCAGGCCAACATCGACAACGCCGCTCAGCAGGTGAAAAACCTGTTCCCAGGGATCGGCTAGCCGGCTCCGCCCAGCGTTGCCGAGCTCGGCTCAGTTGCCGGGCTCGGCTTCCTGCTTGACCCCCACCCGCAGCCGACTGCGCACCCGCTCGACCTGCCGGGTGACGAAATCCGACGGCCACCAGTTCGCCGTGCCGATCAGCGTCGCGATGGCGGGCACGGTCAAGGTGCGCACCAGGAACGTGTCCAGCAGAATCCCCACGCCCACAACGAATCCGGCCTGCACGACGGTGGAGATACTGGCGAACAACAGCCCGAACATCGATGCGGCGAAGATCAGCCCGGCTGCCGTGATCACGCCGCCGGTGGATCCGACGGTACGGATCACACCCGACCGCACGCCATGGGGCGACTCATCGCGTATTCGGGAGATCAGCAGCAGGTTGTAATCGGCTCCGACGGCGACCAGCACGATGAAGGTCAGCGCGGGAACGCTCCAGTGCAACTGTTGGCCGAGGACATACTGGAACATCACGACCCCGATGCCCAGAGCCGACAGGTAGGAGATCACCACCGAGGCGATCAGGTAGATCGGCGCGACCAAGGCTCGCAACAGGACCACCAGGATCAGCAGCACGACAGCGATCGTGAGCGCGAGGATGAGCCGGATGTCGTGGTTGTAGAAGTCGCGGGTGTCGCGGAGCATCGCCGGATATCCGGCGATCGACACCGAGGACCCTTCGAGCGCGGTGTTGGGCAGGGCGCCACGCGCGGTGTCACCGATCGCATTGACCAGGTTCATCGCCTCGGTGCCGAACGGGTTGATGTCGGTCTGGATCAGGTAACGCGCGGTATGACCGTCGGGAGAGATGAACGTCGCTGCGGCCTTGCGGAAGTCGTCCTGGGTGAGGATCTGGGCGGGCACGTAGAACCCGGCCATCGGGGGACTGGCCGCGTCGGTCTTCATGTTGAGTAGGAATGCCGACGCCTCGTCGAGCCCAGATCCCATCCGCTTGGTCTCGGCGACCAGTTGCGAGACCCCGTCGGCGATCTGTCGGCTGGCGTCGGCGAGGGTGTCGGCACCGGTCTGCAGGGTGCTGAGCTGCGAACGTGCCTGGGCCGGGTTGGCCAGACCCATGGATTGCATGGCCTTGCTCGCGGTGTCGATGGTGGTGCTGAGCTTCTTGACCGTGTCATCGAGGGACTGCATCGGATCTGTTGCCCGTAGATCCCGGGCCAGGGCAGCGATCTGATCGAAGGTTCCATCGGTGCGGGCCGCGGCCAGACGGCGCAGGGCTCCGCGGGCCTCAAGGCAGGCTGGGTCGGTCAGACAGACGGGGCTGGTGTCCAGTCCCCGCAGGACCGGATCGATCCACGGCATTCCGTTGGTCAGATCGGAGAAGTTCGAACCGAGTGAGTCTCCGAGTGCCCGCATACTGCTGACAAGCTTTGCCGCGCTGTCGACCTGCTGAAGTGTCGTATTGCCACCGACCTGCTTCTGCATTGCCGCCAGGGCATCGACCAGGCCACGCGCTCCGGCCACGCCGCGGGTGACCTGTGTGCGCACGTCGAGAAGGCTGGTCGCCAGGGAATCGGCGCCGTCGGTCAGCCGGTTGAGATCGCTTGCGCGCCCGTTGATCTGGGTTGACGCGTCATTGAGCTTGGTCCCGACCTCGCCGGCCTGATAGCTCAGTCGTGCCTGCTGCAGCGATTCTCCCGTGGGACGGGTGATCCCGCGCACGACGGCGATCCCGGGAAGCTGGCTCACCCGCTGGGCCATCTGTTCCAGGTCGGCCAGTGCCTGCGGCGTACGCAACTCGTTCGGAGACTGGATGATCAGATACTGCGGAATGGCCGAGCTGATCGGGAAGTGGTCTTCCAGGGCCGCATACCCCATCGAGCTCTCGGCGTGCGCCGGCAGCGCCTTGCGGTCGTCGTAGTTGTACTGGACGAGGGATGCGCAACTGGCCAGTGCCGCGAGGACGACCAGGCTGGCGGCCAGATGGGACCACGGTCGGCGCACGATGCGGATGCCGGACCGTCGCCAGAGTCGGCTCGTGAGGTCACGGCGCGGGGCGATCCAACCGTGCCGTCCGACGAGCACCATCACGGCAGGCAACAGTGTCAACGCGGCCAACAGCGCGATGCCGATGGCGACGGCGAGCGCGGTGCCCACCGTGGAGAACACGCCGAGTTGGGCGAACGTCATCCCGAGGAAGGTGACGGCCACCGTCGCGGCGGACGCGGCGATGACTTTGCCGATCGAGCCGAGTGCTTGTTCGACGGCGCGATCGGACTCCAGTCCGTCGCGCAGATAGTCGTGATATCGGCTGATGAGGAACACCGCGTAGTCGGTCCCGGCGCCTGCCATCATGGCGGTCAGGAACACGACGGTCTGGTTCGAGATCCCCATCCCGAGCGAGGCCAGGCCGGCGACCACTGATTGCGCTGTCACCAGGGAGGCCCCGATGGTGAGCAGGGGCAGCAGCATCGTGACCGGATTCCGGTAGATCAACAGCAGGATCACCAGGACCATCCCGATCGTGGCGATCTCGATGGCGGTCGTGTCGTGTTCGCCGATGTCGGTGAGATCGGCGACGGTGGCGGCCGGGCCGGTGAGGCTCGCGGTGAGCGAGGCGTCGTGCACGCTGTCCTTGACGATGGCGGCGACCCGGGTATACGACGCGTACGACTGCGGCGAACCGACGTTGCCCGCGATGCCCACGGGCAGGATCCAGGCCTTGCCGTCCTTGCTGGCCATGAACTCGCGCAGGGGAGGGGTACTGATGAAGTCCTGCAGCATCACGACGTCGGCGTCGTTCTTGCGCAGGTTGTCGACCAGCGTGCGGTAGGTCGCTTCGTCGGCCGGGCCCAGGCCCTTGTCGTTGCTCAGGACGACCAACAGCACGTTTTCCGAGCCGGATTCGTGGAACGCCTCGGTCATCTCACGGGTGGCGAGGGTGACGGGTGCGTGTGACGGCAGGATCGCGACGGGCCGTTGCTGCACCATCAGCGTCAGCGACGGGAACGTCAGTGGGAGGGCAGCCGTGATGGCCAGCCAGATTCCGATGACGAGCCACGGCCATCGCACTATCAGTGAGCCGAGCCGGACGAACAGCGAGGAGTGTTCGGCCGTGCTCGTAGATTCTGTCGGCGACGGCACTTTACGATCCTACGGGCGAGCGGGACGGCAGCGGGCGGTGCCGTGGGGACAGTGAATTGATGTGCGCCTCGACCTCACCGATCACCGATTGCTCGGGGACAGCCACCGCGTCTTGATCCGCCAGGAATGCGCGGACGCGAGTGCGAAGATCGCGCCGCAGCCGCAGGCGAAAATCCAGACCAGTCGGCCGTTCTCGATGGGTTGCAGCGCCGGAACAAGCGAAGTGACGATCCGTGTCGCGCACGCGAGCACGCCGCTGATCGAGGCGAACAGATAGATGTTGGCGATCCGCCGGGACCGCGGATCCTTGCGGAGGATCAGCATGGCGCGGGCACCGTAGCCCAGCAGGTAGATCAAGGTGCCGCAGAGGATGATCCAGTACACGCTGAGCCAGAAGTCGGTCGGTACCTGGAAGAAGTCGGCTCGGTACACCGCGGCGCCGTTGCCCATCGAGAACGTGGCCAGCAGGACCGGGATACAGATCGTCGCCGGGCGCTCGACGTACTGCTTGAACGAGCGTTGCATGGCGCTGTCGTCCTGGAGCCGGCCCAGGGAGTTGTACACGATGGCCGACGCCGCGACGATGTAGCAGTCGTGCCCGATGTAGTCCTCGACATTCCACTTGCCCGTCAGCTCGTAGAGGACCTGTCCGATGGTCGCCGAGGCCCAGGACGACATCAGGAGCACGGCCAGGCCCTGGAGCGCGATGTTGAGGGTGGCGGCCACCTCCCACCGACACGACCAGGTGACCCTCCTGATCCACAGGCTCCACAGGATGCAGGCCAGTGTGATCAGGATGAGTGTGGCGACGGACATAACGATCTGCCTCGGACGGTGTTGCGGTTCAGCTGACGTGCGGGTTGCTCACAGCGGGGGTGCGTCGGATCTCGGGGTCAATTGGGACAGTCTCTTGGAGCGGTGGACGGTCGGGCGCACGCGGGTGGCGGTATCCGTCGGTGCCACCGTCACCGGCGACGACTCCATGTAGTGCCAGACTTCCTGGCGGCTCATCAGCCCGAACCGGATCTGCAGGTCGGGGTAGCTGAGATGGAAGCGGTCGGCCACCTGCCGCAATTCCTCGGCATTGGGGTAGTCGGCTTCTTTCACACGCCGGTAGTACGTGCTGCTGGACACGCCCAGCGCGCTGTACACGGCCTTGGCGTCGACCTCGCCGTCCAGCAGATAGTCGAGCAGGGCCTTGAGCTGCCTGCCGTTCTCGTCGGTTCGCGGCATCAGAACACAATAGACCCCGGGCCCGGAGTTGGTCACAGCGAACCGCAGGGAAGCCAGCAATGACGTAATTGACAACGATGTCAGAGTTTTGGCACAGATCTCCCATTTTTGGGACTCTCTGGCTACCGTTACACCTATGTCTGTTTCCGTCCTGCCCCATGCATACGGCGCGAGCTCGTGGATCGCCGACTACGGCACCGCGGGGCCTCCCGTTGTCGCAGATCTGGCGTCGGTGTCCAGTTCGCTGGACGAGGTGTTGTCCGCGGAGGTGCACGAAGCCCAGCTCGCGATGGGTTGCACCGCCGAGGAGCTGCTGCTGGCTGCGCTGGGCCGGACGGTCGCCCGCACCATCGGTGAAGGTGTGCTGGTCGTCGACGTCGTCACTGGTCCCGAGCGCGCCGGATACCGCCGCGTCGGGGTGCCCTGCATGTCGCATCGTGGCCTGTCTGGGCACGAATTGCTCGCGGCGGCGCGGCCCGTCGTCGACAACGGGGACCACCCACCGGCGGACATCGCCTTCGCCTACGGCGAGGGGCCCCGGGCCGGTCAGTGCGAACATCCGCTGTCGTTGCACATCCGGCGTGACAGTGCGGCCACGATGAGCCTGGACTGGCGGTTCGACAGCCGCGGGTTCGACGAGTGCACGGTGCAGGAATTGGCCGAGCAGTTCCCGCTGGCACTGATCGAGGTCACCTCCGGTTAGGTGTGATTTCTCGACGATTTGCGGTGCTCACTAGACTGGGCGCATCGGCGCTGATCCGGCCATCACCGGGGAGCCTTCGGAAGAACAGTTGCGGGATCCGCGGCTCAGTAGAACCGGACGGGTGGGCCCGTGATCGCCTGAAAGTTGAGCGGCGCGCTGCGTGACAGCGCGCAAGCGGGGTGGTACCGCGGCGCTTGCGCACCCGCGCGACGTCGTCCCCGTGCCTAGGACACACAGGCTCCTCAATGAGGGGCCGGCGACGCGGCCCCACGGCCACGTCATAGGCACAGGAGACGCGTCAGTGACTGCCCAATCGGAGTCTTCAACGTCGGCCGGATACCCCAAGCCGGCGGCACCCAACTTCCCGGAGCGGGAACTCGAGGTGCTCGACTATTGGGCCGGCGACGACACTTTCCGGGCCAGTATCGCGCGCCGTGCGGATGCCGAGGAGTACGTCTTCTACGACGGACCGCCGTTCGCCAATGGTCTGCCGCATTACGGCCACCTGCTGACCGGCTACGTCAAGGACATCGTGCCGCGATACCGAACCATGCGTGGCTACAAGGTGGAACGCCGGTTCGGGTGGGATACGCACGGCCTACCCGCCGAACTTGAGGTGCAGCGCCAGCTGGGCATCGCGGACAAGGCCCAGATCGAAGAGATGGGCATCGAGAAGTTCAACGCGGCTTGCCGAGCCTCGGTCCTGAAATACACCGACGAGTGGCGCGCCTATGTCACGCGGCAGGCCCGCTGGGTGGACTTCGACAACGACTACAAAACCCTCGACCCGACCTTCATGGAGTCGGTGATCTGGGCGTTCAAGCAGCTGTGGGACAAGGGCCTGGCCTATGAGGGCAACCGGGTGCTGCCGTACTGCTGGAACGACGAGACCCCGCTGTCCAACCATGAGCTTCGGATGGATGACGACGTCTACCAGAGCCGGCAGGATCCGGCGGTGACGGTCGGCTTCACGGTGACCGAGGGCCCGCTGAAGGGCGCCCACCTGTTGATCTGGACGACGACGCCCTGGACGCTGCCGTCCAACCAAGCTGTCGCCGTCAACCCCGACATCGACTACGTCCTGGTGAAGGGCACCGACGGGCGGCGGTACGTGTTGGCCCAGGCGCGGCTCGCGGCCTACGCGCGCGAACTCGGGGAAGAGCCTGAAGTCCTCGGCAGCTATACCGGGCGCGACCTGCTCGGGACGCACTACCTGCCGCCGTTCCCCTACTTCATGGACGCACCCAATTCGTTCCAGGTGCTGGCCGCCGATTTCGTCAGCACCGAGGACGGCACGGGCATCGTGCACATGGCCCCCGCCTACGGCGAGGACGACAAGGCCACCGCCGACACCGCCGACATCGTCGCGGTCACCCCGGTGGACTCGAAGGGCCGTTTCGACGCGACCGTGCCCGATTACGCGGGTCAGCATGTCTTCGACGCCAACTCGCAGATCATCCGCGACCTCAAGAACGGTGACGGGCCTGCTGCCGCCAACGGCGCGGTGCTGCTGCGGCACGAAACCTACGAGCACTCCTACCCGCACTGCTGGCGGTGCCGCAATCCGTTGATCTACCGCGCGGTCTCGTCGTGGTTCATCAAGGTCACCGACTTCCGGGACCGGATGGTCGAGCTCAACCAGCAGATCACCTGGTACCCCGAGCACGTCAAGGATGGACAGTTCGGTAAGTGGCTCTCCAATGCGCGCGACTGGTCGGTGTCTCGAAACCGGTACTGGGGCAGCCCGATTCCGGTGTGGAAGTCCGATGATCCGGCCTATCCGCGGATCGATGTCTACGGCAGCCTCGACGAGCTCGAACGCGATTTCGGGGTGCGGCCGACGGATCTGCACCGACCGTTCATCGATGAACTGACCCGGCCCAACCCCGACGATCCGACCGGCAAGTCCACGATGCGCCGCATCGAGGACGTGTTCGATGTGTGGTTCGACTCGGGTTCGATGCCGTACGCGCAGGTGCACTACCCGTTCGAGAACGCGGAATGGTTCGACGGCGTCGGCGGTGCCGACAATGAGACCGGGGGCAGCGGCGAGGACGCGCATTTCCCGGGCGATTTCATCGTCGAGTACATCGGCCAGACCCGCGGCTGGTTCTACACCATGCATGTGCTGGCCACCGCGCTGTTCGACAAGCCGGCTTTCAAAACCTGTGTGGCGCACGGGATCGTGCTGGGCAACGACGGTGCGAAGATGAGCAAGTCGCTGCGCAACTATCCCGATGTCAGCGAGGTCTTCGACCGCGATGGGTCCGACGCCATGCGCTGGTTCCTGATGGCTTCGCCGATCCTGCGCGGCGGCAACCTGATCGTCACCGAACAGGGCATTCGTGAAGGTGTCCGTCAGGTGCTGCTGCCGTTGTGGAACGCCTACAGCTTCCTGGCGTTGTACGCGCCGAAGAAGGGCACCTGGCGCACGGACTCGGCCAACGTGCTCGATCGCTACATCCTGGCCAAGTTGGCGCAGTTGCGTGACGATCTGACCACTTCACTGGACACCTGTGACATCTCCGGGGCGTGCGACGAACTGCGGCAGTTCACCGAGGCACTCACCAACTGGTATGTGCGTCGGTCACGTTCGCGTTTCTGGGAAGAGGATGCCGACGCGATCGACACCCTGCACACCGTCCTGGAAGTGACGTGCAGACTCGCGGCTCCGCTGTTGCCGTTGGCCACCGAGGTGATCTGGCGGGGCGTGACCGGTGAGCGTTCGGTACATCTGACCGACTGGCCCGAAGCCGATGTGGTGCCGCACGACGCCGAGTTGGTGGCCGCGATGGATCAGGTCCGCGAGGTGTGTTCGGTGGGCTCGTCGCTGCGCAAGGCCAAGAAGCTGCGGGTGCGGCTGCCGTTGCCGAAACTGACTGTCGCGGTCGAAAACCCAACTGCCCTCGCCCCGTTCGCGGATCTCATTGCCGACGAGCTCAACGTCAAGGCGGTCGAGCTGACCGACGACATCGACGCCTACGGCAAGTTCGACCTCGCCGTCAACGCCCGCGTCGCGGGTCCCCGGATCGGTAAGGACGTGCAGGCCGCGATCAAGGCCGTCAAGGCAGGGGAGGGCGTGGTCAATCCCGACGGCACCCTGACCGCGGGACCGGTGGTGCTGCAGCCCGAGGAGTACACCGCCAAACTGGTTGCCGCCGACCCGGAATGGACCGCGGCTCTGCCCGACGGTGCGGGCCTGGTGGTGCTCGACGGCACAGTCACCGAGGAGCTTGAGGCCGAGGGCTGGGCCAAGGACCGCATCCGCGAACTGCAGGAACTGCGCAAGTCCACCGGCCTTGAGGTGTCCGACCGGATCGTCGTGCAGATGTCGGTGCCGGCGCAGTACGAGCCATGGGCGCGGGCCCATCGTGATCTCATCGCCGGAGAGATCCTGGCCACCGGTTTCGAATTCATGAGCACGGACACGGTGCTGGAGGGCACAGAGATCGGGGACGGAGTGCGGGTCGCGATCGCAAAAGCGTGAGGCGGTGGGTTCAGCCGCCGGCCACGCGCGCACTGCGGCCGGCGAACGCGACGGTGTCGCCCGGTCGTAGTTGGCGGCCGCGGCGCAGTTCGACCTCGCCGTTGACGCTGACCAGGCCGTCGGCGATGACGGACTTCGCGTCGGCGCCGCTGTCGATCAGGGAGGCCAGCTTGAGGAACTGTCCCAGGCGAATCGACTCGTCCCTGATCGGCACGTCATCCGGCGTCATGAAAGTCAGGCTAGCGCCATAGCATCAGCAACTATGAACGGCGCCGAGGTCACGGGCGCGGGCGGACGCTGGGTTCTGCACCTCGACATGGATGCGTTCTTCGCATCCGTCGAACAACTGACGCGTCCCACCCTGCGCGGCAGACCCGTGCTGGTCGGCGGCCTCGGCGGGCGCGGTGTGGTGGCGGGGGCCAGCTACGAGGCGCGCCGCTACGGCGCACGGTCGGCGATGCCGATGCACCAGGCCCGCCGGCTCGTCGGTGCACCCGCCGTGGTGCTGCCGCCCCGTGGCGCGGTCTACGGATTGGCGAGCCGACGCGCACTCGACACCGTGCGCAGCGTCGTCCCGGTGCTCGAGCAGCTGTCCTTCGACGAAGCCTTCGGCGAACCGGTGGAACTGGTCGGCGCCACCGCCGCCGACGTCGAACAGTTCTGTCAGCAGTTGCGGGCCAAGGTCCTCGAGCAGACCGGGCTGGTGGCCTCCGTCGGAGCCGGCTCGGGAAAACAGATCGCCAAGATCGCATCCGGGCTCGCCAAGCCCGATGGGATCCGGATCGTCCGCCGCGACGAGGAAGCGCTGTTGCTCGACGGCCTACCGGTACGCAAGTTGTGGGGGATCGGCCCGGTGGCCGAGGAGAAGCTGCACCGACTCGGTATCGAGACGGTGGGCGCATTGGCCGCGTTGTCGGATGCCGAAGCCGCCAGTGTGCTCGGCACGGCGGTGGGCGCCGCGCTGCATCGGCTGGCCCGCGGGATCGACGACCGCCCGGTGGCCGAGCGCGCCGAGGCCAAGCAGATCAGCGCGGAATCGACTTTTCCGGAGGATCTCACCACTCTTCGTCAGTTGCAGGACGCGATCGCACCGATCGGCGAACATGCGCACCGTCGCCTGGAGAAAGACGGTCGTGGTGCCCGGACCGTGACGGTCAAGTTGAAGAAGTCGGACATGAGCACGCTGACTCGCTCGGCCACGCTGGCCTATGCCACGACCGAGGCCGCCACCCTGATCGGCACCGCCCGCCGGCTGCTGCTCGACCCGGTGGAGATCGGTCCGATTCGCCTTGTCGGCGTGGGTTTTTCGGGGCTGTCGGACAGCAGGCAGGAATCCCTGTTTCCGGACCTCGAGCAGCTCGACGACATCTCCGACTCGCACCAGCATGAGGCCACCGAGGCTGCGCAGAGCAGCCCGACCGGCTGGCGCATCGGCGACGACGTCGCGCACCCCGACCACGGTCACGGCTGGGTCCAGGGGGCCGGTCACGGCGTGATGACCGTGCGCTTCGAAACCAGGGCCAGCGGTCCCGGGCCGGCCCGCACGTTTCCCGACGACACTCCCGGTTTCAGCCGGGCCGATCCGGTCGACAGCCTGGACTGGGGCGACTATCTCAGCGGCCTGGCCGACTACCAGAGCACGCCGTAGGTGGCATTCAGGATGAAGCCGTGCTCGCCATACGTCTTGCACGTCACCGTGCCCTGATAGCCGACCCCACAACTCGCGCCCCAGTTCTCCAACCGATGCCCCTCGGGCAGCACGTCGACATCGCGCGTGAACGAGGCCGTGTCGGAGTGGCGGTAGGAGGCGGGCCCGCCACTGTTGACGAAGATCTGGTTGCTGCCCGCCGGTGCATCGATCGGCACTGCGTCGCAACCGACCGGTCCGCCGTTGGGTCCGATTCCGCAATGCCGGCCGTCCGGGGTACGGAAGAACACGCCGTAGAAGTCGGTGGGTGAGCTGTAATGCCCCTCTGCTTTGGGATAGCTGTCGATGTCGTCGGCGCCGGGTGGTGGCTCCGCTGCCGCGGTCGGGGCCGGTGTCAGCGTGAGCAGGCCGATCGCCGCAATTGCCATGAGGTGATGGCGCATAGGTTCCATTGAACCGACGCCGTCAACCCCCGTGGCCGACTACCAGAGCACGCCGGAAGCGGCATCGAGCGAAAAGCCGTGCCGGCCGGACGTTTTGCAGATCAGTGTGCCCTCGTGGGTGACAGCGCAGGCGGCCTCCCAGTTCTCCAGTCGATAGCCTGCGGGCAGCACGCCTACATCCCGGGTGAACAGCTTGCTCCCCGAATAGCGGTAGGACGCCGGTGCTCCGGCCTCGACGAAGGTCTGGTTCATGCCCTCGGGTGCATCCGCGGGCACCGCGTCGCACCCGACCGGACCGCGGTTGGGAAGGATTCCGCAGTACCGACCGTCTGGGGTCTGGAAGTACAGCCCGTAGAAATCGGTGGGCGAGGTGTAGTTGCCCTCGGCGATCGGGTAGCCGTCGATGTCCTCGATCCCAGGTGGCGGCGGCCACGGCCAAGCCTGCGCGGTCGGAAGCGGGCCGAACACCGATAGGCCGACGGCAGCTGCCGCCACAATGTGGAAACGCACGTTCGCTATTTCAGCACAGGTCGTCAACCCCAGGCGTCGACGACCTCCGTTACGGGTCGCCCGGCAGCCAGTGCGGCCATCAACAGAACCCGCGCCTGCGCCGGGCGCAGGCAAGGGACCATCGTGGCGCCGGCGTCGACCAACTGCCGGCCGGGTCCGTACTGCGCGACCACCGGGCCGTCGGGAACCCGGGTCGACACCGCGATCACGACACCGGCGCGGCAGTACCGGCGCACCGCGTCGATCAGCGCAGTTCCCGCATTGCCCGAGCCCATCGCCTGGAGCACGACCGCGCGTGCCCCGGCGTCGACGCAGGCGTCCAGGGCGGTCGAGTCTGCTCCCGGATACGCGGCGACGATGTCGACTCGCGGTGCCGTCGCTGCGGACAACTCGCCGAGAAACGTGCGACGTTTGGTCGCGGCCGCTTCAAAACGACCATCGATGACCGTTCCGATCGCGTCGCCGGTGAAGGCGTTCAACTCGTCGGTGTGACGCTTACGAAGACCCAGCGGTTGCCACACGGTCCCGGCGAAGCTGACGACCACCCCGAGGTCCCGGGCCTGCGGACTGGCCGCGACGGTGATGGCGTGCCGCAGGTTGGCGGGACCGTCGGCGTCGGGCGCGTCGGCGCTGCGCTGCGACCCGGTCAGTACCACCGGCACGGCTCCGCCGTAGGTGAGGTCGAGCCACAGCGCGGTTTCCTCCAGGCTGTCGGTTCCGTGCGTGATGACGACGCCCTCGGCCCGGGCCGCTGCGGCGCCGGCCGCCGCTCGGATCACGTCCCAGTTCGCAGGTGTCAGCAGGGCGCTGTCGGTCGAGAGCACATCGACGATCTCGACGTCCGCGTCAACCGCCAGCCGGGCCGTCAGCTCGGCCCCGGCACGCGTCGGACGCCGGATCCCGGCGTGGTCGGTGCTGGTCGAGATGGTGCCGCCGGTGGTGATCACGACGACGCGGCGGCGCGGCGCCACAGCTCCTGTCACGGTCTCCGTCACGGTCCAGATTGTCCCGCAATTGTCCCGGCTCGACTGTTTGGGATGATGGGGGAGTGACTGATGAAACGTCAGGCCCGGTAGAGCCGGTGACCGACGCAACCGGGGATGCGAAACCATCCCCCGTAACCGCTGCTCCGCCCCGGCGGCGGCTGCGTCTGCTGCTCACCGTCGCCGCGGTCGTGCTGTTCATCGACCTGGTGACCAAGGTGCTCGCGGTACGCCTGCTGACGCCCGGACAGCCGGTGTCGATCATCGGTGACACCGTGACCTGGACGCTGGTACGAAACTCCGGCGCGGCGTTCTCGATGGCAACCGGATATACCTGGGTGTTGACGCTCATCGCGACCGGAGTGGTGATCGGAATCGTCTGGATGGGCCGCCGTCTGGTCTCTCCGTGGTGGGCGATCGGTCTCGGGATGATCCTGGGCGGTGCGACGGGAAACCTGATCGACCGCTTCTTCCGTGCCCCCGGACCGCTCCGTGGGCACGTGGTGGACTTCTTCTCGGTCGGCTGGTGGCCGGTGTTCAACGTGGCCGATCCGGCGGTGGTCGGGGGCGCGATCCTGTTGGTGGCGCTCTCGTTGTTCGGATTCGACTTCGATACCGTCGGGCGGCGGCGCCTGAACGACGACGCCGACGACAAAGCGGGCGACGACAAAGCGGCCGACGATGATCAGTCCGAGAAGGTTGATGACGCCGATCCGGAGACTGCGGCCGAAGACGAGTCGAGCGCGGTCGGGCGCCAGGCCGAGACGTCATAGTGACCACCCGGTCGATGCCGGTGCCCGAGGGCCTGGCGGGAATGCGGGTCGACGCCGGCCTGGCCCGGCTCCTGGGGCTGTCGCGTACCGCGGTGGCAGCGATGGCCGAGGACGGCGGTGTCGATATCGACGGCGCGCCGGCAGCCAAATCCGACAAGCTCGTCGCCGGGGCATGGCTGGAAGTTCGGCTTCCTGAGGCGCCCCCACCGGTCGAGAACACCCCGGTCGACATCGAGGGCATGGGCATCCTCTACTCAGACGACGACATCGTGGCCGTGGACAAGCCGCCGGGTGTGGCCGCGCATGCGACCGTGGGTTGGCATGGCCCGACGGTCCTGGGCGGGCTGGCCGCCGCCGGGTTCCGGATCAGCACCTCGGGCATCCACGAACGCCAGGGCATCGTGCACCGACTCGATGTCGGCACCTCCGGAGTCATGGTCGTGGCGTTGTCGGAGCGGGCGTACACCGTGCTCAAGCGGGCGTTCAAGCAACGCACCGTGGACAAGCGGTACCACGCGCTGGTGCAGGGACACCCCGATCCGTCGAGCGGAACCATCGATGCCCCCATCGGGCGGCATCGTGGTCACGACTGGAAGTTCGCGGTCGTCGAGGGCGGACGTCACAGCATCACCCACTACGACACCCTGGAGGCGTTCCAGGCCGCCAGCCTGCTGGACGTCCACCTGGAGACCGGCCGCACACATCAGATCCGCGTGCACTTCTCCGCGCTGCACCACCCGTGTTGCGGCGACATGACCTACGGCGCCGACCCGACGTTGGCGAAAAAGCTTGGGCTGGAACGTCAATGGCTGCATGCCCGGTCGCTGGCCTTCGCCCATCCGGCCGACGGCCGCCGCATCGAGATCACCAGTCCGTATCCGGCTGACCTGCAGGCTGCCCTCGACGTTCTGCGCCGCCACTAGCGGTGGGTGTGCAGGCACCCGCGCAGCAGACCGGCGCCACCCGCGCCGGGGTGCTCTACGGTGCGGGTGCCTACATCTGGTGGGGTTTGTGCCCCGGCTTCTTCCTGTTGTTACTCCCGGCGGGAGCGCCGGAGGTGCTGGCCCACCGCATCGTGTGGAGCGCAGTGTTCCTGCTGCTGGTGCTCGCGGTGGCCCGGCGGCTCGGTGACCTCCGCAGGTTGACGCTGAAGACCTGGCTACAGCTGCTGATTGCCGCCGCGTTGATCTCCGTCAACTGGGGGACCTACATCTATGCCGTGACCACCGGCCACGTCGTGGACGCGGCTCTCGGCTACTTCATCAATCCCCTGGTGAGCGTGCTGCTGGGCGTGCTGGTGTTCCGCGAACGGATCAGCCGATGGCAGGCGGTCGCCTTGGTGCTCGCACTCGTCGCAGTGGTGATCCTGACCGTGGAGCTGGGCGCGCCGCCATACATCGCGGTCGTGCTCGCGCTGTCCTTCGGCATTTACGGCCTGATCAAGAAAGTGGTGCAGGCCGACCCGAGAGTGAGCGTGGCCACAGAGACATTGGCAGCGTTTCCCTTCGCGGCCGGTTATCTGATCACGCTCGAGGTGCTGGGCCGGGGAAACTTCCTCGACCACGGCACCTGGCACGCGCTGCTGTTGTTGCTCGCCGGGCCGGTCACCGCGGTCCCGCTGCTGTTGTTCGCCGCGGCCGCACAGCGCCTCCCGATGGTGACACTGGGCCTGTTGTTCTATCTCAACCCTGGGCTGCAGATGGCCTGGGGGGTGTTCATCGGCCACGAGCCGATGCCGTTGGGCCGGTGGATCGGGTTCGCCCTGATCTGGGTGGCGTTGGTGATCATGACGGTCGGGGCGCTGCGCAAAAAGCCGGCCGAGATTTCGGCCGACTTTGTCGATCAGGTGCAATCGGAATCGTCATCACGGTGACAGGCTGAAAACCGAAACCGGGAGGACACCGTGCAGTACTGCCTACTCATGCATTATCAGGAGGGCCCGGAGGCGGGCCTGAGTGACGAGGACATGGAACCGGCGCGGGCCGCATTCGCCCGCTATGCCGACGATCTTGACGCGGCCGGAGTGCTCATCGGGACACAGGTACTCCAGTCGGCGTCAGCCTCCACGACCTACACCGCACGTACCGGTGCCGTCGAGATCCAGGACGGCCCGTTCGCCGACACCAGAGAGCGGTTGGGCGGCGTGTTCGTGATCGACGTGCCCGATCTCGATGCGGCATTGGCGTGGGCGGCGAAATGCCCCGCCGCGGCGTGGGGTTCGATCGAGATCAGGCCCGTCGCCGTGACCTATCGCAGTGGCCGGGGCTGGTACGCCCCCTGAACACACCGGCCTCGGCGCGCCTCGCGCAGGTGGTCGGCCGGTCCTACGGCCGACTGCTTGCGTTGCTGGCCGCCCAGAGCCGCGACATCGCCGCGGCCGAGGACGCCTTGGCCGACGCGCTCGAACGCGCCCTGCAGCGGTGGCCACGCGACGGCGTTCCGGCCAATCCCGAGGCGTGGTTGGTGACCGTGGCGCGAAATCGACTGCGGGACATGTGGAAATCGCCTGCCTATCGGCTGACCGGGCCATGGACCGAGGACCACGACGTCGCCTGGGAGATGGCGGACCCCGCGGCGGTGATTCCCGACTGTCGGCTCGAACTCATGCTGGTGTGCGCCCATCCGGCCATCGCCGCCGACATCCGCACCCCGTTGATGCTGCAGACGGTTCTGGGGGTGGAGGCCGCCGCCTTCGCCTCGGCCTTCGCGGTTGCCCCGGCAACCATGGCGCAACGACTGGTGCGGGCCAAGAAGCGCATTCGGGACACCGGGATCCCGTTCACCCTGCCGGAGCGCGCCGACCTCGATGCGCGGCTACCCGAGGTACTCGAAGCGGTCTACGGCGCTTACTCGATCGACTGGCTGTCCGTCCCGCAGACAACGACCGTCGAATCGCTGTCGTCCGAGGCCCTGCACCTGGCCATGGTGCTCGTCGAGTTGTTGCCCGAGGAGCCCGAGGTTCTGGGCCTGGCCGCACTGATGTGTCTGTGCGAGGCACGTCGTCCCGCGCGCCTCGACTCGGACGGCAACTTCGTGGCGTTGGACGATCAGAGCCGGGATCGGTGGGACGGCGAGCTGCGCGCGCGGGGGGAGCGCCTGCTTGCCCGTGCACACGGCTTCGCGCGTCCGGGCCGGTTCCAGTACGAGGCCGCGATTCAATCGGCGCACTGCGCCCCCGACGTCGACCGGCATGCGCTGCGCAAGTTGTATCGGGCGCTGATGCGGGTCGGGCCGTCACTGGGAGCGGCTGTGGCTTTGGCGGCCCTGGACGGCGAAATCGACGGCGCTGACGCCGGACTACGCACCCTCGACACGATCGCCGACCGCTCCGCCGGAGTGTTTCAGCCGGCGTGGGTCACCCGCGGGCATCTTCTCGCCGAGGCAGGACGGGTCGACGAGGCGGCCGCGGCATACCGCCGTGCCATCGAACTGACCGCCGACGATGCGGTGCGGACCTACTTGGCCGGACGGCTGATGGGGCTCCGATCGACCGGCCAGACCGGACCGGGGTCGTGACCCATCTGGGAGACTCTTTGCGAACGCATCTTTTGACCTCATTCTGGCAATGTCATAGTGTTTGCTGAATGACTGTGCGAAGCGGGCCTCGGGCCGCTCGTCGGCCCGGTAGGCCGGTTGGCGCCGACGCTGCGCAAACCCGTGAACGCATCCTGCACGCGGCCTATGAAGTCATCAACGAGCGCGGCTACGCGGCGGCGACATTCCAGGAGATCGCGAATCGCAGTGGTCTGAGCCGCCCGACCCTCAACTATTACTTCGCCAGCCGCGAAGAGCTCTACAGCGCGCTGCTCCAGCAGGCGCACGATGTCGTCGTTTCGTGCATTCGCGTGGCGAAACAGCATGAAGGAACGTTGGATCGGTTGCATGCCTACATCGATGCGGTGGTGGCGGTGTGGCATCGGGACCAGGCTGTGGTCGGGTTCCTGGCCAATGCGCGGCTTGAGGCCTACCGGCACCCGGGCCTGCCCGCCGCCACCGTCGCGGCCACCCGCGGGTTCCTCGGCGAGGTGGTCACCGAGGCGATCGCCCGACGCGAGGTGTCCCCGTACACCGAGCCGGCGACCCTGGTCGAACTGCTGTACGCGATGATGTGGGGAGTG
Organism: Mycolicibacterium peregrinum; assembly: GCF_001665625.1. Classification (GTDB taxonomy): domain Bacteria; phylum Actinomycetota; class Actinomycetes; order Mycobacteriales; family Mycobacteriaceae; genus Mycobacterium; species Mycobacterium peregrinum_B. Next base: position 27,774 of record NZ_LZSY01000107.1, on the reverse strand, counting down.
GGTGCCTACAGTGGTTGGCAGGGCCGGCCGGTTGATGTGCCGGCGATAGCCAAGCAACTGCATCAGGTGATCGGAAACGGGTTGCTGTCGATCGCTGATCGTGATCGCTGAAACCTCGGCGCAGACACGCGTGGCGACACGCCCGGAGGGTGTCGGTGGTCGGCAATAGACTGGCCACTCTATGAGCGGTTCATCTTCGGGGTCCTTCGTACACCTGCACAACCACACCGAGTACTCGATGCTGGACGGGGCTGCGAAGATCACGCCGATGCTGGCCGAGGCTCAGCGGCTGGGCATGCCGGCGATCGGTATGACCGACCACGGCAACATGTTCGGCGCCAGTGAGTTCTACAACTCGGCAACCAAGGCCGGCATCAAACCGATCATCGGCATCGAGGCCTACATCGCGCCGGCGTCGCGGTTCGACACCAAACGGGTTCAGTGGGGTGACCCGAGCCAGAAGAGTGACGATGTCTCGGGCAGCGGCGCCTACACCCACATGACCATGGTCGCCGAGAACGCCACCGGTCTACGCAACCTCTTCAAGCTGTCCTCGCTGGCATCGTTCGAAGGTCAGCTCGGCAAGTGGTCGCGCATGGATGCCGAGATCATCGCCGAGTATGCCGAAGGCATCATCGCGACCACCGGTTGCCCGTCCGGTGAGGTGCAGACCCGGCTCCGGCTGGGTCACCGCCAGGAGGCGCTGGAGGCGGCTGCCAAATGGCGCGAGATCTTCGGCCCCGACAACTTCTTCCTGGAGTTGATGGACCACGGCCTCGACATCGAGCGTCGGGTCCGTGAGGGCCTGCTGGAGATCGGGCAGAAGCTCAACATTCCGCCGCTGGCCACCAACGACTGCCACTACGTGACGCGCGAGGCCTCGCAGAACCACGAGGCCCTGCTGTGCATCCAGACCGGCAAGACCCTGTCGGACCCGAACCGTTTCAAGTTCGACGGCGACGGCTACTTCCTCAAATCGGCCGAAGAGATGCGGGCGCTGTGGGATTCGCAGGTTCCGGGCGCGTGTGATTCCACGGTCCTGATCGGCGAGCGGGTGCAGTCCTATGCCGACGTGTGGGCGCCCACCGACCGCATGCCGGTGTTCCCGGTGCCCGACGGCCACGATCAGGCATCGTGGCTGACGCACGAGGTGACGGAGGGGCTGAACCGGCGGTTCCGTGGAGACGCCGTACCCGCCGAGTACACCGACCGTGCTGCCTACGAGATCAAGGTCATCTGCGACAAGGGCTTCCCGTCGTACTTCCTGATCGTCGCCGACCTGATCAACTACGCCCGTTCGGTCGGTATCCGGGTGGGGCCCGGCCGTGGCTCGGCCGCGGGATCGCTCGTGGCGTACGCGATGGGCATCACCAACATCGATCCCATCCCGCACGGCCTGCTGTTCGAGCGGTTCCTCAACCCGGAACGACCCTCCGCACCTGATATCGACATCGACTTCGACGACCGCCGCCGCGGCGAGATGCTGCGGTACGCGGCCAACAAGTGGGGCAGTGACCGGGTGGCGCAGGTCATCACCTTCGGCACCATCAAAACCAAAGCGGCGCTGAAGGACTCGGCCCGCGTGCATTACGGCCAACCTGGTTTCGCGATCGCCGACCGCATCACCAAGGCGCTGCCGCCGCCGATCATGGCCAAGGACATCCCGGTGTCGGGGATCACCGATCCCAACCATGAGCGGTACAAGGAAGCCGCCGAGGTCCGCGCCCTGATCGACACCGATCCGGATGTGCGGACCATCTTCGAGACGGCGCGCGGCCTGGAGGGCCTGGTCCGTAACGCGGGCGTGCACGCCTGCGCGGTGATCATGAGTTCCGAGCCGTTGGTCGACGCGATCCCGCTGTGGAAACGGCCGCAGGACGGCGCCATCATCACCGGCTGGGACTATCCGTCGTGCGAGGCCATCGGCCTGCTGAAGATGGACTTCCTGGGCCTGCGGAACCTGACGATCATCGGCGACTGCATCGAGAACATCAAAGCCAACCGCGGTATCGACCTCGACCTCGACACGTTGCCTTTCGATGACCCGGCCGCCTATGAACTCCTCGGCCGCGGCGACACCCTTGGCGTGTTCCAGCTCGACGGCAGTGCCATGCGTGACCTGCTCCGCCGGATGCAGCCCACCGGGTTCAACGACATCGTCGCGGTGCTCGCGCTGTACCGCCCCGGCCCGATGGGCATGAACGCCCACAACGATTACGCGGACCGTAAGAACGGTCGCCAGGCCATCAAGCCCATCCATCCTGAGCTCGAAGAGCCGCTCAAGGAGATCCTCGCCGAGACCTACGGCCTGATCGTCTACCAAGAGCAGATCATGTTCATCGCGCAGAAGGTCGCCTCCTACACCATGGGTAAGGCCGATGCGCTCCGCAAGGCCATGGGTAAGAAGAAGCTCGAAGTGCTCGAGGCCGAGTACAAGGGCTTCAAGGAGGGCATGACCGCCAACGGGTTCTCCGAAGCCGCGGTGAAAGCCCTGTGGGACACCATCCTTCCGTTCGCCGGGTATGCGTTCAACAAGTCGCACGCGGCCGGCTACGGCCTGGTGTCGTACTGGACGGCCTACCTCAAGGCGAACTATCCCGCCGAGTACATGGCCGGTCTGCTCACCTCGGTCGGTGACGACAAGGACAAGGCCGCGGTCTATCTGGCCGACTGCCGTCGTCTCGGCATCACGGTCCTGCCGCCCGACGTCAACGAGTCGGTGCAGAACTTCGCCTCGGTGGGCGATGACATCCGGTTCGGTCTGGGGGCCATCCGCAACGTCGGCGCGAATGTCGTTGCGTCGCTGATCAGTACCCGTACCGAGAAGGGCAAGTACGCCGACTTCTCCGACTACCTCAACAAGATCGATATCGCGGCCTGCAACAAGAAGGTCACCGAATCATTGGTGAAGGCGGGTGCGTTCGATTCGCTCGGCCACCCCCGCAAGGGGCTGTTCCTGGTGCACACCGACGCTGTCGACTCGGTGCTCGGCACCAAGAAGGCCGAGGCGATGGGCCAGTTCGACCTGTTCGGCGGTGCTGACGACGGCGGCGGCACCGACGCGGTGTTCACCATCCGCGTGCCCGAGGAGGAATGGGAGGACAAGCACAAGCTGGCGCTCGAACGCGAGATGCTGGGGCTGTACGTGTCCGGCCATCCGCTCAACGGGATTGCCCACCTGCTGGCCAACCAGGTCGACACCCAGATTCCGGCGATTCTCGACGGCGATGTCGCCAACGATGCGCAGGTGGTGGTCGGTGGCATCCTGGCCTCGGTCAACCGTCGGGTGAACAAGAATGGCTTGCCTTGGGCCTCAGCCCAATTGGAAGATCTCACCGGTGGCATCGAGGTGCTGTTCTTCCCGCAGACCTACTCACTGTTCGGTCACGAGATCGCTGACGACGTGGTGGTACTGGTCAAGGCGAAGGTGGCTGCCCGGGATGACCGGATCTCGCTGATCGCCCATGAACTGGTGGTACCCGACTTCAGCAGCGCCCAGGCCGACCGGCCGCTGGCGGTGAGCCTGCCGACCCGGCAGTGCACCATCGACAAGGTCAGTGCGCTCAAGCAGGTGCTGGCCAACCATCCCGGCACGTCCCAGGTGCATCTGCGGCTGATCAGCGGTGAACGGATCACCACGCTGGAACTGGATCAGTCGCTGCGGGTGACGCCGTCCTCGGCGCTGATGGGCGACCTGAAGGCGTTGCTCGGGCCGGGTTGCCTGGGCTGATCGTCCAGGTCGATCTTCACGATCGCGCTGTCGGGCCACAGTGCCCGGTCCCGCGCGCGCCGTAGTTTTTGCAGCAACGGAAGGTTGCTGTGCACATTGGTTACTCCGGGGATCTTCAGTAGCGGCATGATGTTCCACTGCCAGCCGTAGCGCCGGTGCAGCGCACGGTTGGCCTCCTCGGCGTCCTCACCGTGCAGGACCGTGGCCCGACCGGTCAGCCAGGTGGTGCCCGTGATCCGGCCCCGGTGATCGCAGATCACCAGTTCGACGTCGGGCCGCGCCGTGATTCTGCGGGTCTTCGGGCCGATCTTGGTGCGGAACAACGCCGTTCGGCCGTCGAGCACGAACCAGATCGGGGTGTCTGCTGCGGTGCCGTCGCGGCGAAAGCTGCGCAGCAGCGCGTATCGGGAGTGGCTCAGGGTCTCCAACGTGGATTCGGTGTGTGGCATGTAGCCAGTCAACGACTTAGAGTTGACTCTAAGTCAAGCGCAGAAGGAGGGCAGATGGGCGCGACGCTGACCATCGGAGACGTCACGCAGCGGTCGGGCATCGCCCAGACCGCGCTGCGCTACTACGAGCAGGTCGGCTTGTTGCCTGCACCGCATCGCGTGGGCGGGCAGCGCCGCTACCAGGAGTCGGTCCTGATGCGGCTGGAGGTGATCAGGTTGTGCAAGACGGCGGGCTTCTCGCTGACAGAGATCGCGCTGCTGCTCAAGGACGACACCCCGGGCCGCCCCTTGGCTCGCGAACTGGCGCAGACCAAACTGGCCGAGATCGACGAGCAACTGAAGTCGCTGGCGCGGGCGCGGGCCATCATCGAGTGGGGGATGCGGTGCACCTGCCCGTCAATCGAGTTGTGCACGTGCGGGATTCATCACGAATTGCCGGCCTGACGAAGGAGCGGCAACAGCCGCTCGGGTCGATTATCTCGCGCGGAATGGCGTGGCTGCGTCAGAACCGGTAGCGCAGAATGCGCGCCTTGCGTGCAGTGGCCTTGCTGAGGCCGGAGGCCCGCGTGGCGATCCGCAGCATTCCGGGGAAGCGGTCGACTTCGGGCTGGTAGGCCAGGCTGGACTCCTCGATCAGACGCAGCTGCGGGTTCCAGGATTCGGGATGGTGTGCATCCTTGAAACCCGCATAGCCCCATTGGCTTCCGACGTCTTTGAACATCTTGGCGGGGAAGAACTTCAGCGCCGCCTTACTCATCCATCCGATGCGACCGTAGTCATTGAATGCGAGCTCGCCGGATTCGAAGTGTTCCGTGATGGTCCGGAAGATACCGGCGATCACCGGTTCGGTGAGGAACGCGAACAACCCGTCGGCCACCAGCATGGTGGGGCGATCCGACGGGATCGGGTCCGTCCAGTCCGGGTCGGCCAGCGACGCAGAGACGGTGTGCGCCTGGGGGAGTGAGGGCAGCACCCGATCTCGCAGTTCGCTGATTCCGGGCAGATCGACGCTGTACCAGTCGACCGCGGCCGGCGGCGCGACGCGATGGACGCCGCTGTCCAGACCTCCGCCGAGGTCGACCACGACGGCATCGGGATGATCGACGACGAACGCACGGACCCGATCGTCGAGCATCTTGGCGCGCAACGCCGACTGGCACACCACGCTGGTCTGTACACCGAGTCCGGCGAAGTCGTAGTCGAGTCGTGCCACCGTTTCGTCGGCCATCGTGTCGCCGAGGATGGGGTTCGCCCATCTGCTGTCGAGCGCCCTGGCATACAGGGTCAGGAACGCGGTTTCCTCCACCGGCGTCAGGCCCGTCGTCGCAATACCCACAACCCGACGGTACACCCGGTAAGGACTGAACATTTGGGCGAAAACGTTTACCGCCCTTACGATCACGCGCTGCCGACCGGTGGTGTGGGTGAAAGGGGGGTGGGCAGTGAGCTGACCGCAGCCTACGGTGGGAGCCATGCGCAGCATGCACGTGAGCGTCTGGATCGAGGTTGCCGCGGACGCGGTGTACGCCTACGCGGCAGATCCGCAGCACCTGGCGAACTGGGCGGCGGGGCTGGCTGAAGGTGGGCTACGACTCACCCCGCGCGGATGGGTCGCCGATTCGCCGATGGGTGAGGTCACCGTCGAATTCGCCGGCCCCAACACGCTGGGAGTGCTTGACCACGTGGTGCGGTTGCCCTCGGGTGAGGCCGTCTACAACCCGATGCGGGTGGTGCCGGGCGGCGTCGACGCCGAGTCGTGCGAAGTCGTGTTCACCGTCCGGCAGCGGCCCGGCGTGACGGACTCGGAGTTCGAAGCAGACGTGGCTGCGGTGGCAGCGGATCTAGCGACCTTGCGGCGGCTGCTGGAGGGTCACTGATCAGACGGCGAAACGTGGCCGAGGCTCAGCCACACGACGATGGTCGCCGCGGCTGCGGAGAGTACCGCCGGGGCGGCGCTCATGGTTGCCACGCCGACGATCACCAGTACCAGCGCACCGACCGCCAGGGCGATCAGCTTGTAGGTCGGCCAGGGCACCCCGGCGATGTCCACTTGGTGATCGGCCCGGGAGGCGACACTGCGAAAGTTCCCGGCGGTGGTCATGTATTGACGATAGCTCGCAACATTGATTTCGGCTAGCCGAAACCTTGGATGTGGCGTGTCGCTTTATCGGTCCAGACTGCTCAACAGCGGGCTTCCATCCGGTACTGGACCTCGGCCGGTCGGGTGGGGCGGTCCGCGAACCAGCCACGCGCCGTGCCGCTGATATGGAATGTGGTGCCATCGACGCTGGCGTCGGCAGGCGCTGTCACATTGGCCGAGCCGCCGGTGAACCCTTCCAACCCGGTCAAGCGCATGACTTTCGGCTCGACGGTGGCGCCGGTCTGGATGATGGCCGTGAAGCCGGGCGTTTCCGGCTGAGTTTCGATGGTCCACAGCCAGGACCGCTGCGTGCAGAGCACCGAGAACGTGGTCGGGACCTGCTCGCCGTTGATGAAAATCCGCGCCGTGTAGGCATCCGCAGGGATGCCGGTGGCCGCCGCGCAGGCAGATAACGCCAGCGCGCCTACCGAAACGGTGTGTGCCGCTACCCGCCGCGCCCGCTGCTGCATGTGCCGCATGACGGTTGTTTTCCCAGTTCGGAGTCCCTTCAACCACCTGCTGTTGCTTTCCTCGCGATAGCCGTCCAGCTGCCGGGGTCCCGTCGCGTGTCCCCACCCAACTGCAGAGAAATGCCTGGCCAGTGGCACCATTGAACGGTGACTGCCGATCTGAGCAAGGGCTCCCGAGTCTCCCCGCTGGCTGCGCCGCTTTCCGCGGCCGACATCGACGAGGCCGCCAAGCGAATTTCCGGCGTGGTCACCCGCAGTCCGCTGCAGTTCAACGAACGGCTCTCGGACGCGACCGGAGCCAATGTCTACCTCAAGCGTGAGGACCTGCAAGCAGTGCGGTCCTACAAGGTGCGCGGGGCGTTCAACCTGATGGCGCAGCTCTCTCCCGAGGAGCTCGCCGCCGGCGTGGTGTGCTCATCGGCGGGCAACCATGCGCAGGGCTTCGCCATGGCCTGCCGGTCGATGCGGACCCACGGTCGCGTATACGTGCCGGCCAAGACGCCCAAGCAGAAGCGGGACCGGATCAGGTACCACGGCCGCGAGTTCATCGAGCTCATCGCGGTCGGGTCGACCTACGATCTGGCCGCTGCCGCGGCGCTCGACGACGTCGCCCGGACCGGGGCGACCCTCGTACCTCCGTACGACGATGTGCGGACGATGGCCGGGCAGGGCACCATCGCTGCCGAGCTGCTCGACCAACTCGACGACGAGCCGGACCTGGTGATCGTCCCCGTCGGCGGCGGCGGCTGTATCTCCGGAATCACCACCTACCTCGCCGAGCGTGCCTCGGGCACGTCGGTACTCGGCGTCGAGCCGGCCGGTGCGGCCTCGATGATCGCCGCGCTGGCCGCGGGCCAGCCCGTCACCCTCGATCACGTCGACCAGTTCGTCGACGGCGCGGCAGTGGCGCGGGCCGGGGCGCTGCCGTATGCCGCGTTGGCCGCGGCCGGTGACATGGTCTCGCTCACCACGGTCGACGAAGGCGCGGTGTGCACCACGATGCTCGACCTGTATCAGAACGACGGAATCATCGCCGAGCCTGCCGGTGCGTTGTCGGTCGCGGCGCTGCTGGAGGCGGACATCGAACGCGGTTCCACCGTCGTGTGCCTGATCTCCGGCGGGAACAACGACGTGTCGCGGTACAACGAGGTGGTCGAGCGGTCACTGGTGCACCTGGGGCTCAAGCACTACTTCCTGGTCGACTTTCCGCAGGAACCCGGGGCGTTGCGCCGTTTCCTGGACGAGGTTCTCGGACCGGGCGACGACATCACGCTTTTCGAGTACGTCAAGCGCAACAACCGCGAGACCGGTGAGGCACTGTGCGGTGTCGAGTTGAGTGCAGCGACCGACCTCGAAGGCCTGCTGGCCCGGATGGCGGACTCCGACATCCACGTGGAGTTGCTCGAACCCGGGTCGCCGACGTACCGGTACCTGACCTGAGGAACCCGACCTGAAGGGCGAGCCTTCAGGCGCTGATCCCGGTGGCCTCGAATCCGGCGCTCACCGCGGCGACCTTCTCATCCCGAACGCTTTCGGAGTCTCCGCGGAACAGAGACTTGGCCACCAGTTCCACGGCCCGGCGGCTGTCACTGAAACCTGACGTCCGCGAAAGATGAAGTGTCAGTGCGAGGTAGAACAGCGCTGCCACATCCTGGGGCGTGAAGAGATGGCCCTGGCCGTTTTTTGCGCTGATGATGTTGAACGCCGCCTTGTTGTGGATGCCACTGTTGGTGTGCACACCGCCGTTGTCCCGGGTCGTGTGTACATAGTCGCGCATGTGCGCGGGCTGGCCGCGCCGGGCCGGATCACTCAGATCCCTCAGGGGTACGCCGGTACCGTCGAGTTCTTCACCCATTTCCCAGTTCCAGCTGTCGATGTCGGGTTTCTGGGAGTTCGCGATGATCGTCCCCATGATGTCCGAGTAGGACTCGTTCAGCGCGCCGGACTCGTCCTTGTACTCGAGACGGGCCGTGTTGTCGGTCAGTCCGTGCGTCATTTCATGCGCCACGACGTCCATCGCCACTGCATACGACCGCAGTTCGCCGCCGACACTGCGCTGCCCGTACACCATCTGGGTGCCGATCCAGGCGGCGTTGCGCCATTCCTGGGGTGTCGCGGCCTGGATAGAGGTGCAGTTGATGGACGAGATGAACGGACCGCCCTGGTTGTCGAGGCCGTTGCGCTGCAACGTGTTCAACAGATAGTCGGCAACCTCCTGGGCGTTGGCGTGGGCACTGATCGCCGCCGGGCTCCAAGGTGCCGGTGGATTGGAGATCGGCGCCGCGCCCGGTAGTGAGCGGAACTGCGATTCGATCTTGCGGAACCCGAAATCGTAGGTCTCGATGCGCCGGGTGGGATCCACCAGTCGCTTGTTGTCGTTCTCGTCGCGTTCGGCCCGGATGCGGCGGGTCTGGCCGAGGGCGTCGGTCGAGTCCAGCTCTTCCAGGGTCCACGAAATCGTCTGGGTGCGGGGAAGTTTGGCGACGAGATCGCCGGAGTGCGCGTCGACAACGTAGTCGAAGAGCTCCGGCAGGGTCTCCGGGTGACCGTCGGAGGTGCGCTCGCGGTGGCGCTGTACGTTCTTGGCGATGTACACGAGGCGCCAGACGCTGGAGTCTGCACTCTTGTCGAAGTAGAAGTAGAGCCGGGGTGGCTCCGGCAGTGGCAATGCGTCTTTGCCCGCATCCTTGACGATCACGTCCTGGGCCTGCGCCGGCGATATGGTCGCGACCGCGTCGACCCCTTCGGGATTACCGATCGCCGAGTTGACGGCCAGCATGTTGTTCGCGTCGTCGAGTTCGATCGTGACGAGCGACCCGTACACCGGGATGCGTTGGCGGTATTGGGCGAACTTCACGACGGTGGATTCGGTCAGCGGAATCGACTCGGTGCCCAGGGCCAGGTACTCGGTCACCGGGCCTGCGCTGCTGTCGGTGATCGAGGGCACCTCGGGGCTGGAGATCATCTGGTTGAGGTAGCGGCGTGCCGCCGATTCCGGATCGAGCGTTGCCACGTCGATCGCCTGCGCCCCACCGGGCACAACCGCCTCGTCATTGATGGCCTGTACTGCCGGGCCCTGGTACTTGTCCGCGCTGTGCAGTGCAAAGCTCTCTAACCCGTTGTCGTTCATGAGTTCTCACATCTCCTGCTCCGAGGGTTGGGCTGCCCGGGTGCGGACCGGCCTGCGCCGGCGCCGTGGCACGGCCTGATCATGCGCCAGAGTGCGGCGCAGATGCGTGCGTAGTGGCCTACTCGAATATCGCGGCGATCGGGAGCTTGGATGCGTGTGCGGGCCACCGCGATGCGCGTGCTGCCGGCGTCGACGCCGAACACAGGTAGTGATGTACGCGCGCGCCCCTGCCTCCGGGCGCTTACCGTCCTGACGTGGGTATTCGCCCCACTGGAGATCCGCAGCAAGGAAGAGCCGACCATGGCCGAACACATCATGCAGTCCGGTGACACCCTCACGGTCGCGGAGTCGGCATCGACCCGCGTTCGGCGCAACATCTGGACGCTCGATCACATCGATCACTGGCACCCGACGATCTACGCCTACGCCCGCGCAGTTCAGGTGCTGATCGGCCGGACAGATGCGGATCAGCTGGATCCGATCGGTTGGCAGTATCAGTCTGACATTCACGGCACCACCGTGAAGCCCGACCGGTTCCGCAATCAGTGCCAGCACTTCTGCTGGTTCTTCCTGCCCTGGCACCGGATGTATCTGCAATGGTTCGAGCGGATTGTCACGTCGGCCATCCAGGAACTCGACGACGTCGATGAACAGACCAAGTCGACCTGGGCGCTGCCTTACTGGAACTACACCAGCGACGACCCGGACCGCCGCCGGCTGCCGCAGGCCTTCCTCGATACGACCCTGCCGGACGGGGTGACACCGAATCCCCTGTGGGTGCCCGGACGGAACCTCAACGACGGCTCGTCACTGCCTGCCTCCGATGTCGACCTGACGAGTGCGCTGGCGCCCGTCGACTTCGCCGGGTTCGGCGGGTTCGCCGGTGGGCGTACGGGATTCAGTCATGCCGGCGAGGACCCCGGTGCGGCGATGGGACCGTTGGAAGGAACGCCCCACGGTGCCGTCCACGTGGGTGTGGGTGGACTGATGGGATCGTTCAACACGGCGGCGCTGGACCCCATCTTCTGGCTACATCATGCCAACATCGACCGGATCTGGGAGATCTGGCGGACGATGCCGGACCGCGCCAACACCACGGAGGCCGCCTGGCTGAGCGGTGTGACCTTCCACTTCCATGACGAGAACCGGGCGACGCTCACCGAGACGGTTCAGGAGGTGCTCGAAACTGCCCCTCAGCTCAGCTACAGCTATGAGGACATCGCCGCCCCTGTCGCACTGGAGGCACTCATGCCAACCGCACCTGCGCCCGAGAACCCACCGGAACTCGTCGGAGCATCGGATCGCGCGATCGCCCTCGCCGGTGAGGCGACGAACGTCACCTTCGCCATCGCGCCACCCCTGGGCCCTCTGGCCCAGGAGGAAAGCCCGGTATCCCGCGCTTTCCTTCGGATCGAGGATGTGACGTCCCCGGCGCCGGTGGGCGTCACCTACAAGGTGTATCTCGACGTGGGCGGCGGTGAACCCACTGTCGATGATGACCATTTCGTCGGTGTCGCCGCATTTTTCGGGATCGAGGAAACCATCAATCCCGACAATGAACACGGCGGGATGCGGCTCGCCTACGACATCACCGGTCTGTATCAACGGTTCACCGCCGAAGGGCGGTGGAGTGACCAGGTCAGCGTCACCTTCGTGCCGCAGTACGTGGAGCCGGCCGCTCATCCCATCCGGCTACCGGGGGCTCAGGCCTCGGCACCGCAGGAGCCGGGACAGGCGCGCGTCGGGCGCGTGAGTGTCTTCCTGCAATGACTCTGGCTGCAGCACCGGCGCGGCCATCGCCCTGGCGACGGTTGTGGTGGCGGCATCCGGAGTTATCCGTGCTCACGGTTTCGGTGGCTGCCTGGTCGGCGGTGACGGTACTGCACGTGATGATTCCGGGTCACGTTGGCGCCCATCACTGTTCGGCAGTGCCTCACGCTGCGGCCCACCACCATGGGGCGTCAGGGTTGGGCGTCGTCGCAGAACGCTGCGCGGCGATGGGTCCCGGTGTGCCCGAATTTCCTGCCTCGCTGGGAATGTGGGTGGTCATGGCCGCGGCGATGATGCTGCCCACGACGCTGCCCGCCGTGCGGTCGATATCGATGAACGGCAGGTGGAATCGGCGGCACCGCAGCCAAGTGTTGTTCGTACTCGGTTATCTCGCAGTGTGGTCGGTGTTCGGTGCCGCAGCGCTGGCCATTGTCTGGTCGATCGGTGTGAAAACAGTTGGTGTTCCGGTGGTCTCGGGTCTGCTCGCGGGCGCGGCAGCCTGGGAACTGACCCGCCGGAAGCGGTTGTTCCTGCGGGCGTGTCATCGGGTACAGGCGCTGCCTGCGGACGGCCGGCGAGCGGACCGGGCATGCGTCGGCGAGGGCCTGCGTAACGGGCTGCGCTGTGTGGGCGCCTGCGGCCCGATGATGCTGCCCATGGCGTTGGCTCCGCACGCACTGTGGCTGATGGTGGTCCTCTTCGGAGTCGCGGCGGGGGAGAAGTTGGTCACGAAAGCCGTGGACCATCTGCCGGTGTTCGCGGCAGTTCTGGCACTGGTCGCCGTCATCGTGGCGTTCGGTGCGCCGGTCCGCTGACCGCCCACGTGACGAGGGCGCAGCCGGCGAAGGCGGCGCCGAGGAGCGCCGAGGCGGTCCAGCCTGCAGCCGAGAACGCGGCGGTCGTGGCGGTCGCACCCAGGGCTGAGCCGAGTGAGTAGAAGAACATATAGCCGCCGATGACGCTGCTGGTGCGGTGCGGGTGGGCAGTGGTCAGCAGGTGCTGATTGCTCACATGGACAGCTTGCACCGCGAAGTCGAGCACGAGGACACCGACGACGATCGGCAGCAGCGACCATGACACGTGCCCGATGGCCAGCCACGATACGGCCAGTAATGCGAGCGCCCCGCCGGTGACCGTACTTGCGAACCCGGCGTCAGCCCAGTGTCCGGCCCGGGCGGCGCCGAGTGCGCCTGCGAGGCCGGCGATTCCGAAGAGTCCGATCTGAGCTGTGCTCAGATGCCACGGATCCGCCGCCAGTGGCAGCGCCAGGCCGCTCCACAGCGTTCCGAACGAGGCGAACAGAAAGAACGCGATCACCCCGCGCGAGACGAACAGGCGGTCACCGAACAGTCGGCCCAACGACGCCAGCACCTCGACGTAGGTGGTGTGCGCACGGGGCGGGTCTGGCGGTGCTGTTGCTGACGCTGGCATGTCTCGTGCTGCGGCTCCTCCCGCCGCCACGCGGGATCCGAGGATGCCAATGACGACTCCGGAGGTCACCACGCCGAGGGTTCGGCCGCGTTGTTCGGGTGTGGACAGAGCCGCAGCGTAGGCGACCGTGGTCTGAACGACTACCGCGAACAGGCCGGCCACCGCCAGGCCGGCTAGCAGTAGCCAGGACTGTGCGGCCGTCGCGGCCAGTGTTACGCCCACTGCGGCCAACACCAGGTGCCCGCTGATGAGCCGGCGGCGATCGACCATGTCGCCGAGCGGGACGAGGGCGAACAGTCCCACCAGATAACCCAGTTGTCCGGCGGTGACGATCGATCCCAGCTCGGCATCGGGCACGCCCAGGTCGTGGCCGATCAGGGTCAGCACCGGCTGTGCCGCATAGATCGTTGCCACGGCCACTGCGCACACGGTGGCGAGAAGCATCTTCAGGCCGACGGTCGGTTTCATCTACCCTCCAATTGGTTGCATATTGCAACTGAACCGACGCTACGGCAGAATAGTTTCATTCAGCAACTCTTCAGGGGGAGCGATGGGCGAGGCGATGCCGTACAGCGATGACGTGACCTGGACCGATCCCGCATGTCCGGTGGCGCGCACCCTCGACCTGGTGGGGGATCGCTGGAGCCTGTTGATCGTGCGTGACGCCATGGACGGAGCCCGCGCCTTCACCGATTTTCAGCAGCGGACCGGCATCGCGCGCAACATCCTGACCGACCGCCTGCGCCGATTGGTCGACCGCGGCATTCTCGACCGGGAGACGGCCGCGTCGGGCCGGCGGCAGGTGTACACCCTCACCCAGACCGGTCGTGACCTCTTCACGGTGGTGGTGGCGCTGCGCCAGTGGGGTGAGCGGCATGCGTTCGCATTTGGCGAGACGCACTCGGTGCTCGTCGACACGAGCGGTGATCGACTTTCGGAACTACGGCCGACGAACTCGCGCGGTGCCGTCGTGGACCTCGACGGCACGTCCGTGCGAAAGGTTCACTGATCGCGCTTGCTACGCAGGACGGCGAATGAGTGGCCGGCCAACACCATGGATTCGGCGCGGATGTCGGGGGTTTCCCACGCCAGGAGCAGCTCGCCGGAAACGGGAACCGTCACCGCCTCGGTGCCCAGGTTGCAGGCGATCGACACGGCCCCTCGATGCAGCAGAATCCAGCGCTGCTCTTCGTCGAAGTCGATGGACATGTGGTCGAGCCACGGATCTGCGAGGTCGGGTTCGCTGCGCCGCAACGCGATCAGGGCGTGATACGTGCGGTGCAGCCGATCATGATCACCCTCGGTGACCTCGCCCCAGTTCAGTTTGGAGCGCTGGAAGGTCGCCGGGTCCTGCGGATCGGGAATCTCGTCGGCGTCCCAGCCATGCTCGGCGAACTCGGCTTTGCGCCCCTCGGCAGTGGCGCGGGCAAGGTCCGGCTCGGGGTGTGAACTGAAGAACTGGAACGGCGAGGAGGATCCCCATTCCTCACCCATGAAAAGCATCGCCGTGTAAGGAGATCCGAGTGCCAACGCGGCCTTGACCGCCAGCTGGCCGAAGGTCAGCAACTGTGACGGCCGGTCGCCGACGGCGCGGTTGCCGACCTGGTCGTGGGTGAGGGTGTAGGCCAGCAGCCGAGTACCCGGAATCGTGGCGGTGTCCAATGGCCGACCGTGCCTGCGGTGCCGGAACGACGAATAGGTGCCGGCATGAAAGTAGCCGTGCTTCAACGTCTGCGCCAACGTCGCCAACGATCCGAAATCCGCGTAGTAGCCCTGCCTTTCGCCGGACACCGCGGCGTGGATGGCGTGGTGGATATCGTCGTCCCACTGTGCGGCGAGCCCGTACCCGCCGCGGTCGCGAGGAGTGATCAGCCGCGGATCGTTGAGGTCGCTTTCGGCGATCAGCGACAGCGGTCGCCCGAGTTCCCCGGCCAGGGCGTCGGTGTCGGTCGCCAGTTCCTCGAGCAGATGGATTGCGGTGTGGTCCACCAGTGCGTGCACTGCATCCAGGCGTAGGCCGTCGGCGTGGAAGTCGCGCATCCAGCGCAGCGCGCAATCGATGATGTAAGTGCGCACCTCGTCGGCGTCGGCATCGGACAGGTTGATCGAACTGCCCCACGGGTTGTGGCCGGATGACAGGTAGGGGCCGAACCGCGGAAGGTAATTGCCCGAGGGGCCGAGATGGTTGAACACCGCGTCGATCAGTACACCGAGACCACGCCCATGGCAGGCATCGATGAGCCGGATCAGTCCGTCGGGACCGCCGTAGGGCTCGTGCACTGCGTACCAGAGCACGCCGTCGTAGCCCCACCCATGGGTGCCGTTGAAGGCATTGACCGGCATCAACTCCACGAAATCGACACCGAGATCCAACAGGTGGTCGAGCTTGTGGATGGCGGAATCGAATGTGCCCTCGGGAGTGAAGGTTCCGACATGAAGTTCGTAGATCACCGCGCCGCTGATCGAGCGGCCCGCCCAGCCGCTGTCGGTCCAGGCATCGGGCGCGGGCTGCCACAGCTGGGAGCGTTCATGTACACCGTCGGGTTGGCGCGCTGAGCGAGGATCGGGCAGCACTGTCGGATCGTCGTCGAGAACGAACCCGTATCGGGCGTCGCTACGGCTGGCGACCTCGGCACGCCACCAGCCGTCTTCGGAGCGCACCATGTCGTGCAGCGTTCCGTCGACGTCGACCCGCACGCGGTCGGGGGCCGGTGCCCACACGGTGAATTCAGTCATCGGTACGCTCCAGCAGCGCCACCGGCGAATCGGCGAGCAGCTCGGTCAGCGGGACCGACCCAGCCCACTGACGCCCGCTCAGTCGATCCAGCCACTGGCCCACGGGCAGCGGCAATATTGTGTCTTCCCAGCCGGTTTCGGCCAGCGCCACGGTCCATCGACAGGCGGCCACCACCACATCCTGACCTCGCAGAAACGCCACCAAGTGTCTCGCGGCACTGCCGGTCGCCGGCAGCGGGGCGTAGGCGCCGGCCAGGAATGTCTCGGGCCGGGCCCGGCGGAGCGCCAGGGCGGCCATGGTCACGCGCAGCTTGTCGTCGTCGCCGCGCTCCGCAGCTCCGCGCAGTGCCGCATGGTCGACCGGGCGCCGGTTGTCCGGATCGACCAGGCTGTCCTCGGTCGTCTCGGTGCCCTGGTAGACGTCGGGGATGCCGGGTGCCGTGAGCTGAATGAGTTTCTGGCCAAGGATGTCGTTGCGGGCATGGGCTTCGAGTCGGCTCACCAATGCCGTCAGTTCGGCTGCGACCGGCCCGTCGAGCACGCGGTCCAGCCAAGCGTGTACCTCGTTCTCGAAATCCACGTCGGGGTCGTGCCAAGACGTCCTGGTGGCGCCCTCCCGGATCGCCTTCTCGGCGTAGCCGTGCAGCCGGGAGCGAAGCTCGTCGGTCACGGCGCCGTCGACCGGCCAGACGCCGAAGATGTTCTGCCACAGGAACAGTGCGGTGTCACGGTCGGGGGGAGTAGACGTTGCAATCCACCGCTCGACCGAATCTGCCCACGTCTCGGGCACCTGGGACAGCAGGCCGATGCGGGCGCGGACATCCTCGCCGCGCTTGGTGTCGTGGGTCGACAATGCGGTCATCGTGGCCGGCCAGGCACACATTCGCGCCGTCGCCCGCTGATGGAACTCAGCCGCCGTGACCCCGAACAACTCCGGTGCGCCGCCGACCTCGTTGAGCGACACGAGACGCGCCTCGCGGTAGAACAGGCAGTCTTCGACGGCCTTGGCGGTCGCGGCGCCACACAGTTGGTTGAACCGGGAGACCACCTCGCCGCTGCGGGACATGGCTACCGAGATGGCGGTCAACGCTTCGGTGAGTTCGGGTGCGGCGCAGGCAGACTCCTGTATCGCCACCGGGAGGATCGTGCCCAGTGCCGGATAATCACTGCGGTACACGCCGATCCTGCTGATCAGTGTGGCCAGCGCCGCAGGCAGTCGGGGGTCGTGCTGCCCGGTCACCGCCGTGACGGATCGGCACAGTCGGCCCAACTCGCTGGCGAGGGTCTCGGCCACAGCAGCCCTCTTGAGCGTCGATTCGGCCTCGGGATCCGGATCGCCACTCACCGCGGTGAGCGGGCTCTCGGCGGCCGGGTCGACGAACAGTCCGCCGATCTCACGCAACGTGTCGTACCCGGTGGTGCCGTTAACCGGGAGCGATGCATCGAGGCTTTCGTCGGCGGCCAGGATCTTCTCGACCACGATCCACGCGTCGGGGCCGGTGAGCTCACGCAACCACCGCAGATAGCCTGCGGGATCAGACAATCCGTCCGGATGGTCGATACGCAGACCATCCACCAATCCTTCGTCGAACCAGCGTTTGACCTCCACATGGCTGGCGTCGAAAACGGCACGGTCTTCCTGGCGCAGTGCGGCCAGAGACGTGATCGAGAAGAAGCGCCGGTAGCCGCAGATTCCGCTGCGCCAACCGGTCAGCCGGTAGTGCTGGCGATCGTGCACTTCGCTGCCGGTACCCGCGCCGGTCCCCGGTGCGATGGGGAAGACCAGATCGCCCAGGCGCAGCACGTCGCCGTCGACCACGAGGTCGGCGACGTCGTCATCGGAACCCAGGACCGGCAACACGATCCGGCCGGCATCGAGATCCCAGTCGATGTCGAAGTAGCCGGCGTAAGCGGAATCTCGGCCGTGCCGAAGTAGGTCCCACCACCACGGGTTCTGCTCGGGATGGGCAACACCGACGTGGTTGGGCACGATGTCAACGATCAGCCCCATGCCGCGGGATCGGGCCGCTTCCGACAGGCGCTGTAGACCTTTGGATCCACCAAGTGCGGTCGACACCGTGGTGGGATCGGTGACATCGTATCCATGGGTCGATCCCTGTGCGGCCGACAGGATCGGCGAGAGATAGAGGTGTGACACACCGAGACGGTCGAGGTAGTCGAGCAGGTTCACCGCATCGTCGAATGTGCAGCAGTCCCCGCGCATCTGGAGCCGATACGTGGACAGCACCGGGCGCGGCATGTCAGGCCGTCTTGCGTAGGACGAGTAGGGAGCGGGCCTGTAGCGAGATCTTCTCGCCGGCGGCCACCACCAGATCGGAATCGCCCGTCGGACTGGCGGTGTCGAGGTCACCGGTCCATTCGGCGGCATAGTCGCCGTTGGGGGTGACGAAATCCTGCTCGTGGTCATTGGCGTTGAAGCACAGCAGGAACGTGTCGTCGACCACGCGTTCACCGCGGGCATTGGGGGCGGGGATGGAGTCGCCGTTCAGGAACACCGCGACACAGGTTCCCAATCCCGTTCCCCAGTCCTCCGGAGTCATCTCGGTGCCGCCCGGAGTGAGCCAGGCGATGTCGCGGACCTGATCACCACTGCGGATCGGTTTGCCCTCGAAGAACCGGCGACGACGGAACGCCGCATGGCGCTTACGGAATGCCAGTACCTTGCGGGTGAACTCGAGGTGCTCGGCATTGGTCTCCAGCAGCGACCAGTCCATCCAGGACAGCTCGGAATCCTGGCAGTACACGTTGTTGTTGCCCAACTGGGTACGGCCGATCTCGTCGCCGTGCGCGATCATCGGGGTGCCCTGCGACAGCATCAGCGTCCCCACGATGTTGCGCATCTGCTTGGCGCGCAAGGCCAGAATCGCCGGATCGTCGGTCGGTCCCTCGACCCCGCAGTTCCACGAGCGGTTGTGACTCTCGCCGTCGCGGTTGTCCTCACCGTTGGCCTCGTTGTGCTTCTCGTTGTACGACACGAGGTCGTTGAGAGTGAACCCGTCGTGACAGGTGACGAAGTTGATGCTGGCACCGGGACGACGGCCGGTGGCCTCGTACAGGTCCGAGGAGCCGGTCAGCCGGGAGGCGAACTCCCCCAGAGTTGCGGGCTCGCCCCGCCAGTAATCGCGCACAGTATCGCGATACTTCCCGTTCCATTCGGTCCACAAACCTGGGAAGTTGCCGACCTGGTAGCCACCCTCGCCGATGTCCCACGGCTCGGCGATGAGCTTGACCTGGCTGACCACCGGATCCTGCTGGACCAGATCGAAGAACGCCGAGAGGCGGTCCACGTCATAAAATTCGCGGGCCAGTGTGGAGGCCAGGTCGAACCGGAACCCGTCGACGTGCATCTCCAGGACCCAGTACCGCAGTGAGTCCATGATCAGTTGCAGCGTGTGTGGGTGCCGCGCGTTGAGGCTGTTGCCGGTCCCGGTGAAATCCTTGTAGTACTCGGGCTGTCCGTCGAGCAGACGGTAGTAGGCGGCGTTGTCGATGCCGCGGAAGTTGATGGTCGGACCGAGGTGGTTGCCTTCGGCGGTGTGGTTGTAGACCACGTCGAGGATCACCTCGATACCCGCGTCGTGGAACGCCTTGACCATGGTCTTGAACTCGGCCACCGCGCCGCCGGCGTGCCGGGTGGCGGCGTACTGGAAATGCGGGGCGAAAAAGCCGACTGTGTTGTAGCCCCAGTAGTTTCGCAGCCCGAGATCCAGCAGGCGGTGGTCATGCATGAACTGGTGCACCGGCATCAACTCGATCGCGGTGATGTTCAGCGACTGGAGGTATTCGATGATCACCGGGTGACTGAGTCCGGCGTACGTCCCCCGGAGTTCCTCCGGGATTCCCGGGTGGGTCTGGGTCATGCCCTTGACGTGTGCCTCGTAGATCACCGTGTCGTGATACGGCGTCTTGGGCGCCCGGTCGGATCCCCACTGGAAGAACGGGTTGATCACCACGCTGGTCATGGTGTGACCGAGAGAGTCGACCCCGGGCGGGTTTCCGGTACCGGGCGGCTCGGCGTTCAGGTCGTAGGAGAACAGGGCCTGGCTGAAGTCGAAGTCACCGTGAAACGACTTGCCATACGGGTCGAGCAGTAACTTGCTGGGATCACACCGATGGCCGCTGCCCGGATCCCATGGGCCGTACACCCGGTACCCGTAACGCTGGCCGGGGGTGACCGTAGGTAGATAGGCGTGCCAGACGTACCCGTCGACCTCTTCGAGGTTGATCCGATGTTCTGTGCCGTCCTTGGCGATCAGACACAGCTCGACCCGTTCGGCGACTTCGGAGAACAACGAGAAGTTGGTGCCGGCACCGTCATAGGTGGCCCCGAGCGGGTAGGCCTCGCCGGGCCACACAGTCGACATCGGCGTGGGTGCTGACGATGGAGGCACGGGAGATGACGGCGGCATGGGTTCACCACCAACCGGTGGCGACCGCCATCTGACGGCCCAATTCACCTGTCATCGTGCGCATATACGTCGTCGAAATATGGTGAGAATCGTGGTACAGCAACACATTTCCCTCCACCACGCGGCAGTAGTCCTTCCGGCACACCGCATCGCTCATGTCCAGTGGCTTGAGCAGAGGAAACCTCCCGACGAAATCCAGCGTGGGGTTGTGGTCGGAGAGTACCTTGGACCGATCGATGCCGCAGGAGATGGCATCGCCACCGTTGGCCAGGCAGTCGTAGGGGAAGTACGGCTTGCCGTTGCGGGTCAGCCACGGGGTGTCGCGCATTGCCAGAACCGGAATGTTGTTCTGGGAGAGGGTTTCCCAAATTCCGATGTAGGTGCCCGGCATGACGTCGCCGTCTTTGATGTTCCAGGGCCGCGTCGATGTGGTGAACACGAATTCGGGGCGATCGGCGATGAGCTGGGTCATCACCTTCTGGTTCCACTCATGGCATTTCGGATAGGGGCGGTTGTCGCCCATCACCAGCGGGGTTTCCTCGGTGGTGAGCGGGCAACCCATCTTGAGGTAGGTGACCACCTTGAAGTTGTGCAGACGGCCCAGTAGATCGAGCGCGGTGATCCAGTGCTCGGCATGTGAGCCGCCGGCGACCGCGATGGTGCGCGCCGCGTCCTTGTCGCCGTAGGTGCAGTTGATCACGTCGGTGTTGCCGAAATCGCTGATACAGCCGTCGGTCGTGGACGCGGGCAGATCGTCCTTGGCTTCGAGCACCGTCGGGCGCATCGGCAGCTTGGGCACGCGGGCATGGTCGATCAGTGCGCGGGCCCCTGGGTAGTCGCGGGCCGACAGTCCGGAGAGCTCCTTGCCGTTGGCGCGCTGCACGGTGACGTGCTCGCGCCAGGTGAAGGAGGTGGCCGTCAACGCGACACCGAGCAGTCCGACGATGGAGCCGAGGACGATGGTGGGCCGACGCAGCCGGACCCGCCACGGAATGGCGGGCATGGACACACTCTGGGTGGTGTCCTTTGCTTTTTTCTGCGAGCGCAGCGGCTCCTCGATGTAACGGGTGGTGAGCCAGGCGAGCACGCCCGACACCAGCAGCACGATCGTGCCCTCGAGGAAGTTGGCGTGCGCGTGGCCCGAGTAGGACAGCCAGAAGATGAGCAACGGCCAGTGCCAGAGGTAGAGCGAGTACGCCATCGAGCCCAGCGACACGAACGGCTTTGTTGCCAGCATCCGGTTGGGTGCGGGTAACCGCTGGCCCGCGCTCGGATCCTCGGACCGGTTCGCGGCCGCCAGGATGAAGAGGACGGTGGCGCCGACCGGAACCAGCGTCCACGGCCCCGGGAACTCCTTGACGCCGTCGATCAACCAACCGCACGACAGGATGGCCGCCAACGCCACGGTGGACAAGATCGTGCGCAGCCACATCGGCCACCGCACCGCCGGAACCAAAGCCCCGGCGAGCGCGCCGATCAGCAGCTCCCAGCCGCGGGCGAAGCTGTTGTAGTAGGCGGTGGCCTGGTCGTTGTTGTGGGCGATGATCGCGTATACGAAGGACGCGATGGTCAGGGCGCCCAGTAAAACGATGAACGCGGTGCGTAGGTGCCGTCCGAAGATCCGGCCGCCGAGGAAAGCGAACCCGAAGACCAGCGCCAGGAACGCCACGTAGAACTGCCCCTGGACCGACATCGACCAGATGTGCTGCAGCGGACTGACCGCCTCACCGGCGCGAAGGTAGTCCGCGGCGGTGTTGGACAGTTCCCAGTTCTGGTAGTAGCCCAGGCTCGCCAGACTCTGGTCAGCAAACGTTTCCCAGCGGGTCTCTGGCTGCACGAGGATCGTCAGCACGGCGGCTGCGGCAAGCACCACGACCAGTGCTGGAAGTAGGCGCCGAATCAACCGGACCAGTTCGGGAACGGGCAACAGCGGAGCTTCGGGGTTGAGTGCGATCCGCAGGAGTTTGCCGCCGAAGAAGAATCCGGACAGCGCCAGGAAAACGTCGACACCACCGGAAACTCGACCGAACCAGATGTGGAACATCGCCACGAGGGCAATCGCGATACCGCGCAGTCCGTCCAGATCGTGGCGGTAGAAACCTGATGCACGGGTGCCCATGACTGCGTGCGGAACGGAACCGGATTCGGTGCCGGGCTCCGTCCGGGGGGCGTCAAGGGTTTTCATGGTCGAGGCCAATTTACCTAACATCGGCCCGCCGCTCACATTTCGGATGCGTGCGTCACACCCTGTGAGCAAAGGGCTAGGCTGCCCGACTGTGGCCGAGCTGACCCCGGCGCAGATCAGCGCCATCGACGCAGCCCACATCTGGCACCCCTACAGCGCCATGGGCGCGGACACGCTACCGCCGGTGGTGGCGGTCGGGGCCAAGGGCGCGTGGCTGACTGTGATCGACCCTACCGACGGCGCACCGATCGAGGTTCTCGATGCGATGGCGTCGTGGTGGACTGCCGTGCACGGACACGGGCATCCGGTGCTGGACCGTGCCATCAACAACCAACTCGCCACGATGAACCACGTCATGTTCGGCGGTCTGACCCACGAGCCGGCCGCCCGGCTGGCCCAGCTGCTGGTCGACCTCACCCCCGAACCCCTGGAGACCGTGTTCTTCAGCGACTCGGGGTCGGTGTCGGTCGAGGTGGCAGTCAAGATGGCGCTGCAGTATTGGCGCAGCGTCGGCCGAGGGTCGAAACATCGTCTGATGACCTGGCGCGGCGGCTATCACGGCGACACCTTCACCCCGATGAGCGTGTGTGATCCCGACGGTGGCATGCATTCCCTGTGGTCCGACGTTCTGGTGCCCCAAGTTTTCGCACCGCCCGTCCCCGGCGACTACGAGCCGTCCTATAGCGAGGCGTTCGAGCGGCAACTGGCCGAGCACGCCGATGAGCTCGCCGCCGTCATCGTCGAACCCGTTGTGCAGGGTGCCGGGGGAATGCGGTTTCACGACCCGCGGTACCTCGCGGACTTGCGGGCGATCTGCGATCGCCACCATGTACTGCTCATCTTCGACGAGATCGCCACCGGGTTCGGTCGCACCGGAAAGCTGTTCGCCGCCGAGCACGCCGGGGTGAGCCCGGACATCATGTGTGTCGGCAAGGCGATGACCGGCGGCTACATCACCCTGGCGGCCACGCTGTGTACCCGTGAGATCGCACGGACGATCAGTGCGGGGGAGCCCGGCGCGCTGATGCACGGGCCGACGTTCATGGCCAACGCGCTGGCCTGTGCAGTCGGTGTCGCCGCGGTGGAACTGCTGGTCGCCAGTGACTGGCCGGCACGGGTGGCCGAGATCGAGGCGGGCCTGCGACTGGGACTGGAGCCGGCCCGCGCGCTGCCCGGCGTCGCCGATGTTCGGGTGCTCGGCGCCATCGGCGTGATCGAGATGCGCGAGCCGGTCGACATGAGGGTGGCGACGCTGGCGGCGTTGCGGCACGGGGTCTGGCTGCGCCCGTTCGGCAAGCTGGTCTATGCCATGCCGCCGTTCATCTGCACGCCTGCAGAGGTGGAACAGATCACCGCCGGCATGGTCGGCGTCGCTCGTGCACTAACCTGAACGGTGTTCAATGGTCGTCGGCCCGAGGGAGCACTACGTGACGCGCACGGATCTTTCACCGCTGGCCTGGCTCACCGACGTCGAGCAGCAGCGCAGGCAGGCCGGGCTTCGTCGTGAGCTGCGCACCCGCCCCGCTGTGGCGACCGAATTGGACCTTGCCTCCAACGACTATCTGGGGCTGTCGCAACACCCTGAGGTCCTCGACGGCGGTATCGAGGCGCTGCGCACCTGGGGTGCCGGCGCCGGCGGATCGCGGCTGGTCACCGGAAACACCGAGTTGCACGAAGAGTTCGAGACCGCGCTGGCGACGTTCGTCGGTGCCGAGTCGGCATTGGTCTTCTCGTCGGGTTACACCGCCAACCTGGGTGCCGTCGTCGCGTTGAGTGGCCCCGGCTCACTGCTCGTCTCCGACGCCCTGACGCATGCCTCGCTGGTCGACGCCTGCCGGTTGTCCCGTGCGCGGGTGACCGTCACGCCGCACCTCGACGTCGACGCCGTAGATGCCGCACTCTCGTCGCGGACCGAGGACCGCGCGGTGGTGTTGACCGAATCGGTGTTCAGCACCGACGGAGTGCTGGCGCCGCTGCGTGAACTGCACGCGGTCTGCCGCCGACACGGCGCGTTGTTGCTCGTCGACGAGGCACACGGGCTCGGCGTGCGCGGTCCGGGCGGACAGGGCCTGTTGTACGAGTCGGGCCTCGCGGGAGCGCCGGACGTGGTGATGACGACGACACTGTCGAAGGCGCTCGGCAGCCAGGGTGGCGTGGTGCTCGGCCCCGAGCCGATCCGCGCCCACCTGATCGACGCGGCCCGTCCGTTCATCTTCGATACGGGGTTGGCACCGGCGGCAGTCGGTGCGGCGTCGGCCGCGCTGCGGGTGCTGATCGCCGAACCCCAGCGAGCGCAAGCGGTTCTGAACCATGCCGCCGAGCTGGCCCGCATCTCCGGGGATACCGCGGTGCCCGATTCCGCCGTCGTCTCGGTGATCCTCGGTGAGCCCGAGGTCGCGGTGGCTGCTGCTGCCGCCTGTTTGGACCGCGGCGTACGGGTGGGCTGCTTCCGGCCACCGACGGTTCCCGAGGGCACCTCACGTCTGCGCTTGACGGCCCGGGCCTCGCTGACCGCCGACGAGATGGATCTGGCCCGTCAGGTGTTGACCGAGGTTCTGTCGGAGGCCCGGTTGTGAGCACGCTCGTCGTCACCGGGACCGACACCGGTGTCGGCAAGACCGTGACGACCGCGGCGCTGGCCTGCGCGGCCCGGCTTGCCGGGCTCGATGTCGCGGTATCCAAGCCGGTGCAGACCGGAACCGTGGACGGTGACAACGACCTCGGTGAGGTGAACCGGTTGTCCGGGGTCGGCAATCTGCACGGCGGATGGCGGTACCCGGAACCGCTGGCGCCCGTGGCGGCCGCGCAACGTGCCGGCCTTCCGTTGCCGACGCGTACCGAGTTGGCGGATGCGGTACGCGCTGCCGAGGTTCCCGACGGGCTGACCCTCGTCGAAGGTGCCGGCGGTCTGCTGGTCGAGCTGGGGGCTGACGGCGTCACGCTGCGTGATCTGGCCGTCGACCTCTCCGCCGCCGTCCTCGTGGTGGTCTCCCCGGGGCTGGGAACGCTCAACCACACCGCATTGACATTGGAAGCTCTTGCCGGGCAAGGAATTACCTGCGCCGGCCTGGTGATCGGGGCGTGGCCGGACCACCCCGGGGTCGCCGAGTCCGGCAACCGGGACGCGCTGGCACGGTTGGCGCCGGTGCGTGCCGTACTGCCCGCAGGGGCGGGCCGGGCGAGCGCCGAGGAGTTCGAGAAGATCTGCGCCGACGCCTTCGATCTGAACTGGCTGACCGGCCTGGCTTGAGATGGTCCATTCCGTCGAGCTGGTATTCGACCCGGACACCGAAGCCGCGGTCCGGCAAATCTGGGATGCACTGCGCGAGGCCGACATTCCCAGCCAGGCGCCCGCCGGCAGGCCGCACGCGACGCTGACCGTCGCCCAACACGTCGACGTTCAGGCTGACGTCGTGCTCACCGAACTCGTCGACCGGTTCCCGCTGCCGTGCCGGCTGGGCGCGACGCTGATCTTCGGGCGCTCGGCCGGAGTATTGGCACGGCTGCTGGTCCCGACGGACGAGCTGCTCGAGGTCCAGGCCGAGGTGTATCGACTGTGTCTGCCGTTCATGGACCCGGCTGCGATGCCGCACACCGAACCGGGGAATTGGACCCCGCACGTCACGCTGGCCCGGCGGATCGCTCCGGGCCGGCTGACCACCGCTGTGCGGATCGCCGGGCGACCCGCCGAGATCGTCGGTCAGGTGACCGGGCTACGTCATTGGGACGGCGACAAGCGCCTGGGTCACCCGATCGGGAACTGCCCCTAGGTCTGTCCGGCCCGAATTCGCCCGCAGCGTCGGTGGGTGGTGGCATAATCGAACACATGTTCGACTCACTGTCTGATGTGGAGCTGATCGACAAGGTCAGTGCTGCTACGCGGGCCGAGTCGGTGGCGATCGCCGGACGGTTGGCCGCGATCGGGGCGTTGGACAGCCTGCGTGAACAGGAACTGGCCGACAGCATTTTGTGGCGCACCGATCCGTTCGAAGAGGTTTCGGCGGAGGTGTCGGTGGCGATGCGGATCAGCCGGGGCCGCGGCGGCACCCAGGTACATCACGCTCGGGTCTTGCGCGACAAACTGCCCCAGGTGGCAGCCCGCTTCGCCGTCGGCGATATCGACTATCGGGTGGTGCGGATGATCATCGCCCGCACCGAGACCACGGACCGCGCGGTGTGGGCCGGGCTGGACGCCGAGTTAGCTGCGCGGGCGCCTCAGTGGATGCGGTTCTCCGAGCGGCAGTTGCGGGATCGGATTGATCAGTGGATCGCGAAGCTCGATCCGAACGGGGTCCGGGTGCCGCCGGATCTGGCGCAAGACCGGTTTGTGCAGGTCGATCCGGGCAGCCCCGGTCAGGCCACCATCGTCGCCAATGTGGATGCCGCCGACGGGGCGGCGTTCGATCAACGCCTGGATGCGCTGGCGGACACGGTGTGTGAGCATGATCCGCGCAGCCGGGAGCGGCGCCGTGCCGATGCGATCGGGCCGTTGGCGCGGCGGGAGGCCCACTTGACCTGCCGGTGTGGTCGGGATAATTGCCCGGCCGCCCAAAAGCGTGCGGCGGCGGATGCGGCGGTGGTGCACGTGCTGGCCGAGCAATCCACTCTCGATGGCACCTCGCAGAATCCGGGGTATCTGCCTGGGTATGGCATCCTGCCCGCCGAATCCGTTCGCGACCTGGCGGCCGCGGCCAAGATCAAGCCGGTGCGGATGCCTGCAGCGCCTAAGACTCCGGCCGAACAAGGCACGGTGTCTGACACGGTTGAGTCGACCGAATCGAGCGGTTCGCCTGAGGCGCCGATCGAACCCAGCGAGTCCGCCGCCCCCGAGGGGGCTGAGCCGGGGTATCGCCCGTCGGTGGCACTGTCGGAGTTCATCCGCTGGCGCGATCTGACGTGTCGGTTCCCCGGTTGTGACGCCCCGATCGCCCGGTGCGACATCGACCACACCGTGCCCTATCCGGCGGGCCCGACGCATCCATCGAACACCAAGCTGTACTGCCGGGCCCATCATTTGGTGAAGACGTTTTGCCCCGGCTGGTCGGATCGTCAATTACCTGACGGCACAGTCGAAATCACCACACCGACCGGCCACACGCATGTCACCGAACCGCACGGCGCGGGTATGTTCCCCACCCTGGGTCAACCCACCGGGAACCTCAACTTGTCCGAACCCGGAGCCCCCAACGAGAATCCGCACCGGAGCGCGATGATGCCCAAACGCCCACACACCCGCGAACAAGACAGCCAAGACCGCATCGCCGAAGAACGACGCCTACGCGCCGAACTCAACAACGACCTCG
>NZ_LZSY01000106.1 GCF_001665625.1 Mycolicibacterium peregrinum | reverse complement strand
GTCCGCACATCGGCCGTCGACCAGTCCGGCAGCTGCTGCTCGAAGCGGTCCACGAGTCGCGCGGTGCCGGTGAAGTCAGCACGGGCCTGGTCGATCTCGCCGATGGCGACGCTGGCGCCCAGGCCGGCGCGACCCTCATCGGGCTGTCGACGCCCCAGCAGCAGCCGCAGCAATGTCGACTTCCCGGCCCCGTTGGCGCCGGTGATACCGATCCGTTCGCCGGCGTCAACCTGCAGCGACACCGGACCCAGCACGAAATCACCCTGCCGCACAACGGTATTGTCGAGGGTCGCGACGACGGAGCTCGACCGCGGCGCAGCACCGATGGTGAACTGCAGGGTCCATTCCTTCCGGGGTTCCTCGACCTCCTCGAGGCGGGCGATCCGGCTCTCCATCTGACGCACCTTCTGCGCCTGCTTTTCGCTGGACTCGGTGGCCGCGCGTCGACGGATCTTGTCGTTGTCCGGTGACTTGCGCATCGCGTTACGGGTGCCCTGGCTCGACCACTCACGCTGGGTGCGGGCGCGGGCCACCAGGTCGGCCTTCTTCTCGGCGAACTCCTCGTACTGTTCGCGCCGGTGCCGGCGACCGACCTCACGCTCCTCCAGATAGCTTTCGTACCCACCGCCGAAAACGGTGGTGGTGTTCTGCGCCAGATCCAACTCGAGCACGCGAGTCACGCTGCGGGCGAGGAACTCCCGATCGTGACTCACCAGCACCACACCTCCACGAAGTTCCCTGACGAACTGCTCGAGCCGGGCGAGGCCGTCGAGGTCCAGATCGTTGGTCGGCTCATCGAGGAGCACGATGTCGAACCGCGACAACAGCAGTGCCGCCAACCCCACCCGCGCCGCCTGCCCACCGGACAGCGCGGTCATCGGCGTCGAGTCTGGTCGCACGGCATCGGTGTCCAGTCCGAGATCGGCCAGCACGGCCGGCAGTCGTTCGTCGAGGTCGGCGGCACCCGTGGCGAGCCAGTGATCCAGCGCGGCCGAGTAGGCAGCGGCCGGATCCTCCTCGGCGGGGTTCGGGTCCGCCAGTGCCGCGGCCGCGGCATCCATGGCCTGCGTGGCTTCGGTGCAGCCCGTACGGCGCGCGATGTAGGCCGCGACAGTCTCCCCCGGTATGCGCTCGTGTTCCTGCGGCAGCCATCCGACGAACGCATCGGCCGGCGCGACGGTGACCGTGCCGTCGAGCGGCTCGAGATCCCCGGCCAGGATCCGCAGCAGCGTGCTCTTGCCGGCGCCGTTGACGCCGACCACCCCGATCACATCACCCGGCGCCACGGTCAGGTCAACCCCCTCGAACAGGGTGCGATGGGCGAAACCGCCGGCCACATTCTTCGCGACAAGCGTTGCGGTCATGGCCCTATCGTCGCATCACCGTGGTCACGGCCCCCAGCCGCGCAGATACGTCAGCACCGCGCGTACCCGACGGTGCTGTTCACCGTCGATCGGCAGGCCGAGTTTGGCGAAGATACTGCTGATGTGCTTCTCCACCGCACCCGCGCTGACGACCAGGGTGCGGGCGATGTTCGCGTTGGACCGTCCCTCGGCCATCAGCCCGAGCACTTCTTGTTCGCGCGCAGTCATCTGTCGCAGCGGGTCGTCGCGTCGGCGTCGGACCAGTAACTGGGCCACCACATCGGGGTCGAGCACCGTGCCACCGGACGCCACCCGCTGCACCGCATCGAGGAAGTCGGCGATCGCCACGACCCTGTCCTTGAGGAGATAGCCGATCGCGCCGGCGCCGTCCGCCAGCAGGTCGTCGGCGTAGGACACCTCGACGTACTGGGACAGCACGAGAACTGGCGATCGGGCCACCCGTCGCCGGGCTTCCACTGCGGCACGCAGGCCCTCGTCGGTGTGAGACGGCGGCATCCGGACGTCGACCACGGAGACGTCCGGCCTGTGTTGTTCGATCGCCTGGACCAGCGACGGGCCATCGCCGACCGCGGCAACCACGTCGTGGCCGTTCTCGTTCAGCAACCGGATGAGGCCTTCCCGCAGGAGGACCGCATCGTCGGCTACCACCACTCTCAACACAACAGTTCCACCCCGATCGTGGTTGGCCCACCGGCGGGACTCACCACGCTCAGCGTGCCACCGCCGGCCCGAATCCGATCGGCCAGACCCGCCAGGCCGTGGCCCTTGGCCACGTGAGCACCGCCGTCACCGTCGTCGACGATCTCGACGCGCACACCGCCGGGACCGTGTGCGACCGTGACCCAACAGTTCTGTGCACCACTGTGTTTGGCGACATTGGTCAGCGCTTCGGCCACCGCGAAGTAGGCGGTGGTCTCCACCGCGGCGTCGAGCCTTCCCGCCGGCTCGCCCAGGGCGGAGTCGACCGCGAGCTCGACCGGGATGGTGCACCGCGCAGCCAGTGCGGCCAGCGCGCTGGGCAGTCCACGGTCGGTGAGTACCGGCGGGGCGATACCGCGGGACAGCGCACGCAACTCGTTCAGCGTGTCCTGCGTCTGACTGATCGCCTCGTCGAGGGTGTCGCGCAGCGGCCCCGGATCACCATCCAGGTGCTGGCGCGCGCGGCCCAGATCCATCGCGAGGCGGATGAGCCGCTGCTGCGGTCCGTCGTGAATGTCGCGTTCCAGCCGGCGCAGGGCGGTGGCCTCGGCGGAGGCGGCCGCGGCCTTCTGTTCCGTCAGCACGGTGATCGTCTGACGCAGCTCGGCCACACCGGTCAACAGGGCTCGGCTGAAGCCCGCTTGGAGCACGGCGCACCCGCGCACCACGAGCGGGAGGCTGATCAGACAGACCAGACCGATCGCGGTCTGGAAGGCGATCCGGGCAAAAGCGCTGTCGCCGAGCCCGATCAGCTGGGCAAGCGAGGTGTTGTCGGGGCTGCGCGGGATGCTCCAGTCCCACAGAACGGTCAACGTGCCGGCGATCGCCGAAGCCCACCAGCTGATCACGATGGTGAACGTGAGCACCGCGACCGGAAAGCAGAGAATGCCGTACACGAGGTCAAGCCAGAACTGGCCCTGGGTGAGTGGGGCGAGGATCCGCTTCCAGATGCCCACAGCCGGCGGCGCCGCCCGGTAAACCGGCCGGCTGCGGGGCCTACGCAGCACGGCCGGAAAGCGAAGTCGCTCGATATCGGCGAACAAGCGCGCCACGAACAGGGTGCCGACGAGAATCAGCAGGCCGACACCGATGACCAACGTCCCGATCCCCGCGGACAGTCCGGTCACCAGAACACTGAAACTCACTGTGGCGAGCGGAAATCCGAGCAATACATACCCGCTGTCCACGCCGAGCTGCCGAAGGCGGCCGACTCGTTGGGGCTGCGCCGTGTTCCTCGACAGGGTCCCGCTGGTCATGGGCTCGACGCTACGCATCTGTCGGATCCGCCCCCATCCGGCGCGCCTGCGTGTCCGGGGTAGGGCTGTCCCCACCCTCGCGGTAGTAGGACATCGGGCTGTCTGCACCGCGGGCTCTGCGATTCCTCCGATGGTGTTGCCCGCTGAGCACTGTGGCGAACGTGCAGCCTTCTGTCTGATCTTTGGTGCCTCGCCACAAGAACCTGCACGTTCGTCACAGTGCGCCGCGAACATGTTGGGGTGCGAAGGCGCGGCGTGTTTCAACGCCCAACTTCCTCGCACTGTCCACCGCCCGGCTACCGTCGATCCGGTGGCAATGTCACGGTCGCGTCTTGCTCGGCTCTGCACCGCCGGAACCGTCGTGTTCACGATCGCGGCGGTCACATCGTGCGGGCCGTCGACGCGTCCACCGGCAGCCAGTTCCACGTCGACGACGACTACGCAGGCACCCATCGCCCCACCACCCACGACGGCCGCCGTTGTTCCCACCGGTGACTTCACCCCGGTGGTCCAGCTCATCGACGACGCGATCGCGGCACCTCGAATGCCCGGAGCGGTGGTCCAGGTCGGGCACGGCGGAAACATCGTCTTTCGTCAGGCTTTCGGTTCACGCAAGCTGGCCGGCGAACCGGGGCTGGACGGGGCACCTGCCCCCGCCGAACCGATGACCGAGGACACGATCTTCGATCTGGCCTCGCTGTCGAAGTGCCTCACGACGGCTGTTGCCATCCTGCAGCTCTACGAACAGGGACGGGTTCAACTCGACGAACCCGTGCAGACCTACCTGCCCGACTTCAACCCCGCCAACGACCCACGCCGTGCGCGGGTGACGGTGCGCATGTTGCTCACCCATACGTCGGGCATCGCGGGAGATCTGAGCCTGGACGGGCCGTGGGGACTGGACAAGCCCGACAAGGCCGAGGGCATCCACCGTGCCCTCGGAGCGTGGGTGGTGTTCGAGCCCGGGGAGCGGTTTCACTACTCCGACATCGGCTTCATCATCCTCGGTGCACTCCTCGAGAAGATCACCGGTGAAACCGAGGACACCTACATTCAGAAGAATGTGTTCGCACCGCTCGCGATGACGGACACCCGCTATCTCCCGGTCACCAAAGCATGTGGCCCGCACCAGGTTCGGGGAACTGCCATAACGCTCGATCCGCATGCACCCAAAGTTGGCGACTGCCCGGCCGGTACGTGGAACACCGATCTTCTGGCGCGCGTCGCTCCCACGGCGCTCGACGAGGACACCCCGGGCCTCAATCCGGACTTCGGTCACCCGTTGCGCGGCACCGTGCACGATCCGACGGCCCGCCGCATGGGCGGAGTTGCCGGCAGCGCCGGGGTGTTCTCGACGGTGAACGATGTCGGCCGGTTCGCGCAGGCGCTGCTCGACCGCCTCGCCGGCCGGCCGAGTGCGTTTCCGCTGAAGCAGTCCACGCTGGCATTGATGACGACCCCCCAGCAGCCGGGGCACAACTCGGCTCAGGTCGAGACTGCCAACAACGCCACCCGCGAAGCGGTCGAGAACACCCCTAACGCAACACATCCCCTGCTCGCACCGCACTATCCCGCCATTGCCGGGCAAGACCTCCGCGGATTCGGTTGGGATATCGACACGGAGCAGTCCCGCCCGCGAGGCATGGTGTTTCCGGTCGGCAGCTTCGGGCACACCGGCTTCACGGGAGTGACGCTGTGGATGGATCCGGGGTCGGACACCTACGTCGTCGTCCTCGGGAACGTGATCCATCAGCGCGGTGCCCCGCCCATGGCCGGGCTGAGCGGTGAAGTGGCCACACTGACCGGCCGGGCCCTACATCTGTACGGGACCTAGCTTGCGACGACCCGCCCCTGCGCCAGCACCAACTGCCGCCGAATCAGGAACAACGGAAACGCCACGCTCACGGCGACAAGCACACTGAGCACGATGTAGATCCACACCTTCGGGATCCCGATCCGACGAGCCTCCACGACCATGAACACGAATGCCGCCAACCCGAACAGCAGCAGGTCATTGGTGAGTGAGGACGACCCGTAGTTGGCGTAGCCACTCTGGAAGAAGTCGATCGTGCTCGTGCTTTCGGTGGTGAAGAAGCGGATGTTGTTCCACCAGGTGGCGACCAGGGCCACCACGGCGATCACGGCATAGACGCCGCACAGAATCTTGTCGTTTCTCGTCAGCTCCGCCATCGTCACGCCTCCCCGTCCTAACGATCAGTCCAGGTCAACCTATCGATCCGGCGGGCACAAGGGGCCTGTTTGCACCCCAAATTGGTGAGTGAGTACTCTCTCACCATGTCATCTGGACGTGACCGGCTCCTGGCCACAGCACTGAAGCTGTTCGCTGCCAAGGGGTACGCCGCCACGTCGGTGGCCCACATACAGCAGGCCGCCGGCCTGGCACCGGGGTCGGGTGCGCTCTACAAGCACTTCGGCTCCAAGCGGGAACTGCTCGAGTCCGCGGTCTCACACCGCATCGACGCGATCGTCAGTGCCCGGGAGCAGTACGACGCGGGCCACCCGAAGACCACCGAAGAGGCGGTTCGCAGCGCCGGGCAATTGATCTGGGCCAACCTGACCCAGAGCGAGGAACTGCTGCGGGTCATGCTGCGGGAGCCCGACGAGCTCGGTGACCTCGACGAGAAGACGTGGCAGGTCATCACCGACAACGCCTATCAACGATTCGCCGACGAACTGGCCGCGTCGAATCGCTCGGGCCGCACCCAGATCCCCGATCCCGAGGCCACCGCGGCCGTCGCGATCTCCGCACTGTCCTATGCCGCGACGCTGCAGGCGCTGACCAAACGCTCGCCGGGCAACGTCGACAACGATCGCTTCTTCGAGGCCTGGGTGACCCAGA
The DNA here is from genome assembly GCF_001665625.1 of Mycolicibacterium peregrinum. Taxonomy (GTDB): domain Bacteria; phylum Actinomycetota; class Actinomycetes; order Mycobacteriales; family Mycobacteriaceae; genus Mycobacterium; species Mycobacterium peregrinum_B. Next base: position 75,260 of record NZ_LZSY01000106.1, on the reverse strand, counting down.
CCGTCAGCGTGATCGAACAACACCGCTCGTAAACCCACTGAACACCAACATATTTCAGGAGCAAACCGTGACGTTCTCCATGCAACTGAGCGACGACGTGATCGAGGTCCGCGACTGGGTGCACCAGTTCGCGGCCGAGGTGGTGCGTCCGGCCGCCGCGGAATGGGACGAGCGCGAGGAGACCCCGTGGCCCGTCATCCAGGAGGCTGCCAAGGTCGGGCTGTATTCGCCCGAGTTGTTCGCCCAGCAGGCCGGCGAACCCACCGGCCTCGGCATGCTGACCGTGTTCGAGGAGCTTTTCTGGGGTGACGCCGGCATCGCCCTGTCGATCCTCGGTACCGGGCTGGCCGCAGCGGCATTGGCGGGCAACGGCACTCCCGAACAGCTGGGCCGCTGGCTGCCCGAGATGTTCGGCACCGCCGACGCCCCCCACCTGGGTGCGTTCTGCTCGTCCGAACCCGACGCGGGATCCGACGTCGGCGCCATCCGCACCCGCGCCCGCTTCGACGAGGCGACCCGCGAGTGGGTGCTCAACGGCACCAAAACCTGGGCCACCAACGGCGGGATCGCCAACGTCCACATCGTGGTCGCCTCGGTCTACCCCGAACTCGGTTCCCGCGGCCAGGCCACGTTCATCATCCCGCCGGACACCCACGGCTTCACGCAGGGCCAGAAGTTCAAGAAGCACGGCATTCGCGCCTCTCACACCGCCGAGGTGGTGCTCGACAACGTCCGCCTGTCCGAGGATCTGATCCTGGGCGGTCGGGAGAAGTTCGAGGAGCGCATCGCCCGCGTGAAGTCGGGCGCATCGGCCGGCGGCCAGGCAGCGATGAAGACCTTCGAGCGCACGCGGCCCACAGTGGGTGCGATGGCGGTCGGCGTGGCCCGCGCCGCGTACGAATATGCGCTCGACTACGCCTGCCAGCGTGAGCAGTTCGGCCGCAAGATCGGCGAGTTCCAGGCCGTGGCCTTCAAGCTCGCCGACATGAAGAGCCGTATCGACGCCGCCCGGATGCTGGTGTGGCGTGCCGGCTGGATGGCCCGCAACAACCAGGCATTCGACAACGCCGAGGGCTCGATGGCCAAGCTGGTGGCCAGCGAGACAGCGGTCTACGTGACCGATGAGGCCATCCAGATCCTCGGTGGCAACGGCTACACGCGCGACTACCCGGTCGAGCGGATGCACCGCGACGCCAAGATCTTCACGATCTTCGAAGGCACCAGCGAGATCCAGCGTCTGGTGATCTCCCGGGCCATCACCGGCCTGTCGATCCGGTAGGCAGCAGCGGCTACTTGCCGGTGCGCTCGCGGTGCTTGCACCCGGGCCAGCAGCAGGGGCGCCGCTGCCCCTCCTCCAACTCCTCCTGCGTCCGGCGGATCCGTCGCTCGCGCGTCACCTGCTGCTTGGCATCCTCGACCCAGCAGATGAACTCGTTGCGCGCGAGCGGCGTGATGTCCCGCCACGCCTCCAGCGCTGTGGCATTTCCGATCAGCGCCTCACGCAGGTCTGTCGGCAACTTGTGCACGACCCCGCCAGGCACCCGTTGGCCAGTCACTCCGCCAGGTTATGCCTCGCGGCTCAGCAACACAGTTGCGACACGACATTGCCCTTACCGTGACCTTAGAAGCGCCTTATTTTTCTTAGAGTTGGTGTACGGTGGGTTCCCAGGGGCGGTTGTGAGCACGGCCACACCGTGTAATCGCAGGTCAGAATTTCCCGACCAGCCGCCTCGCAGTGACGGAAAGGAACCCGACATGCAGCCTGCAGCAGCCACCCGGATCGCTCTTGTCACCGGTGCATCGCGGGGTATCGGCGCCGACGTCGCACAGCAGCTCGCCGGCCCGGACACCCACGTCGTCGTCAACTACCGCGAGAAGGCCAAACGCGCCCACACGGTCGTCGACGCCATCCGACGCGCGGGCGGCCGCGCCTCCACTCTTGGGGCCGACATCACCGACGAGGCTGCCGCCGCCGCGATGATCGAGCGCGTGGGCCGCGAGTTCGGCCGCCTCGACGTCCTGGTGCTCAACGCGTCGACCGGGCTGCAGCTTGGCACCGATCCGGGCTACGCGATGCGGCTGAACCGCGATGCCCAACGCCGGCTGGCCAAGCTGGCGCTGCCACTGATGCCGGCGGGCGGTCAGATCGTGTTCGTCACCAGCCATCAGGCCCACTTCTACCCGAACAAGGCCGTGCCGAAGGGCTACGCGGCGACCGCCGCGAGCAAGCGCGCCGGCGAGACCGCCCTCTATGCCATGCGTTCGGAATTCGACCGGCGGGGAATTGATTTCACCGTGGTCTCCGGTGAGGTGATGTCAGACCGCGAGTTGGCGACGACCATCGCTCGGGCCGCGTCCGCGCCGTACCCGTCCGGGATCGTCTACGCCGGTGGGCCCGACTTTCTGTGCCAGATGTCGGCCTGACAAATAACAGATCGCTCAAACCTACTGCGAGCCAGCAGCATTCGCCTGCAACTGATCGCGGACCGCGTCCCCCAATGCGCTCGTAGTCGCGGTTCCACCCATGTCGGGGGTCAGGATGTCGCCTCCGCGGGCCAGCACATCTTCGACGGCTTTCAGGATCGCCGCTGCGGCGTCCGGTTCACCCAGGTGGTCGAGCATCAATGACGCGCTCCAGATCTGCCCGATGGGATTGGCGATACCACGTCCGGCGATGTCGGGCGCGGAGCCGTGAACCGGTTCGAACAGACTCGGAAATCGCCGTTCCGGGTTGATGTTTCCGCTGGGAGCGATGCCGATGGTGCCGGTGCACGCAGGCCCCAGGTCGGACAGGATGTCCCCGAAGAGGTTGCTCGCGACGACGACGTCGAACCAGTCGGGGTGTAGAACGAAGTTCGCCGCGAGGATGTCGATGTGGAACTTGTCCACCTCGATGTCGGGAAACCGCTCACTCATCTGCTCGACGCGCTCGTCCCAGTACGGCATCGTGATCGAGATACCGTTGCTCTTCGTCGCCGAGGTCAGGTGCCTGTCGGGCCGGCGTTGGGCAAGCTCGAACGCATACTTGAGGATCCGGTCGACGCCGACCCTCGTCATCACCGTCTCTTGCACCACCGTCTCGCGGTCCGTGCCCTCGAACATCCTGCCGCCGATACTCGAGTACTCGCCCTCGGTGTTCTCCCGTACGACAACGAAGTCGACGTCGCCGGGCCCTCGGCCGGCCAGCGGACTTCGCACCCCCGGCATCAATTTGACGGGCCGCAGGTTGACGTACTGGTCGAAGTGCCGACGGAACTGCAGGAGGCTGCCCCACAGCGAAATATGGTCGGGGACAACGTCCGGCCAGCCGACGGCGCCGAAGAACAGCGCGTCGAACCTACTCAGTTCGTCGAACCACCCGTCGGGCAGCATGGCGCCGGTGTCGCTGTAGTACTCCGCGCAGGCGTAATCGAACTGCTCATAGGCGATGGCGAAATCAAAGGCGGCCGCCGCCGACTCCAGCACCTTGAGTCCCTCGGGGACCACTTCCTTACCGATACCGTCGCCCGGGATCACCGCAAGCCGGTGGGTGGTGGTCATTCCGCCACCTTACGTTTTGGCGGTTGGCCGCCAACGAAAGCGAGGGGCACCCGGTGTGGGTGCCCCTCGCTCGTGTCGGGTGTCAGCGGCCGTTGCCGAACGTCGATGTGACGACACCGCTGCTCGCATGCTGTTGGATGTCATGCACCCACTGGTGATGGGTGATGTCCGCCTGCGCCGGGGCCGCCAGGCCGACGATGGCGGCGGCGAAACCGGTGGCGATCATGCTCGCAAAACCAAACTTCTTCATGTCGAAGCCCTTCGTTCTGGGCGTTCGAGCCGTGGCGTGAGTGTCGCGGTTCGGACGTCTCGTCCACCGGTTCGGGGAATTCCTACCCGGTCTGGCTGTCATAACGCACTGGTCAGAGCGGTTAATTCCGCTGGCAGAAATTGACCGGCGGTTGGCAGCAATGGCCAACTCATGACGGGTCCGGGCAGGACGTCAGCGCATCGCGGCCAGTACCGCAAGCTCGGTACGGGTCCGGCAGCCCGTCGTCGCCAGCGCCCGGCTGACGTACTTCTTGACGGTGTCCTCGGTCAGGCACAACGTCGTCGAGATCTGCGCGTTGGTCTGCCCGCGGGCCAACAACGCGACGACATCGCGCTGCCGCCGCGGCAGTTGCGCCAGTGGATCCACCCGGGCAGCGGGCATCAGCGGACGCGCCAGGCCGCGCAGACGCCGGCACAGTAACCGCAGCGCCGAGGCGTCCCGCGCATCGACCGCGTCCGGATCCGGATCGAACAGCCCGAGCAGACCGTGCGCAGCACCGCCGATCGGGAACGTGAACGCGTTGCACGACTGCAGTCCGGCCCGATGCAGAAACTGCTCGACGTAGGCGGCGGCCGACGCGGGCACAGCCAGCTCCCGCAGGCTGACCGACCCCGCCGTACGCAGCTGCTGCAACGCGATCGGGGTGGCGAAGACATCGTGCCCGCGCCATCTGGCCATGTAATCGTCCAGCAGCGCATTCTCGTAGTCGGTGGTGATGGGAGCGGTATCCGCGAACGCGCCCGCCACGGTCGGCCCGGCGAAGAATGTGACCCCGCGGACCTCGAACACTTCACTGATCGCGTCCACGACCGCCCGCCGGAATTCCGGGAAATCAGCCGCGTCGTCGCAGGCGTCGAGCACCGCGAACACCTTCTCGTAGTCTGCGACCTGCAGTTCGGCTGTGGCACGCCTCACCCGACGAGTAAACGACGACGGACGTCGAATTGTCCACCTTCGTGCACTGTTGGCGACGTCCCCGCGGGACTAGCTTTCTGGCAAGCACACTTCGCGGCAAGGAGGCCCCGTGTCCCGACTCCGGTTCGGTTATTTCATCGCCCCGTTCCACCGCCCGGGCATCAACCCCACGTTGGCGCTGCACCGGGATCTGGAGTTCGTCGAGCATCTCGACGCCCTCGGGTATGACGAGGTCTGGATCGGTGAGCACCACTCGGCGGGTAGCGAGATCATCAGCTCGCCCGAGGTGTTCATCGCCGCGGCGGCCGCCCGGGCCAAGCGGATCACGTTCGGCACCGGCGTGATCTCGCTGTCGTACCACAACCCGCTGTGGGCGGCCGACCGGTTGATGCTGCTCGACCACCTCACCCACGGCCGCATCATCGGCGGCGTCGGGCCGGGCTCTCTGCCCACCGACTCGGCCATGATCGGGCTGAACCCCACCGACACCCGCGAACTCCTGGAGACCAACCTCGACATCATGGTGCGTCTGCTCGCCGGAGAGACGGTGAGCGCCAAGACCGCCACGCACGAATTGTTCAATGCCAAACTGCAATTGGCTCCATACTCCGAGGGCGGGATCCCGCTGTCGGTCGCGGCCGTCGCGTCTCCGACCGGTGCGCGACTGGCCGGTAAGCACGGCATCGGGCTGCTGTCGATCGGCGCCACGCTGAGCGAGGCCGGTTTCGATGCGCTGGCCCATCACTGGAACATCGCCGAGGAGCGTGCCGCGGCGTTCGGCACCACGATCGACCGTCGCAACTGGTCGCTGGTCGGACCGTTCCACGTCGCCGAGACCGATGCGCAGGCCCGCGCCGAGGTCCGCTACGGCATCGAGGCGTGGTTCAACTACTTCCAGAAGGTCGCCGCCTTCCCGCAGATGACCATGCCGGGAGACACCATCGACGGGATGATCGACACGATCAACGAACGCGGCGCCGGCGTGATCGGAACGCCGGAACGGGCGCGCGCGCAGGTACAGCGACTCTGGGAGCAGTCCGGCGGTTTCGGATCCATGTTGCAGATGGCCGCGGACTGGGCCAATCCTGCCGCCACCCGCCGCTCGGCGGAACTGTTCGCCGAAGAGGTCATGCCGCACTTCCAGGGGCAGGCCCAGCCCACCCTGGACGCCGCAGCGCGTGCCGGGCAGGTGCGTGACGGGCTGGCGCAGTCTCAGATCGACGCGATCGCGCATATGGCGCAGAAGTACGAGGCGGAAAAGGCCGACAACTAAACAGGTTTGGCGAGGCTTCGGCGCGCCGTTTTCTACCCTTGGGCTGTTTCTCCGCAGGCATCGCGACCCAGAGGTGGAAAACGGTGCGCGCAGCCCCTTCACAGCGCGGCCTCCTAGTACTACATTCGGTAGTAGTCGACTCCCAGGGGGCAGGATGCGGTGGCGCGGCGTATGTCATGTCGAGTTCGCGGTCTTGGACTACGACGCATCGCTCAAGTTCTATGACGCGATGCTGGGCTGGCTGGGGTACAGCAGTTTCTCCTCGCTCAACATGGAGTACCAGTCCGTCTACTACATGACGCGATACCTCAACCCGCACAGCTACATCGGGATTCAGCCCGCATTCACCGGCGACAAGCTCACCCATACCGACCAGTCCGTCGGGATCAACCACATCGCGCTGTGGGCCCGAAACCGGAAGGAAGTGGACCACTTTCATCGCGAGTTCCTGATCGCCCGGGATATTCCCGTCACCGATGAACCCAAGGACTACCCCCAGTACTGGCCGGGCTATTACGCGGTGTTCTTCGACGACGCGATCAACGGAATCCACTGGGAACTGGCCTGGGTTCCGAAAGTTCCATCCCCGCGACAGCTGTGGGCGTTCTATCGAACCATCCGGGCCTTCGGGAAGCAGCGTCCCGACCTGGCGAACTCGGTGCCCGGCATCACTTTGCAGGCGCGACGGACGCTGCCAGGAAAGTGACTGCCGGACTCACGCCAGCGCCACACCCAATTCCTGTGCGAACACCTTGATCATGTGCTGAACCGCAATTTCGTTGCGGCCGATGATCATATGGTCGTGCTGACCGTGCCGGACTCCCTGCCCGCACTGCGGCAGCATGGCGAAATCCTCGTCGCGCACCGCAGCGTGAACTCCTTCGTAGACCGCGTCATAGCCGGCCCGCATGTCATCAGTCGTGGCCGGGACCCGGCCCATCCAGCTGTGCCGGACCGTGCAGCGGGTGGGCTCCCCCTCTGGCAGCATGTCGATGATCTCCACGCCGACCGGGCTGTTGGCCAGGATGAGGTTGGGATACACCCAGTAGATGACACCCATGTTGGCCGACGGGTCGAATGTGCCACTCGGATCATCGGAGAGATTCTTGATCCAGTTGAACGGGAAGCCGATTCGGTGATGCTTGCCGAATTCGTCGTAGATGGCGGTGTTCGGCAGGGTGTTCTGCCCGATCAGGCTCTCGCCGTGGACGAACGGGAAGTGGTAGCCCTCCGCGAACGCCTCGAGCGCTCCTTTCCACGAAACTTCCGAGGAGAACTCGCGGTCGGTGTGATAGCCATAGGTCTCGTAGTTCCATTGCGCCAGTTCGGGACCGAGCGAGCCCAGGTGAGCGTCGAGGTCGATGGTCGCGTCTGCGGTCAGCACGGCCCAGACAAAGCCGTGGCGCTCCTCGGACGGCAGCTCCACCAGTCCGTATTCGGCGGGATCCATCGTGTCGAAGCCGGCCTTGCCCGGCACCATGAACAGCTCACCGGTGTTGCGGTAGGTCCAAGCGTGATAGGGACAGACGAATCGTGACGCGTTGCCCGATCCGCAGGCCGGCATCGCACCGCGGTGGCGGCAGTAGTTGAGGAACACGTGGCTCGCCCCGGTGCGGTCCCGGGTGACCAGCAATGAGTCCCCTAGCACGGAGCGGACGACGAAGTCGTTCTTCTCGGCGATCTGAGCCGACGGCACGATCGCCAGTGGGACCCGGCGCAAGATCTGGGATTCCTCGATCTCGGTGATCTTCGGGTCGCGGTAGTAGTGCAGGGGCACCTTCAGCACCCGGTCTGCCATATCCGTCGTCCCCTCGACGGCATGCCGCAAAGCGCGACGGGTCAGTTCTTCATCGGTGCTGCTCACCGGGCCGACAGTCATGACCTGACCATACAGTGACTGTGAACTGTATTGTCAAGATCCGAACGCCAATCGTGCGACGATCAACGGATGCGCAGGCACGGCTGGTCGGGAGACATTCCCGCCGACGACGACGAAGCCGTCCGCCGCATCATCGGTGCGGCCCGGCAGGCGATCGACGCGCGCGGCACCGTGAGCGTGTCCGAAGTGGCCCAGGCACTCGGGGTGACGCGCCAGACGATCTACCGCTACTTCCCCACGCTGGAGAGCCTCATGGCCGCCACCGCCGTGTCGTCGGTGGACGGCTTCCTCGATCGCCTGGCCGAGCAGCTGGGCTCGATCACCGACCCCAGCGAAGCCGTCGTCGAAGGCATCGCCTACACGGCGGAGCAGATTCCGCACGACCGATATCTCAGCCTGGTGCTGCAACCCGGCAAGGCCAGCGCGTTCACGGCAGGAGTTACCTCCGACCTTGCCATCGAATTCGGCAAGTCGATTCTGCGCCGGTTCGACATCGATTGGGCCACAGTAGGATTCGACGGAGATGCACTCGATCAGCTGGTCGAATTCATGCTGAGGATCCTGCAGTCGTTCATCATCGATCCGGGTGGACCGGCGCGCCACGACAAAGGACTGCGTACCTACCTTCGTGACTGGGTGGCGCCGGCGGTGTCGGCCCGTGCGACCTACCCGTCGTCGCCGGCCCCGTGATTGGGATTGGTGCAAATGGTGCCCTCGCACGGCACATCTGAGCCGTCCCCGTTCGGGTTGGGCATCACCGCTCCGCCGTTCTCATCCGGGTTGTCACCGGCCCCGTGGTTCGGATTGGTGCAAATGGTGCCCTCACACGGCACGTCCGACCCGTCACCGTTGGGATTGGGCATCACCGCCCCGCCGTTCTCATCCGGGTTGTCACCGGCCCCGTGATTCGGATTGGTGCAGATCGTGCCCTCACACGGCACCATCGAGCCGTCCCCATTCGGGTTCGGCATCATCGGCTGAGTGGTTTGACCAGGTCCGGGCGCCGGCGCGGTACCCGGAGATTTGACCGGCCCATGCTGACTGGAAGTGGACTCGGCAGGGACGGGACTGGTGGTCGGGGCCTGATCAGTCGACGAGCTGCTGCATGCGGCGGCCCCAAAGACCGCCAGTGCAGCCGCGGCTGCGGCCATACATTGCACGAGCTTCATGACGGCGACGGTATCAGCTAACTACACAGCACACTGCCAGTTCTGGGTAAACGACCAAATTCGAAACCAAAAGGAAGCTTTCACAACTTAATTCAGGCTTCGATCGGACGGGAACACGCCGCGACCTGGCATATACAGCAATTATGAGATCCCGACAGGGATCTGGGCCTCGCCGCGCGAGACAACAGGCGGTCACCCGCCACGCTTGCGAAAAACTATTGAATTGTCAACAACCTTCGGACCTGAAACGCCCATCAAGGACGCGGACGCTGTGACCAATCACCTTGGGTCGCAACATGGAACATCGTCTGCCCAACTGCAGCCGTGGCGCTACGGTGCCAGCGTGATCTGGGCGGCGGTTTTCCCACCTCTCCTGCACTCAGCAACGCACCCGGATATCCGCTGGGTTAATGTCGGATGTCCGTAGCGCAGGCGTACGCTCACCCACGTGGTCGACCTCTCGTATGTCATCGCCGGATCCGAAGCCACCGGCGGCGCCGGCCTGCAAGCCGACCTGCGCACGTTTCAGGAGTTCGGCACCTACGGCGTGGGCACCGCGACCTGCATCGTGTCGTTCGACCCCAAGGCAGACTGGGGCCACCGGTTCGTCCCTGTCGACCCACAGGTCATCGCCGATCAGATCGAGGCGGCGACGTCGGCGTACAACCTCGATGTCGTCAAGATCGGCATGCTCGGCACCCCCGCGACCATCGACATCGTCGCGGAGGCTCTCGCCCAGCAACCGTGGCGGCACATCGTTGTCGACCCAGTCCTGATCTGCAAAGGGCAAGAGCCCGGCGCTGCACTCGACACCGACACCGCTCTGCGCAGCCAGATCCTGCCGCTGGCGACGGTCACCACGCCGAACCTATTCGAGGCGCGCACCCTCGCCGGGATGGACGACATCTCTTCCATCGACGACCTCCTCGAGGCAGCCCGGCGCATTGCCGACCTCGGACCCACGTACGTCCTGGTGAAGGGCGGGGTCGAATTTCCCGGCGACGACGCGGTCGATGTTCTCTTCGACGGCACGGACGCCGAGGTTCTGCGTGCGCCGAAGGTCGGCGACGCCCGGGTCGCCGGTGCGGGATGCACGTTGGCGGCAGCGATCACCGCCGCGCTGGCCAAGGGATCCAGCGTCCCGGAGGCGGTGCGCCTGGCCAAGGACTTCACCACAGCCGGAATCGTCGACCGGATCAGCGGCAATGCACCGTTCGACACGGTATGGCAGGGCGCTGGCCGCACACCTCGCTGATACCGCTCAGCTGGGCGCGATGTCCAACGCCCCGGCCAGGGACTCATAGATCCTGAACGTGTCCTCGTCGTAAACCTGGAGCAGAACCTCCGGCATCTGCGGGTGCGGCGCCGAGTGCTCACCCACCACCTGGATCTGCACGTGATTCGCCCCAGCCGCCAAATGTGCACGCAATCCCCGCGCAACTGTCGCCGTGTCACCATGCACGGCGAGCTGGTCGATCAACCGGTCGCTGCCGTCGCCGGACAGATCGTCATCCGTGAAGCCGAGTCGCCGTAAATTGTTGGTGTAGTTGACCAATCCGAGGTACGGATGCTTGATCCGTGGACGGGCGAGAGCGCGCGCCCGTTCGGGGTCCGACTCGAGAACCACCTTCTGCTCGGGCGCCAGTATCCGCTGAGACCCCAGCGCCGCCCGCGCACGGCGGGAGTGTTCGGGAGTGACGAGGTACGGAACCGAGCCGGCCGCCCGCTCGGTCGCCAGCGCCAGCATCTTGGAACCCAGTGCGGCCAGCATCCGCTTCTCGTGGGGAACACCGTGCTCATCAAGAGCATCAAGAAACCCGTTCAGGGCAGCCATCGGGGTGCGGTAATTGCCAACCTGTTCAGGGTGTCCCACCCCGAGGCCCAGCAGCAGGCGGTCCGGGTATGACCGCTGGATACGCCGATACGCTGCTGCCAACACGGCCGCATCACCGCGGTAGATGTTGTAGATGCTGCTGGCCACCACCAAATGGTCCGTGGCGCCGAGCAGTTCATCGAGTCCCGACAGATCAGGTTCCGGACCACCCAGCCACAGCGTCGTGTAGCCCAGGCCTTCGATCCGCTTTGCCATCTCAGGTGTTGTGGCATACGCCGGTTGCCAGACACCGAATTCACCGAGATTCACTGCACACCTCCAGTCACGCGTCGTTTCGTCACGAGCGTGCCTCGCGAAAATTGGACCAGCAAGTCCAAACTGCCTTCACCAAACTCGAGGGTGTGATCAGTCGAGGTCGACGGCCAGGCCCTATCCTTGGAGCATGGACTGCGCCGGCCCAGTAGCGCCGCCGCCTGGCCGTCATCGGCGACTGGAGGCTCAGGCGGAAGGAAACCTGAAGATGAGGGCGTCGAGCAGGCGCCTCACCTCGTTGAGTCGCGTACGCACCGCGGCCTGATGATGGAGCGCCCCCGGCCGACCGTCCGTGACGCGCGCGTTGATCCGCTCCAATTGCGTTTGCAGGTCGACCATTTCATCCTCAAGAAGGGCGATGAACGCCTGCGCCTGACGCACGTCGGCGCTGGCCCGTGGAGCCCGGTTCACCACCGGTGATGGCGCGGCCACCGGCCGAAGCCAGAGTGGATCAACAGCGTCTGCGGTCATCGTCCTACCGTCGCAGCGCCCCTCGGCGATCCAGTTTCCCGGCAGTATCCGTCCGGTAAGGAGCCGTTCACACTGTCGTCAGGCTGTGTGTGAGTTCTACCCGAGCAGCGCACTGGCAATGTCGGCGAAGTGCTTTCGCACCGAGGTTTCGTCCATGTCGAGGATGAGCTGCGAGATTGCCCCGTCGTAGACCGTGACCAGCGCCCGCGCCATTTCGGCCGGCGTGGGTAGCGACGCCGGAAGATCCGGCGCCCGATCACGGATGTGGTCGGCGAGTATATGAGTGAAGTCCTCGCGCATCTGCGACCGTGCTGTGGCGAGTTCCAGCTGCACGTCAGGGCGGCGGGCCGCGTACAGGACGAAGTCCGTGTTGATCAGTAGCCAGTCCCGGTCGATGGGCAGACCCTGCGACCAGGCCTGGATCGTGGCCTCGACCGTGTCACCCGGTTCGGCGGCCAGGAATCTGATGGTGTGCTCGGCAAACCCGCGCGACTGTTCGCGATAGAGAGCCAGGAACAACTCGTCAAGAGTGCCGAAGTTCGAGTAGAAGGCGCCCTTGGTATAGCCCGAGGCTTGGCAGATGTCATCGATCCTGGTACGCCCGAACCCTTTTGAGGCAAACACCGAGAATGCAGCATCCAGCAGCCGCTGACGGGTCTCGACGCGTCGGCGCGTCATCGGCCGTGACTGTTCGACCGATCGATCGTCGTCCTTCTCCACGGATTCATGATACCTTTTGGCATCCGATACTAAAAGGTATCAAACTCAGCGTGAGATGACTGAGGGGTGAGTTGATGCTGCAGAAGGCAATTGGCGCCGTGGCAGGTGCCGTCGCGACCCTGTTCGTGGCGGCCATACCAATCGCATGCGCAACGCCTGGCGCCGATGCGCGTACTGGCGCATGCCAGCGCTGGCAGATGACCACGGTGGCCAGCGGACTGGGCGCTCTGGAGAACCTCGAACCGGACGGCCGCGGCGGGTTCTACGTGAGCGCGATCAACGACGGTCGACTACTTCACGTCGATGACGAGGGAAACAGCAGCACAGTGCTGTCAGGTCTCGATCATCCAGCGGGCCTGCGACTTTCAGGGAATGACCTGTACTTCCTGACCGGAAACAATCCCGGCACGTCGCGCGGAACTTTGCAACGACTGGACGTGACAGCCGGTCAATCGACGACGCTGCTCACCGGGCTGCCCTCACCGAATGGCCTGCTGTTCCTGCCGGACGGCGATCTGATCTTCTCGCAATTGACCGTCCCTCCGCGGGGCATCGACCGCTACGACCCCACCACCGGACGCCACACGAAATCCTGGTCCAGCACCCCGTTGCCCAACGGGCTGGCACTGACCCCCGACCGCACCGCGCTGTATACCGAGAACTCGGCCCTGTCAACGGTTTTGCGGCTCCCCCTCGACAAGCCGAACGCCACCTCGACCGTGGCGCGGTTACCCGGGCTGATTGCCGGCTCCGACGACATGCAGGCCACCCGCGACGGAACGTTGTACGTAGCCGGAGATACCGCGGGCGAGGTCTACGCGGTGAACACGGACACCGGCCGCATCTGCACGATAGCCAAAGGGCTCAGCCAACTTTCCCTGCCGCCCAACGGACCGACCTCGGTGCGGGTGGGCCCGGGCCCCGACGGCAATGCTTTGTATGTCACGGCCATCGACGGCAAACTGCGGCGGCTGCAACCCCCGGCCGGGACCGACCTCACGCCGGTCACTTGACCGGCGGCACCGCGATCGCCTCGATCTCGACGAGTTGATCAGGGTACCCGAGGACTGCCACGCCCAACAGCGTGCTCGGCGGCCGATGGTCGGCGAAAGCCGACACCACCTCGCTCCACGCCACTGCGAGATCGTCACGTTGACCACTGGCGACGTAAATCGTCGTCTTCGCCACGTCGCACAACTGGGCACCACACTCCTGCAAGGTAATCCGGAGATTGCCCATCGCCTGGCGGGCCTGGGCGGCGACATCGCCGGGAGCAACGACCTGCCCCTGATCATCGAGTGGGCAGGCGCCCGCGGTGAAGATCATGCCGCTTGCAGGTGCGATCGCCGCGTAGGCGTAGGGCACGCCCGAGAACAACCGAGAACCACGCACCAACTCGATGGCCATGCCCCAGTGTGGCAGGCCGCCTTACCCTCGGTGGGGTGGATGTGTACGAAGCAGGTGACTGTTAGCTTTCTGCACTGAGGTCTGCGCCGCGATGCATTTCATAGCTGCTGCGGGCGCCACCGGGAAACTCGACGAATTCCACCGCGGTGCCGTCGGGGTCGTTGACGAAGAACATCCGGACCCGGTCGATCGGGAAGGGCTCCTGAACAGGCTGGAAGCCCGCGTCGATCACGGCGCGGTAGGTGGCGTCGAGATCGGTGACCGACAATGCGATGTTCTGATTGCCGACGATGCCTCGTTTCCCGGGTCCAGGCGGGGTCGACGACCCGAGGCTGAGCAGTTCGAGCATGACTCCGCCCACGACTCCCCCGACCACACGACCCTCTTGCCGGCGGGACGAGTGCAGGACCGCATCAAACGGCTCACCCGAAATCAACTGGTCGAACACCACATCCATGCCCAACAGGCCACGGTAGAAACCGAGGGCCCGGTCCATGTCGGTCACGCCGACGACCAGATGGCAGAAACGTAGGTCACTCAACATGGTTCCTCGACTTCCTCGTCAGCGCTTGATCATATGAGTTAGCGTGCCAAATCTGGCCGAATCCGAAAGGCAGGTCCATGTCCACCTACAGCCATCCGCACTCACTGGACGGCCACGTCGCGATCGTCACCGGAGCCGCCCGCGGTGTCGGCAAAGGCATCGCGACCGCGTTGTTGTCCCGTGGGGCGCGCGTATTGGTGACCGACATCCTCGACGAGGTATTGGCAAACACCACAGCGGAATTCACCGACGCCGGATTCGAGGTGGCATCGGTGGTTGCGGACCTACGTGACGCCGACAGCGCCCAGCGCATCGTCGACGCGGCACTCGAGGCGTTCGGCACGGTGAACGGACTGGTCAACAATGCCGTCGCCAGCGCCGGACCCATCCCGTTCGTCGACATTCCCGCCGAGGAATACGAGCGCGTCCACGACACGGGGCCGCGGGCGACGTTCCGGCTGATGCAGGCGGTCCACCCGGTCATGGTCAACGGTGGCGGTGGATCCATCGTCAACCTCGGCTCCGCCGCGGGCACCGTCGGCACACACTCGTTCGGCGCGTACGCCGGCGCCAAAGAAGCGATTCGCGGCATGTCCAAGGTTGCCGCCCTCGAATGGGGCGTCGACGGGATCCGCGTCAACGTGGTCTGCCCGCTTGCCGAGACGGACGGCTTGAAAGTGTTGCGCGACATGGCGCCCAAACAGTACGAGGCGGTCGTCAGGAGCACCTCGCTCAAACGAATCGGCGACCCCACCGACGACATCGGGGCGGTCGTGGCCTTCCTGATCGGTGACGATTCCACCTATCTCACCGGGCAGACCCTGCTCGTCGACGGGGGAGCCGGTTCCTTCCGCTAGTTGCCGAACCCGGCCACATCGCGGGGTCACCCTTGTAGCTTCGGAATTGGAGACCGAAAAACACGAGCGAACAAGGAGGAAGACCAATGACGAATCGTTCAGGAAGTGCGTTCTCCCGACGCACGTTCATCCGCGGCGCCGCATTCACGGTGCCCGTAGTCGGCGCTGCGGTGCTTGCACCAAGTGCCCTGGCGGCACCACAGGAATGCGGTGATCCATCCGGCAAGGTCGGCAATTGCGCGGCTCAGCTGCCACAGGAGTTCACCTCGACCAGCTTCAGCACGACGGCCATCGCCGGCGGGACCAACTACTCGATCCTGTTCAGCACGAACATCAGGCGCGGCCCGCTCATCCCGTCCGGCACCACCGGCTATCGCATCAGAAGCGTCAGTGTGTCCGGCACCAAGCTCGACGGCGCCCCGTTCTACCTGACGCCGGGGATCGGTGAGGTCGGCCCGCGGTTGCTCAACGCCCGGTCCGGGTCGTCCTTGGGCTTCGCCCTCGATGTGCCGTGGGACGCGAACCAGCTCGTGCGCTCGTTCCTGTACACCTACGACGTCGAGTTCCTCACCGGACTGACAGTCAATCAGACCTGCCGCTACACGACGACGATGACGCTGCGCGACAACGGCATGACCCTCGGCGGTGTCGGCTCGGTCGACTTCACCACGCCGATGCTCGCTGAGTGCGAGGCGGAGGCTCCCCCGCCCCAGTAGTCCGCTCTACCCGTGCGCCTTGCGGACCAGGTCGATGGCGTACTGATTGACGAAGGTGCCCGCGGCGGCCTCGCCGGTACCGCATGCGCCGTCGGACTCACCGGGACGCTTCACCCACAGGAACGCGTCGACGTTGCCGTTCCCGGTCGCCGTGGTCGGCGCCGCGCCGAGGGCCCGTCCGCTCGGGTTGCACCAGTACATCTCGCCTTCGGCCGGTCCGGCACCGTTGCGCGAGGTGTCGATGACGTAGGGCTTGCCGCCAGTCTGGCCCGAAATCGCGTCGCCGTAACCGATTTCCTCTTCGGTGGTGAAGAAGTTCGCGGTGTTGAGGCTGAATCCGCGCGCCTTGGCGACGCCGACGCGGTTGAGCCTGTTGGCCATCTCGTCGGCGGCCGTCCATCGGGAGTGCCCCGCATCGACGTACACCGCGGTGCCCGGATTGCGGGTCAGCGTGTCCACCGCGTAGCTCATCAGGTTGTAGCGCTCCTCGCGCTGATCGCCCGACAGGCAGTCCGCCATGGCGAGTGCGTCGGGTTCGAGGATGACCGCGGCCGGCCCACCGCCGATGGCGGCGGCGACACCGTCGATCCAGCCCTTGTAGGCAGCGGCCGACCCGAAACCGCCCGCGGCGTAGCTCCCGCAGTCGCGATGCGGGATGCCGTAGAGCGCCAGGATCGGCATGGTGCCTGCGGCCTGCGCCGCCGCGATGTACTTGGCGTCCACCGCGGGGCTGGAGACGTTGTCCATCCAGTACGCGGTGGGGGTGTTGGCGATCGCCTGCAGTTCAGGGCTCGGGTTGCCCTGCGCGGCGCGCGCGGCCTTCGACGAGGGGTTGACGTAGAACGAGTGCCCCTCGAGCGGGTTGCCGTCGCTGGCCAGACGGACCGTCGGCCCCGGAGCAGTGGCGAGGCCCGCGGCGACCACCGAGGCGACTGTCAGGAAGGGAGCGATCGACCGCGCGACTGCGCCAACGGCTGAGGACATCACCTCAGGGAAAGTAATGGGGCGACGCGATTAGCGCCAGTCGCTCCCCGACGGGCCGGCGCGTCACGCCTCGATCCGATGCGCGCCGGACGGGTCCAGCGTCTGGGTGTAGAAGTGCATCCGCTCGCGCAACTCGGCGGGGTTGATACCGAATTCCTCGGGCCGGTATCGGTGCGCGCCTTTCCCGCCGTGGGGCTGGGCGCGGTGATGATCGGCGAGCATTCCACGGATGTCCGGCGGCTCCATTTGCGCCGCGGCGTAGATGCGACGCACCGTCGCCTCCGGGTCGGCCACCAGGTCGCGGTACTGGACGTCGAGCCAGGTGACAGTGGACGCCGCGGCCCGGGCATCGAGGGCGCGGCGCAGCCACAGCTCGGTCTGCGCCGTTTGAAACCGGCCGACGTCGACCCCGTCGACGTCGTCGCTGTAAGTGGACCGGTACGTCGCGAACAGGCTGGCGCCCGACGCCACCGTCTCCACGATGTCGCGGTGCAACTGCACGATGCAGGCGCCCGGATACGTCGCGATGACGTGGCTGAGCTCGGCGGTGTGGGCCGGCGCTTTCAGGACCCAACGGCGGCCGTCCCCGGCGTCGAGGATCTGCAGCATCCGCCGGTGCTGCGCGTACTCGGCGGCGAAGTCCTGGCCGGCGAGCCAGGACGCGTAGCCGTCGAGGCGCGTGGTGGCGGTGAAGCCCCAGTTGCGCAGGGTGGTGCCCATGCCGAGCACGCACTCCTCGGGCAGGTTCGGTCCGGAGTCGTGCACCGCGGCCATCGTGGGGTTGAGAACGTGCAGCAGGTACTGACCGGCTGCGGCCGCCTCGAGGCGGCGGACGCGTTCGTCGCCGTCGAGGTCGCCGGGTAGCCGCCACGGCGCGCCCAGCTCGGCTGGCAGCGGCGCACGTAATCGGGGGTCGCGGTCGAGTAACCGGTACAAGAAGGTGGTGCCCGTGCGCCAGCCGCCGGTGATGATCACCGGGGGTAGCAGCGGACGGTGCTCGGTGGTGGGATGTTCCTTCAGATACCGCGCCATCGCGATCCTGGCCGCGAGCCGCCCGGACGCGGTTCGCTGGGCGGTCAACGCTCCGAGGGCGTTGAGCCGGCCGTCCTCCTCGGCCGAGGCCAGGTACTGCTCCACACCCGGACGCCACTCGCCGGGGTCGCCCAGAACGCCGACGCCGGCACCGCGGGTGCCGCGGTCGATGACGATGTCGATGGCGTCGGCACCGAGCTGGTAGCGGTCCGGGCGCGCGGCCCGATCCTGCTCGGCCGCCGCGTAGGCCGTCAACGCCTCCGGTGTGCGGGCAGGCGCGGACCAGCCGGTCATGGGCGCTCCGCCAGATCGGTCAGGGACACGACGCGCGTCGTGGGCAGGGTGGGCTGCTGTTCGGGTTGCAGGAACCGCATCACGACGATGCCGAACGCGCGGCCCTCACTGTCGATCCAGTCCCCGGCGGCCGGTCCGGGATCGGTGGCCGAGACCACGAACCGGTAGCGTCCGCCATCGAGGTTCGCGGTGGCACCAGTGTAGGAGACCCGCCGGTGCCGGTAATCGAGCGAATTGAGAAATCTGCTGTACGCCAAGATGTTCCAGTACCGGCACGGCACCAGATCGCCTTCGACGAGCAGCGCTTCGTCGGGACCGAGCTGCCAACCGCCGCGCAGATAGTGGATGGCCGGTTCGGTGAACACTGCTCCCCCGGCCATCTCGGTCCAGTGGTGCAACTGGTTCGGCGACTCGTGATCGGCGGCCACCGCGCCATCCCAGATGCGCGGCAGCACGGCGATGGCCGCCGAGGCTTTCGACAGCTGCTTGCCGAACCTCAGCGGGTCGATCGCCGCCGGTACCGGGGGCGGCTCGACCGGCTCGATGGCACACCACCCGATGCGATCGGTCTGTGCGTCATCGTGGAAGTGACGTACCCAGATGACGATCGCGCGATCGGGCAGGTCCAGCCAGTCGTTCTCCTGACGGTCACCGCCGACCGTCACCTGGTAATCGCCGTCGGCGTCGAACGTGATTGCATCACTGTCGATCCGGGAGCTCGCCTGGGCAGCCGCCCCGCCCGAACCGGAATAGGCGGTGATCGACACGTACGCGGCGTTGCCGCGATTGCCACGGATCAGGTAGCGGCCGCCGGGGCGGACATCGGCGACCCAGTACTGGAAGTCGGGATTGTCCATCAGGAATTTCTGACGCCAGCCGTTGAACGCGACGAACTCAGGCTTGTCGCGATCAACTTCCAAGCGGCCCAGCTGATTTGACACTGCGCGCAACAGTGCACGGAACCCGTCGGCGCGTTCGGATTCCGGCAGGGCGGCGGTGTCTGCCGCGAGTTGCGCACCGGCCGTGCGCAATCCGTCGACGAACGCCGTCCACGCCGCGACCTCGGGGCGAGCCCGGTCTGCGTCACCTTCACTGGGCGCGGTCACTGGGCATCCCCCTCACAATCCGGAAGCGGATGCTTCCAGAATTGGATCGTGCTCGCTATGCTCACGGAATGTCAAGGCCGTACCGCGGCCAGGCCGCCGAAGCACGGTCGGCGGACCGCCGCGCCCGACTGATCCAGGCAGGCGCCGACCTGGTCGGCACCCAGGGAGTCGCCGCCATGACCATGCGCGCCGTCTGCCGCGAGGCAGAGCTCAGCCAGAAGTTCTTCTACGAGAGCTTCACCGACACCGACGACCTGCTCGGCGAGGTCTACCGCAGCACGTTCGAGCACGCACGTCAGGTCATCTACGCCGCCGCCGACCCGGACGCCGATCTACCCACACGCACCCGTGCGGGAGTGGGAGCAGCAGCGCAACTGGTCGAAGAAGATCCCCGGATTTGCCGAATCCTGTTGGTGGAGCCGATCGCTGACCTCAGGCTTCGTCATTTCGTACGCGACGCCGTCGGTGCGATGACCGGACTGACGGCACCGACCGACCGAGCGGGCACCGCCGCGGCGGCGGCGCGGGTCAAGATGCAGTACGCCACCGTTTTCGGCGCCATCATCTCGCTGTTCATCGAATGGACGGAAGGCAACCTCGGTTCCGACCATGACGTGTTCGTCGACCACGTGAGCGCCATGCTGTTGTCGTCGCCGTTGTTCGACAACGCCGTTCAGGCAGTTCCCTCGACCGGCCAGCCTGCCAGGACTCCTCGGATCAGCCGGTCGAGCTGATCGGCGTTGTCCACCAGCGGTTGTCCGATGACAAAGGTCATCATCACCCCGTTGATGAACGAGAACAGGGTTTTGGCCTGCTCGTCGATGACGTCGGGCGCCATCGGATTCTCGTCCGTGGCATGCCATTCCGTCACGACTGCGCGCGCAACCCCGTAGAACCCCTCGACGGACGCGCTGAGTGTTGCAGCCAGTTCGTCGTCACGGCCGGCCTGCAGGGCCAACTCGTAGCGGGCCTTGGCCCGGGTGAGCCACGGTTCGGTCGACGAATACATGACCAGCGTGGCGAACCCGAGCGTGCCGGCGAACTCTGTCGGATCGGCATCGGTCAACTCGGTGAGCAGGGAGAGGTCGGCGAGGTCGAGTTCGTTGAGGCGCGCGGCGATCGCGTGCATCAGCGCATCTCGGGTCCGGAAATAGAACGACGTCGTGCCGTCGGGAACCTCTGCCTTCTTGTCGACCTTGGGGTGACTCACGCCGCGCGAACCGTCCTTGCCGAGCAGTTCGATGGCAGCGTCAGCCAGTTCGCGGCGACGCTGGGCGGCGTTGTACTTCCTGCGTTCAGCGATGCCCCGCAGTCTATCGAGCGGGCATTCGAGGTCCGGGATATCGCCCCGACCGTCAGAACTGGCCGCAGTTGGGTGTGGTGGGTTCTCCGTTGAAGCGGGCGGCGATCCACTGCATGGCCGGCTCTCCGTCCACGAGCATCGGGAGCGCGTGGTTGATCACCAGCTTGTTGAGGAACGGCGGTTCCTCGTTGGTGCGGAATTCGACGTCGGCACCCTGCGCGCACCAGTCCCGGCCCAGCTGGTTGGCCGCGGTCCACGGCACCAGCGGGTCGTAGCGGTTGCTGTTGATCAGCACCGGCGCGTTCGGCTTGAACCGGCCGAGCTTCTGCAGATCGAACAGGCTGCTGAACGGTTCTTCGTTGACGAGTTTGTTGATGTCCTCGTTGAAGTAGGGCTGCAGATGCCGGAAGGCGAAGTCGACGATCGTCTGTCCCACGCACTGGCGTGACACCGACTCGAGCATGTCCTTGCCGCGCTGGGTGAGCTTCGACCGGATCGCGTCGGCGGCTTCCGGGTAGGCGGCGATGACGCCGTTGAGTGCGTAGCCGACGACGCCCACGAGTGCACTACCGTCGGCGTAGGGCAGCAGTTCCTTGAGGTCGGCCGGCGGCGCACCGGCATAGGTGCCGACGATGTTCAGTTCGGGCGCGTAGGCCGAAGCCAGCTCCGCCGCGGACGCAGTTGCACCACCACCCTGCGAATATCCCCAGAAGGCCACGGGGCCATGCGGATCCAGCGATGTCTCGGGCAATTTCATGGCGGCGCGGGCGGCGTCGAGGACGGCGTGCCCCTCAGCCAGGCGGTTCACGTAGGTGTGCATCGAGTCGGTGCCGAGACCCTGATAATCGGTCATGAGGATGGCAAAGCCGCGGGCCACCAAGGTCGCGACGAACGCCTCCTCGTAGTTGACCATGATGTCCCAGCCACCCGAGTAGTGGATGCCCTGGTTGAACTGGCGCGACGGTGCGCACTGATTGCCCTGCCCCTGAGTACCGGGCGCATAGACGAGCAGGGGGCGCGGCCCCTTTCCGGGCCAGTCGTTGTACGGCTCGAAGTAGGTGCCGGTGACGGCGATCGGATTGTTCCGAGAGTCGATGCTGCGGTACATGATCCGCGTTCCGGTCGCCATGATGGCGCCCAGCTGACCGGATGGCTCGAGCACCAGCCGGCTGGGTTCGGTGCGGATCACGTCGCCGGGCACACCGGCCGGCAGCGGGTCCGGCGGGAGATAGAAATCGGCGTACTGCGGCTCATCCCCCGTGTCGGCGAATGCCAACGTCGTAGATGCGACGAGCGACCCGATGATCAGCATGAGGACGACCACAATCCCCCCGGCATTGCGCATTACCGGACAGTAACAACAAACTGTCTCGTTCTGCCACTTTTCCTCTAAATAACTAGAGAAATACAGTAAACGTCCAGGTTGAGGGCCTTCCCACCCCTCACCCGAGTCGCGTGCGTCGCGGTCAGCGAGGATGGAAGTCATGACCGCGAACCCGCATGGACCAGGCACCGCGAATCGGTCGGCATACCGAACGATTCACCTCCTGCTGCTGGCCGGCCTACTCACGATGGCGTTCATGTGGGGCCCCGGAGCCGGCCGCGCGCAGGCGGCGCCGGCATCGTCGGCCGGAGATGTTCTCTCCATCGGCGACCCCGCGGCGCCGGGTCAGATCGACCTCTATCTGGACCCGCTGTGCCCCTACAGCGGGAAGATGGTGCGCGACCAGGGCGCCGAGATCGGCCGGCGCATCGCGGATGGCAAGCTCCACATCAATCTGCGTCTCGTCAACTTCCTCGAAAAGTATTCGGCGAGCGGCAATTACGACAGCCGCGCCATCTATGCCGCCCACATCGTCGCCGACCACTCGCAATCGAGCGACATCACCTGGCAGTTCATCGAGCAGATCTTCGCCGCCGATCAACAGCCGAAAGAAGAAGGCGAGACGGATCTGAGCAACGATCAGCTCGCCGGGCTGGCCGACCGCGCCGGCGCACCACCATCAGCCCAGGACATGATCAAGCTGGGGCTTCCGATCCCCTACGACGGCCACACCATCGGCGCAAACAACCTTCCGCTGCTGCGAGCTTTCCCTGATCCCGGGGTGCCGCTGGTGGCCATCGACGGCAACGCTGTCGACGGGAATTCCGATTGGCTCGACCAGCTTCCGCGCTGACTATCGCGCGGTGCCGATCGGCGGCAGCGAGCCGATGGCGTCGATCTGATCGCGCTGGGCGGCAAGGGTATCGGCGAGGAACGTTCGGGCGATGAGCAGCAGTTCAGCGATCTTCGGGTGCGCAAGCGTGTAGTACACCGCGTTGCCGACCCGGTGCCCGCTGACCACGTGATGGCGCTTGAGAACCGCGAGGTGCTGCGACAGCAGGGTCGGTTCGATATCGCTGGCCGCCAGAATCTCGCTGACCGGAGTCGGGCCGTCGCGCATCGAAAGGATCTCCAGCACCCGGATCCGCGCCGGATGCGCCAGCGCCTTGAACAGGTTGGCCTTGATCTCGTACAACGGCCGCTCGGGACCATCTAGGACGCTGTCGGTCACCGCTGCCCCAATGATTGATGGATTGATGAAATTCGCAATCCATGATACCGAGCGTTACCCTGCTGCAATGCCCACCGGCCAAGCCTCCCGCACAAAACCGGGCCCGCTGCAGTACATCGGGTACTGCTACGGCAAGCGGCTACCCGACTCCATGCGCGAGTGGGTGGCCAACGACCTCGCAGGCCCCGGCGCCACCATCCGGATGATGGTCCGTGTCGCGATCCCGGCAATCCTGGTTCTGGCGCCGATCTGGTTCATCCCGATGTCGCTCTACCTGCACGCCAGCATGACAGTGCCGATCTTCATCCCGTTCGTCTACTTCTCCCACGCCCTCAACAAGGTGTGGCGGCGTCACATGCTCGTCAAGCACGGTCTGAACCCGGCCCTCATCGACGAGCTCTCGCGCAAGAAGAACGCGCACATCCACCAGGCCTACGCCGAGCGCTACGGCCCCCGCACGGGGCCGAGTAGTAGCGGCGACATCTGACGGGCAGTTACGGCTGCAGGGTGCACAACGTCAGCGCGAAGGCCGGTGCAGAGGCCGTCGCGATGACGATGAGCACCATCGCCAAGGACTGTGGACGCCACCAGATCGCTCGCTGAGGTTGCAGGAGTCGGGTAACCCGGTCGGCCACCGCCGTCCCCGCCGCCGCCAGCACGCCGTCGGGCAGCCGATGCCGGGTACTCAACGCGACGAGGCTCGCCAACAGCGGCTCACGGCCGTGTCTGCGGGTGGCCGCGTCGTCCGCGCACATCTCCAGTAACGCCGGCACCGACCGGGCCGCCTCCCGCATCAGGGGCAGGCGCGGCAGCGCTGCGGCGAGGGTGTTGAGCGTCGCAATGACGTGATGATGGCGGCCTCGCAGGTGCGCCCGCTCATGGGCCAGGACCGCCGCGAGCGCGGGCGGCCTCAACAACTCCAACGCCGCCGTCGTGACGACGATCGCGCGGTGCCGGCCGCCGGACACGCAGTACGCCGCGGGCTGGTCAGCCGTGATGGCGATGACGCCATCGTGGCCGGTGGGCCGGCCGATGATCCGAACCGCTTCTGCGTGTTCACGATTGGCGCGCCGCGTTCGGTACAACGTGACGATCACACGACGCGTGGTGTTGGTCGCCACTGCGGCAGTGACCGCAAGCAGGGCGACCACCAACACCGTCGCCACGGTGGGCGGCAACGTCACCGCCCCGGCGATCCCCAGTGCCTCGACGCAGAACGTCGGTGCGGTGTGGGTGATCAGGCTGTGGGCGGCGCCTGCGATCAGGATCACCAACGCCGCCACCCAGGCGAATGACGCCGTTGCGACGACCACCAGCCAGCCTGCCACCGACAGTCTGGGATGCACGTTGACCGAGATCGGGCCGGTGAACAACACCGGCGCCAGCCAGCTCAGCGCCATTGCGTAGCCGAGAAGAAACGTGACCGCGTTCATCGTGACTGCTCCTCGGTGAACCGCTTGAGCGCCTGCCGGAGTTTCTTCGAATCGTCATCGACGATCTGCTCGAGGAAGAAGTTGAGGATCAACTCACTGTCGCCGCCGGATTCGAACACCGTGCGCATCAGTTGCGCGGAGTGCTCCTCACGGGTCATGACCGGCCGGTAGCTATACGCCAGACCGACCTTCTCCCGCTCCAACCAGCCTTTTCGGAACAGGTTGTCCATGGTCGACATGACCGTGGTGTAGGCGATCTGTCGCTTGGTGACGAGCTCGTCGTGCACGCTGCGTACCGTCGACGGCTCCGCACGTGACCAGAGCACTTCCATCACCACAGCTTCGAGATCGCCAAACCCTTTGATTCCCATATTCATTACCGCCTGCGTGGGTGCGCCGTCACCAGTTGGTGGTCTCGCGCATCAAACCTATGTAGCGCGATAGTAGCTTCTCGGCTCATCTGACCGTGCTCTCACCGACGGCACGCTTTCGCCACAACCGGATCGACCTCCACACGATGAGTGCCAGTACAACGCCCAGGATCAGCCGGAGATCACTGACCCCCGACGACAATCGGCCCAGCCAAACTTGCAGGTCATACTGGGCGTCGACGGACAGCAGCCCGCCGAGATTCGCGGTGCCGTCGGTGAACAGGAACAGCCCGCCCAAAACGATGAAGATCGCCCCGGTGAGCAGCGAGGTGGTGTGGGTCTCCAGCGGGCCCAAGCGCACCGGCCGGCCCCGCAGCCAGGTGCGTTCGGACAGGTTGAAGCGCTCCCACAACCAGGCGAGTAGAAACAACGGCGCCGCCATGCCAAGGGCGTAGACCGCCATCAGCAGTGCCCCGTAGGCCGGGTCGGCGCCCATCGCCGACATGGTCAGGACCGCGCCCAGCAGCGGACCTGCGCAGAAGCCGGCCAGTCCGTACACAGCTCCCAACGCGAGCACCGACGCGCTGCCGGAAATGTTGATCCGGGCCGTCATCCGTTGCATGCCCGACAGGCCGAATCCCTTGCCCAGCAACGTCATCAGGCCGAAGCCGATCAGCACCAGGCCTCCGGCCACGGTGACTTCACTGCGATAACGAGTGACGACGCTGCCCAGCGCCCCGACGCCGGCTCCCAACGGCACCAGCACCGCACAGAGACCCACCCAGAACGCCACAGTGCGCTGGACCAGCAAGCGCGTCCGGTCGAAGGCGTAGGCGAAAAACGACGGCAACAGCAGGGCCGAGCACGGGCTGAGCAACGAGGCCAACCCGCCGAGGAAGGCTCCGAGCAGACCGACGCCACTCATCGCTTGGCCAGCGCCCCGTCGATGGCCGTCACGAAATCGTCCGTGGGCTGCGCGCCGAGCATGGGCACGTCATTGATCAGGAAGGCCGGAGTGCTGGGGACACCGATCCCGGTGCCCTGCGCCAGATCGGCGTTGATCGCGTCGTCGAAGGTGCTGCCGCGCATTGATGCGGTGAATCTGTCGATGTCGGGGACACCGGCCTGCCTGGCGAGGCCGATCAGATCCTCGTCCGCGAGGTCGGCCTTCGACCGCTCCGGCGCGGCCGCATAGACAGCCCGGTTGAACTCCCAGAACCTGCCCTGCTCGGCCGCCGCGCGTCCGGCGCGTGCTGCCGTCATCGACTGCGGGCCGAAGATCGGGTAGTCACGCCACTCGATCCGGAGTTGGCCGGCGTCGACGTAGCGCTTGACGAGTTCGGGCTCGGTGTCCCGGCTGAACTTCGCGCAGAACGGGCATCGGTAGTCGGAGAACACCACCAACGCCACGGGTGCGTCGGGATCCCCCAACGCCAGCGGGTCACCGGGCTGCCGGCGTTCCACCGGACTGTGGCCCCGGTCGGCGTCACCGCCCGCCGCGCCGGATGCCTGTGACGTCGCCGCCGGAGCCGCCGCGGGCTCCGCGGTGACGGCGTCGGTGCCGGGACGTATCAGCAGGTAGGCGATCAGCGCGGCGCCGATGACAACCAGGCCTCCGATGAAGATGAGGTCCTTCTTGACGCTCTCTCGCCGTCCACTCACTGCCTACCTCCATGCTAACGTCGCCTACGTAGCTACGCCGTAGCTACGTATTCCGTTCTAGCACACTGCGCCGCCGGGACGCGGCCGACAGATGGGAGGCGCCGAGATGTTGGCGGCTGCACCGCGGAGGCGACCACTACCGATCCTGTCGCTGGCCCTCATCGTCGCCATCGGCGCGACCATCTGGCTGACCCAGCCGGCGTCGATGCCCACCGAACTCACCGCCGGCGAACAGGCCCGGGTCAGCTTCACCGCCACGTCGGGCGCCGCCTTGGTCGACGGAGGGACCTACGGGGTCGGCACGGTGATCGTCGCCAACTTCGACGAACCGGTCGTCGACCGCAAGGCGGCAGAAAGACGGCTGTCGGTGAAAACCGTTCCTTCCGTTGATGGTTCCTGGTACTGGATGGACAACCGGCACGCCCACTGGCGGCCGCAGAGCTACTACCGTCCGGGCACCGAGGTGGTCGCGGCGGCCGACGACCGGGGCGCCGGCCGGATTTCCTTCCGGATCGGGGAGTCGCACGTGTCCGTCGCCGACGACGCCACCAAACAGATCCGCGTCTACCGCAATGACGAGCTGGTCCGCACGATTCCCACCTCCATGGGCATGGGCGGATCAGAAACCGTTGCAGGCAAGACCATTTCGTTCTGGACTCAGCCCGGCGTGTACACGGTGATGGACAAGTCCGACACCGTGGTCATGGATTCGTCGACCTACGGCCTGCCCGTCGACTCACGCCTGGGCTACAAGGTGACCGTCAACAACGCGGTACGGCTGACCAACAGCGGAATCTACGTCCACCAACTCGACAGCACGATCTGGGCGCAAGGCAAGACCAACACGTCGCACGGATGCCTGAATGTCAATGCCGACAACGGGCGATGGTTCTACGAGTTCTCCCAACCCGGAGACGTGTTCGAGGTCCGAAACACCGGCGGCGATCCGCTGCCCATCTGGCAGAACGGCGACTGGGGTGTGCCGTGGGACGAGTGGCTCGGCGGCAGCGCCCTACGGTGACGGCGTGGGTTCCATCGCGACAGCATGCTCTGCGGCGCGACGGCCCGAGAAGACGCAGTCGGCGATCGACAATCCACTGACGTAGGAGTTCACACACAGTCCGATGGCCGTGCGCCCCGCCGCGTAGAGACCCGGAATCGACTCGCCGGCAGGGGTTGTCACCGCTCCGGTGAGTTCGTCGACGATCAGGCCGCCCAGGGTGAACATCGGGCACGGGTTGAGCAGGCTGGGCCTGATCGATATCGAGATCAGTGAGAACGGACCCTGTTCAACAGGTTTGACGAACTCTGCCGGCTTGCCCATCGGATCCGGCAGCCCGGCCGAGGCGGCCGCGTTGTGGGCCGCGACGGTCGCCACCAACCCCGCCGGGTCGACACCGGCCTTGGCGGCAACTTCTTCCAGGGTGTCGGCCACGACCCGGTCGGTACGCAACATGGCTTCCATCTGCAGGCGTTGGAACCAGATGGCCTGCTCGGGAAGCTGGGCTCGCGCTTGCTTGAGCAGCCGGTGGTCGGCCAGGATCCAGCCGCGTCCGCCGTGGTCCTGAATCATCGCGTGGCCGACCGCGGCACCGTAGCGGGTCTCGTCGATGAATCGCTGTCCGTGTTCATCGACCACGAGGCCTCCCAGGAACGCGCTGGGCGGGGTGATGAAGCGCCACGCGGACACGTTGTCGAGGCGATCGACCGCAGCGCCGACCTCGGCGGCCAGCGCGATGCCGGCACCGTCATCCCCGGTGGTGCCCAGCTGAAGCCCTTCGCGGTACGCGGGTGCATGCTCGGCGATCAGCTCGCGGTTGGCGATGTATCCACCCGCACTGAGAATGACCGCCTTGCGCGCATGGATGTCGACAGTGCGGGCGTACCGACTTTCCAAGCGGTCCAACAGCTTTTCCATCGCGGCCCGCAGCGGCGGATAGTAGATGCCCGGTTTGACCGCCAGCTCGGCATACGCGCGATAGCGGCGCCGAACCCACGCCGGTGCGTGCGCAAGCGTGCTCGTCCGCACACCGACCACCCGGCCGCTGGGATCGGTCAACAACGCGACAGCGCGAGTGAGGAACTGTGTGCGCACGCCGCGTGCGGCTGCCGATGCCGCGAGAGGCTGATAGATCTTCTTGCCCGAAGCCCCCGGCCCCTTGGCCCGGTGACCACGTTGCGCCGGCGGCGTGATCTCACGAAAGCGCCCGGAGTTCTCGCTGCCCGAGTAGTAGAGGTAGTACTTGTTGTTCGGATACGACGTCTTGTACGGACAGACCGAAGCCTCGAACGGCACGCCGTGTTCGGTGAGCCAGTCGATCATCGCCGGACTGTCGTCGACGAAACGCCGCAGCGTCTCGGGACGCACCGCGTCGCCGATCTCGGCCTGCAGGTAGGCGTACATCGCCTCGGCGTCGTCCTCGACTCCGGCCTGGCGCTGAACCCAGGTGCCGCCACCGGCATAGATGATGCCGCCGGACACCTGCGTCGCGCCGCCGCCGTTGAATCGGTCGATGGCCAGGACGTCGGCGCCTCTCGAGCGCGCCTCCAGCGCTGCGCAGACCCCCGCGGCTCCGTATCCGACCACGAGGACGTCGGTTGTCTGCGCCTCTGTCATGACTCTCCCGCACATCGTTACCACCGAACTAGACATCTAGTTTGTACTCAAAGTACAAACTCTGCGCAAGGACGCTCGTAGACTGCGCTCGTGGCTGAACTGACCGGGCGCACCGTGCCTCCTGCGGTGGCCGAGAAGCTGTACGCAGCGACGGACCTCATCGCCACCCGCGGGCTGCAGAAGACCAAGATCGAGGACATCGCCGCAGCATCGGGAGTCCCGAAGGCAACGCTGTACTACTACTTCAAGGGCAAGGACGACATCCTCGCCTTCCTGTTCCGGGATTCCCTCGATGCGCTCGCCCGTGATGTTGCCGCGGCCACCGATGCTCCCGGGCCGGGCCGAGACCGGTTGGCCGCCGTGGTCCAGGTCCAGATTGCCCACACCATGGGCCGACCGGGGACCAGCCAGGCGCTGGTCGGCGACCTCGGGCGCGCCATTCGCCTGCCCGATCTCGCGTCGGCAGTTCAAGAGGCTTTCTACGAACCCATCGCCCGTGTGCTGAAGGCCGGGGCCGCCGACGGTTCACTGCGCAGTCTTGCCGACCCAGAAAGCTCCGCGATCAGTATCTTCGGGGCGATCATGATGACCGCCGCACTGCACAGCGTCATCAACTCGACCAAGACCCAGAACGAAATCGCCGACGAGGTCATGGATTTCATCCTCAACGGCCTCGCGCCGCCGAGCTGACCATCCATTCCAAACTGGGATCTCACGAAACCTGCGGTCGGAGCGTCTACAGAACGTGAAAGCCAAACAGCCCTTCGAGGCAGTGGTCGAGGACCACGGCCCCACGGTACTGCGGGTGTGTAGGGCCGTCGTCGGACCGATCGACGCCGACGACGCGTGGTCGGAAACGTTCCTGGCCGCGATGAAGGCCTATCCGGACCTTCCGGCTGACGCGAACATCGAAGCGTGGCTGGTGACGGTCGCTCACCGCAAGGCGATCGACATCACCCGGGCCCGGTCGCGCCACGCGATCCCCACCGACACCGTGCCGGAGACACCCACCGCACCGCAGCACGACCGCGACGACGACCTGGCCGATGTGCTCGAGCGCCTACCGACCAAACAGAAGCAAGCCGTGGCCTACCACTACCTGGCCGGCCTGCCCTATGCCGACATCGCGGCCATCCTCGGCGGCAGCACCGATGCCGCCCGGCGCGCCGCCGCCGACGGCATCGCGACCCTCAGGCGTACCTATCGCAGCGGCTCCGCCGCCATCAGTACCTCCCGGAGAGGAGAAACCCGATGAACACCGACCACGACCTCATCCACGACCTGGCGCAGATGGCCGACGGCACGGACCACATGGCCACCCTGCGGACACGACTGGCCGTTGCCGCCGACCGCGACGGCATCCTCGACGTCGCCTACCGAATCGTCGACAGCCCGGTGGGCCCGCTGCTGGTGGCCGCCACCGACCAGGGCCTGGTGCGCGTCGCCTATGCCAGTGAAGACCACGACGTCGTCCTGCAGCAGCTCGCCGACAAGGTCAGCCCACGCATCCTGCGCGCACCAACCCGTCTCGACACCGTGGCCCGGGAACTCGACGAGTACTTCGCCGGTATCCGGCGCACCTTCGACATCGTGCTGGACTGGCGGTTGTCCGCGGGATTCCGCAGCACGGTGCTGCACCACCTCCCAGAGATCGGTTACGGGCATACCGCCAGCTACGCAGCTGTGGCCCAGCTCGCCGGCAACCCCAAAGCCGTACGTGCAGTGGGGACCGCCTGCGCCACCAACCCCCTGCCGGTCGTCGTGCCCTGCCACCGCGTCGTGCGCAGCGACGGGGCGATGGGCGGCTACCTCGGAGGTGTGGAAGCCAAACGACTTCTGCTGGATTTGGAGGCCGCCGCATGATCGTCGCAGGTGGGCCGTGGGCAGGCCGCGTGGCCGCAGCCGACTGGGATGCGATCCGTTCGGACCTCGACAGCGTGGGCTGCGCTCTTACCGGTCCGCTCCTCACCGCTGCCGAGGCCGACCGGATCGCCGCGCTCTACCCCGACGAGCGCCGGTTCCGCTCCACGATCGACATGAGCCGATACCGCTTCGGGCAAGGCGAGTACCGCTACTTCTCCACGCCCTATCCCGACGCCGTCGTCGCGCTCAAGCACGCGCTCTATCCCCGGCTGTTGCCGATCGCGCGCGACTGGTGGACCAAACTTCGCCGGGAAGCGCCATGGCCCGACGATCTGGACGACTGGCTGGGCTTGTGCCACGCAGCGGGACAGACCAAAACCACCGCGATCCTGCTCAAGTACGAGGCCGGCGACTGGAACGCCCTCCATCGAGACCTGTACGGGGAGCTGGTCTTTCCGCTGCAAGTGGTCATCAACCTGACCAGCCCCGGCGTCGACCACACCGGCGGGGAGTTCCTGCTCTACGAACAGCGGCCGCGCGCGCAGTCGCGCGGCACCGCCACCGTCATCCCGCAGGGGCACGGCCTGGTCTTCACCACCCGGGACAGGCCGGTGCCCTCGGCCCGCGGATGGTCGGCAGCGCCGGTGCGGCATGGGGTTTCCGTGGTTCGTAGCGGTACGCGATTCACCCTGGGGCTTGTCTTCCACGACGCCGCATGACGTCGAACATCAAGCGGTACACGCTGATGGGAGCCGATGGTCAGCCGTACCGCAGCGTCACACCCGGAACCCTGGGTGGGCATCGCGGCAGCAAGCTCTACGGCCGCCTGGACTGCCCGTCGGCCCTGCGAGCCATCGCGGCCGGCGGATACGTGCGCAACCGTGTCTTCTTCGCCGACGAGGCCACCGCCGTCGCCGCCGGCTACCGGCCCTGCGCGGTCTGCCTGCCCGACGACTACCGGTTCTGGAAACAGACGGCGCGCCATTTCCCCCTGTGACCTGGGCCACTGCAATTCTCACCGGCGAACCGCGACGCATTGTGAGATCGGACAATCGCTACCATCAAGGCGGTACTCATCC
Source organism: Mycolicibacterium peregrinum (assembly GCF_001665625.1). GTDB lineage: Bacteria > Actinomycetota > Actinomycetes > Mycobacteriales > Mycobacteriaceae > Mycobacterium > Mycobacterium peregrinum_B. The sequence goes on along the minus strand of NZ_LZSY01000106.1, from coordinate 43,053 downwards.
GAGGGGCCAGCCCACACGACCCACAGGACGCTTGATTTGAACTCGCCAGAACTCGCCCATTGGAATGCTCAGGAAGCACTCGCGGAGGCGATGATCCCGATCATCGGCACCCTGTACCGGGCGAAGGGCGTCACAGTCCTGCTGCACAGCCGGTCGCTGGTGAACCGGTCCGTCATCAAGATCCTGCGGACGCACCGGTTCGCGCGACAGGTCGGCGGTGAAGAACTGTCGGTCGAAGAGACCTTCCCGTTCTTGCAGGCGCTGGCCGACCTGGACCTGGGCCCGTCGAAGATCGACCTCGGCCTGCTGATCATGGCGTACCGCGCCAGCGATGAGGGATTGTCGGTGCCCGAGTTCACCGCGCAGGTCCTCAGCGACGTGACCGGCGAGAACAAGAGCGAACCGCAGGGTCCGCGGGACGTGGTGCTCTACGGGTTCGGCCGGATCGGCCGGCTCGTCGCGCGCCTGCTGATCGAGAAGGCCGGCTCCGGAAACGGCCTCAACCTGCGCGCTGTGGTGATCCGCAGCAACGGGGAGGGCGACCTCGCCAAGCGGGCGTCGCTGCTGCGCCGCGACTCGGTGCACGGCCAGTTCGACGGCACGATCAAGGTCGACACTGAAACCAACAGCCTCATCGCCAACGGCAACGTCATCAAGTTCATCCACAGTGACGACCCGGCGACCGTCGATTACACCGAGTACGGCATCGACAACGCGATCCTGATCGACAACACCGGCAAGTGGCGTGACCGCGACGGCCTGTCCAAGCACCTGCGGCCCGGCATCGCGAAGGTCCTGCTGACCGCCCCGGGCAAGGGCGACGTCCCGAACATCGTGCACGGGGTCAACCACCGCACCCTCGACCTCGAACAGCAGATCTTCTCGTGCGCATCATGCACGACCAACGCGATCGTTCCGCCGCTGAAGGCAATGGACGACGAGTACGGCATCGCCCGCTGCCACGTGGAGACCGTGCATTCGTTCACCAATGACCAGAACCTGCTGGACAACTATCACAACGCCGACCGCCGCGGCCGGTCCGCGCCGTTCAACCTGGTCCTGACCGAAACCGGTGCGGCCTCCGCTGTCGCCAAAGCCATGCCTGACCTGAAGGCCAAGATCAGCGGCAGCTCGATCCGCGTTCCCACCCCGGACGTCTCGGTGGCGATCCTGAACATGCAGCTGCACCGCCCGACGACCAAGGAAGAAGCCCTGGAGTACCTGCGCCAGGCGTCCCTGTCGGGACCGTTGAGCCGCAACCTCGACTACACCGCGGCGACCGACGCAGTGTCCAGCGACTTCATCGGGTCACGCGCGGCCAGCATCATCGATGCCAACGCGACGATCGTCGACGAAGACAACGTGATCCTCTACGTCTGGTACGACAACGAATTCGGCTATTCGTCCCAGGTGGTGCGCACGGTGCAGTACCTGTCGGGCATCGAGTACCCGACGTATCCGCAGATCGGGGCCGACGCGGATCAGACGGTCTTGGTCACTCCGTAGTACGCGACGACGTCTTGGGACCCCGGGGCTGCGCTGGTCAGCTTTGCGAATGACCGCAGAAAAGACTGGCCAACGCACCCATCGATCTTGATGTGCACGTCTTTGAGCGTGACCCGGGAATCCTTGCCTTTGAACTTCATTTCGGTGACCGAGACGTCGATGACCTCGCCCGGTTTCGGGCGCACTTCGACATTGCCCTGAATCGGTGCGTTGATTCCGCCGAGGCCAGTCCGGCTGACCGACGAGGAAAGGCCGAGGCTGCCGGTCAGGCGAACCGAACCCAACTCGATACCGCAGCCGATCTGGTAACCCGCCTCGAGCGTGCCGCCCTGCAACGACGTGGTGCCGCTACCGCTGATGTTGCCGGTGAATGTCCCACCAGCCAGGTACTCACGCGACGAGGTCGCGGTAGTCAGGGCTGGGATCGGCAATTGTGTCTCATCCCTGGCCGCGAGCTTCAATACCCAACCGTCCGGCGTCGTGACCACGGACTGTTCCGCGGAGCCGACGGTCCCGGTGTCCGGCGGGGCTCCGGGTTCGCCTTCGACGGGCGGCAGAGCATCTGCGTTCGGCTCGTGCGGCAAGACGGGTTCGGGAGCGGCGGTCGCGTGGGGCGCCGGCACCGCCAGCGCACCTACCGCAAACAATGCAGCAAGAATCTTGGTCATGTCAGTTGTTGACACCTCTCGGAACGTAAACGATTGAGCGAGTGTGAGTTTGAGGCCGGGACTTCACACGGCCTTGGTCACGCCCACGTAGGAGACGACATCCTGCGTGTCGGCCGTGGAGCTGGTGAAGGTCGCGTATGAGCGAATGAAGGACTGGCCGACGCAGCTGTCGATCTTGATCCGCAGGCCGGTGATCGTCACACGTGCCGCATCACCCTCATATTCGATCTTCGTCACGGGGACGACGGATGCCGTGCCCGGCTTGAGAGTGGGGCGGATCTGCGCGAAGAGACCACCTCCGACGCTCGGCACTCCCGCGGAGCTCAGCGAGGGCGTGATATTGCCGCCGAACCTCGCATCGACGACATCGGCACTGATGCCACAACCGATCTGGTAGCCGGCCTCCAACGTGCCACCGGCCAGCGCGGCCTTGCCAGAGCCGGTGACCTCGCCCAGAAACGTTCCACCCACCAGGTATTCGCGCGAGGACACGGCGGTAGTCAACGGAGCCACGTCGAGCTGCGTTTCGTCCACTGCCTTGACCGAAAGCGTCCAGCCCTCGGGTGTCGGCAAGATCCCCGGCGCCGCCGACGGGACGGTGCCGTTGTCGACTTCGGGCGCAGGTGCAACATCGGGCGCCGGCGGAGCTGGAATCGGCTGGGCTCCAGCCTGGTTGGCGCCGGCAAGAGAAGCAAAAGCGCCGAGCGAACAGGCGACAGCCAGTGGTGCAAGGGTTTTCAGCATGGTGCGGCGGCGGGCCTCTCAGTAATCGAAGATTTCTTCCCGAGGGAACGTAGCAGTGCCCGTGAAGCGGTGTCACCAGCCAGCGATCAGTTGCACATAAATAGTTGGGACGCAGCGTTTCCCGTAGGTGAATGACGGGGAAACTGTGCCTGGACATTAACCGATAGCCACATATGGCAAGCCATCACACTGATGCAATACTTTGTCCCACAGGAGTTTTCCGCACGAGAGTTGCGAAATACTTTAGAAACTCATGCATTGACGCAGAGATAAGGGGCTCGAGAGGAGCACCCATCAGAACTACGTGCCCAAGCGCCCTGGGGTGACGGAGATCCGGCTGATCGCGATGCCGATGCTCACGGCGATGTACTCGCGGGCCGTCATTGCAGCATCATCGCGGCTGACGGCGGTCACGACTTGATCGAGTTCGGGGATCCTTACGCGGTAGCCGTGCCGCGTGGGTTCGACCTCGATGGTGAAGCGGTGGTCCGGTAACGGCATCGGCCGCGGCCGAAAGAACCGCATGTTCAGAGATTCCAGCAGACAGTCAATCTGGTACTGCTCCCGGCGCTTGCGTCTGATGGCTTCACGAAGGCGTGGCGTCCGACGCCGGTTGCGATCGTCGGCCGCGTGTCTGACGAGCAGTTCGCAGTCACGGGCCAACTCTTCTTCGACCTCAGCCCGCTGCGACTCCAGGAGTCCCCGGTAGTAGCGGGCCTGCCGCAGCTCCTGCTGACGGGTCAGCTGGACGACCTCGTCGCGCTCCGCGGCGGCGTCGAGCCTCTCGGGCTCATCGGCAACACTCAGCGCTCGGATCGATGTGCCGGCACGCTGCTGATCGCAGGAGGGGACCGACATCGTCACTCTGACATTCTGCGGACACTAACGGTGTCCGCCGGAGACTTCATATCAACTTCATGTCATGCACGCGTGGGGATCGGCGCCCTCACAACCGTCGGGGGACGCGGATCCTGGCCAGGTCCTCGGCCGTGATCACCTCGCCGCCGAAGACCTCGGCTGCCTCGTCGTGATGATGCCGGGCATCGTCGTAGCGCTGGGAGAAATGGGTCAGCACCAGCCGCCGCACGTTGCTCGCGGCGGCGACCTGACCGGCCTGCCGCGCGGTCAGATGGCCGTAACGCGAAGCCAGCTCGGCGTCCCCGTTGAGGAACGTCGCTTCGATCACCAGGAGGTCTGCGTCCTCTGCCAAGGCGTACACGGCGTCGCACAGGCGGGTGTCCATGATGAAGGCGAAACGCTGGCCCGGCCGAGGCTCACTGACCTCGGACAGCCGCACCCGGCGGTCACCGATACGCACTTCTCCGGTCTTCTGCAGTTCGCCGACGAGTGGTCCGGCAACCCCGAAACGTGCCAGCGAGTCAGGCACCATCCTCCGGCCATCGGGCTCGACGAGCCGGTAGCCGATCGAGGGCACCGAATGGTCGAGCGTGCGCACCTCCAGATGGCCGAATGCACCATCGGCGACCGGGCCGTCGGCGCTCATCGGGTGCTCCTGCACGTCGAGTGTGTCGTGGAAAATGCTCGCGTGCCGAAGGCGGGCGAAGTACTCCTGGCCGGACGCCGGATAGTAGGCGTGCAGCGAATGCGACGCCCCGTCCAGCGACATGCGTTGCAGCATTCCCGGAACCCCGAGGCAGTGGTCGCCATGAAAGTGGGTCAGACACAGCCGGGTGACGGCACTGGCCGAAACACCTGCGAGGATCAGCTGGCGTTGTGATCCCTCTCCTGGGTCGAACAGCAAGCCCTCGCCGTCCCAACGCAGCAGATATCCGTTGTGATTGCGGTGACGTGTCGGCACCTGGCTGGCGGTACCGAGCACGATCAGCTCGCGGATCGACACAGGCTGCTCAGCGTTCCACGCTGGCCAGCACAGTGTTGTCGGCATCGACGATGTTCAGCTTTCGCAGCTTCGGCATCGGAATCGACGTCGCCCCTTGTACGACCCCCGCCCCGGTAGGCATGGCGGCCCAGGTAGCGGCCGGCTGCATCTGTCCGCTGTCGTCCATCGTCCGCAGTGTGAATACGCCATCGGGCGGCAACTGTTTCAGGTCGAGCACGATGGCGGTCCCCCACGGCTTCGGCGTCAACGTCACCGACCCGGAGGCGCCGGCCGCGACGACCGAATGCATCGCAAAGGTGCCCGTACCCGGTGGGGCCGTATCGCCGCGCGGGATGACCAGCACCAGTGCGACGGCGGCCAGTACCGCGGCGCACGCAGCCAGCATCACCCGGTGGCGGACACGGCGGGTCGCTGCGGCACGGCGGGCAGCGAGCATGTCGCGCAGTGCCAGTTCCGACTCCCCATCGTCGGTGGGCTGGGTATCCAGATCCGCCCGGTCGACCTTGCTCAGGAGAGCCGGCAGGGGTGCGAAATCTGCAGCTTGGGCGCGGCACTGTGCGCATTCTTTGAGGTGCACCTCGAACCGCCCGCGTTCCTCGGCATCGAGACCCCCGAGGATATAGGCGCCGAGAAGAACATGAGGTTCGTCGATCACAGCAGCCCCATCTCGTCGAACACCGCTCGCAATGCGCGCACTGCGTAGTAACTGCGTGACTTCACGGTACCCACAGCAACATTGAGCCTATCCGCTGCTTCAGCAACAGTGAGGTCGTCGAAGTACAGCGCTTTGACCACCTCACGATGTTCGGGGGACAACCGTTGCAACGATTCACCGATGACGATCCGCTCCAAGGATTTGTTGACGACATCGGCACTGGGCAGTCCAATATCGGTGTCCACAAGCACCTCACCTCGCCGTGACCGTCGCCGCCATTGATCGACGATGACGTTCCGGGCCACTGTGAACAGGAATGATCTGGGATTGCCGTCGTCGGCGTCGATCTGGTCGATGTTCTTCCAGGCCCGCGCGAACGTCTCCTGCACGACGTCCTCACGGTGCTGTACATCGACGACATGTCCGGCGACGAATCGCCGGACCGCTTCGCCGTGCATGGTGTACAGCATGGTCAAGAGCCGGTCGTCGGCCGCACAGCGTGAACGTGCGGCCGACGATCGGCGACGTCGCGGACGGTTCACCACGTTCAGTACCGGGGTAGCCCGTCAGATTGCACAATCCCCCACTTGGAATTGGCCAGCTCCTTACCCACGCCCTCATGTTGCCCGACCGTCTGGTCCTGGATGAAGGTGTAGAGCGGGCGCGAATTCAAGGTCAACTGGCGGGTGCCATCCGGGCGTAGGTACACACCCAATACTCCGTCAACACCTGCCACCTGCGCAGGCAACGGATCGGGGGCGGCGACGGCAGGCCACTTCTGTAGGCAGCGCTCGCCGCATCCACTGGTCGCGAGAGTGTCGCCCTGGAACGCGTACACCGTCATTCCCCGCGCGTCGACGACGATCTCACCCAGGTCCGATACCTGCTTAGCGAGGATCGGTTCCGGCCCGGCCGGCTCGTCGGCGTTCGCGTGAACCGGCGCTGCGAATCCGACGACCACGCCTGCGGAAAACAGGGTTGCACCAACAGTTCTTCTCATCCGAGTGATATCCACGGGCTTACGTACGCCGACGGAGCTCAAGAGGTTCATCGCCCCCGAACGTCATTCGGCGCAGCATGCCATCGCGCAGTGTCAGCGTGTGCCAGAGCACCGCCGACACGTGTGCCGCGATCATCGCGACCAGGGCGTACGCCACGACCGAGTGAGCGTCCCGAAGCAGACCGAACAGCTCAGCATTCACAGGGACGACCGGTGGCAGCCGAAGCGCGCCGCCCAACACAACCGGCACTCCGCTCGCAGACAGCATCGCCCATCCGAGCAGCGGCTGCGCCAACAGCAGCGCGTACATGGCGAGTTCGGAGCCGACAACCGCGATGCGCTCGACCCGGCCGACGGTCGCGGGGAGAGCGGGCCCACGATCAGTGAGCCTGTTGAGCACACGGATCACGAACACCACGAACACGAGTGCGCCCAGAACCTTGTGCACGCTGAGGAGCACTGCGTAGTCCGCGAGGGAGTTGGCCAGGACAAACCCGACCACCAGTGCGCCGAACACGAGCACTGCGGCCAACCAATGCAGAACGCGGGTGCCCAGCGCGTAGCGGGAGCCGGATCGGATGGCCGACGCGATCATTGCGCCACCTCCCCGGCCTCGACCTGCGGGGCTTCGCCGGCAACACCGGCGCGCCGACGAAACGATGCCGCGTACACCGCCGAGCGTGCGGGGAGTAGCGGGTCTTGCGAGGGTTCGATGCCGTCCGGCAGCACCATGGGATCGAAGTTGACATCGCGGGCGTTGCCCGCCGACTCCGTCGCGATGGAGTCGAGCACCACGGTCCCCGTGTCGATCGTGCGCCGATCAGCCGGCCACGCGACGGTGGCGTCGCGCACATCGTCCTCCGGCTCACCGATCGTCACCAATAGGCGCCACCGCAACGGCTCGGTGCGGATATCGCGAATGACGCTGTCGAACAGCCGGTTCGGATTGCTCGAAGTTTCGTCGGGTGGCCTTACCTCCCGCAGCGGGCTCAGTGACCATCGCACGGGTGTGCGGTCACCGTTCGCGTTCACAAAGTAGAAGGCGTTGAGCCCTCGGAAGGTGCTGTCGGCAAAGTCCGAGGTGAGCGGTTGCTGCTTGATCACCGACATGGCGCTCGCGGTTTCAGGATGGTCGGCCAGGAAACGTGCCATGACGTTGGGATCAGGCTTGCCGGTCCCGGGCACGGGTTTGGAGGCGAGCAATCGGTCGTAGAATCCCTGTACGGAATTATCCTGGAATACCGGAATATTCAGCATCGCGGTTCGCCACTGCCCACCACCCGGATACCCCATGGCCAGGCCCAGTCCCCGCGGAGCATCGACGGTGTCGGCCACCATGGGATTTCCTCCCGGCACCGAGAACCGTCCTACCAACGGGGTGCGGCCGACCTGGAAAACCGCAGCCTTGGTGATCTCCGACCCGGCACCGTTGCTCTCGAAAAACCCGCTTACCGCAACGCCTTTCGCATGATTCAGCCGATAGCCGCGATGGACCCCGGCAACTTTGTAAAACGCGTCGACGAACGCCTGAGGGGTCAACCTGCTCCGCGATCCAAGCGGACCGCGGGCGTAGAGCACCGCACCCAGGTCGGTGGCAAGGAACCCGCCGACCGCCGCGATACCGAGGACCACGCTTCGTCGAGTGACCACACCGCTACGCCGTGATGAGTGCACGACCGATCTGCGAACCATGAACGACCTACCTATACCTGTTGGGCCAGTACCCGGGGGTATACGCCGGACCGGCACCGAAGGTTCACCGCGATCGATGCGGGGTCTGCTTGCCCAGCCCAGGCCACACTGGAGCAGCGTCGTGCGCGCCCGCGGCTGGACTCGAACCAGCAACCTCCTGCTTCGTAAACAGGCGCTCTCTCCATTTGAGCTACGCGGGCATCCCGTGCCGTGCCCCTGGACGGACTCGAACCGTCAACCTTCGCCGTCGGAGGACGACGCTCTATCCGATTGAGCTACAGGGGCGTGGGCATGAGTGGGGTGGCGGACGGGATTCGAACCCGTAACGACCAGGATCACAACCTGGAGCTCTACCGGATTGAGCTACCGCCACAGCGGAAGTGAAGGGATTCGAACCCCCAGCCGCGGGGTCACCGCGACCACGGCTTAGCAAGCCGCTACATTACCGTTCTGCCACACTTCCCGGAATTGCCAGTGCCCCGCGCGGGACTCGAACCCGCTCCGCCGCCGTGAAAGGGCAGCAGACTACCCATATCCGAACGGGGCCTGCACAACGTAGTCCGTAGGAGAGTCGAACTCCTGCTGTCTGCTTGAGAACCAGGTGTGCTGCCATTACACCAACGGACCCTGCGCTGCCCGCTCAGGATTCGAACCTGAAACCCTCTGGGTCAAAACCAGATGCAGCTACCAATTGTGCTAGCGGGCAGAGAATGTGGTCTGCGCGGAGGGATTCGAACCCCCTGAGCCGAAGCAACTGGTTTACAGCCAGCCGTGACACACCATCGTCACCGCGCGCAGATCGCTCCCCCGGCTGGATTCGAACCAACAACCTTCGCCTTAACAGGGCGCGGCTCTACCGAATTGAGCTACGAGGGAGTAGATGGGCGGCCGGGGCGGACGACTTCCACTCATTGCATCGTCCGCCCCGGCGGGTGAAGCATCATTGTTCAGGCCATCGCCGGCACGCGGTAGCGGTCCCGCTCACGCGGCTCGTACGGCTCCCAGAACAACCGCATCCCAGCCTCTTCGGGAGTGCGATTCCCCTTGCGTCCGTTGCACGGTGCGCACGCAGCGACGAGATTGAGCCAGGTGTTCTGGCCCCCACGCGACTCCGGCACGACGTGGTCCAGCGTGTCGCCGTGTCCCCCGCAGTAGGCGCAGGTGTAGCCGTCACGTTCCAGCACCCCGGCACGGGCTGCACGATGGCCAGGCCGGTACGGCACGTGGATGTACTCACGTAGCGCGACCGACACGGGCAACTCGATGACCGTCGACGGGCTGTGTATGTGTACGGCTGGGCTGTGGCGCTCGATCACGTAGACCGAACCCCGCAGCAGCAGCCGGACCGCCTCCTGCCAGGTCACGTGGGTCAGCACGCGGTAGTCGGCGTTGTACACCGTCACGGCATGCTGACGGTTTGTGCGTTGACGAAAGTGCTTCATGACCGCGTGCCTCCTCTCTGATTTGTCGTTTCAATGGAACCGCCGACGGGGCTCGAACCCGCTCTGCCAGTTTGGAAGACTGGCGTGCAAACCGGTTACACCTCAGCGGCATGAATACTGGTGCGCCGTGAGGGTTTCGATCCCCCGTCCCCAGATTAAGAGTCTGGTGCTATCCCAACTCAGCTAACGGCGCGTGTGTGAGTGCCGATCGTCGAGAGTGATACACGATTCACCGACGATCCGACAGTGCGCTCGGCAGGAGTTGAACCTGCATGCCCGTGTAGGGCACCCGGGTCTGAGCCGGGCGCGTCTTCCAGTTCCGCCACGAGCGCGGATGCCACATTCTGCAGTTTTCAAAGATCCGACGCGACACGAATTTTCGATGTCGCGCCGTTCTGTACACGTTTATTCGTGCGCCTTGCCGCCAACAGCATGCGCTGCCGAAACCGCAATTGTCGAGAGTATTTTTCGCCGTAACTTACTGCGCACCAACTGAATTGGGCGCATCAAATTACAGAAACGTCAGGCGACGTTCCTGTCAGCGGCAACGGTGAGGTTGAGAGTTTTGTGAGATTGTTCTTCGGGCCCATGCTTCCGGCCGGGGCGTGCACCCACTGAGCGGGTGGAAGTTTGCAGACGTGTTGACCGAAAGCAACGGCGATGCCACAGGGCATTGCGCACGACCGACTGCCGGGCAATGCCTTTCGTACCCGCGAGGCCTGCACACGACAAACTCGCCGTGGATGCGTAGTGCATCCCGGCGAGCAGCGCATAGGCGTCGCAGAACATAGTCACGGCGTGACGGTAACACCGCATTGCGACAGGTCCCAGTGATTTTTGGGTAGGACATTCATGCCCGAAACTGCCAGCCTGGTGGGTACGACCAGGTCGCGAAACTTCAGCGGAGAGACACGGATGTGAAACTCTGGGTCTGTGGCTTCGGGATGGTTGGCACAGATCCGGTGTGTGGTGTTCGATGTCGGCGAGACGTTGGTCGACGAAACTCGCATGTGGAACGCGCTGGCACAGCGATTGGGATTGACGCCGTTCACTTTATGCGCCGTGGTGGGGGCGTTGATCGCCACCGGCAGGGATCACCACGATCTATGGGATGTGATCGGTGTCGACCCGCCGGCAGCGGGTCTCGATCCGGGTGAGTGCGATCTGTACGCCGACGCTCTGGAATGTGTGGCCACTGCGCGTCGGGTCGGCTTGACCGTCGGTATCGCCGGCAACCAGCCAGTGGAGATCGAACAGGTGCTCGCCGGCGCCGGCCTCGAGGCTGACTTCGTTACCTCGTCGGCCGAGTGGGGCGTGGCCAAGCCAGATCCCGCGTTCTTCCTCCGCCTGATCAGGCAAGCGCGCGTCCCCGCCGAGTCCATCTTGTATGTGGGCGATCGCCTCGATAATGACGTGCTGCCCGCCCGCGCGGCCGGGATGCGGACAGTGTTCGTTCGGCGCGGCCCATGGGGTTATCTCCACGCTCTCAAAGACGAAGCCTCACTTGCTGATCTGCGCGTGGACTCGTTGCAGGAGCTGACCGCATGGTTGACATCAGGCGGTGCGGCGGTCGATCACGAACTGGCGGATACCGGCATTGACCTCGTCAGGAAGCTCGAGCGGTAGAGCATGCGAGGTGCCGGGCCACAGCTGGTACTCCCAGTCAGGCACTAGAGCCCCTCCCACCGACGGCGGCGACGCCGTTCCGTATGAGGAATCCAACCCCAGATCTCGCGTGTGTGACAGCCCCACACGCCGGCCCACTCGTCACATCTAGTGCCACGATGAACAGCATGGACCGCCAACTGCTCGCTTCGGATGTGGACCGCGCCTGTCGCCTCCGAGGACAGTTTCAGCTTCGATCAGGCCAGATCTCTCACGAGTACTTCGACAAGTACTCGTTCGAGACAGACCCTCGATTATTACGACGCGTGTGCGAGGCCATGGTTCCGCTCATTCCTGCCGATACCGACCTGCTCGGTGGCCTAGAACTCGGCGGCGTCCCACTGGCCACCGTTTTGAGTCAACTCACGGGCATACCAACACTATTCGTACGGAAAGCCGCCAAGGCCTACGGCACCTGCAGGCTCGCCGAGGGTGCCGACACCGCCGGAAGAGCGATCACTCTGATAGAGGACGTGATCACCACCGGCGGTGCCGTCCGGGATGCAGCTCAGGCCATACGCAGCGAGCACGGCAAGGTCTCGACCGTAATCTGCGCGATCAACCGAAGTGCTGATCCCACCACCGTCCTACGAGACGTCGGACTGACCGTTCGTGCTGTCTTGACCAAGGACGACCTCGACGCCGTCCGACCAAGCACAACCGATTAACTCGACGTCAACCCCGAGCCTTTGGGTTCTCAGCCCGGCCGGCCAGTCCCCTCTGGCGGGAGCGCGGCGGCGAAGAAGTCGTGGCACGCCTCGACCGCGGGCTTCAGCTCGGGAATGCTGCCGGCGCTGACGTCGCCACGCATCCTCGAAGTGTCGATGAGCGGATCGCGTGCGGTGCCCGGGTCGGGGAAGTCCGGCACACCATGGTCGCGCACGCATTGCGCGAATTCGAGCGCCGCGGCCTGCTGCGCCGGCGTGCGCTGGGCGTCGGACCAACCCGAGGGCTGGAGATTCGCACACGCACCGATCGCGTTCTGCCAGGTGGCCTTCGGCACAGAGATGCCTCCATAGCTAATTTGGCCTTGTGCGTTGGGATTTGGAAAGTCCGCGACGCCGTTGGCCCGCATGCACTCGGAGTACCTGGTCGTCTGTTGCTGACCCGCCGGGTCGGCGACAGCCTGGGAGGCGAAGGCCACACCTCCCGCGCCGATCAATGCGGCGACGGCGAGGGTGACGAAGGGGCGTCGGTCGTGTGCTGAGTTGTCGTTTGTCATGGCCGCCAGTCAAGGCCCGACGGTGTTGTCGGCGCGTATGCGATTTTCGATATGCCGACGATATGAGCGAGCTCGTAGCGTGGAGAGCATGCGTGTGTTGGTCGTCGAAGACGAGCCCTATATGGCGACGGCCATCCGCGACGGTCTGCGTCTGGAGGCGATCGCCGCCGATATCGCCGGTGACGGAGACACCGCGCTGGAGTTGTTGAGCATCAACACCTACGACATCGCCGTGCTCGACCGCGACATCCCCGGCCCCTCGGGCGACGAGGTCGCTGAACGTATCGTCGCTTCGGGCAGCGGGACGCCGATCCTGATGTTGACCGCTGCAGACCGGCTCGATGACTTGGCTTCGGGATTCGAACTCGGTGCCGACGACTATCTGACCAAGCCGTTCGAACTGCGAGAGCTCGTGCTGCGGCTGCGAGCACTCGACCGCAGGCGCGCCCAGAGCAGGCCGCCGGTGTGGGAGATCGCGGGCCTGCGGCTGGATCCGTTCCGGCGCGAGGTGTACCGCGACGGCCGATATGTCGGCCTTACCAGGAAACAGTTCGCGGTGCTCGAGGTTCTCGTCGCGGCCGAAGGCGGTGTCGTCAGTGCCGAAGAGCTCCTGGAGCGGGCGTGGGATGAGAACGCCGACCCGTTCACCAATGCCGTGCGCATCACGGTGTCGGCGCTGCGCAAACGCCTCGGCGAACCCCGGATCATCGCGACCGTGCCCGGGGTCGGCTACCGCATCGAGAACGCAGCGGGCTCCGGGCAGGGGGAACGAAACGATGGATAGAACACCGGGATTGAGCCTTCGGCTCAAGCTCACCCTCAGCTACGCCGGGTTCCTGATGGTCGCCGGCGCTCTGCTGCTCACCGCCGTGTGGGTGTTCCTGCTGCGGTACGTGCCAGACCGGATGATGATCATCCCGGGCAGCACTGACATCGAATTCCCCAACGATGTCTTTCCCATCCGGTCCAGGCTCCTGCACGTTTTCGCTCCCAGAGCCGCCGTCGTGATGGCGTTTCTGCTGGTGTTCGGTCTGGTCGGCGGGTGGCTGCTGGCCGGCCGAATGCTCGCACCCCTGACGCGCATCACAGCCGCCACCCGCATGGCCTCGAAAGGATCACTGTCACACCGAATTCGGCTGTCGGGGAGACGAGATGAGCTTCGCGAACTCGCCGACGCCTTCGACACCATGCTCGAGCGGCTCGAAGCACACGTCGCCGAACAGCAGAGATTCGCCGCCAACGCCTCCCATGAACTGCGCACCCCGTTGGCGATCACGCAGACCCTGCTCGATGTGGCCCGCCAGGATCCCAACACCGACACCGGTGAGCTGGTCGAACGCCTGTGCGCCGTCAACACCCGGGCGATCGACCTCACCGAAGCGCTGCTCCTACTCAGCCGTGCTGATCAACGATCCTTCACCCAAGAACACATCGACCTGTCGCTCATCGCCGAGGAAGCCACCGAAACGCTGCTGCCCCTGGCGGAAAGACACGGCATCATCCTCGAGACGTCCGGCGACGTGGCGCCCACCACGGGCTCTGCCGCGCTCCTGCTGCAGATGGCCACCAACCTGGTGCACAACGCGATCGTGCACAATCAGCCCGCTCATGGAACCGTGTGGGTCACCACGAGGGTTGACCCGACCTCCGTGATGCTCTCTGTCGAGAACACCGGCGACAAGCTCACTGCACCAATGGTTTCCACGCTGGTCGAGCCGTTTCAACGCGGTAGCGAGCGCGTGCGTACCCACCACGACGGTGTCGGGCTCGGTCTGGCGATCGTCAACAGCATCATCCATGCCCACGACGGGACGCTCACCCTCACTGCCCGCCCCGGCGGCGGGTTGCGGGTCGTGGTGCAGCTGCCCAGGGTGGGGGCAGATCAGCAGCCGGCATGAAACAGCCGCCTCCCGGTTCGCCAGTCAGGCCTCGTGTGTGGCGGCCTCCTCGATGAGATCGGCAACCGCACCGGCCTGTGACGCCAGCGAGGCGTGGCTGGCGTCGAGTTCGATGATTCTGCGAGGGTTCATCCGCTGGGCCATCCTGCGCTCATTGTCTGGGTGAATCATGCGGTCGGCGGTGGAGACCTGGTAGAACACCGGTTTGACCTTCCACGCCGGGTCCGTTGCCGTGTCGCCGAACGTGGAGGCCAGCGGCGCTTTCTGGGTCACTGCCATGACGAGGGCCCGGTCAGCGGGGAGATCTTGGCAGAAGCTCTCGCCGAACCTTTCCGGCTTGATCCAGAGGTACCCATCGGAGTCCGCAGCGAGGTTTTCGATCGCCGCGGGAGGCATCTCCTGGCTTATCTGGCCGGGGCTTTCACCGGTATCGGGTGCGAACGCCGCGATGTAGACCAATGCGGTGACGTTAGGGAGCGTACCGGCTTCCGTGATGACCGCGCCGCCGTAGGAATGTCCCACCAACACCACGGGGCCCTCGATCTGTCTGATCATCTTGCGGGTGCGATCGGCGTCGTCGGCCAGCGAAGTCAATGGGATCTCCACCGCATGCAGTGAGGTGTATCCGCGCCTGTTCAGCTCGATGATGACTTCGCCCCAGTGCGCTGCTCCGCCCCAAAAGCCATGCACCAGAACAATTGCCGGTTTTCCAATCATGGTGACCGTTCCTCTCTTCGAACTGATTTCCACGTCGGTGCGACTACCCGATGCTGCGAAGTGCCTGACTTTGGATGCGGTGGCCATGTGGGCACAACCGCTTGAGTACCAACGGATAGGTGCCGGTGCGATGCAACATGGTCATGGCGGCCCGAGCGCCCACGATGGTTGCGGCATCGCCGGCGGACGAAGCGGGCAGTCCGCTGAGGTGTCGAATGTGGCGCGGAACGAGGGCAAGCCCGGCGCGGGCAAGGACGGGATAAGCCCGGAACAGGGCAGCTTTGACGGGGTCTCCGTCCAGCGCACGCGGGTGCAGGATGGCGTCGAGCGCACCCCGGGTCTGTGCGTTGACGCAGATCAGATGGCGAGAGGCGGCCCACAACCTGCGGTACTCGTCACGGGTGCACGGAATATGCTCCGGCATAAGGTGTTCGGCGATACCGTGCCGCACCGCTGAGGCGCGGATGTCGTCATAGTCGATCCCGAAGGTTTCGAAGGCGATGGCCGCTTCCGCGAAGAACTGGTCCTGCTCCTCCTCACAAAGACCGGTGGTCAGGGTCTGGTAGGCGTAGAACACCGAATGCCAGGACAGCATGTGGTTTCCCAGGCGCAGGTAGGGATCCATCGCGCTGTAGGACTGCCCGGTCATCGGCTCACTGCCCTCGATGCGGGCGTGCAGGCGGTCCAGGCGCTGGTTGGCCGCCGCCACGGTAGCGGTGTCGGCGAACACGGCGGTCAGGAAGTAGTACATGGTGCGGTTGAGCCGACCGAGCGGGTCCTCGCGGTAGCGGCTGTGTTCTTCGAGTGCGGCGGCACCATGCGTGCTGCACACCATGTCGAGCACGAACGAGCGCATGACGCCGGGGATGGCGGCCGGATGCGACCACACCCGCCACGACACCGATTCCGGTCCGAACAGGCCCTCGTCGGCTCTCCGTGCGGGCAGGTCCAAGTGGAACTGCTGATCGGTCGAACTTGTCACGAAACGCCTTTCTCAGGTGGTCAGCGAGCAACCTCAAGAAACACACAGTGTGTTTCTTTAGTGAGAATACACAGTGTGTTTCTTACGTCAAGAATCGGTAAGGTGAGGACGTGACCGCCGAGGTGGACGTAGCCCTAGACGACAGAGAGCTTGCGCGGGCCACATTCGCGCTGCTGTCAGGAACGTCCGCCGACCGGTTGCCGCGCCACCGCCACAAACTCAGCCGAGAAGAAGTCCGCAGGTCGCAGACCGCGCGAATCCTGGCTGCGGCCATCGAGCTCTTCGGGGACCGCGGATATGCGGAGACGACCGTGGCACAGATCGCCGACCGAGCCGGGGTTTCCCGGCGCACCGTTTACGACCTGTACGACAGCAAGGAAGCGGTGTTCCTGCACACCTACCGCTGCACGCAGTTGCTGATGGCCGCAGCCGCCGGTGTGGGCAACAGCTCACCACAACGCTTCACGCAGCGGACGTTGTCTGAGGCGGTGCGGCAGCTGCTGGCGGTCGTTGCCGCGTCCCCCGCGGCGGCCCGAGCATTCTTCCTGGAAGCCACAGGAGCCGGCGCTGTGGTGCGCGCCCGCCGCAACGACGCTATCGCCGAGTTCGTCACTGCGGTGACGCCCGGCTTGCAGCACCTGCGCGCCACCACCGAACCCGACCTTCCCCCTTTGAGTTTGGGCCTGTGCAATGCACTCGTGGCCGCAGCCATCGAACTCGTGGTGCAGCATCTGGCCAGCAACGACCCTGAGACGCTCACCGAGATCGAACCAGCCATCACTGAGATTATTCGGGCTGTCGTCACGCCCAACCACTGAACGCCGCAGCGCGGAGTACATGGGGTAGCTCTCAATTACCTCTAACGAGATATGTTGCGCAGCAGGCGAAATGCGAAGTCGAGCACATCCTCGGGGGGTGGACCGTCAGGATTGGCCAGCCAGGAAAAGGTGAGGCCGTCGAAAAGCGCGGCGATCAGGCTGGCGGTGAGGTCGACGTCGAGTTCGGCTCCGCCCGCATTGAGTTCGTCGACGAGCGGCGCGATGTCGGCGCGAGCCATTTCGTGATAGCTGCGGTAGAGCTGTTGCGCCATCCCCCTCAACTCCGGGTTTCTCAGTGCCATGGCAGTCAGTTCGTAGGCGCCGAGCTGACGTCCCGCCTCATCCGCACGGATCTTCTGGAACGCCGCCTTCCAGCTGCCCGCCGGGTCACCGTCGGCCTCCGGTGGTGCGGTTGCGGTGGCGGCATCGGCCATCACTGAGTGCAGGACGGCTTCGAGCAGCTCCGCCTTGCCGGCGAACCAGTAATGGAAGATGCCCTGTGGCAACCCAGCCTCCTCGGCGATACGCCGAGTTGTCAGAGCCGCGACACCGTCTCGGGCCATCACCCTGACCGCCGCGGCAACGAACGCATCGCGCTTGCTGGTATCACGCCGGTCGGTACTGCGCGCCGAGCTGGTCATGCCGCCAGTCTGCCAGACCGACAAACGGGCAGGTCAAAGCCCTCAAATCGATACTCGGGGCGAGGTACGTCACAAGTTAGGTCACTTGACCTAGGCGGTTGACCTAGAGATGATGGTGGCGTCGCAGACGCGATACGGACAGGGAGAAAGAAGGACGTCGTGCCAGAGCTGCTCGACAAGATCTCGTTGTGGTCGCTACCGGCTTTCGCCGTGCTGATCGCCGTTGAGTTCCTCGCCTACTACTGGGAGAAGCGCCGAGCCCAGCCACCCAAACGACCCATGGTCGGGGTGAACGCCAAAGACGCGGTGACGAGCCTGTCGATGTCGGGCATCGGCGCGTTCACCGACGTCATCAGCAAGACTTTGCAGTTACCGGTATTGCTGCTCGCCGGCGCACTGGCGCCGGTTCAGTGGTCGACAACCTGGTGGCTGCCGGCGCTGATTCTGGTCGACTTCGTCTACTACTGGGAGCACCGGGCGCATCACCGGATTCGGATGTTCTGGATCGGCCACACCGTGCATCACTCCAGTCAGCACTTCAACCAGACCACCGCACTGCGCCTGGGCTGGCTGATGCCAACCGACATCCTGTCGTCATTCCTGTTCTACGTCCCGCTGCTGCTGCTCGGTCTACCGGTGTGGCTGCTGTTCCTGCTGCAGGCCATCATCTTGACCTACCAGTTCCCCATCCATACCGAACGCGTTGGCCTGCTTGCCCGTTGGATCGAGTTTGTCTTCAACACCCCGTCACACCATCGCGTGCACCACGGCGTCAACAACCCCTACCTGGACAAGAATTACGGCGGCATCTTCATCATCTGGGACCGCATTTTCGGTACGTATGCCGAGGAGACCGAGCCGGTCGCCTATGGCTTGACCAAACAGATCAGCACCTACAACCCGGTCAAGGTCAACTACGGGGAACTGGCCCGCGCCGCCCGCGACGTGTGGAACGCCAAGACCTGGAACGGACGTGTCAACTACCTGCTCAAGCCTCCCGGCTGGAGCGAAACCGTCACCGCCACAACTGTGCTCGGCGAGAACACGGCCACCGCACCGCAGTTCGAAACCTCTACTGCGGCCACGGCCGCGACGATCCAGAAAGCGAGCTGACCGATGAAATCCCCCGACGTTCCTGCCAGCCCCCAGGCACGCTTCGAAGCGCTCTTCGATCCTGCCATCCGGGCTGACCCCTACCCCGCCTACCGCGCCGCACGCCACGCCGCACCCTTCGCACTACCGGAGCTCAACATGGTCGTCTTCGGCAGCTTCGCCGACTGCGACCAAGCCCTGCGCCATCCGGACGGGGCCAACGACCGTCGCAAATCGGCACAGGTCCGCAAAGCCATTGCCAACGGCGCCGACCCTGCCGACTTCGACACCCACAGCTTTCTGGTCCTCGATCCTCCTGATCACACCCGGCTTCGCCGGCTGGTACAGAAAGCCTTCTCCCCGCGTCGGATTCGCGAACTGGAGCAGGAAATCACCATGCTCGTTGACGAACTGCTCAACCGGGTGGACAACACAGCAAACCTCGTCGATGATCTCGCCTATCCGCTCCCGGTCGCGGTGATCTGCCGTCTGCTTGGAGTGCCCATCCAAGACGAACCCCGGTTCGGCCATGCGTCCAAGCTCATCGCGCAAGGACTCGACGACTTCATCCCAGCCGTCGACGATTTGGACGCCGGTCGGCAAGAACGTGATCATGCCGCCGCGTGGATGTACGACTACCTACGCGGCCTCATCCACGAACGCCGTGGCAAGCCGCGGGATGACCTGATGTCCGCCCTCGTCGCCGCCGAGGAAGCCGGTGACCAACTCACCGAAGACGAGGTCGTAGCCACGTGCGAACTGCTGTTCGTGGCGGGACACGAGACCACGGTCAACCTCATCGCCAACGCAGCACGGGCCATGCTGACCCACGCGGGCCAATGGAGCGCCGCCGCCGAGAACCCCGACCGCATGGCCGCCGTGGTCGAAGAGACACTCCGTTGGGATCCGCCGGTACAGATACTCGACCGCATCGCCGAACGCGACATGGTCATCGGCGACACCGTCGTGCCCGCGGGCGACACCGCTGTCCTGCTTTTGGGTTCCGCCCATCGAGACCCAGCCGAATACGATCACCCCGACGCGTTCGACCCCGACCGGCCGGCCTTCCGTCATCTCGCCTTCGGTCACGGGGTGCACTTCTGCCTCGGGGCACCCTTGGCCCGACTGGAAGCCGTTACCGCGCTCAAGGCACTGACGGCGCGCTATCCGCACGCGCAGCTGTCCGGCGCACCCACCTACCGGCCCAACGTCAGCCTGCGCGGAATGTCTCACCTCCCCGTCGACTTGGCCAAAAGGGTGCACTGATCCATGCCCGCACCACTGTGCGCACGCGAAGTACCGGTGAGGGCCGGCGTGCGGGAGTGGGCGGCTCTCGCCGTTCTCATGCTCGCCACCGTTCTGCTGGCGATCGATGGCACCGTGCTGTACCTCGCCGTTCCTGCGCTGGCCGCCGACATCACACCAACGGCCACGCAGATGCTGTGGATCGGCGACGTCTACTCCTTCGCCCTCGCCGGACTGCTCGTGACGATGGGCAACCTCGCCGACCGCATCGGCCGCAAACGGCTCCTACTCATCGGCAGCATCGGATTCGGCTTGGCTTCCGCACTGGCCGCGTTCTCGACCACACCTGAAATGTTGATCACGGCGCGCGTGCTCCTCGGTGTCACCGGCGCCACCATCATGCCTTCCACGCTCTCGATCGCGCGCAACCTGTTCGCCGACCCAGTACAGCGCACCACCGCGCTCGCCGCATGGACCGCCGGCGCCACCGGCGGCGCCGCGCTCGGGCCCCTCGTCGGCGGCTTCTTGTTGGAGCGTTACTGGTGGGGCTCAGTGTTTCTCATCAACGTGCCGCTGATGGTCGTCGTGGTCCTCGCCGGCATCGCCCTGCTACCCGAATCAAAAAACCCTGACGGCGGGCGGCTCGACCTCGTCTCCGCAACACTGTCGATCGCTGCGATCGTGCCGACCGTGTTCGCCGTCAAACACGTCGTCGGTACCGGCTTTGACTGGACCGTGGCTGCCTCAGTCTTCCTCGGAACCGGTGGCGCATGGGCTTTCCTCCGCCGACAACGTGCGTTGACCCAACCACTGATCGACCTGAGCCTGTTCCGACTTCCTGCGTTCAGCGGTGCAGTCGCGGCCGACACCATCGCCATCTTCGCGTTCATCGGCGTCATGTTCTTCTTCTCCCAACACCTTCAACTGGTCTTGGGCATGAGCCCCTTCCAAGCCGGACTCGCCGAGCTGCCCGCGTCGATCGCCACCGTCGCCGTCGTGGGGATCGTTGGCCATCTCCTGACCAGGCTCGGGCGAGGTCGAGCCATCGCCGGCGGCCTGGCGATCTCGGCGCTCGGATTGGTCAGCCTGGCCATCACCGAAGGCTGGTCAACCTACTGGGGAATCGGCGTCTCGCTGGGCATCATCGGTCTCGGAGTCGGAGCCGCCATGACACTGTCCACCGACGCCGTCGTCAGCGCCGCTCCCGCCGAACGCGCCGGAGCCGCCGCATCGATCTCAGAAACCGCCTATGAACTCGGAGTCGCCCTTGGCATCGCGGTACTCGGTACCTTGCACACCGTCTTCTACCGAACCCGACTACCCGTACCCGAACACCTCAGTGCCACCGACCGCGTCGCCCTCCACGACTCACTGGCCACAGCCACCAATCACTTCGCCAATGCGCCGCACCTTCTCGCACAAGCCCAGCACGCCTTCACCTTCGGGGTGCAAGTCGTCTCCTTGATCGCCGCGGTCCTACTCGCCGCTGCAGCTGCTGTCGCACTCAAGGTGATTCCCTCCACGCCGGTACAACGCGGCCAGCCGACTCGTGCCCATCGGGGCCTGGACGGTCCTCGACCCGGACGTCGCCGGGGCCGTACATAATGGCTTCACAGAGGAGTTGCTATGCCTGACAAATTCAATGTCGGTGACCACGTGGCGTGGAACTCGGAAGCCGGGCACGTCTCGGGCACGGTGGCCAAGGTCCACACGCAGGATTTCCAGTACAAGGGCCACACCCATCGGGCCTCGACCGACGATCCACAGTACGAGATCAAAAGCGACAAGACCGACCACGTCGCCGCTCACAAAGGCGGCGCCCTGCGGCTCGTCGATGAGTGAACCCGTCTTCACGATCGGACACTCCACCCGAACGTTCGCCGAGTTCGCGGGGTTGCTCCGCGACAGCGGCGTCCAATTGATCGTCGATGTTCGGAAGCTTCCAGGCTCCACTCGATATCCGCAGTTCGATCAGGACTCGCTGTCGGCGTCGCTCGGCGATGCGGGAATCGGCTATCAGTACGCGCCGGGATTGACCGGCCGCCGTACCGTCAGCACCGAAGTGCCGTTCGCGGTCAACGAATGGTGGAAGAACCGCAGCTTCCACAACTATGCCGACTACGCGATGTCCGAGGACTTCCGGCGCGCCCTCGATGAGTTACGCGAGTGGAGACGCACCTCACGGATCGCCGTGATGTGCTCGGAGGCAGTGTGGTGGCGCTGCCACCGGCGGATCATCGCCGATCATCTGCTCTCCCACAACGAGACGGTGTGTCACATCATGGGCCCGGGACATGTCGATACTGCGCAACTCAGCGCCGGCGCCGTCATCGGGCCTGCCGACACAGTCACCTATCCAGCCACCGGAGAACGACCATGACCAGGCGAGAAGCTCTCAACGAGGCAGTACGCGCGGTGCTGGACGACATCGAGCCGGGATTCGTCGCGACCTATGGCGACGTCGGCCGGCGATTGGGCATCTCGCCACGACAAGCTGGACGGGAAGTGAGCAGAGTGCCTGACGATGTTCCGTGGTGGCGCGTCGTGCGTGCGGATGGTGAACCGGCAGCCTGCCGCGATGGTCGCGCTGTGGTGTTGCTCAAGTCCGAAGGGGTTGCGTTCCAGGGCGGACGCGTCGACCTGGCCCGGGCCCGGTATCCGTGGGACGCTTCACGCGTCGTGGACCACGCTGATCACCACGACCCTTCCGCGTAGAGGTCGGGTCACGCAGGCGCCGTAGGTTTTTGGCTCTCGTTCGACCCGCTGCGTTTGCGATCCGATGCAGCCGGGTACCAGGTAACTCCCGGCGCGCAGCCGCCGCGCCGTCCCGTGCGGGCCGCGGTGTGGCGCTGACAGCCCCAACTCTCTCTACGCTTGGAGTGTCCGATGCCCCCTTCACGAAATCGAGACCAGAAATCCCCCGCCCCCGTCGGACCCGCGGGGGTCGCCGAAGGTTTTCTCGGACAGGCGGACTCACGAGCACAGACCGGACGGTATCTGACCACGGCGCAGGGCGTACGCATCCCAGACACCGATCACTCACTCAAGGCCGGTCGCCGCGGCCCCACCCTGATGGAGGACTTCCACCTCCGCGAGAAGATCACCCACTTCGACCACGAACGTATTCCGGAGCGGGTGGTGCACGCCCGCGGAGCGGCCGCACACGGCACATTCGAGGCCTACGGCAATGCCGCCGGCGTCACCAAAGCGGACTTTCTGGGCAAGAAGGGCAAGAAGACCGAGGTCTTCTGCCGGTTCTCCACCGTGCTGGGCTCGCGCGGTTCGGCCGACACCGTACGTGACACCCGCGGGTTCGCGGTGAAGTTCTACACCGACGAGGGAAACTTCGACCTGGTCGGCAACAACATGCCGGTGTTTTTCATCCAGGACGGCATCAAGTTCCCCGACATCATCCACGCCGGCAAACCGCATCCGGATCGCGAGATCCCACAGGCGCAGTCGGCGCACGACACCTTCTGGGACTTCGTGTCGCTGCACACCGAAGCCACCCACCACGTGTTCTGGAACATGAGCGACCGCGGCATCCCGCGTTCCTTCCGGACCATGGAAGGATTCGGCGTACACACCTTCCGTCTGGTCAACGCCAAGGGCGAAACCAGCCTGGTGAAGTTCCACTGGAAGCCCATCGCCGGGGTGCACTCGCTGGTCTGGGAAGAAGCGCAGATCACCGCCGGGGTGGATCCGGACTTTCACCGGCGCGACATGGCCGACGGCATCGAGGCCGGTGCTCCATTGGAATACGAACTCGGCATCCAGGTGATGCCCGACGACGGCACGGACGCGTTTGAGGGCATCGACCTGTTGGACCCGACCAAGATCGTGCCCGAGGAGCTGGTTCCGGTGCAGCTGATCGGCAAGCTCACGCTGGACCGCAACCCCACCAACTTCTTCGCCGAGACCGAGCAGGTGGCATTCCACACCGGCAACCTGGTGCCCGGCATCGAGGTCACCAACGATCCGCTGATGCAAGCTCGGCTCTTCTCCTACCTGGACACCCAGCTCACCCGCCTGGGCGGGCCGAACTTCACCCAGCTGCCGATCAACCGGCCGCACTGCCCGGTGAACGACATGCTGCGCGACGGCATGCATCAGACCGCCGTGCACACCGGCCAGGCGCCCTACCGGCCCAACAGCATCGACGGTGGGGAACCGTTGGTCGCCGACGCCGAGGAAGGCGGCTACGTCCCGACGCCGCGGGTCGTGGACGGCCCGGTAGAGCGGGCACAGCCGGCGTCGTTCGACGATCACTTCAGCCAGGCGGCGATGTTCTACCGCAGCCTGACCAAGATCGAGCAGGACCACGTCGCAGATGCGTTCACTTTCGAACTCGGCAAGTGCTTCGAGCAGGCCATCAAAGAACGCGAACTGCAGGTGCTCGCCAACGTCGACACCGAACTGTGCCAGAAGGTGGCCGCCGGTCTGGGTCTGCCTGCGCCGAAGGGCAACCCGCCCAAGGACGTTCTGATCTCACCGGCGTTGTCCCAGATCGTCACCGAGCCTGGTCCCGTCGCGGGGCGCAAGGTCGCGGTAATCGCTGATGCGAATTCAGATCTGGCCGGAATCGCCACGCTGACAAAGTCTCTGAACAAACTGGGTGTGCAGGCGTTGGTCGTCGCCCCGCACGGCGGCACCCTCAAATCAGGGCGGCGTTCGGTGGTGGTGGAACGCACGTTCGCCACCGCCCGCTCGATCGAATTCGACGCAGCCGTCGTGGCGGCGGGCACGGCACCGACCACTGACATCCGGGCCATCGTGTTGTTGCAGGAACTGCTGCGACACTGCAAGGCACTGGGCGCCTGGGGCGACGGAGTTGCGCAACTCGATGCCGCGGGGATCGACCGCACCTTGCCCGGAGTGTTGCTGGCCGGTGAGGCAGACAAGACGTTCACCACCGAACTCGTCGCCGCCCTCGGCCTGCACCGGGTCTGGGACCGCGCCGATGTGGTCACCGCTTCTGCCATTCCACCGTCGAAACCCGCTCTCCCGCCCGCGGTCTCGGGTAAACGGTCTGCCGCCAAGAAGGCGACTCGGCGCGCCCGCGCAAAGTAGGACACCGACGCTCGACTGAGATCAACAGCGTTTGAACAGCGGCGATAGCGGGCATTAACCACGGGCAGTGTTGACCCCTTCACCGTTGAGAGGCCGATGTGACAACCGCATACAACCCGGAGCTCCACCCGATCAGCACGATTGTCGTGGCAGATGGTGTCTATGCCCCACAAGAAGATTCTCAACTGTTGATCGATGTGATGGAAGAAGCCGGCCTGGCAGTCGGCCGGACCGTTGCGGATCTGTGCACCGGCAGCGGCGTAGTGGCGATCAACGCCGCGGCCCAGGGAGCGTCGGCCGTCGCGGCCTTCGACATCTGCCAGCGTGCGGTGCGGTGCGCCCGGTCCAATGTCTTGGCGCACAATGTCGCCGTCGACGTGCATCTGGGATCCTGGGCGCGGGCCGCCGAGTTCGGGCCTTTCGACCTGATCACCTGCAACCCACCGTACGTTCCACATGACTCGGACAACGCGGCGCCGACGGGAGTGACCGGTCCGGCGCGTGCGTGGGATGCCGGTGAGGACGGGCGAATGGTTCTGGACCCGCTGTGCGCCGCGGCGCCCGACCTGCTCGCCGACGGCGGCAGCCTGCTGCTGGTCCAATCGGAATTCGCCAACCCCCGTAAGACTTTGGCGGATCTGTCCGCTGCCGGCTTGGACGCCGATATCGTTGCCTGGCAGTGGGTTCCGTTCGGCCCGGTGCTGTCCTCCCGCGCGGAGTGGCTCGAAGAAACCGGGCGTCTTGAACCCGGCCGACGCGAGGAGGAACTGCTGGTGATCCGCGCGGACAAGCCATGAGTGACGCCGACCGCCGCACTGTGCGGCCGGTGCAAGGGGGCCCTGTGATGGTGCAGGGCCCCGTTCGAATCGAGATGCCTGATGGCACGGTGGTGGACTCCGACCGCTTCATGGTGGCTATTTGCGCGTGCCGGCGCAGCAAGGATTATCCGCTGTGCGACACCAGCCACCGGCGCCGGCGATGACTCAGCTCAGCGGGCAGCGCAGCGAGGACTGACCGTTGGCCCATCGACCCATCATGTGATCGGCCAGCCGGTCCTCAACCAGAGCGTGGGCTCGAATCCCGAACACCACATCCGTCTCGAGGTCGGGCTCGCGGGCCAACAGATCACCCACCACGTCGGTGCGGACCACCTGCTCGTGCACGGCATCGGCTTCTACATGTTCTGCGTAGAACCCAACGCACTCCTGCGGTGCACCAAGGCGCTCCAAGGCCTCCACCAGCCGCCGCGAACCCGGCGAGGAGGTGATTTCAGTTGAGGCGAAGTGCCCGACCGCCGCACCGCGCAGCTTGCGATGCAGACCGAACAGGGACATCAGGTTCACCGCCGCCAGCGATTCGGCCGGCACATTGTCGATGTAGCCGAGGTAGCTCGAATCCAAGCCGGCGGCGCACATCAGGTCGGCGAACAACTGCTGGTGCAGCCGCGGCCCGCGGCCGCCGCCGAACTCATCGAATTCCACCGCGACGAAGGACGCTTTGGCCTGGCCTGTCAGCCGCGGGATGGCCCAGGCGTGCGGATCACCTTCTTTGAGGTGATACAGCGAGCGGTGCACGAAGTATTCGCGCATCTGCTCCCAGGTTCCCTTGTCGCGCAGGTGATATGACAGGCCTTCACCGTCGACCGGCTCGATCGAGATCTTCTCCATCTCGGCCGGCGCGGTGTCTCCGGGGTGAATCTCACCGACGCCACGCCGCACTTCCGTCAGGAACTCCCGCTCCAACTTCCCACGCAAGTGCTGCAGACCGGCATCCCACTCCCAGCCAGGGTCCACGCCGGCGAAGCCGCGGTAATGCAGCTCGTAGCAGACATAGAGCGCCAGGTGTAGGTCGAGACCGCAGGGGTCGGAATCGGCCAGCGACGCCTCGACGCGAGACAGCTGGTTACAGGGCGCCCGCTCCCCCAACAACCTGATAACCGCAGCCGACAACGGACCACGGGGGTCTGGCAGCGTGGGCTCGGTAAGGATTGGCGCAGACGTCACGGCGGTATACCTACCCAGAAGAGCGGCGGAGTAATCGGGATGCTCGGCCGGTTGCCGGGCGGGCGGCGGAACATCGACGAAATCGCCGACAGCAGTGTGAACCCCGTCGCAGCCGAAACGGCAGCCGTTTACTGCGAGGCCATTTGGGCAATCCTGCTGCAGCTTGGAGAGGCCGAGGCCTCGTGGAACCCGCCAAACACCAGGAACGGAAGGCAAGCATGACCGAGAAGAACTCAGGTCCTGAAGAAGGCATCAAGGCCGTCGTCGAGGATGTCAAGGGCAAGGCCAAGGAAGCTGTAGGTACCGTGACCGGTCGCGACGATCTGATTCGCGAGGGCAAAGCTCAGCAGGACAAGGCCGACGCTCAAAAGGACGTCGCGAAGAAGGAGGCCGAGGCGGAGTCGGCACGGGCCGGAGCCAAGGCGGCCGAGAAGCGGCAAGAGGCTTACCAGCGACCGTAACCGGGCGTGTTTGAAGAGATAGCCCAGCCCCCTGCGGGTTGGGCTATCTCTCGTCCGGAGGCCAGTGCGGCCTCCTTCTGGCTCAGAACCAGACCCAACTGCCGATTGTGCTTATGGAAGGCCGGTCGTCACGGAGCTTGACGAGTTGCCGATCAAGCTTGTCTGTCGATCAATGCCAAGAGCTTGAGAGGCGCGGCAGCGACGAGGACCGCGACGAGAGCCGAGAGTGTCAACCCCAAGAACGCTGCCGTGAGCGTGAGATACATGGCAGTTTGCAGCCGCTCTAGAACACCACTCATGAAGCAACCTTTACGGACGAACTGACGCTCTTGCGGTGCGCTCTCGTCGCGCACAACGCAGACCTTAGGCCGCGCGCCGACGGGGCCGGAGTTACGTTATGTAACGAACTCGCCGGAATCATTGACACTCTGACACCGGGTCATGCGGAGGACTGCCAGCAGTCTCTCTTGCCGACATGTCGCCGTGCTGTCGACGCCAAACCACGAAAGCTCCGGACGCAACTCATACCGAGGCTGGATCAGCTGATGCCCAAATAGTCTTGGACGTGCATCAATACTCTGCTCTACATTCCACTGTGAGGCGGGTCACTCGCCGATGCATCCCCTGACCACCACGCACGGGGTGGGTTGATCGAAAGGAGCGGAAGTGTGATCACGCCGCCCGCGCCCGCCGACTTGCAGTCAGCGGTGTCGAAATTCTTCCGCCGCGTTGTGCCGCTGCTGATCATCATGCTGATCTGCAATCAGCTCAACCGCGCCAACATCGGTTACGCCCAGGAATACCTCGAAGCCGACGTCGGCATCGGAGCTGCTGCTTACGGCTTCGGGGCGGGCGTGTTCTTCGTGGCCTACGCACTTTTCGAGCTTCCGAGCAACATCCTGATGGAGAGGTTCGGCGCCCGGATCTGGCTGACCCGCATCATGATCAGCTGGGGTCTCGTGTCCGCCTCCATGATGTTCGTTCGAAGCGCCGAAATGTTCTACGTCCTGCGATTCCTGCTCGGCATGGCCGAGGCCGGCTTCTTCCCAGCCGTCATCTACTACATGGCCAAGTGGTTACCCGACAGCCACCGCGGACGGGCAACGGCGCTGTTCATCGCCGGCTCCTCGATCGCCGCCGCGATCTCGGGTCCGCTGTCCGGCCCCCTCCTCTCGCTGCACGGCCAGGGCGGTCTGCGTGGATGGCAATGGCTGTTCCTCATCGAGGGCATGGTGTCCGTACTGGTCGGCATCGTCGCGTATTTCATGCTCAACTCGAAGATCCGAGATGCCAGATGGCTGAACCGCGCTGAACAGGACGCCCTCATCGACGCGATCGACGCAGAGGAAGCACAAAAGACCAAGACCTCCGGCGTCGAGGGAAAAGGCAACCGCTGGAAGATGCTGGCCGACCCCAAGCTCCTGCTGTTCTGCTGGATCTACTTCGCCATTCAGCTTTCCATCTACGCCAACACGTTCTGGTTGCCGTCAATTGTTCGCCGGATCCACGGCCTCAACGACATCACTGTCGGCCTGCTGTCGAGCCTTCCCTGGATCAGTGCGGTGATCGCGATGTATCTGTCCTCACGCCTCGGCGACCACAGACCTGACCTGCGTCGTCCTCTGCTGATCTTCGCTCTCCTCACGGCCGCGGTCGGTACCTATCTCGCGGCCATCACCTCACCGTTACTGGCGCTGTTGTTCCTGTGCATCGCTGCCATGGGCTTCAAGAGCGCCAGCCCGCTGTTCTGGTCCATCCCCCAATCCTCGATGCACCCGTTGGTGCTGGCCCCCGCGATCGCGATCATCAACTCGCTGGGCAATCTGGGCGGCTTTGTCGCACCGTTTGGTTTCGGGTTGATCAAACAGGCCACGGGCGCAGTCACCTGGGGTCTGTACGCACTGGCTGTCGCCAGCCTGATCGCCGCCGCGTCCGTCATGCTCGTGCGCAAGAAATCGGTCGACGTCACCGACTACCTTTTCCCCGAGCCTGCACCGGCCGACAAGACCTCGCACTGACGAGCCTCAACCACTGCCACAACAGTTTCCCGGCCGCCCGATACGGCTGGGCCGACATCGACCCGCCCTGAAGGTTATCGGGGAGACACCATTGCCGACGTCATC
The DNA here is from genome assembly GCF_001665625.1 of Mycolicibacterium peregrinum. Classification (GTDB taxonomy): domain Bacteria; phylum Actinomycetota; class Actinomycetes; order Mycobacteriales; family Mycobacteriaceae; genus Mycobacterium; species Mycobacterium peregrinum_B. Next base: position 13,548 of record NZ_LZSY01000106.1, on the reverse strand, counting down.
GGCCGCTGCCCTTCCGCAAGAGCTGGCGCTCCCCCTCGGACAACCCACCCCACACTCCGAACGGTTCGACAATCTCCAACGCGTGGGCTCGACACTGCGCCAGGACAGGACAGTTTCGGCACAACGCTTTGGCCCGCAGTTCACGTTCAGCCCGTGCACGGCCGCGTTCACCCTCGGGCGAGAAGAAGACCGAAGAGTCCACACCTCGACAACGCGCACCCATCTGCCAATCCCAATGATCCACATTCGGACCCGGCAGCTGCTGCGGCAATTGCATTGTCAACTCCTAACCAAGAGGGACAACCAGACCCTCAGACCAGTTCCCGTGCGCGCTACTGCGACACCACATTGCGTAGCGGCTCACCGCGATCGAGCCGGCCGATGTTGGCGGCGATCTCCGCGGCCCGGCTTCCGAACGTGTCGGTGGTGACGCCCGACGAATGCGGCGTCATAAGCACATTGGCCAGTTCGCCGAACGGCAGCTCACTCGGCACCCCTTGCCCACCGGGACCGGGATAGCGGTACCAGACGTCGATGGCGGCAGCCCGGATCCAGCCCTCCAACAGCGCGTCGTAGAGCGGGCGCTCGGCCACCAGGGGCCCGCGCCCGACATTGATCAGCACGCCGTCGGCGCCCAGCGCCCGAAGCTGCTCGGCGCCGATCATCCCTTCGGTCGCCGCGGTGAGCGGCGCCGACACCACGACCACGTCGGACTCCGTCATGAGCCGGTTCAGCGCGGAGGTGTCACCCGCCCAGGACAGGCCGTGGGCCGCGGTGTCGACCCGACCCGATCCGGTCACCGCGACCCCGGTCGAGCCGAGGCCGCGGAACAATTCCCAGACGCGTCTGCCGATGTGGCCGAAACCGACCAGCCCGATGCGGGCAGCTCCGATCGCGGGCAACTGCGGCAGGTTGGCGTCGTAAACCGAGGTGGCCCAGACCCCCCTGCGCAGCGCCCGGTCCTGCGCCAGGAAATCGCGGCGCAGCAACACCGCGGCCGCGAGCACGTACTCCGCGATGGAGCGTTCATGGTGGAAGGTGTTGGCCACCAGGGTCTCTGGCCGCAGCGCGGCGAAGTCGATCTTGTCGGTCCCTGCCCCGGCGACGTGCACGAGGCGCAGTTTCTCGGCGACGGACGCCATCTCGGCGGTGAACCGGCCACCCACGAGCACGTCGGCGTCCCGCAGGTCTTCGATGCCGCCGTTCCAGACCACCTCGGCACTCGACGGTAACGCTGCTTCGAAGCGATCGCGGTGCACGAGAATATTCGGTTCGATGACGACGATCTTCATGTCAACCCCGTTGCAGTGCAGGTCGTTTGCTGTCGAACTTCCAGCCCGGGATCAGGTACTGCATGGCCACCGCATCGTCGCGGGCGCCCAATCCGTTCGCCAGATAGAGCTCGTGCGCCGCGGCGACCCGCTCCTCGTCGAGCTCCACGCCGAGCCCCGGGGTCTCGGGCACGTCGAGGTACCCGTCGACAATTCGATAGGGCGCCTTGGTGATCCGCTGGCCGTCCTGCCAGATCCAATGCGTGTCGATGGCCGTGATGTCGCCCGGCGCGGCCGCGGCCACATGGGTGAACATGGCCAGGGACACGTCGAAGTGGTTGTTGGAGTGCGAACCCCAGGTCAAGCCCCAGGCGTCGCAGAGCTGCGCCACCCGGACCGAGCCGTTCATCGTCCAGAAGTGGGGGTCGGCAAGCGGGATGTCGACGGCACCGGCCCGGATCGCGTGCCCCATCTCGCGCCAGTCGGTGGCGATCATGTTGGTGGCGGTCGGTAGGCCGGTGGCCCGTTTGAACTCGGCCATCACCTCACGCCCCGAGAACGTGCCTTCGGGTCCGACCGGGTCCTCGGCGTAGGCCAACACGTCGGTGAGCCCGCGGCAGGTCTGGATCGCGTCCGCCAGCAGCCAGCCGCCGTTGGGGTCCAGGGTGATCCGCGCATCCGGGAATCGTTCGGCCAGTGCGGTGACGGCCTTGGCCTCGTCGGCCGCGGGCAGCACTCCACCCTTGAGCTTGAAATCGTGGAATCCGTAGCGGTCGCGCGCGGCCTCGGCGAGTCGCACCACGGCTTCGGGTGAGAGCGCCTCGTCATGTCGGATGCGCAGCCAGGCGTCGGCGTCGGCCGGCTCGTCCGCCGCGGACTGGTACGGCAGATCGGTGCGGTTGCGGTCCCCCACGAAGAACAGATAGCCCAGCGCCTGCACCCGAGCGCGCTGTTGACCGTCGCCGAGCAGTGCGGCGACGGGGACTCCCAGGTGCTTGCCGAGCAGGTCCAGCAGTGCGGACTCCACGGCGGTGACGGCGTGCACCATGACCCGCAGATCGAAGGTCTGTGCGCCACGTCCCGCGCTGTCGCGGCCGGCGAACTCGCGGCGGATGCTCCCCAGGATGGCGTGGTAGCCACCGAGCGAGCGGCCCACCACCAGTGGCCTCGCGTCGTCCAGAGTTCTCCGGATGGCCTCGCCGCCCGGCACCTCCCCCACTCCGGTGTTCCCGTCGGAGTCCTTGAGGATCAACAGGTTTCTGGTGAAGAACGGGCCGTGGGCGCCGCTGAGGTTGAGCAGCATGCTGTCGTGGCCGGCGATCGGTATCACGATCAACTCGGTTACGACGGGGGTCGAGTTCTGTGCACTCATCGGTCCTCCAATCTGGTGGGCAAACTCATGCGAACCACTTGTCCCCGTTGGCAACCGGGCGGACCACCCGAGACACCTTGTCGCACACCAGGCGCAGGGCGTCGACGATCTCGCGCTCGCGTTCCGGTGTGAGTCGCGACAGCGGGACCGACGCGCTGATCGCGTCCTGCGCTGGATGCCGGTAGCGCAGGGTGACCGCGAAACACTTGATACCCTGCGTGTTTTCCTCGTCGTCGGTGGCATAGCCCCGAACCCGGACCTCGTCGAGAGCCGCGTCGAGAGCGGTCCGGTCGGTGAACGTGCGGGGAGTCAGCGGTGCCAGCGCGTCCGGGATATGCGAATCCAGTTCGGCACCGAACCGCTCGGCGAGCAGCGCCTTGCCGAGTGCGGTGGCATAGGCCGGCAACCGGCGGCCCACCTTGTTGGCGGTGCGTACGTACTGGCGGGATTCCCTGGTGGCCAGGTAGACGACGTCGTGACCGTCGAGCCGGGCGAGATGGAACGTCTCGTCGAGCTGACCGCGGAGGTCTTCGAGGAACGGCGCGATCATCGGCAGGTACGGGTCGGCATCGAGGTAGCTGGTTCCCACCAGCAGGGCCCGCATGCCGATGCTGTACTGCGTGCCCGCATCGTCGGACCGCACCCAGCCCTGCCCCACCAGCGTGCGAAGCAGCGCATGCGCGGAACTGCGCGGCATCTCAAGTGCCGTACAGATTTCCCTGATACGCACGGGCTGATCGGGTCGAGCCGCCAGGAACTCCAGCAGCTCGACCGTGCGCACCGCGGATTTCACCTTGCGCACCGAAACACTGTCCTCGGTAGTCACTTCAGCCTCCCATCAACTGACGGACGATCAGCACCACGGCGCCGATGGTGGATATCGCGATGGCCGCCCACCGCTGACGCTGGCGATCGAGGTGGCGGTTGACCCACCGCGACAACGCATAGCCGACGACACACGCCGGGACGAGCATCGCGAACACCACGACAGTGTGGTGATCAACGGAACCGGTGAGCGCGAGCAGCACGAGCGACAGGGCCGAGCCGACGAGGAAGAATCCGCTCATCGTGCCGCGCAACCGGGCTCCGGTGTTGTTCTGCCACACCAGTGCCATCGGCGGGCCACCGATGGAGGTCGCGGTACCGAGCAAGCCCGAGGTAGCGCCGGCCAGCACCAGATTCCGTCGATGGGGCGTGGGGATCCAGCCCATGCTCGTCAGCGCCACGCCGCCGAGCACCACCGCGGCCAACGCATACGCCAGCATCTCCTTCGGCATCACCACCAGCAGCAGTGCCCCGGCCACGGTGCCGGGAACCCGTCCGGCCAGGGCCCATCCGGTTCCGGCGAGATCGATGTCCTCGCGTTCGCGGATCACCACCATGAGCGTCACCATCGTGGCGAGCATGATGAGGGTGCCCGGGATCAGCCCAGGGTCCACGATCGCCACGATCGGCGCCGCCAGCATGCCCATGCCGAATCCGATGGAGGCCTGCATGCATGACGCCAGCACGATGGCGGCGGCGACGATCCCGTAACCGGCGATGGTCACGCCGGCACCGAAACCGGCACCGCCGGTTCCAACGGGTGATGGCATTCGGATATATGACCGTCGACGTCCGGGGCAGCGGTAGCCGTCGGCGCCTGCGCCGCGCAGATCTCGGTGGCCTTCGGACACCGGGTCCGGAACCGGCAGCCCGACGGCGGATTCAGCGGTGACGGCACCTCGCCCTTCAGCAGGATCCGGTTGTTGCGCTGGGCCGCATCGAGTTTCGGTGCCGCCGACATCAGGGCCGCGGTGTAGGGGTGCCGAGGATTCTGGTAGACGTCCTCGGTGCGGCCGCTCTCGATCATGTGGCCCAGGTACATCACCGTGACGCGGTCGGCGACGTGGCGGACCACCGACAGGTCGTGCGAGATGAAGATGTAGGAGATACCGAGTTCCTGCTGCAGATCGTTGAGCAGGTTGAGCACCTGGGCCTGGACCGAGAGGTCGAGTGCCGATACCGGTTCGTCGCAGATGATGACGTCGGGGTTGAGCGCCAATGCCCGTGCGATACCGATGCGTTGCCGTTGTCCGCCGGAGAACTCCTGCGGGTACTTGCCCGCTGCCTTGGCGCCCAGGCCGACCATGTCGAGCAGGCCTCGCACCCGCATCTCCCGGTCCTTGCGGTTCGGGTGCAGGGTCTTATGGGTGCGCCAGGGCTCGGCGATGATGTCGCCCGCGGTCATGCGGGAGTTGAGCGACGCGTAGGGATCCTGGAACACCATCTGGACTCGGCGCCGGAACTTCAGCAGGTCGGCGCCCCGCAGGCGGAATGGGTCGATGCCGTCGAAGGTCACGCTGCCCGAATCCGGGCGCTCGAGCATCATCAGGGTCCGCGCCAGGGTGGACTTGCCGCACCCGGATTCGCCGACCAGGCCGAGTGTTTCACCACGTCCCAGGTCGAGGTTGATGCCGTCAAGCGCGGCGAGTTGTTTCTTGCCCACCCGGAACGACTTGCGCAGATCACGGACCGTGAGCAGGTTTTCAGACATCTGCTGCTTCTCCTTCTCGGGTGCCGGCCTCAACCTCATCGGCGAAGTGGCAGGCGCTACGCCGGCTGCCGCCCTCGAGCGCGGGCCTGTTGGTCACGCAGATGTCCCGGGCCAACGGGCAGCGGTCCTGGTAGACACAGCCGGCCGGGATCGAGTGCAGATCGGGCGGGGCACCGCCGATGGACTTGAGGGTCTCGCCGCGGACCGCGCTCACCGGGACGGAGTCGAGCAGCCCCTTGGTGTAGGGGTGCCTGGGGTTGGCGAAAACCTCTGCCACCGGTCCGGTTTCGACAACCTGGCCGGCGTACATGACCGCGACGCTATCGGCTTCCTCTGCCACCAGCGCCAGGTCGTGGGTGATCAGGACGACGGCCATGTCGTACTCGGTGCGCAGGCTCTTGAGCAGCGCCATGATCTGTGCCTGCACGGTGACGTCGAGTGCGGTGGTCGGTTCGTCGGCGATCAGCACCCGCGGGTTCAACGCGACAGCCATCGCGATCAGCAGCCGCTGCCTCATCCCGCCGGAGAACTGGTGCGGATAGGACTTCATCCGCTCCTCCGGTTGCGGGATACCCACCCGCGCCATCAGTTCCACCGCTTTGCGCTTGGCGTCCTTGGCATTCATCCCGTGGTGGATGCGGAACGGCTCGGCCAACTGCGTGCCGACGGTGTAGAGCGGGTTGAGTGCGGTGAGCGCATCCTGGAACACGATGGCCAACTCGGGTCCGGCCAGTTTGCGGCGGGTCTTGCGGTCGGCGGCGAGGATGTCCACGTCGGCCAGCGTCGCGGTACCGTCGACCACCTCCGCGACCGGCTCGAGCAGCCCGACCAGCGCGGTGGCGGTCATCGATTTGCCGCAACCTGATTCACCCAGCAGGGCCAGGGTCTGACCGCGGTGCGCCGCGAAGCTGACATGGTCGACGGCGCGCACCGTTCCGGTGATGGTGCGGATGTCGACGGTGAGCCCGTCCACCACCAGTGCGGGATCTCTGTCGGCGTGCTCGGACCTGGTCGGCTGTTCCATGACACTGCTTCTCGACTGGGAGGTCATCCGAGGGCCTTTCCGGACTTGGTGAAGCGGGACAGTCGTTTCTGCGGGACTGTGAGCCGCCAGCGCTGGCCGGGATCAGTCGCGATCCGGGCCCAGGCGGCCAGGATGGTGGCCGAGACCGTGGTGATGACGATGGCCAGCCCGGGGAAGAACGAGAGCCACCATGCGGTGTGAAGGTACGTGCGGCCCTGCGAAACCATCAGGCCCCAGCTGACATCCGGCGGCTGGATGCCGATACCCAGGAAGCTGAGCGAGGATTCGGCCAACATGACGTAGCAGAAGTCCAGAGTGGCCACGGTCAGCAGGGTGGGCAGAACGATCGGCACCACATGCCGCACGATGATGGAACGTCCGCTGGCCCCGAACGTGCGGGCCGCGTCGACGAACACCCGGCTGGACAGTTCGGCCGACTCGGCGCGAGCCGTGCGCAGGTACACCGGGATGCGGGTGATCGCCAGCACCGCAACGATATTGGCCGCGCTGGGAGAGAACACGTAGAGAACCACCACGGCCAGCAACAGCGAAGGGAAGCTCATGATGACGTCGGCCACCCGCATGGCCAGCGTTTCCCGCCAGCCGCGGTAATAGCCGGCCCACATCCCGATCAGCGAACCGACGACCGCCGAGATCACCACGGCCGGGATGGCCACCGACAATGTGGTGCGGCAAGCGACGATCAGCCGGGCCAGCATGCTGCGTCCCAGCGGGTCGGTGCCGAGCACGTTGGCCCAGCCGTGAGCGAGGGTGAACGGCGCCTGATTCGAGTTGTCCAGGTCGATATGGGTGGCGAGGTTGCCGACCAGCATGGGCCCGAACACCGCGGTGAGGGCCACCAGGCCGAGCACCACGGCAGCCGCGGCGGCCACCCGGTCGTTGACCAGCAACCGGAGCCACACCGAGCGCCTCCGCGTCGGTTCGGCCTCCGGTTCGCCGACGATCGCGGTGGTGGGTTTGACTGGTACCAGGTCGATTTGCGTGCTCACGATGCGTACCCCTAGACCTTTGCCGGTTCCCGTACGCGTGCGTCCAGCAGCGCGTAGCAGGCGTCGATGATGATGTTCAGCACGAAGATGCTCACCGCCGTGAGCAGGACGGCCGCCTGCAGGACCGCGAAGTCGCGCTGCAGGATCGCGTCGATCATGAGCTTGCCGATGCCGGGCCAGCCGAAGATGGCCTCCACCACCACAGCGCCGTTGATCAGCCCGACCGCGAGATCGCCCGCCACCGTCAGCGCGGGTGCGGCGGCGTTGCGCAGCGCGTGGTGGCTGACCACCCGGAGATCGCCGGCACCCTTGCTCCGGGCCAGCCGGATGTAGGGCGCCGAAAGTGCCGAGACCATGGCGCCTCGGACCACCTGGGTGAGCACGCCGAGGGGACGGATCATCAGGGTGGCGATCGGCAGGATCCAGGACAGCATGCCGTCGTCGGTACCCGAGGTGGGCAGCCATCCCATCAGCACGGAGAACAGCCACACCCCGGTGATGGCGAACCAGAAATCGGGAATGCTGGCCGCGGTCATCGACAGCAGGCTGGAGAACCGGTCGGCCAGTGAGTTGGGCCGGTAGGCAGCCCAGCAGCCGACGATGACCGCGCCGATGATCGCCAGGAGCATGGTGACGAAGGCCAGTTGCAGCGTGGCCGGGAACGCCCGCAGCGCCATCGCCGACGCGGATTCTCCTGTGCGCAAAGAGGTTCCGAAGTCGAGGTGGATCACGCCCTTGAAGTAGTCCACCAACTGGGTGAACAACGGCTGATCGAACCCGTGCTGGTGGGCGAACGCTGCGCGCTGGTCGGCGGTGGCGGACTCGGGCAGGTACAGGTTGGTCGGATCGCCGGTGAGCCGGGCGAGCAGGAACACGCCGAGCAGCACGACGATCAACGGAATGGTGCTGGTGTACATCCGGCGACGGAGGAAGGGGAACATCGGGCTCAGCTCCTGTCGGTACGGTCGGTCGCGGCGGGCGTCATCTCCGAAAGCCGCATCTCGTCGCCGGTGGCGGAGTTGGGCGTGTAGTCCACGCGCGGGGACTTGCCGAGAATGCCTTTCATGTGGGCGATGTAGGCGAACTGCATGATCTGCTGCGGCTCTTCGGCGAACAGTTTGGCGAACGCGTCCTGGCGGGCCTGGCCGGTAAGGGCTTCGGCGGCGCGGATCTTGCCGTCGAATTCCGGTGTGCCGTAGGCGCTCTGCGGCCCCTCGGAGAGCATGTACTGGTCCATGGTGAAGGCGGCATCGCCCGCCTGGTTGCCGTGCATGATCATCAGCAGGTAGGGCCCGGTGTCCGCGGGGAACGGGCGCAGTTGGTACTGCAATTGGCCTGCGGTGTCCATCATCTCGATCTTGACGTTGAGACCGATCTCGGCGAATTCACTCTGCAGCACCTCGATGGTCTCGGAGATCTTCGGGAACTGAGCGGTGCGGCCGATCAGCCGGATCTGGCGGTCCACGGGTACCCCGTCCGCCTTTGCCTCGGCGATGAGCGCCTTGGCCTTGTCGAGATCGTGGGGCCACAGCGGCAGTTGGTCGTTGTACCCGACGACACCCGACGGGATCAGCTGGGAGGCCGGCTCCCCGAGTCCTCGGAACAGAGCTCTGACGATGCCGGTCCGGTTGACGGAGTAGTTGATGGCCTGCCGGACCCGGATGTCGTCGAGCGGCGCTTCTCCCGCCTGCATGCGCAGCGCGGTGGTCTCGTTGTTCTGGAACGGAACTCCACGGTCGCCGGCGCCGTCCTCGGGGCCGAGAGAGGTGGCGATGTCGGCCTCGTCGTTGGTGATCATGGCGGCGCGCACGCTGCCCTCGCTGCGCCACTGGTATTCGGCGCGGGCGAAGGCCGGCTTGGCACCCCAGTAGCGGTCGTTGCGCTTGAGCAGCAGTTTCTGGCCGTACTCCCAGTCGGCGATGGCATACGGGCCGGTGCCGATGGGCTCGCGCACCTTCTCGGTGGTGCTGGTTCCTGACGGCACGATCTCCACGAACGAGATCCGCAGCGGCAGAATCGGATCCGGCTTCGGTGTGCCGATGACGACCGTGTTGTCGCCAGATGCTCTGACGTCGAGCTTGTCGTCGCCGAACACATAGCCGTCGACGTTGCACTGCAGATCGGAGTTGACCGCGCGATCGATCGAGAAGGCCGCATCCTTGGCGGTGAAGGGCGCACCGTCGGAGAAGGTGACGCCTTTGCGGATGTCGAAAGCCCATTGGTTGGGCGCGGTTTGGCGCCATGCGGTGGACAGCAGCGGCTGCAGGTCGCCGGTATCGGGATCGCGCTCGATGAGCGGTTCGGTGATGTTGGACCGCACCACGATGCCGGTCGAGGTCAGCGAGCTCTCGCAGGGTTCCAGCGTCGGCGGCTCCTGGGAGATGACGATCCGCAAGGTGTCCGGGTCGTAGCCGCCGTGCGCGGTGTTGGCGACGGTGCACCCCGCGGTGAGCGCGCAGGCGGCCAGAGCGACTGCCGGAGCGGCGAGAACTCGCCTCATGGATCCTCCAGGGTGTGATGTCCACGTATGTAGATGCTGGTTGTGACCGCAGACACACGCTAAGAACGGCCCACTCCGCCCGTCAACCCGCCGAAATCGGGAGAAATGACGCTGATCGAACACGCTGGAAAGTGGGTCAGGTCACCCTAAAAGCGGTTCTGAACTGGGGTTCCGACCAAAAATGGGGCTGACCGATACGTCCGCAGCAATGCCGCGGGGGGAATTATGCAGCTTGCGTATCAACCCATGCTATTTCCGTGTTGGACGGGTATTTGCACGCAGGCTTACCGTAGCTGCATCCCGACCGAGGAGTACGTGTGCCCGAATCCGATTCCAGCCGCCGCGTCCTGCAGGTGGGTCCGCTCAAGCCTTCACTCGCCGAGACACTGCGGACCAGCTACGACGCCCAGGTTTTGCCCGGCGGCCCTGAACGCGCGACATTCCTCGCCGAGCACGGTGCCACGATCGCCGCGGTGGTGACCTCGGGGCGCACTGGTGTGGACGCCGGACTGATGTCCGCGCTGCCCAATCTGGGCGCGGTGGTGAACTTCGGGGTCGGCTATGACACCACGGACATCGAGGCGGCCGCGGCGCGAAACGTCGTGGTCAGCAACACCCCCGACGTGCTCAGTGACTGTGTGGCCGACACTGCCGTCGGATTGCTGATCGACACGATGCGGCAGTTCTCGGCCGCCGACCGCTATCTGCGGGCCGGCCGCTGGGTGGCGGAAGGCAATTATCCACTGACCCACAAGGTTTCGGGAGCCCGCGTCGGCATCATCGGCCTCGGCCGCATCGGGCAGGCGATCGCCACCCGGCTGGTCGCGTTCGGTTGCACGATCAGCTATCACAACCGGCGTGAGGTCGCGGGCTGCCCGTATACCTACGTGGAGTCCGCCGTCGGGCTCGCCCGGCAGGTCGACGTCCTGATCGTCGCCGCGGCCGGCGGCAGCGGGACACGGCACCTGGTCGACCGGGATGTGCTCGACGCGCTCGGGCCCGACGGCTACCTGATCAACATCGCCCGCGGCAGCGTCGTGGACGAGGAAGCCCTCGTCGAGGCGCTGAGCGAAGGCAGGCTGGCAGGTGCGGGACTCGACGTGTTCACCGACGAGCCGAACGTGCCCGAGGCGTTGCTGTCGTTGGACACCGTGGTGCTGCTGCCCCACGTCGGAAGTGGAACCGTCGAGACCCGGGCCGCCATGGAGGCGCTGACCCTGGCCAACTTGGACAAGTTCCTGGAGTCCGGCGAGCTCGTCACGCCGGTGCCCATGCCGGCTCCTGCCGCACGTAGCTAACCGACGAAATCCTCGACGAGATCGTCGGTGGTCCACTCACGCGGTGGCAGGACGTCTCGCAGCAGCCGCAGCAGCGCAGGGTTTGTGCTGTCCCCGCGCCAGACGGCGTCCAGTTCGACCGGACGCTCCCGGAACGCGCCGATCGAGCGGAACACCACCCCCTCGGGATGCAGGGTGGCCGTGGATGCGGGCACGAGCGCGATGCCGATCCCGGAGCGGACCAGCACAAGCATCGTGTGCACCTGGGTGACGTACTGGACATAGCGGGGCGTGGCGCCGGCGATCGTGAACGTGCTGATCAGCAGCTCGTTGAAGTACCGGGCCTGCACCGGTGAGTACATCACCATGTCCTGGCCGTCGAGATCGTTGAGCGTGAGCTGACGGCGCACCTCGACCAGCGGATGCGCGGCCGGCAGTGCGGCGATGAGCTGTTCATGCAGCAGCGGCCGGGATACCAGGCCGGGCCGTTTGAGCGGTGGCCGCGCCATCCCGAGATCCAGTTCACCGGTCATCAGCGCCTCGATCTGAGCTGCGGTGACCATCTCGCGCAGATCGAGTTTCACGTCGGGCATCTGTTGCCGCGCGGCCTCGAACAACCTGGGTAGCACCGGGTGCGCCGACGCCGCAGTGAACCCGATCACCACGGTACCGAGATCGCCTGCGGGAACGCGCTTTACGTTGAGCGCCGCACCTTCGGCCAATTGCAGGATGCGCCGCGCGTCGGGCAGGAATGCCACTCCAGCCGGCGTGAGGGTGACCGACCGAGTGGTGCGGTCGATCAGATGCACCCCGAGTTCGCTCTCCAATTGCTGGATCTGGCGGCTCAGCGGCGGCTGTGTCATGTGCAGTCGTTCGGCGGCCCGCCCGAAGTGCAGTTCCTCCGCGACGGCGATGAAGCACGACAGCCTCGACAGCGAGAACACCGGTGCAGCCTATCGCCGGTAGGCCTACATCAATGCCTGAACCGCATGAATGGACGACAGCGATGGCCTGGCGGTGCACTAATTGCACGCCGTTGCCCGCCTGGCGAGCGACAGTTCAGCGACAATCGAAAAACATGGCCAACCAGCTGATATACGAGTATTATCGAACATGTGTTCGAATTACTCGATCGGTCGGCGCTCGGTGAATCCACCGACGCCGCGCTGATCGACGCCCTCGAGCACCGCACCCGCGCCGAAGCCATCGAATCCGCCGGACGCCTGGCAACCATCGCCGAGATCGTGGCCCGCCACTGCGACGACGAAGACGACATCACCGCCTTCCGGGTGATCGACGGCTGGGAATCCGCTACCGCCGCGATCAGCGCCGCCTGCAACCTGACCCGTCGCGCTGCCTCCACCCAAATGCGCATCGCCCAAGCCCTGCGCGAACGGCTTCCCAAAGTCGCCGCCGTCTTCGCCCGCGGAGACATCTCAACCGCCGTCGTCTCCACCATCACCTGGCGCACCCAACTCATCAACGACGAAGACGCATTGCGACTGGTCGACACCGCCCTCGCCGGCGCCGCCACCACCTACGGTGCACTGACAGCCACCAAAACCGAACAGGCCATCGACGTCTGGGTGGAAAAATTCGACCCCGCCGCCGTGCGCAGAACCCGCACCGCCGCCCGCGAGCGCGACATCCACTTCGGCGACCCCGACGATCCCAACGGCACCGTCTCTATCTGGGGACGGCTGCTGGCCACCGACGCCGCCCTGCTCAGAAACCTACTCAACACCATGGCCCGCGGAGTCTGCGACAACGACCCGCGCACCACCGGGCAACGCCGCTCCGACGCACTGGGCGCCATCGGCGCCGGAGCCGACCACCTCACCTGTCAATGCAACGACCTCGACTGCCAAGCCACCGGCGTCGACCCCCGCTCCCGCGCCGTGATGATCCACCTACTCGCGCAAACCCTGCCCCAGTCAGCCACCGACACTCACAACAATGAGGCCGGCGGCTCAGGCAATGCCGCGGACAGCGAGGTGAGTCTCCGTGAAGACAACGATGACAGTGCCGACAAGCCCGGCGAACAAACACCGGCACCCCCGGCACAACCACCCCGTGATCCACGCATCCACGGTGAATCCAACCTCAACGACTACGGCGCTGACCGCACACCAGCCGTAACGGGCGGTCCTGCAGTAATTCTCGGCGGCGGAATCGTGCCCGCACCCCTGCTCGCCGAACTCATCGCAACCGGCGCCACCGTCAAATACCTCACCAACGCGGACGACCTCACCACCCAAACCAACTACCGCCCTTCGGCGAAACTGGCCACATTCGTCCGGATGCGCGACCTCGTGTGCACGTTCCCCGGCTGCGCGGTATCAGCCCACAACTGCGACCTCGACCACGCCACCCCTTGGCCCGCCGGAGCCACCCATCCCGGCAACCTCGGCCCCAAATGCCGAACCCACCACCTGATCAAGACCTTTCAGACCGGTGAAAACGGCTGGACCGACATCCAACACCCCGACGGCATCGTGACGCAGGCCCGCCGGATCATCGGCGAATATGGCTTCACCGCAATCAAACTCAAGGGTGGC
>NZ_LZSY01000105.1 GCF_001665625.1 Mycolicibacterium peregrinum | reverse complement strand
GATCCGGCTGTAGGAGTCATAGCTGCGTGGTCGTTGGCCCTGGTGCTGGTAGCGCACCCCGAGGAACAGGTACTTCGTCTCCAAATCCGGGTAACGCCGCCGGATCCAGTCTTGCTGTTCGCTGATCACGTTGACCACGGCCTGCTCGACCAGAATGGTGGGCACCACCCCGTCGACTTTGGTCTGCTGGTAACGCAGTTTGGCCACGAACCCATCGGGAACGTCGGTGGCTCCCGCGGGGCGGTCATGCCCCGGGATCGGCTGCAGCGGGTCGAAATCGAGCATCAGAATCTCCGAGGCCCGGCGCCCGGTCAACGCTTGCAGCAGCCAGATCCGGGCCGCTTGCGGATCGCCGAGACCAGCCACGACCGAGATGGTGGAATCGGGATGGGTGATGACCACCGGTTTGCCCGCATCGGCGGCCAGCACGTCGAGATAGCACAGCATCCGCTGCAGCTCGGCGGTCGAAAACCAGGTCAGCTCCCGGCCGCCGGTAGGGCGTCGGCTGCGAAACGCCGCACCCCACAACCGGGTATGGGTGTCGGTCAACCGGCTCCAGCGAGGATCTCCGGTCGCTGCCGCGGCTTCCTCGGCATGGTCCACCATGAACGTGTAGAACATCTGAATCTTGGACTGGACGACCGCGATCGTCGCCGCCGACAGCGGACGCTCCGGTTTGGCCCGCGCGGCAGGTGATTTGAGGTATTCGGTGAACTCGGTGAACAACAGCCGCAGCGCCGCCCGGTCGGTGCTGATCACCGGATCATCGATCCCGCGTTC
>NZ_LZSY01000104.1 GCF_001665625.1 Mycolicibacterium peregrinum | reverse complement strand
GATACACCTACTACCCGCACACCGCCGAGGTCGGGTTGGGTGCGGCCGCCGAACTGCGCGGGCAGTCGTTCACGGTGCTCGCCGAAGTCACCGTGGACAGCGCCGACGCGCAGGGCGTCTTGTTCAAACAGGGCGGCGCACACGGCGGCCACGTGCTGTTCCTCGCCGACGGCCGGCTGCAGTACGTCTACAACTTCCTCGGTGAGCACGAGCAGACGTTGGTCTCACCCGATCCGATCCCGTTGGGACGGCACATCTTCGGTGTGCAGTACCGGCGGGCCGGCACTGTCGAGGGCAGCCACACCCCGCTCGGCGACACCGCGCTGTACGTCGACGACACCGCGGTGGCCGAGTTGGCGGGGATGCAGACCCACCCCGGCATGTTCGCGCTCGCCGGGGGTGGCATCTGCATCGGCCGCAACACGGGATCGGCGGTGTCACAGCAGTACCGGGCACCGTTCGCCTTCACCGGCGGCACCATCCGGCAGGTCACCGTCGACCTGTCCGGCGAGCCGTATCAGGACCTCGAACGCGGACTCGCAGCCGCTTTCGCCAAGGACTGATCGATGAACCCGATGGCGATGGGTGTCGGTGCACTGGCTGTCGTCGCGATGGTGGGCTGCGGCAACGGCGGCCCCGCCAACAGCCCGGTCGCCCCCGCCACCACCGTGGCGGCACCGGTCACGACCGCTCCCGCGGTGACCACCTCGTCGAGCCGGCCCGCACCCGAATTCGCCCTGCCCGCCTACGGCGTCGAACCCACGACCAGGCGGGCACTGGCCGCCGGTGAGATCACCTGCCCACCCCCGGGCGGACCGACCGTCACGGTGCGCAGCCCGGCGCCCGGTTCACCGACGCTCACCGTCGGGATACCCGACGGGTTCACCGAGGTGGTACCGCATGAGGAGACCGTGCGGCTGGCCGGACCGGCTGGGGTGACAGCCGAGGTCAGGCTCACCCCGACCACCGCGGACGCGCAGGACGCCTTCGACCAGTACAGCAACGAGCGCGTCGCGAAGTTCTCCATCAACAGCGTCAGCGTGCTGCCCGGAGACCTGTGCGGCTACAGCGGGCAGAAGCTGATGGGCGTCCTGGCCGACCGGCCGGGCAAGGGCATCCGCTACGCCGACCGGATCGTTCACGTGTGGACCAACGGCGGCGACTTCCTGGCCGCCGTGCGCGTCGAAGCCCCAAGTGGCACACCGGAATTCGACCAGGCCAGTGCGGCGCTGCTCGCCGACTTCGGCATCACCATGCCGGGCTGAGCCGACCGATGGCCGGGCGCGACTAGCCTCGGTGGCGTGGCCACCGAACTCATCGAGCTTCCCGGCGGGACCTTCCGGATGGGCTCGACGGCGTTCTACCCCGAAGAAGCCCCTGTGCACGCCGTGACCGTCGGTGCGTTCGCCATCGAACAACATCCGGTCACCACTGCCCAGTTCGGCGCGTTCGTCGAGGCCACCGGATACGTGACGGTCGCCGAACAGCCGATGGACCCCGCGTTGTATCCCGGTGTGGACGAGGCGGACCTGGTGCCCGGCGCCCTGGTGTTCAGGCCCGCCGAGGGCCCGGTCGACCTGCGGGACTGGCGGCAGTGGTGGGACTGGGCGCCCGGCGCCAACTGGCGTCGGCCCTTCGGCCCCGACCGCGAGCCCGCCGCACCGGACCACCCCGTCGTGCAGGTCGCCTATCCCGATGCGGCGGCCTACGCCGCCTGGGCCGGCCGCCGGCTGCCCACCGAAGCCGAGTGGGAGTACGCCGCCCGCGGGGGAGTCGAGGGCACCTACGCCTGGGGCGACGACGTCACCCCCGGCGGAGCGCTCATGGCCAACACCTGGCAGGGCCGGTTCCCGTACCGCAACGACGGCGCGCTGGGCTGGCGTGGCACCTCACCGGTCGGAAGCTTCCCGGCCAACGCGTTCGGCTTGGCCGACATGATCGGCAATGTGTGGGAGTGGACCACCACCCGATTCGCCGGACATCACCGGCCGGATGCCGACGCGCCCGCGTGCTGCCCACCGCCCGCGGACCCCGATCCGATGGTGAACCAGGTGCTCAAGGGCGGTTCGCACCTCTGCGCGCCGGAGTACTGTCACCGCTACCGCCCGGCCGCGCGATCACCGCAGTCACAGGACAGCTCGACCACCCACATCGGGTTCCGCTGCGTGACCAGCTGACCCCGCGACGCACTCACGCCGAGTGTGCGTGCAGATCGCGTTTCAGCCCGCAGATGCGATCTCACCGCACGTTCGGCGAGTAGATCTGCGGCGATTTGGTGCATTCGCCGTGCTCACCTACTATGTAGGGGTTGCCTTGGGCAGACCTCGGTTGACTGCTGTTTAAGAGTCGGCCCTGCGTGCCCTTCGGTAACAAAGACCGCGCACGTCCAGGTCGGTATCTGGCGTGCATACAAATCCAGGTCAGGAGATCGAGTGATTCAGCAGGAATCGCGGTTGAAGGTCGCCGACAACACGGGCGCCAAGGAGATCTTGTGCATCCGCGTGCTCGGTGGCTCATCGCGACGCTACGCCGGCATCGGTGATGTCATCGTTGCGACCGTCAAGGACGCCATCCCCGGCGGCAACGTCAAGCGCGGCGATGTCGTCAAGGCCGTCGTGGTCCGCACCGTCAAGGAGCGTCGCCGCGCCGACGGCAGCTACATCAAGTTCGACGAGAACGCGGCCGTCATCATCAAGGCCGACAACGACCCGCGCGGTACCCGCATCTTCGGGCCGGTCGGCCGCGAACTGCGCGAGAAGCGCTTCATGAAGATCGTTTCGCTGGCGCCGGAGGTTTTGTGATGAAGGTCCACAAGGGCGACACCGTTCTGGTGGTCTCGGGCAAGGACAAGGGCGCGAAGGGCAAGGTCATCGAGGCCTACCCGACCCGCGACAAGGTTCTGGTCGAGGGCGTCAACCGGATCAAGAAGCACACTGCCCAGTCGCAGAACGAGCGTGGCGCATCGTCGGGTGGCATCGTCACCCAGGAAGCCGCCATCCACGTGTCCAACGTGATGGTGGTCGATTCCGACGGCAAGCCGACTCGTGTGGGTTACCGCGTCGATGAAGAGACCGGCAAGAAGGTCCGCATCGCCAAGACCAATGGCAAGGACATCTGATGACCGCACCAGAAAAGGTTCAGCCCCGCCTGAAGCAGCGCTACCGCGAAGAGATCCGCGAGGCGCTGAACAAGCAGTTCGAGTTCGACAACGTCATGCAGATCCCCGGCGTGGTCAAGGTTGTCGTCAACATGGGTGTCGGTGACGCCGCCCGTGACGCCAAGCTGATCAACGGCGCGGTCGCCGACCTGGCCCTGATCACCGGCCAGAAGCCGGAGATCCGCAAGGCCCGCAAGTCCATCGCACAGTTCAAGCTGCGCGAGGGCATGCCCATCGGCGCGCGCGTCACGCTGCGCGGCGACCGGATGTGGGAGTTCCTGGACCGGCTGATCTCCATCGCCCTGCCCCGTATCCGCGACTTCCGCGGCCTCAACGGCAAGCAGTTCGACGGCACCGGTAACTACACCTTCGGCCTCAACGAGCAGTCGATGTTCCACGAGATCGACGTCGATTCCATCGACCGTCCCCGCGGTATGGACATCACCGTGGTCACCTCGGCGACCAACGACGACGAAGGCCGTGCGCTGCTGAAGGCGCTGGGCTTCCCCTTCAAGGAGAACTGAGCACATGGCAAAGAAGGCGCTGGTCCACAAGGCCAACAAGAAGCCCAAGTTCGCGGTTCGCGCGTACACGCGGTGCAACAAGTGCGGTCGCCCGCACTCGGTCTACCGCAAGTTCGGGCTCTGCCGTATCTGCCTGCGCGAGATGGCGCACGCAGGTGAGCTGCCCGGTGTGCAGAAGTCCAGCTGGTAATCCAGCCGGCATCTGCGCAGTAGACCACACAGACCAATCCAAACAGGTTGCGGAAGGCCCTGAACAGGGAACCGCCGCGAGGAAGGTGAGCCGGTTGTCATGACGATGACTGACCCGATCGCAGACTTCTTGACACGTCTGCGCAACGCCAATTCGGCGTACCACGATGAGGTGACCCTGCCCCACTCGAAGATCAAGGCGAACATCGCCGAGATCCTCAAGAAAGAGGGCTACATCTCCGATTACCGCACCGAGGATGCCCGCGTCGGCAAGTCCCTGGTGGTGTCGCTCAAGTACGGCCCCAGCCGTGAGCGCAGCATCGCCGGCCTGCGTCGCGTGAGCAAGCCCGGTCTGCGGGTTTACGCAAAGTCCACCAATCTGCCTCGGGTGCTCGGCGGCCTGGGCGTGGCGATCATCTCCACGTCCTCGGGCCTGCTCACCGACCGTCAGGCGGCACGAAGCGGCGTGGGCGGCGAAGTCCTCGCCTACGTGTGGTGAGGGGATAGAAGACATGTCGCGTATTGGTAAGCAGCCGGTCCTGGTTCCAGCCGGGGTCGATGTGACGATTGACGGCCGCAACGTCTCGGTCAAGGGCCCCAAGGGCACCCTGACCCTCGATGTCGCCGAGCCGATCACCGTCGAGCGCAACGAAGACGGCGCCATCGTGGTCAGCCGTCCCGATGACGAGCGGCGCAGCCGCTCCCTGCACGGGCTCTCCCGCACCCTGGTGGCCAACCTGGTCACCGGCGTCACCGAGGGCTACACCCGCAAGATGGAGATCTTCGGCGTCGGCTACCGCGTCGCACTCAAGGGTTCCAACCTGGAGTTCGCACTCGGCTACAGCCACCCCGTGGTGATCGAGGCGCCCGAGGGCATCACCTTCGCCGTCGAGACGCCCACCAAGTTCTCGGTCACGGGTATCGACAAGCAAAAGGTCGGTCAGATCTCCGCGGTCATCCGCCGCCTGCGCCGCCCCGACCCGTACAAGGGCAAGGGTGTGCGTTACGAGGGTGAGCAGATCCGCCGCAAGGTCGGAAAGACAGGTAAGTAACCATGGCTGCAAAGACTCAAGCTGCCGCCGTCCGCAAGCCGGTGGGGCAGAACATCTCTGAGACTCGCCGTAACTCCCGGCTGCGTCGGCACGCCCGGTTGCGCAAGAAGGTCTCCGGCACCGCCGAGACCCCGCGTCTGGTGGTCAACCGCTCGGCACGGCACATCCACGTCCAGCTCATCGACGACCTGGAAGGCGTCACGCTGGCGGCTGCCAGCTC
Organism: Mycolicibacterium peregrinum; assembly: GCF_001665625.1. GTDB lineage: Bacteria > Actinomycetota > Actinomycetes > Mycobacteriales > Mycobacteriaceae > Mycobacterium > Mycobacterium peregrinum_B. The sequence goes on along the minus strand of NZ_LZSY01000104.1, from coordinate 75,624 downwards.
GATCGAGGCCGACGTGCGTGCCGTCGAGGGTGACAAAAAGGCGCACAGCGTTCGGGTCGGTCAGCTGATCGCCGAGCGTGCCAAGGCTGCCGGCGTCGACACGGTTGTGTTCGACCGCGGTGGCTACACCTATGGCGGCCGGATCGCCGCGCTGGCGGATGCCGCGCGCGAGGGCGGGCTGAAATTCTGATGACTGTCAACGAGAGGACTGCATGATGGCCGAGCAGGCAACTGGTGCCGGCGGCCCAGGCGCTTCCGACAACCGCGGTGGCCGTGGCCGCCGCGACGACCGCGGTGGCCGTGGTGGCCGCGACAGCGGCGAGAAGAGCAACTACATCGAGCGCGTGGTGTCGATCAACCGCGTCTCCAAGGTGGTCAAGGGTGGTCGGCGCTTCAGCTTCACCGCGCTGGTCATCGTCGGTGACGGCAAGGGCATGGTCGGCGTCGGCTACGGCAAGGCCAAGGAAGTTCCGGCCGCCATCGCCAAGGGCGTCGAGGAGGCTCGCAAGGGCTTCTTCCGGGTTCCGCTGATCGGCGGCACCATCGTCCATCCGGTTCAGGGCGAAGCCGCTGCCGGTGTGGTGATGCTGCGTCCGGCCAGCCCGGGTACCGGTGTGATCGCCGGTGGTGCGGCTCGCGCGGTGCTGGAATGCGCCGGCGTGCACGACATCCTGGCCAAGTCGCTGGGCAGTGACAACGCGATCAACGTGGTGCATGCCACCGTTGCCGCGCTGAAGATGATCCAGCGTCCCGAAGAGGTGGCGGCCCGTCGCGGTCTGCCCCTCGAGGACGTGGCGCCGGCCGGCATGCTGAAGGCCCGGCGCGAGAGCGAAGCGCTTGCTGCCGCAGCAGCGCGTGAGGGATCGGCATAACCATGGCAGAACTCAAGATCACCCAGGTGCGCGGAACCATCGGCGCACGCTGGAAGCAGCGCGAAAGCCTGCGGACCCTGGGGCTGAAGAAGATTCGTCAGTCCGTGGTGCGTGAGGACAACGCGCAGACCCGCGGTCTGATCAAGGCCGTTCATCACCTCATCGAGGTGGAGGAGGTGAAGTCCTGATGTCCGTTATCAAGCTTCACGACCTGAGGCCCGCCCCCGGAGAGAAGAAGGCCAAGACCCGCGTCGGTCGTGGTGAGGGCTCCAAGGGTAAGACCGCCGGTCGTGGTACCAAGGGCACCAAGGCCCGCAAGAACGTCCCCGCGACGTTCGAGGGTGGCCAGATGCCGATCCACATGCGGCTGCCGAAGCTCAAGGGCTTCAAGAACCGCTTCCGGACCGAGTACGAGGTCGTCAACGTCGGCGACATCGCCAAGGCCTTCCCGCAGGGCGGCACCATCGGTGTCGACGAGCTGGTTGCCAAGGGCCTCGTTCGCAAGAACAGCCTGGTGAAGGTGCTCGGCGACGGCAAGCTGGCCGTCAAGGTCGACGTGACCGCCAACAAGTTCAGCGGTAGCGCCCGTGAGGCGATCTCCGCTGCCGGCGGTTCGGCTACCGAGCTCTAGTTTCGCTGCGCGAGCAGACACAAAACTGCCCCAAGACTTCGGTTTTGGGGCAGTTTTGTGTCTGTTGGCGGGGCTAGGTGAGCTGCGGGATCACGTCGGCAGCAAGCCGTTCCATCTGTTCGCGGTCCTCGGCGATCGTGGCGCCGGTGGGGTTGAGTACGACGGTCTGTGCCCCCGCTTCGAGCACCTCGCGCAGACCCCGGACCACGTCGTCCACAGTCCCGGCGACCGCCACCTCGCCCAGGTGCGTCCGGTCCCCGTAGATCCGCCGAAGGCCCGCGTCCACCCGCTCGCGAGCACGGGCAGGGTCGTCGTCGACGATCAGATACACCCGCTTGCCGATCCGGAATCCGGCCTGATCCTTGCCCTGCTCGTCGATTTCGCGGTGCACCGTCCGGACCGCCTCGGCGAAGGCCGCGGTGGTCGACGAGCCGGCTCCCAGAAACGCATCGCCGTAACGGACCGCCCGCGCCAGAGCCCTCGGCGCGTTGGCCCCGAACCAGATCGGCGGGTGTGGTCGCTGAACGGGTTTGGGGCTGATGGCCAGATCGTCGACATCGCGGAAGCGACCGTGGAAGGTGATCCGGGGTTCATCCGACCAGGCGGCTTTCATCAACTCCAAACCCTCGGTGAAGCTGGAGATGAATGTCGACGAGTCCACCCCGAACGCCGGGAACTGCCGGAAGCTGCCGCCCGGGGCCACGCCGACGTCGAGGCGGCCGTGGCTGAGCCGGTCCACCGCCGTGATCGCCGAAGCCAACTGCAACGGGTCGTGCAACGAGGTGACCAGAACCGCGACCCCCAGTCGCAGCCTCGTGGTGACCGCCGCGGCATACGACAACAGCTCCAACGGGGCGATCGTCGGTGCCGGCCCCACGGTCTGCTCGATCGTCCAACCGCCCTCGAAACCGAGTTCCTCGGCGCGGGCCAGATACGCCTTGAAGGCCGCGTCGTCGAAGCCGTCGTGATCGAGTTGCGGGAGCGAGATGGAGAACGTCACCCGTCTCACGGTACGACGGTGGTCCGGTAGGGCGACAGTTCTCGTCGCCGCGCGCGGAATCCGCCGATCGGTAGGCTCGGTCCATGTTCGCTTTTCTCCCAGGACTACCCGGCCCGGACGATCTCAAGGTGTTGGCCCGGCGCGTGGACACCGCCCGGCACAACGGAGTGCCCAACGGGTGTGTGCTGGAGTTGGATCTGATGTCGACCCCGCCGGAGACCGCCGGATTCGATCCGTTGGCCGTGATCGCGGGCGGGGGCCGCCCGCTGGTGTTGCGGCAGGCCGTCGCCGCGATCCACCGCGCAGCCGAGGACGACCGGGTGGCCGGGTTGATCGCGCGGGTGCAGTTGCCCGCTGCTGCGCCCGGCCCGGTACAGGAACTGCGGGATACCATCGCGGCGTTCAGCGCGGTGAAGCCCACGGTGGCCTGGGCCGAGACGTACCCCGGCACGCTGTCTTATTACCTGGCATCCGCCTTCCGCGAAGTGTGGATGCAGCCTTCGGGCACAGTCGGGCTGGTCGGTTTCGCCACCAATGCAATGTTCCTGCGCGACGCGCTGGACAAGGTGGGTGTCGAGGCACAGTTCGTCGCGCGCGGCGAATACAAGTCCGCGGCAAACGTTTTCACGGAAGCCCGCTACACCGACGCGCAGCGTGAGGCCGACGGCCGGATGATCGAAAGCCTGCAATCGCAGGTGTGGCAGGCCATCGCCGAATCGCGGGGCCTGACCTCGGAGGCGGTCAACGTACTGGCGGACAAGGCGCCGGTGCTGCGAGATGACGCCGTCACCGCCGGCCTGATCGACCGGATCGGGTTCCGTGACGAAGCCTATTCACGCATCGGGGAACTGTCGGGCGGGCCGACCGAGGCAGGCGCCGATGCCGACAGTCACCCCGATGCTCCACCGCGGCTTTATCTTTCGCGCTATGCGCGGACCACTCCGAAGGTTCCGACGCCACAGATACCGGGCCGTAAGTCGAAGCCAACGATCGCGCTGGTGACGTTGCACGGCCCGATCGTGAGCGGCCGCGGCGGGCCACAGGTGCTGCCGCTGGGTAATTCCAGTGCCGGCGGCGACACCATCGCCGCGGCTCTGCGTGAGGCCGCTGCCGACGATGAGGTGTCGGCGATCGTGCTGCGCGTCGACAGCCCCGGCGGCTCGGTGTCCGGGTCGGAAACCATTTGGCGCGAGGTGGTTCGGATTCGCGAGCGCGGTAAGCCCATCGTCGCCTCGATGGGGGCGGTGGCAGCATCGGGCGGCTACTACGTGTCGATGGCCGCAGACGAGATCGTGGCCAATGCGGGCACCATCACCGGGTCCATCGGTGTGATCACCGGCAAGTTGGTCTCCCGTGAGCTCAAGGACAAGTTGGGCGTCGGATCGGATTCCTTGCGTACCAACCCGAATGCCGATGCCTGGTCGTCGAACTCACCGTTCACCGACGAACAGCACGCCCAAATCGAAGCCGAGACCGACCTGCTCTACACCGATTTCATCACCCGCGTGGCCGAGGGGCGCAAGCTCTCGGTCGAGCAGGTGGACCAGGTGGCGCGCGGTCGGATCTGGACGGGCGCCGACGCCAAGGGGCACGGCCTCGTCGACGAACTCGGTGGCCTACGTACCGCGGTCACCCGCGCCAAGGTCCTGGCCGGGTTGGATCCGGACACCAAGGTGCGGGTGCTGAGCTATCCCGGTTCGTCCTGGTTGGACATGTTGCGGCCCAAGCCCTCCTCTCAACCCGCAGCCGCGTCGGTGCCGCAGGCCGTCGGCAACCTGCTGGGGCAATCGGTGGTCGGAGTACTCGAGAACGCCGGGCGCGCGGTGACCGGATCCCACGCGCTCTGGCTGGGAGAACCCCGGTTTTGACGCTTGCGATAGTTACGACGCGGTAGCGGGCGGCGCTTTGTCGGCCGCGGGGCTGTAACGTCAGATCTTGGCAACTATTGAATTGTCGACGAAACGACGGCCTGGCCCTGCGGTGTTCAACCCAGTCAGAGCAGCCGTAACAGAGTGCGCGGCGGGGAACGGTGTCGTCAGACACATGGAGGACTCGTGCCCGCGCACAAAAGCCCGATGAGGGGCTTCGGAGACAAACCGGAGATCGACTATCGCGAACCCTCCGAGGATCCGCCCGACCCCGGTGTGTTGAAGCGGGCCATCGCCGCGTCGGCGATCGGTAACGCCACAGAGTGGTTCGACTACGGTATCTACGCCTATGGCGTGGGCTACATTTCCGCTGCCATCTTCCCCGGAGACGCCCAACAGGCGACCCTGCTGGCCCTCGCGACGTTCGCGGTGTCGTTCCTGGTCCGCCCGCTCGGCGGATTCGTCTGGGGGCCACTCGGCGACCGGCTGGGCCGTAAACACGTGCTCGCGATCACCATCGTGTTGATGGCGGGCGCGACGTTCTGCGCCGGCCTGATTCCGTCCTATGCCGCGATCGGGATGTGGGCCCCGGTGCTCATGGTCGCGCTGCGGATGATCCAGGGCTTCTCCACCGGAGGAGAATACGGCGGAGCCGCGACATTCATGGCCGAGTACGCTCCGTCGCGTCGGCGCGGTTTCCTCGGCAGTTTCCTCGAATTCGGCACCCTCGCGGGCTTTTCGATGGGCGCGCTGTTGATGCTCGGCTTCTCGGCGCTGCTCTCCGATGAGCAGATGGGGCAATGGGGTTGGCGGCTACCGTTCCTCGTGGCCGCTCCGCTCGGACTGGTCGGTGTCTACCTACGTTCGAAGCTGGAGGACACCCCGATCTTCCGCGAACTCGAAACCAAGGGGGAGCGGGAAGGTGGGCCCGCGTCCGAGCTCAAGGATCTGGTGGTCGAGTACTGGGGCCCCATCCTGCGATTGGGCGGTTTGGTCGTTGCGCTCAACGTGGTCAACTACACGCTGCTGACCTACATGCCGACGTATCTGGAGCAGACGATCGGCTTGTCGAGCAGCCACGCCCTGGTGGTACCCATCATCGGCATGCTGTCGATGATGGTGTTCCTGCCGTTCGCGGGCCACATCTCCGACCGGGTGGGCCGCAAACCGATGTGGTGGGTCTCGCTGATCGGCCTCTTCGTCGCCGGCATCCCGATGTTCCTGCTGATGTCCACGAACATGGTCGGTGCAATCATCGCGTTCGCGGTGCTGGGCCTGCTCTATGTGCCCCAGCTGTCGACGATCTCCGCGACGTTCCCGGCGATGTTCCCCACCCAGGTGCGTTACGCCGGCTTCGCCATCGCCTACAACGTGTCGACATCGCTGTTCGGTGGCACCGCCCCGGCAGTCAACGATTGGGTGGTGGCAAAGACCGGTGATCAACTGGTGCCGGCCTATTACATGATGATTGCCTGCGTGATCGGGATGATCGCGCTGATCAAGGTGCCCGAGACCGCGCGATGTCCGATCAGCGGCACCGAGATACCCGGAACACCGGAAGCGCCACCGCAGTTGGATTACGAGCCCGAGCCCGAGCCCGAGCCCGAACCCGAGACCGACAAAGGTACGCCGTCTGCGTCAACCGGCCGGTAGTCGCGCGATCAACCGGTCGACGGCGTCCTCCATGTGGGCCAGCATCAACTTGTCCGTGAGTGCGACGTCTCCGGACTGGATGGCGCCCGCCAGTGCCTGGTGCTCGTTCACCCGGTCGGTGGCGGTGTCGTAGGTGTCGGCCAGTGCGTGCACACACATCCTGGTCTCGACAAGAAAGGTCTGGTGCAGGCGCGAGAGCCGCGGGCTGCCTGCGAGTTCGACGAGCACCTCGTGGAAACGCATGTCGGCTTCGCTGACTTCATCGAGGTCGCGGGCTGCTGCCATCTCGTCGACCACGGCGAGTAGCGCGTCTCCGGCGCTCGCATAGTCGCCCTGCAGGATCTGGCGGCTCGCGGTCCGCTCGATCGCCTCGCGGGCCAGGTACATGTCGCGGATCTCGCCGGAGTCCATCGTGTTGAGGAACACTCCGCGGTTGCGGATCGCGATCAGCAGACCTTCCTGCGTGAGGCGCTGCATGCCCTCACGCAGGGGTCCGCGGCTGACTCCGAAGCTGCGCGCCAACTCGGCCTCGCCGAGTTGCGTGCCGGGGACGAGCTCGCCGTGCGCGATGGCCTGCCGGAGCTTCTCGGCGACGATGCTGGGTGTCGACTCCTGCTCGACGGGAGTGATGAAGTCGGTCACGGCCTGGCTCCGAACAGGCGGCCGAGCCCGGGGAGCGGCGGCACGGGGCCGAGCAGGTGCAGGCCCTTCCAGACCGTCACCTGGTTGGCGGTGAGCACCGGTTTACCGACGGCGCATTCCAGCTGATCGATGAAACCCATTGTGTGCATGGCGGTGTCTGGTACCAGCACGGCATCGGCGTCGGGGTGGTCGGCCGCTGTGACCATGGCGAGCACCTGTGCCTGCGGCAGCCGGCCAACCTCGGCCGCGGTAAGGATGTCGTGGCTGCCCATCGACACCACGTCGATGCCGCCGGCCGACAGGAACGCGACGAAGTGTGCCGCCACGTCCCCCGGGTAGGAGGCGGCCACGGCAACCCGGTGGATACCCAAGTGCTGCAATGCATCTACGAAGGCGATCGATGTCGACGAAGCCGGGACGCCGGACGCGGCGGCCACGTCGTCGGCTTGGCGTCGGGCTCCGTCGCGCCCGAAGACGAAACTGCCCGACGTACACGCCCACATCATCGAATCCGGACGTGCCGCCCCCAGGCGCATGACACCGTCGGCGAGGCGTTCGGTCCGGCCGAGGTCGAGGAGGGCATCGACACGATGGGCGTCCTCGCCGACCGACGTGATCGCGACGGGCAGTCTGACCGCCGCCTGCAGACGTGCCTCCAGCGCGCCGAAGTCGTCTTCGGCGCTGTGGCCGGGATAGAGGATCCCCACCGTGGTCATACATCGTCCTTTCAAGGGTGGCCAGGTCGCTACCGCGCGTTCAGGTCTCCAGCAGTCGCTGACCGGCTCCGACGGCCTTGCGACCCGCGACGGCCAGTGCCGCCCACATGGTCACCTGGTTGGCGGTGACCACCGGCTTGCCGAGCTTGCGCTCCAGCGGTGCGATCAGATCGTAGGTCGGCAGATTCGTGCAACTGATGACGACAGCCTCGGCGTCGGAACAATCTGTGGCACAAACCAACTCGGCCGTTGTCGCATACGGCACCGCCCAGATCTGCGATGTCATCCCCAGGCCTGCGGTGGCGGCCACCTCGATCCCGGCTTCCATGAGGTAACTGGTCAGCCCGCTCGTCAGGTCGGCGGTGTAGGGAGTGACCGTGGCGACCGTCTTCACCCCGAGGTGCCGGAGCGCGGCGAGCATGGAGCCGCTGGTGGTCACCGCGGCCGGGGCTCCGGCCGCGCGCATCGCCGCGACCAGTGCGGCCTCGCCTGCCATTCCCTTGACGAAGCTTCCCGCGGTACACGCATAGGCCGTCACCAGCGGAGCCACCGCGAGCACGTTCGCGGCGCCGGCCTCGACCTGCTCGGGTTCGGAGACATGCACCGCCATGTCGACCGTCACCGGCAGCGGCGCATATCGCAACCGGGTGACGTAGAGGCTGACGTCGTTGGGCGCCCAACGCCACAGTTCGCGGTCGAGGGCGAAGTCGTACGGTGTCACAACACCTATCCCCACCTGCTGTAACGGTGGGGGAGGAATGACTTCCTCGAGTGTCATGTCCATAGTGTGAGGCCGAGTCGGCCAACCGGCAACAGATTGTTGACAATCCTACGAAGACGCCTAGCCTCGGAACCGTGCCGCCTGCAGCCGCCCGCCCCGTGATCGCGGTGCTGTGTGAGCACGAGACCGACCGGGTGCCGGGCCTGTCCTGCGTGGATGCCGACTTGCGCTACTGCGACGCCGACGGGCTGGGGCAGGCGGTCGAGGGGGCGCGGGCCCTGCTGCTGTGGGACTATTTCTCCACTGCGTTGCGTGAAGTGTGGGCGCATGCGGATGCGCTGGAGTGGATTCACGTCCCCGCGGCCGGTGTCGACACGTTGCTGTTCGACCGGCTGCGGGAGTCGGACGTGGTGGTCACCAATGCCCGCGGTGTATTCGACCGTCCCATAGCTGAATACGTGCTCGGCGCGGTGTTGGCCCATGCCAAGGGGACCCAGGCCAGCCTGGATTTCCAACGCCGGCATGAGTGGCGCTACCGCGAGACCCGCAGCATCGCGGGTGCGAAGGCACTCGTGGTCGGGACGGGCGGCATCGGCCGTGAGATCGCGCGTCTGCTGCGCGCGGCCGGTCTGTCGGTGCGCGGCGCCGGGCGTAAGGCGGTCGCCGAGGATCCGGATTTCGGTGCGGTGGTCACCACCGACGATCTGGTTTCGGCCGTCGGCTGGTGCGATCACCTCGTGCTCGCGGCTCCGCTCACCCCGGCGACGCGTGGCCTGGTGGACGCGGCCGTCCTGAAGGCGATGAAACCCGATGCGCACCTTGTGAATATCGCGCGGGGACCGATCGTCGACGAGGATGCGCTGCTTGCCGCGCTGACCGAACACCGCATCGCCGGAGCCACCCTGGACGTGTTCAGCATTGAGCCGTTGCCCGCCGGACACCCGCTGTGGGACGCGCCCGGTACCGTCATCACCGCACACATGTCCGGCGACGTCGTGGGGTTCCGCGAGACTCTCGCCGATCAGTTCGCCGACAATGCGCGGCGCTGGCTGGCCGGGCAGCCGTTGGTCAACGTTGTCGACAAGGCGCTCGGTTACGTACCGGGGGAGCAGACGTGACCATCCCACAGGCCGTCGAGTTGCTCGAGGCCTACCGGACCAAGACGCTCTCGCCGGTGGAGGCGACCCGAGCGGCGCTGTCGGCCATCGACCACCACAACGACGCGGTCAACGCATTTGTGCTCGTTGACTCCGACGGTGCGATGGCCGCCGCGCGGGCGTCCGAAAAGCGTTGGCATGACGGGTGTCCGCTGGGCCCCGGCGACGGGATCCCGACATCGATCAAGGACGCGCTGTGGACCAGAGGCTGGCCGACCCTGCGTGGCAGCTGGCTCATCGACGAGGCGGGCCCGTGGAACGAGGACGCGCCCAGCGTGGCGCGGCTGCGCGAATCCGGCGCGGTGCTGCTCGGCAAGACCACCACTCCAGAGTACTCGTGGAAGGGCGTGACCGACTCGCCGCGCTACGGGGTGACCGGCAACCCGTGGGATCCCGCGGTGACTGCGGGCGGGTCGAGCGGCGGCAGTGCCGCGGCCGTGGCACTGGGCATGGGCGCGTGGTCGGTGGGCACCGACGGCGGTGGTTCGGTGCGCATCCCTGGCGCGTTCACCGGCACCGTCGCCCTCAAACCGACCTACGGACTCATCCCGTTGTATCCACCGAGCCCGTTCGGCACGCTGTCGCACGCCGGGCCGATGGCGCGCACGGTCGCCGACGTCGCCGCGTTGCTGGACGTGGTCACCGGGTTCGATGGGCGGGACTGGTCGGCAATGCCCTGTCCGCGTTCGTCTTTCCGCGCCGCGCTGACCGGTGGCATCGCCGGGCTGCGGGTCGCCTACTCGCCGAACCTCGGCTTCGGGGTCAACGACCCTGAGGTGGACATCGCGGTACGGGCAGCGGTGGAGGTGCTCGCGGCGGCAGGCGCGCACGTAGAGGAGGTCGATCCGGGCTTCGCCGACCCGGTGCACGCCTTCCAGGTGCTGTGGTTCGCCGGTGAGGCAAAGGTGTTGGAAGGCAAGCTGACTGGTCGGGACGCCGGGCGTATCGATCCCGGCCTACGGCGCACGGCCGAGACCGGGGCAACCTTCTCCGCGTCCGACTATCTGGATGCGACCGCCGTCCGGATGCACCTGGGGGAACTGATGGGCAGGTTCCACCAGACCTATGACGTCCTGGTCACCCCGACGCTGCCGCTGACCGCCTTCGCCGTCGGCCGGGACGTGCCAGACGGTTCGCCCTCACCGGACTGGACGAGTTGGACGCCCTACACATACCCGTTCAATCTGACCCAGCAGCCCGCACTTTCGGTGCCGTGCGGGTTCAGCGCGGGCGGCCTGCCCGTCGGAATGCAGATCGTCGGTCCCCGACATTCGGATGCCCTGGTGCTTCAGGTGGGGGACGTGTACCAGGGCGCCACGGACTGGCATCGCCGGATGCCCGCGCTGCTCGCCGAGGAGGTTGCATGAGCCGGTTGATCACGGTGTCGCTGGACAAACGCGGAGTCAGTTGTGTGGCCCGGCTCCTCGACGACGCGGCGCCGCGCACCTGCGCCGCGGTGTGGGACGCCCTGCCGCTGGCAGCACAGGTATTTCACGGCAAGTACGCCCGCAACGAGATCTACACCCTGCTGCCGGCGTTCGGCGCCAATCCCGGCAAGGAGAACACCACGGTCACCCCGATACCGGGCGATCTGTGCTGGTTCTCGTTCGACTCAGACGATCTGGGCAACCCCGCGTACGGATACGAGAACAGCGCCGGCACCGGAACCACCGGCGCGATCGTCGACCTCGCGCTGTTCTACGGCCGCAACAACCTGCTGATCAACGGAGACCAGGGCTGGGTGCCCGGCAACGTATTCGGCGAGATCATCGAGGGACTCGACGACATGGCCGCGGCCTGCCAGGACCTGTGGATGGGCGGAGCCAGGGGCGAGACGCTGCGCTTCGCCAGGGTATCGTGACGCCGCTCAGTCCAGAGTGCCGCTGACGTAGACGATTTCACCCATCGGGTCGTTGTCGTCGCGGTCGGGCACCGGCAGGCCGTGGCGGACGAACAGCTCCGACCGGGGCGTACCGGACATCTCCCAACCCTTGGCGTTCAGATAGTCGGCGGCCGAATGCCTCTCGCCGTGGTAGATCAGCGACGGCATGTCCATGTTCAGACCGAGCTGGCTGAACGTCGCGGTGGCGGCGCGTGCCTTTTCCGGGTCGAAATCCTTGAGCGCGGGGACGAATTCGGTGGCCACCGCGCTGCCGGGTGCGCTGAGCGCGGCGATGTTGTCGAACAGCCGGTCCTGCGCCTCGGGCGGCAGGTAGATCAGTAGACCCTCGGCGCACCACGCGGTCGGTTTTGCCGGGTCGAATCCCGCGGCGCGCAGGGCGGCCGGCCAGTCGTTCCGCAGGTCGATCGGTACGGTGCGTCGTTCCGCCTTCGGCTCCGCGCCAAGGTCGGCGAGGGTGCGCGTCTTGAACTCGATCACCTCGGGCTGGTCGATCTCGTAGACCACGGTGCCCGCCGGCCAGGGCAGCCGGTATGCGCGCGAGTCCAGGCCGGAGGCCAGGATCACCGCCTGCCGGATACCGGCCTCGCCCGACGTGATGAAGAAGTCGTCGAAGAACCGGGTACGCACGGCCATCTCGTCGATATTCGAGCGAGCGCGCTCGGCTGCATCCGGTGCGAGCTGGGCGAGGGTATCCAGACTCAGCTCACCGTCGACCATCTTGGTGAACACGTCGATGCCCACCGCGCGCACCAACGGCGCCGCGAACGGATCGTCGATCAGGCCGTGGGAATCCTGGCTGGCGATCGCCCGCCCCGTGGCCACCAGAGTGGCGGTGGCGCCGACGCTGGAGGCCAGATCCCAACTGTCGTCATCGGTTCGTGCCATCGTGCGCCTCCCGGTCGTCTACTTCGATGTCTTGAGTGTTGCTGACAGATAACCAGAATCACCGGCGAGGTCGTCAAGCTCCTCGGGGTAGGGGAAACCGTGCGACGCGTAGGCGGCCCGGGTGGGCTGCACAGTCGCGTCCCACCCGTGTGCGGTGAGGTAGTCGCGGGCGGCTGTTCGCTCGCCGGAGTAGAACAGGTCCTTCAGATCCATATCGGAGCCGACCTTCTTCGACCACTGGCTGACCCGCTCGGTCCACTTGTCGTTGAGCGAGGCGGCGTCCATGTGCTCGGTGGCGAGCCGGCTACCCGGGGCGCTGAGCGCGGTGATGTTGTCGAACAACCGGTCCTGGGCTTCCGGCGGCAGATAGATCAGCAGACCCTCGGCGATCCAGGCGGTCGGCAGCTGTGGATCGAAACCGTTGGCGCGCAACGCCGCGGGCCAGTCATCGCGCAGGTCGACGGGCACGGTGTGCAGCTCGGCGGCCGGCTCGGCCTCGAGATCGGTCAGGGTGCGGGTCTTGAACTCCAGCACTGCCGGCTGATCCACCTCGAACACGACGCTGCCGGCCGGCCAGGCCAGCCGGTAGGCGCGCGTGTCCAGGCCGGAGGCCAGGATCACCGCCTGCCGGATACCGGCCGCCGAAGCATCGGTGAAGAAGTCGTCGAAAAAGCGGGTACGGACGGCGATCTGCTCACACATCCGCTGCCGGTCCAGCATCACATCGCCCTCGACGCACACCTCGCCGTCAGCGAGCCGGATGCTGTGCTCCAGACCGACCGCACGCACCAGCGCGTCGGCGAACGGATCGTTGATGAGTGGGTCGGGCTGCTTGGTGGCCAGCGCCCGGGAGGCCGCGACACCGGTCGCGGTCGCGCCGACGCTCGTGGCCAGATCCCAGCTGTCGCCTTCGGTGCGGGTCATGAAATGGTGCTCCTAGTCTCGGATGGCGATGACAGCCTGCGAGTTGCGTTGTGGCGCAGCGGCTTCTGCGGTGGGGAATTCGCGGCCGTATTCGGCGAAAAGCTCAGGCCGGCGCCGGGCGGTGACCGACCATCCGCGGTCGGTCAGGTAGTCGACGACCGAATTGCGCTCGCCGTCGTACCAGAGGTTGGCCAGGTCGAGGTCCAGTCCGTGCTGACGCCACTGCTCGCTCAGCACCTGTCCGCGCTCGCGCAGGTCCACCGCCATGCCCGGCAGGTGATACTCGGTGGCCAGCCGGCTGCGCGGGGCGCTGAGCGCGGTGATGTTGTCGAACAACCGGTCCTGGGCGTCAGGGGGCAGATAGGCCAGCAGGCCCTCGGCACTCCATGCGCTCGGTGCGGTCGGATCGAAGCCGGCCGCCCGCAGGGCCGCGGGCCAATCATCCCGGAGATCGACGGCCACCGTGCGGCGGTCGGCCGTTGGGGTGGCCCCGATCTGCGCCATGGTGGCCGACTTGGCGCCGATCACCGCGGGCTGGTCGATCTCGTAGACCACCGTGCCGTCCGGCCACGGCAGCCGATAGGCGCGCGAGTCCAGGCCCGAGGCCAGGATCACGGCCTGCCGGATCCCGGCGTCGCCGGCAGCTGCGGAATTGCCGCCTATGGCCGCACCGTTGGAACTGCCGCCTACGGCGGCCTCCGTGGAATTGCCGCCTACGGCAGCCTCCGTGGAATTGCCGCCTACGGCGGCGGTGAAGAAGTCGTCGAAGAACTTTGTCCGCACCGCCATCACACCGGTCATCAGCGCGGCGCCGTCGGCCAGCTCGCCGTCGAGGTCGATCTCGCCGTCGACGAGTTTGGTGAAGAACTCCACCCCGACCGCACGCACCAGATCCGCCGCGTAGGGGTCGTTGATCAGCGGATCGGGTTCGGCAGACGCCATCGCGCGGGCCGCGGCGACCATCGTCGCCGTCGCACCCACGCTGGAGGCCAGATCCCAGCTGTCGGCGTCAGACCGTGCCATCGCTCGCCCGCCTCACTTCTCGGCGCTGATGTAGAGGACCGATGCCGCGTGGGCCTCATCCTCGACCGGGGGCAGACCCGTACGGACCAGCAGATCGTTGGACGAGATGCTCGTGGTCTTCCAGGCATGCCCTTCCAGATACGTCGTCACATCGGCACGGTCTCCGAGGAAGATCAGCTCGTTGAGGTCCATGTCCAGGCCGTGTGCCCGCCAGCGGTCGGTGAACTCCTGCATTCTGGCCCGGATCGTCTCTTCGTCGTTGGACTCGGTGGCGGGCACGCCCTCGACACCGAATCGGCTGCCAGGCGCACTCAGCGCGGTGACCTGGTCGAGCAAACGGTCCTGGGCGTCCCCCGGCAGATAACCCAGCAACCCCTCGGCGATCCATGCGGTCGGTAGCGACGGGTCGAACCCGGCCTCCGTCAACGCCGAGGGCCAGTCGAAGCGCAGGTCGATGGCAACGGTGCGGCGGTCGGTGGTCGGTACCGCGCCGAGGTCCGCCAGGGTGGCGCTCTTGAACTCGATCACCTCGGGCTGATCGACCTCGTAGACGACGGTGCCGTCCGGCCACGGCAGCCGGTAGGCCCGCGAGTCCAGTCCGGTCGCGAGGATGACCGCCTGCCGGATACCGGCACGGCACGCGCTCAGGAAGAAGTCGTCGAAAAATCGGGTGCGGGCGGCCATGCCGTTGGCGAATCGGATCAGCCCTGTTGTGGCCTCCTCGTCGAGTCCTTCGGTGGTGAAGTTCTCGTCGGCCAGTTTGGTGAAGAAGTCCATCCCGACAGCGCGGACCAGGGGAGCGGCGAAGGGGTCGTCGATCACCGGATCATCGGCATTGGTGGCCATTGCGCGCGCTGCCGCGACCATCGTCGCCGTGGCACCCACGCTGGAGGCCAGATCCCACGAGTCGTCAGCAGTCCGGGCCATGAATTCCCCTTTGTTCAGTCGAAATCAACGTGTTAGTTAGGTGGTGTAATGAGCTGTCGCCGACTGTACGCTCCGATTCTGAAGAGAAGCTCTGCTCCGCAGCTCGGCCGGACACCGGCCGGATCGAGGCGGGCGGGCGCGGGTGCATGACGGGGGTACTCGGGGGCAACTGTTACTCTCGTAGACTGATTTGACGACTGAGTTCGCAGGCTGCGCGCCTGCCGGGCGGTCGTACACGACTTGACCATTGACGCTGGCTCCACCAGCCCCGTTTGGCACGCCGCGCTGAGAGGTCGGCTGCGCAGGAGGAAGAGTGCTTTCGGCTTTCATCTCATCGCTGCGGACGGCCGACCTCAGACGCAAGATCCTGTTCACGTTGGGCCTGGTGATTCTCTACCGGGCCGGCGCGTCGATCCCGTCTCCGGGGGTTAACTACCCGAACGTCCAAAAGTGCATCGAGCAGGTCAGCGGCGGCGACTCCGCCCAGATCTACTCGTTGATCAACCTGTTTTCCGGCGGCGCGCTGCTGCAGCTGACGGTGTTCGCGGTGGGCGTCATGCCCTACATCACCGCCAGCATCATCGTGCAGCTGTTGGTCGTGGTGATTCCGCGTTTCGAGCAGTTGCAGAAGGAAGGCCAGGCCGGTCAGGCCAAGATGACGCAGTACACGCGTTATCTCTCGATCGCGCTGGCGGTCCTGCAGGCCACCAGCATCGTGGCGCTGGCCGCCAACGGCGGGCTGCTGCAGGGCTGCAGCCTCGACATCATCCAGGACAGCTCGGTCTTCGGACTGATCGTCATCGTGCTGGTGATGACCGCAGGCGCAGCGCTGGTGATGTGGATGGGCGAGCTCATCACCGAGCGGGGCATCGGCAACGGCATGTCGCTGCTGATCTTCGCCGGTATCGCCGCCCGGATCCCGTCCGAGGGCCAGACCATCCTGGAGAGCCGCGGCGGCCTGGTGTTCACCGCCGTCGTTGCCGCGACGCTGCTGATCATCATCGGCGTGGTGTTCGTCGAGCAGGGCCAGCGCCGTATCCCGGTCCAGTACGCCAAGCGCATGGTGGGCCGCAAGATGTACGGCGGTACCTCCACCTACCTGCCGCTCAAGGTCAACCAGGCCGGCGTCATCCCGGTGATCTTCGCGTCCTCGCTGATCTACATCCCGCACCTGATCACTCAGCTGATCCAGAGCGGCAGCTCCAACCCGGGCACCGGATGGTGGGACAAGTTCGTCGCCGACTACCTGACGAATCCCGCCGATCCCGTCTACATCGCGATCTACTTCGGCCTGATCATCTTCTTCACGTACTTCTACGTGTCGATCACGTTCAACCCGGACGAGCGCGCTGATGAGATGAAGAAGTTCGGCGGATTCATCCCGGGCATCCGTCCCGGCAAGCCCACCGCGGACTACCTGCGGTACGTGCTCGGCCGGATCACCCTGCCCGGTTCGATCTACCTCGGTGTGATCGCCGTTCTGCCGAACCTGTTCCTGCAGATCGGCAACACCGGCTCGGTACAGAATCTGCCGTTCGGCGGTACCGCGGTTCTCATCATGATCGGTGTGGGCCTGGATACCGTGAAACAGATCGAGAGCCAGCTCATGCAACGTAACTACGAAGGGTTCCTGAAGTGAGAGTCGTTCTACTCGGACCGCCCGGTGCGGGCAAAGGCACGCAGGCAGAGAAGCTGTCCGAGAAGCTCGGCATCCCGCAAATCTCCACCGGGGATCTGTTCCGCAAGAACATCGGTGACGGCACTCCGCTCGGACTGGAGGCCAAGCGCTACCTGGACGCCGGCGATCTCGTGCCGGCCGAGCTGACGAACCGCCTCGTGGAGGACCGTATCGACCAGGCCGACGCCGCCGACGGGTTCATCCTCGACGGCTACCCCCGTTCGGTCGAGCAGGCGGGCGCGCTCAAGGACATGCTCGCCGCGCGCAACCACAAGCTCGACGCAGTGGTGGAGTTCCAGGTGTCCGAGGACGAGTTGCTGACCCGGCTCAAGGGCCGTGGCCGCGCCGACGACACCGACGAGGTCATCCGTAACCGCATGAAGGTCTACCGCGACGAGACCGAGCCGCTGCTGGAGTACTACCGCGACGACCTCAAGACCGTGGATGCGGTGGGCGCCCTCGACGAGGTGTTCGCCCGCGCATTGCAGGCACTGGGTAAGTGATCAGATTGCCGGGGTTGCGCAAGCGCAAGGTCGTTGCGCAGCGCAGCGCCGGAGAGTTGGACGCGATGGCTGTGGCCGGGGCGCTCGTCGCCTCGGCACTGCGGGCCGTCCAGGCGGCCGCCGCCCCCGGCGTGTCCACACTCGAGCTGGATCAGATCGCCGAGTCCGTCATCCGTGACGGTGGCGGCACCCCGTCGTTCCTCGGCTACCACGGATTTCCGGCCAGCATCTGCGCCTCGGTCAATGACCGTGTGGTGCACGGCATTCCGTCAGCGGGCGAGAAATTGGCCGCCGGTGATCTGGTGTCCATCGACTGCGGCGCGATCGTCGACGGGTGGCACGGTGACTCGGCCGTCACCTTCGGCGTCGGCGCACTCATCGCCGCCGACGAAGCTCTTTCTGCAGCAACGAAATCCGCCATGGAGGCCGGGATCGCCGCGATGCTGCCCGGAAACCGGCTGACCGACGTCTCGCACGCGATCGAGGTCGAGACCCACGCCGCCGAGGCCCGGCACGACCGCAAGTACGGCATCGTCGACGGCTACGGTGGTCACGGTATCGGCCGCCAGATGCACATGGACCCGTTCCTGCCCAACGAGGGTTCACCCGGCCGCGGGCCGTACCTGGAGCCCGGCTCGGTACTGGCGATCGAGCCCATGCTGACCCTGGGCACCACCGAGACCGTGATTCTCGACGACGAGTGGACCGTCGTCACCGCCGACGGGACCCGTGCGGCGCACTGGGAGCACACCGTCGCCGTCACCGAAAACGGCCCCCGAATCCTCACCCGGTAATTAACGCCAGCAATCAATACTCGAAACGCGCGCCATCGCTGGTGTCAGCCGGAGCGCAAAGGTTCTAATTGAACCGGATCGCCACCAACGTCGTGTCACAGACGGAGGTAGGGAAGTGGATGATCCGGAGGCCGCCATGATGCGGATGCTCTACGACGAGCATGCTGCTGCGCTATGGCGCTATGCCCTGCGGCTCACGGGTGATCGGGCCCGGGCCGAGGACGTGGTGCAGGAAACGTTGCTGCGTGCGTGGCGTCATAAGCCTGACGGTCTTCTCGCAAGCGCTCATCCGCCTGATGCCGCTCCAGATACCGAACGTTCGGCACGGGCGTGGTTGTTTACGGTGGCGCGAAACATGATCATTGATGAACGCCGAAGCGCCCGCTTTCGGAACGAAACCGGGGTGCCCGACCCCGAACAGGTGGCAGAGCATTCAAAGGCTGCCGCCACCCCAGACAAAGTGGACAACGCGTTGGACCGAATCCTCCTGACCACGGCATTGAGCCAACTATCCGACGAACACCGGGCAGTGGTCCGCCGGGCGTACTACCAGGGCTGGACCACCGGGCAGATCGCGGACGATCTGCATATACCCGAGGGCACCGTGAAATCGCGGCTGCACTATGCGGTACGCGCACTGAGACTGAACTTGCAGGAAATGGGGGTGACACGATGACACGGTTCGATGTGCCCCACATCCCTGATCCGGCTGAGCTCGACAAGTACCGGACCTGGGATGCGGCCTACGTGCTGGGTTCGCTGGAAAGCAGCGAGCGACGCGAGTACGAGGCTCACCTGGATGGCTGTGCGCAGTGCCGTTCCGCGGTGGCCGAGTTGACTGGCATGCCCGCTCTACTGGCCATGCTCGATCTGGACGACGTGCTCGCCCTCGAATCCGAACAGCCCGATCCGCCGCTGCGGCCCGAGGTGTTGCAGTCCGTGCTGGCCAAGGTCAGCTGGGGGCGGCGCCGGTCGCGCTGGGTGACCACGGCCGCCGTGGGTGTGGCCGCTGCGCTGCTGGCGCTCGGTGTGGTGGTCGGCATCCGCCCCGAGGTGTTCGGTCTGCACAGCGGTTCCGAGCAGCAGAGCGCCCAGATGCTGGCGATGAGCAAGGTCTCCGACACGCCCATCAACGCCAGCATCGCGATGACCAGTTACTCCTGGGGGACCCGCATCGACATGGCCTGCAGTTATGGCAGCTGGGGCAAGCAGGACGCGCCCCCGCAGAATCTCGGCATGATGGTGGTCGGCCGGGACGGCAGCCGCAACGAGGTCGCGACGTGGATCGGGTTGTCCGGCGCCACCGCACTGCCCAGCGGCAACACCCAGATGCCGATGTCGGATATCGCTGCGGTGCAACTGGTTACGTCGCCCGAAGGCAAGGTACTGCTCGAAAAGCAGCTCTGAGCGAGCGCCGAGCGTCCGGTTCGGTTACGGCGCTCGGGGCAGCCCGGGATCCTTGTGAGCGCTCAGCAGGAAGCCGGACATCACGATATGACCGGCACCGTCACGCTCCACCCCGGGCGCTGACGCCGGCCCGCCGGCGCCGGCAGCCGGGTTGTCGTTGCCGTACAGCTTGGCCGGGCGCACCTCGTCGACCGTCCAACAGGTGGCGACGGTGTCGCGCAATTCGTCGGCGGTGAAGCCGTTGGGTCCGGGTACTTCGCCGCCGAAGGGCCTCGCCGCGAAGGCCAGGATGTACAGTTCCGCGTTCGGTGCCGAGGCCCGGTGGATGGCCTGGATGTAGGGCCGGCGCCCATCGATCGGTAGCGCGTGCAGAAGGCCGCTGTCGATCACGGTGTTGAACCTGCCGTCGTAACCGGTGAAGGTGGTCATGTCGGCTTGCGCGAAACTGGCTGTGGTCAAGCCACGTTCGGCTGCGGCCGCGGCCGCAGCTGCGATCGCCGTCGGGCTGGAATCCAGTCCGACCACGGTGAAACCCCGCTCGGCCAGGGCCAGCGAGAGTGCGGCATGGCCGCATCCGGAGTCGAGCACCTCGCCGCGCACCTTGCCCTGCTCGATCAATCGCGCAAGCTCCGGCTGTGGGGCACCGATGCTCCACGGCGGCGGCGTTTCCTGACGATAGGCGTCTTCCCAATCGATACCCGGCTGTGCCATCCGATGCCTCCGATCACGGGGTCCTGCGGTCCCCGGTAACAACAACCCCCGTCCTCCACTATCCCCCTCGGTTCCGGCTGATCTTGATGATGTCCTGAGCATTTCCTGCGGTGTCGCCGGGAGTTCGGACGAATCGGTCCCCACGGTGAACCGCCGCCGCCCACTGGTCGTGTCACTGGCAGAGCACGGAAGTAGGTGACACATGGTCAAGGCGCACAGGGTGGTGGACCACATCGTCGGGTACCTGGCCGCAAATGGGATCTCGCACCTCTTCGGGGTGGACGGTGCCAACATCGAGGACCTCTACGACGCGGCCTACTTTCGTGACGACATCACCGCGGTGCTGGCCAAACACGAATTCTCCGCTGCCACAATGGCAGACGGTTACAGCCGCAGCGGTGCCGGGATCGGCGTGGTGGCGGCGACCTCCGGTGGCGGCTGCCTCAACACCGTGCCCGGCCTCGGGGAGTCCCTGGCCAGCCGGGTTCCGGTGCTGGCCCTGATCGGGCAGGCACCGACGACACTCGACGGCCGCGGGGCCTTCCAGGACACCAGCGGCGACAACGGGAGCCTGGACGCGTACGCCCTGTTCTCGGCGGTCTCGGTCTACTGCCGCAGGGTTCTGAGGCCCGCCGACATCCTCACTGCGCTGCCCGAGGCGCTGGCAGCCGCCCGAACCGGCGGGCCAGCAGTCCTGTTGCTGCCCAAGGATGTTCAGCAGGCCGATGTGGCTTGCGTGGATGGAGGCGGCGTCAACGGACGAGCCAACGGGAGCGTCTACCTGGCCGGAGCGGGCATCCACTTCGGCGATCCGCAGGTGCTCGAACAGGCGTTGCGCCGGGCCGACGGGCCGATCACGATCATCGCCGGCGAGCAGGTGGCCCGCGACGACGCTCGCGCCGAACTCGAACTACTTCGGGCGACACTGCGCGCACGGGTGGCCACCGTCCCCGATGCCAAAGACGTGGCCGGCACCCCGGGACTCGGCTCCTCCTCCGCACTGGGGGTGGCCGGTGTGATGGGACACCCCGGGGTCCCTGTCGCCGCTGGTCAGAGTGCTTTGTGCCTGCTGGTGGGGACCCGCATGACGGTGACGGCTCGGGCCGGTCTGGACAGCGTGCTGGGCTCGGTGCCGACCTACTCGATCGGCGCCCAGGTGCCCTTTCCGTCGTGCACCCATGTCCACTCGGGCGACCTGCGGGAATCGTTGACACAGCTGGCCCGCGCGTTGTCCGGGACTGACCGTCCGACCCAGGTCCGGGTGCCCGACCACCTGCCGCGCACCGAACTGCGCCCACCGGACCACGACGGTCCCGGTATCCGGTACCGCGACGCGATGGCAGTGCTCGACGCAGACCTGGCCGATGGCACCGACATCGTCGTCGACGCGGGCAACGTGGGGGCCTCGGCCATCCACTACCTGCCAGCCCGACGTGACGGCCGCTTCATGGTGGCACTCGGCATGGGCGGCATGGGCTACAGCTTCGGTGCGGGGATCGGGATGACGTTTCACCGCGCCTCTGACACAGCCACCACCGGCACCGCAAGGCGCACCGTCGTTATCGCCGGTGACGGCTCATTCTTCATGCACGGCATGGAGATTCACACCGCGATGCAGTACCGGCTGCCGATCACCTTCGTATTGTTCGACAACCACGCGCACGCCATGTGCGTCACCCGCGAGCAGCTGTTCTATGAGGACCACTACTCATACAACAGGTTCGGCCCGAGCCGGCTCGGTGCCGGACTGGCCGCGATGTTCCCCGGTCTGCCCGCCTACGACGTCGCCGACGTCGGCCACCTACCCCGGGCATTGGGTATGGCGCTGGACACCGACGGTCCGTCGGTGCTCAGCATCGAATGTTCAGCCGACGAAATCCCGCCGTTCGCAGCATTTCTCGCCGCCGACAGCATCCCTTCCAATCCAGAGGAGAACAGGACCCATGTCACTGCCCGCGCTTGAAGACATCACGGTCCATCGGGGTACCCACACCCCGCTGGATGGCCTCATCCGGATCGAGACCTCACCGAAGGAGCAGGCCACCCCGATCATCATGGACATGATGCGGTCGGTCTACCCGCACGACCAGGTGTTCGGTCAATACTGCACGGTCAACGACTACATCGAGTGCCCACCCGACGAGTTGTTCGACTACCTGTCCGACACCCGATGCCTGGAGGAGTGGACCTACAGCCTGCGCGGTTTCACCCCGACCGAGGAGCCCGGGCTGTGGCTGGCCCACGACCGGCTCGGCGCCGGCCCGTCGGGGCCCGGCAGCGCGATCTACACCCGCACGGTGGCCCACCGCGACGCGCTGACCGTCGACTACCACTGCGCCTGGGATCAGGGCAAGCACCTGTGGATGATCTACCTGATGCGCATCGTCGACGCGCAGGTGGTCTTCGACAAGCCGGGTTCGGTTGTGCTGTGGACGAATTGCCATCATCCCTTCTACGACGAGAACCCGTACCCGGAGACCGCGCCCCCAGCGCGACCGGTGTGGGTGGGGGATTTCTGGGACATGTTCGGCCCCGGCCACCTGCTGGAGTTGCGAAACCTCAAGGCAATTGCCGAATACCGGCACCGCAACGGCCTGTCGGTCACCCCGGCCTGGATGAAGTGAGGTTCAGCCATGACTGAGCAGACACCCGTCAGCCTCATCGACGTGTCCACCTACCTGCCCGGTGACCCGGTCAGTGCCGACTACTACGCCGGGTTCGCCGAAACCGACGAGCTGGCCGAGAACGTGATGTTCCGGGCGCCGCGGTTCCGTCATCACGTCGGGCCCGACGAAACCGCGATCGACATGGTGGAGCGGGCGGCCGCCGGATTGATCGAGCGGCACGGCGCAGATGTCATCGCCGGGGCCGACGTGTTGATCACTCACACCCAACTGCCCGACATGCCGTTCTACGGTGGTGGCGGCGCCATGGCCCACCGGCTGGGCATGAAGCCCAACTGGGTGATCGACCTACACAACGGTGGCTGTGCTGCGTTCGTTCTGGGGCTGAAAGTGGCGCGCACCCTGTTGCGTTCGGGTGAGGGCCGGACCGCGGTGATCGCGATCGCCCAGAACTCGGCGGGCCAGGTGTTCGATCAGGAGACCATCCGGCGTAAGGCGCAGGCGGCGGTTCCCGGCGACGGGGCCGCGGTCGGGTTGGTGACGCTGTCCGATGCGTCACCCATCCTCGACGTCGAATGCCGTACCTACGGGGAGTACGCGGGCGATATGACCGTCGTCATGGACCCTCCGCGCAAATGGTGGCAGGCCGGCCCGGGGGAGGCCTGCATCGGGTTCACCGAGAGCAAGATCACCAAGGTGCTGGCACGGGGCAACCGGCAAGTGCCCGAGGTGTCCTATACGGTCTGCGATCGAATCGGTGTGCAGCCCAAGGATATCGATCTGTTCGTCACCAACCAGCCCAACCGCGTGTTCCTGCGGAACTGGCGCGACGCGTTGGAGTTGCCGCCCGAACGACACGTCGACACGTTTGATGAGTGCGGAAACCTGTTCGCCGCAGGAATTCCCGTCAACTTCGACCGGGCCGTCACCGGCGGTCGGGTGAAGGCCGGCGATACCGTGCTGATGGCCGCCTTCGCCCACGCCGGTGACTTCGCCGGCGCCGCCGCCGTGCGCTGGGGCGGCCGCGACGACGCTGGGGACGCGTGATGGTGGCTCCCCGCTCGGCACTGCTCGACGCTGTCGGGGCGCTGCCGCAGGCGGTCAACCCGCTGGCACTGTCGCTCAACGAATGCCCTTTTCCGCCGTTGCCCGCAGTGCGTTCGGCATTGCGGGCATGCGATGAGGCCGCCAACCGGTATCCGGAGTTCCTGCCACAGCGGTTGCGCTCGCTGATCGCCCGTCATGACGGGATAGCCGAGGAGCAGGTGATCGTCGGAGCCGGCGCGACCGGGGTCATCATGCAGGTGCTGCATGCGGTGACCAGCCCCGGTGACACCATGGTGATGGCGACTCCCACCTTCGACGGCTATCCGATCTTCGCCCAGATGGCCCGGTTGCGGACCGTCACCGTTCCACTCGATGAACACGGCAGGCACGACCTCGACGCGATGGCCGAGGGGGCCCGGCAGGCCAGGGTGGTGGCGGTCTGCCGGCCGCACAATCCGACCGGCACGATCGAACCGGCCGCTGAGATCGAGCGCTTCCTGACCCGGCTACCCGCGGACACCGTCGTCCTGTTGGACGAGGCATACGTGGAGTTCCTGGCCGCCGAGCACCGCATCGACGGACCGACCCTGGTCGCCAGGTTCGGCAATGTCGTAGTGGTGCGCACCTTTTCAAAGGCCTACGGTCTGGCCGGGCTTCGGATCGGCTATGGGTTCTGCGCACCGGACCTCGCCCGCGAGCTGTGGCGGATGCAGTTGCCGTTCGGGATCGGGATCAGTGCCCAGGTCGCGGTCGCGGCGTCCTATTCTGCGGAAAGTCAACTGCGTCAACGTATCCGGATGATCGCCGCGGAACGGCGCTATCTGCAGATGCGGTTACGGGCGCTCGGCGTCTACAGCACCGACGGGCAGGCCAACTTCCTGTTCCTGCCGGGCCGACCCACGCCGTGGCCGGAGGTGTTCGACGGCAGCGGACTGCAATTGCGTCACTACGCCGACGGCGGGGTGCGGATCACCGTCGGATCGCGGCAGTCCACCCGGGCGGTGCTGAGCGCGGTGACCGCTGCCAGTTGAGGACCGGCCGGCCGGACCCGATGCGCGCAGAATGCGCGGTACCCGCGGGACGATGCGGTAAGAAGAGGCGTGACCTCGCCACCAGACAAGCGTGACCCGATCGCGCAGGCCCGCGCCAACTGGGAGGCGGCCGGTTGGGGCGAGGTGGCCGGCGGAATGGTCGCGGTGACCTCGGTGATGCGGGCCCACCAGATCCTGCTGGCCCGGGTGGAGACCGCGCTACGGCCATACGATCTGAGCTTCTCGCGGTTCGAACTGCTGCGTCTGTTGGCCTTCAGCCGGGCCGGCGCGCTGCCGATCACGAAGGCCTCCGATCGCCTTCAGGTGCACGTCACCAGCGTCACGCACGCGATCCGGCGCCTGGAGGCCAATGGTCTGGTGGAACGGGTCCCGCACCCGACCGATGGGCGCACCACGCTGGTCCGCATCACCGAACTCGGGCGATCGACGGTCGAGGACGCCACGGTGACCTTGAACGAGCAGGTGTTCGCCGATGTCGGGATGTCGGACGAGCAGTCACGTGCGCTGGTCGCCTCGATCGAGACCCTGCGCCGACACTCCGGTGATTTCTGAGTCGGCTTTGTGGCTACCCCACTAGCGTTGAACGCAGTGGAGGGGAGTGTCGATGAACGCCAAGCGGGTGGGTGCGGCGCTCGGCGCCGCCGCTGTGGTATTGATGGCGGCCTGTAGTACCACGACTTCCGGGACGGCCACCGCCCCCGACGACGTCACGCCGTTCACGGCGACATCGACGGCGCCCAAGCGAACTCTGACTCAGGTCCCCAGGCCGACCACCGGCTCGCCGCGCGGTTCCGCGGGGTTGCCGCCGGAAGCGTTCGCCGAGGTCCGCGCCGCCGGCATCCAGGGTTCCGACAACGCCATCGGTGATCAGCTGATGATGGCCTGCATCATGGCCGGCGGCAGCTTCAACAAGACCAAGCAGGATGTCGTCAACGTGCTGACACAGATGGGCAGCAAGCTCCCGCCCGACGCGCTCATGACAATCGTGAACGTGGCGCTCAAGTACGAGTGCCCCGAACTCGCCGGGAAACTGGGCGGTTAATCGGCGACCTTCAGGCTGAGAAACTCCGGGGCCTTGATCACCCGGCGCAGCATGAAGCGGATGAACGCGGGCATGTCGGTGGCCTTGTCGTCGGTGTACACCTCGGGTGCGGTCAGCCGGTAGGTGTGGCGGCGCGACTCCAGTTCGCACCCGCCTGCGGCCAGTACATTGCGCACCCAGTCGGCCTGCGGGCCGTAGGTCAGCGCGATGACGTAGCCGTGCTCGCGGCGGAACGCCCACAGTGGCGTCCGGAAGGTGCGGCCGGACTTGCGTCCCCGGTGGATGACCACCGCCCACCCCGGCGCCCATGGCGCGATGAACCGGGTGAGCCTGTTCAGGCCGATCTTGTTGGCTTGTGCGACCCATCGCGGAGCGGGCATCAGATAACTCCTCAATTGTGGAATTAATGATCCGAGCGTAATCCGGGCCCGAGCAAGAAGTCAACGACTGTAGAATTTCGGGACTATGCCGCCACGTGGACGACGACCGGGACAGCCCGGAACCCGTGACGAGCTGGTGGCCACTGCCCGGCGGATGTTCGCCGAGGGTGGCTACGACAAGACCTCACTACGCGATATCGCGGCGGCCGCACAGGTGGACCCGGCCCTGATCCGGCACTACTTCGGCAGCAAGGCCGACCTGTTCCGGGCCACCGTCGGCTGGCCGTTCGACCCAGAACAATTCAGCGGACGCATCCTCGACGAGGGCCCCGACGGCCTCGCCGAACGGCTGACCGAGGCCTTCTTCGAACTCTGGGAACATGCCGACACCCGCGCGCCCCTGTTGGCGATCCTGCGCGGCGCGGCCACCCACGAGGAATCGGCAGCCCTGGTCCGTCAGTTCATCGAGCAGCGGCTCTACCCGCAGATCGCCAGCGCGTTGCCCGGCCCGGAGGCCGAACTACGGGTGGATCTGGCCATGGGCCAGCTGCTGGGCATCGCCTATCTGCGCCACATCCTGCGTATCGAGCCGATCGCGTCGCAATCGACCGAGGAGTTGATCGCCCGCGCAGTGCCCGCGGTGCGGGCACACCTCCAGGAGAGCTGACGGCACTTACGTGATCGGGGACGGCAGCGGGATGGAGGCGGTCACGGTGGTGCCCGCGCCCGGCCTCGACCGGATGTGCAGCCGGCCGCCGACGATCTCAGCCCGCTCGGCCATCGACAACAATCCGTAGCCGCCCATCTCGTCACTTCCCAGCGGGTGCTCGAAGGTATCGAATCCTTTTCCGTCGTCGACGATTTCGAGCCGGGCCACCCCGTCGTCGACCGAGAAGGTGAGTCGGGCCCGATCCGCCTCGGCGTGTTTGATCACGTTCTGCAGGCATTCCTGGGCGATGCGGTACAGCGCCAGCTCGATATGGTCGGGCACCCGGGTCTCGGCGAGGTCGACGTCGATGGGGATCCGCGGGATCGAACGGGCCAGGCTGGCCAGTCCGCCCGACAGACCCAGATCGTCGAGCACCGGCGGGCGCAGCCCGCTGATCGCGGCCCTGGCCTCCTGCAGTGTCAGCGCCACCAGCTCGCGCGCAGCCGCCAGCTGTTCGGCCACCGTGTCCGGGTCGACCGCTCGGGCCGCGGCGTCGAGCCGGTACGACAGCGTCACCAACCGCTGGGAGATGCCGTCGTGAATATCGCCGGCCAGCCGGCGCCGCTCGAGTTCCTGCGCCTCGATCACCTGCTCGACGAAATTCTCGTGTGCGCGCTCGCGCGCCACCAGCTGGCGGTGCAGTCGGGCCTGGTGCAACGCGCCTGCGATGAGCCGGCCGATCACCAACAACAACTCCACGTCGCGCGGGGTGAACTCCCGGCGGTCGACGGTGTGCACGTTCAGCACCCCGACCAGCCCACCCGGCCCGGTCTCCATCGGGACCGACACCATCGAGGTGAAGTCACGCCCGCGCAGCGATTCGAAGGGCATGTAGCGGGGATCGGACTCCTTGTCGTGGCTGATCACCACGGGCTGCCGGTGGCTGGCAACCCACCCCGAGATGCCTTGCCCGAGCGGCAGTCGGATCTTGCCGATCTCGGCGTCGAACGGCGGCGTGGCCCCAGCCAGCGTCAGGGCGCGGTCGGAATCGTCGAGCACGTGCACGAAGCACACGTCGGTGGCGGTCGACGCGGTGATCATCCTGGCGGCCGCGGCGGCCAGCGGCTCCACTCCCGGACCACTCGATGCGGCCCGGATGAGCTCACGCAGCAGCGCCAGTTCCCCCTCGGCGGTCAGCTCGATGGGGCCCGGTTCGGAGCTCGCGTCGCGTCCCGGCTTCTCTGGCTCGGCGTTCACTGGTAGATCCCCTCCCGCAGTGCAGTGGCCACCGCGCCCGCCCGGTCGCTGACCCCGAGCTTGCGGTAGATGGACCGCAGGTGGGTCTTCACGGTTTCCTCGCCGATCACCAGCTTGTTGGCGATCCCGCGGTTGGACAGGCCCGCGACCACGAAGGACAGGATCTCGCTCTCGCGCTGGGTCAGTCCCTGCCGGACACCGGGCCAGAACTCGTCGCGTTGCAGGCGGGCCGCGGTACCGGCCGCCCGCGCCGCCATCCCCGGATCGATCGCGGTCTGCCCGCTGTGGGCGAATTCGAGCTGGCGGACCAGCTCGTCGCTGCTGATGCTCTTGAGCAGATATCCCGACGCACCCACCCGCAGCGCCTGGAACAGGTATTGCTCGTCGTCGTAGACCGACAGCATGACCACCTTGCGGTCCGGGTCGCGCTCGCGCAGCACGCGGCACAGATCCAGTCCGCTGGAACCCTCCATGCGGACGTCGCACAACACGATGTCGGGGTCCAGCGTCTCGATCACACTCAGCGCCCGCTCCGCGCCGACGGCCTGACCGACCACCTCGACTCGGTCGTTGAACACAGCAAGCATGGCCTTGAGACCCTCGATGACCATTTCGTGGTCGTCGACCAGCACAAGGCGCACTGGATTGGAGGGCGCCATGGCATCACCCTAAGGGTGGCACCGCAGTCGGTAGATCAACTTGACCGGCCCAATCCCCCGTAGGGGGGACGCGCGACAGATGTGACGTGGGCCACTCTCATGTGGTGTCGTCAACACAAGAGAAGTCATGGCGGGCCGGACGGTTCTGGTGGGACTGTTCGCAGCCTGATCCGAGTGCCCATCCACTGCGTGCGGTGATCCTGGACCTCGATGCGTTGTCGGATGTGGACGTCGACGGGCATCGCGTCGTCTTCAACGCCGCCTTCGCCGCGCACGGTCTGCCCATTCAATGGGGTGTCGCGCGTTACCAGCAGCTTCTCGCGCTGCACGACGAGCGCCAGCGGGTCACCGCCGAGTTGCGCAAGCGGTGCGTGGGCCCGGACTGCGATGTGCTGACCGAGGTGCTCGCCGACGAGATCTGCATGACCAAAGACATGATGTTCGACGAGATGATCCTCGACGCCGGCCTGACGCCTCGGCCGGGTCTGGAGGACCTGATGAACGACGCGTTCCTGGCCGGGCTGCCGGTCGGGGTGGTGGCCGCAGGCCGTCGGCGCTGGGCCGAACCCCTGGTGCGCCAGCTCGTCGGGGACGGTCTGGTGGAAACCGTCGTCACCATCGACGACGTGAGTGGACCCGGCGCCGAGCTCTACCGGCACGCACTGGCCGAGCTGGGCGTGGCAGGCCACGACGCATTGGCCATGGTGGGCTCGGTCGCGGGCCTGCGGTCGGCCAACGCCGCAGGGATGGCGGGCGTCGTGATCGACCCCGACGCCAGTCCGGTTTCACCCGGCGCGGTTGCGGTGCGGCCGGACTTCGCCGGCTCCGATCCGCTGCGGCTGCCGGCCTGCCAGCGCCTGCACACCCAGTGGTGGGTTCAGCGCAGCCCGACTGCTGCATAGGTTTTCGCGCCGTCCGCGTTCGTAACCGGGTGGCGGCCAAACACGAATTTCACCGCCACCCGGTTACAAGCGCGAGGCTGTCGGTGGCTGCGGGCACACTTCTCCCGCATGGTGGAGCCGTTCATCGGCAGCGAGGCCGTCGCGGCCGGCAGGCTGACACGCCACGATCTCCGTGCCCGGTTCGTCGCGGTACACAAGGACATCTATGTCCCGCGCGGAACCCGGCCCACCGCAGTCCTGCGAGCCAAAGCCTGCTGGCTCCGGTCGCGGGGGCACGGTGTGCTGGCCGGCTACTCCGCGTCGGCGTTACTCGGCGCGCGCTGGATTGATCCGGCGTTACCCGCCAACATCATCGACACCAATCGGAGACGGTCCCCGGGTGTCGTCGCGTGGGCCGACACGATCGACGACGACGAAATCTGTCAGATCGGCGACATAGGGCTGACCACTCCCGCTCGCACCGCAGTCGATCTGGCCCGCCGGCTGCCCGAGGACACCGCGGTGGCAGCGATCGACGCGCTGGCTCGTGCTGCCCGCCTGAACGTCGCCGAAATCGAAACAGCCGCGCAGCGGCACGCCGGCCGCAAGGGCATGAAACAGGCGCGCGCGAGCATCGCCCTGGTCGATCCCGGCTCGGAGTCTCCGCAGGAAACCTGGCTGCGGCTGTTGGTCGTTCGGGCAGGGTATCCGCCACCGCAGACACAGCACCCGATCTACAACGAGTACGGCGCGTTGATCGGAGAGGTAGACATGGCCTGGCCCGAGCTGAAGATCGCCATGGAATATGAGGGGCAGCACCACACCGATCCCGATGTCCTCCGGAGGGACGTCGCCCGCTTCGACGCAATGATCGAAATGGGTTGGATCGTCATTCGAGTCACGTGCCGCGACGGCGAGGCCAATCTTCTCGGCAAGCTTGCCAAGGCGTGGGCCTCACGTTCGTAACCGGATGGCGGCGAAACGCGAATTTCACCGCCACCGCGTTACGAACGCGGGCTACGAATCAGGTGCGGAGCGTCTCGATCACGGCGCTGAAGTCCTTGTCGGCATTCGACTCAGCGAATTTCGCGTAGATCTCCGCCGCATGCGTGCCCAGCGGTGCCGATGACCCCGTGGATTCCACGGCCGCCATCGCCAGTCCGAGATCCTTGTTCATCAGTGCCGTCGCGAACCCCGGCTTGAAATCATTGTTGGCCGGGGAGGTCGGAACCGGCCCGGGCACCGGGCAATTCGTGTGAACGGCCCAGCAGTTGCCGGTCGCACCGGTGATCACGTCGAACAGTGCCTGTTTGTCCAGACCGAGCTTCTCGGCCAGGACGAATGCCTCTCCGACGGCGATCTGCTGCACCGCCAGCACCATGTTGTTGCACACCTTGGCGGCCTGGCCGGCGCCGGCGGCACCGCAATGGATGATCTTGCCCGCCATGGGTTCCAGCACAGGCCGCGCGGCATGAACTGCTTCATCGGTACCGCCGACCATGAACGCGAGCGTGCCCGCCACCGCGCCCTTGACCCCGCCGGAGACCGGGGCGTCGAGCTGGGCGAAGCCGTGCTCGAGGGCAACCTTGTGCACCTCGCGGGCGTCGTCGACGGAGATCGTGGAGCTGTCGATGAACAGGGCTCCGTCGGCGGCGGCGGGCAGCACCTCGGCGTAGCAGCTCTTCACCAACGCCCCGTTGGGCAGCATGGTGATCACCACGTCTGCACCGCTCACTGCCTCGGCGCCGGTGGCGAACACGTTGACGCCGTTGGTCTTTGCCGACTCCTGCGCGGCAGGCACCGGGTCGAAACCGTGCACGGTGTGCCCGGCGGTGACCAGGTTGGCGGCCATCGGCCCGCCCATGTTGCCCAGCCCCAAGAACGCGATCGTGCTCACGTACGTCTCCTATGCAGAGTTGCGGGCGCGGCTCGATTCCGAGCGACCGATGACCACGCGCATGATTTCGTTGGTGCCCTCAAGGATGCGGTGCACCCGCAGATCCCGGACGATTTTCTCCAGACCGTACTCACGCAGATAGCCGTAGCCGCCGTGCAACTGCAGCGCCTGATCCGCCACCTCGTAGCAGGTGTCGGTGACATACAGCTTGGCCATGGCGCACAACGTCACCTTGTCGGGGTGGTTTGCATCCAGGGCAGACGCAGCCCGCCACAACATGTTTCGTGATGTTTCCAAACCCATGGCCATGTCGGCGAGGGTGAACCGGATGGTCGGCTCGTCGAGCAGGGCCCCGCCGAACGCCTGCCGGTCGGCCAGGTAGCTCAGCGCCTTGTCGTAGGCGGCCTGTGCTCCGCCCAGTGAGCAGGCGGCGATGTTGATCCGCCCGCCGTTGAGCCCGTTCATCGCGATGCCGAACCCGGTGCCCTCGGTGCCGCCGAGCAATGCGTCGGCCGGAACCCGGACCCCCTCGAAGATCACCTGTGCGGTGGGCTGGGCGTTCCAGCCCATCTTCTGTTCCTGTGCGCCGAAGCTCAGCCCGGGCGCGTCCTTTTCGACGACGAACGCGGAGATGCCCTTCGGGCCGTCCGCTCCCGTCCGGGCCATCACCACATATACATCCGAGCTGCCGGCCCCCGAGATGAACTGCTTGACCCCGTCCAGCACATAGTCGTCACCGTCGCGCACGGCCCGCGTCCGCAGCGCGGCCGCGTCCGAGCCGGCACCCGGTTCGGTCAGGCAGTAACTGGCGATGGCCTCCATCGACGCCAGCCTGGGCACCCAGGTCTTGCGTTGCTCCTCGGTGCCGAAACTGTCGACCATCCACGCGCACATGTTGTGGATGGACAGGAACGCCGCCAGGGTGGGGTCGGCGACTGCGAGCTGCTCGAAGATGCGTACCGCATCCAGGCGACGCAGCCCGCTGCCGCCGGCGTCCTCGCCGCAGTAGATGGCGCCCATGCCGAGTTCGGCCGCCTCGCGCAATACGTCGGTGGGGAAGTGATGGGTCTCATCCCATTCCAACGCGTATGGCGCGATGCGCTTTTCGGCGAACGCGGCCGCCGTGTCGGTGATGACACGGTCGTCCTCGCTCAGGCTGTACGGGTCGTTCAGATTCACGGGTTGGCTACTTCATGGTCGGGATGACGAACTCGGCGCCATCCTTGATGCCCGACGGCCACCGCTCGGTGACGGTCTTGGTCTTGGTGTAGAACAGGATCGAATGCGGCCCGTGCTGGTTGAGATCGCCGAAACCGGAACGCTTCCAGCCGCCGAAGGTGTGGTAGGCCACCGGAACCGGGATCGGCACGTTGACGCCCACCATGCCGACCTGCACGCGTGAGACGAAATCGCGGGCGGCATCGCCGTCGCGGGTGAAGATCGCCACGCCGTTGCCGTACTCGTGCTCCGACGGCAGCTTCAGCGCCTCTTCGTAGTCATGCGCCCGGACGATGCACAACACCGGGCCGAAGATCTCGTCGGTGTAGATCGACATGTCGGTGGTGACGTTGTCGAACAGGGTGGGGCCGATGAAGTAGCCCTTCTCCAGGCTCGCGTCACCGAAAGTCAGCTCGCTGCTGGCCCGTTCGCGGCCGTCGACCACGAGTTCGGCACCGGCCTCGACGCCCTGGCCGATGTAGTCGCGCACCCGCTCCAGCGCGGCGCCGGTGACCAGTGGCCCGTAGTCGGCCTTGGGATCGAGGCTGTGCCCGACCCGTAGCTGGTTGACCCGCTCGACGAGCCTGGCGCGCAGGCGGTTCGCGGTCTCTTCACCGACCGGCACTGCGACGCTGATGGCCATGCAGCGCTCGCCGGCGCTGCCGTAACCGGCGCCGATCAATGCGTCGACGGCCTGGTCCAGATCGGCGTCGGGCATCACGATCATGTGGTTCTTCGCACCGCCGAAGCACTGGGCCCGCTTGCCGTGGGCGGCCGCGCCCGAATAGATGTACTGCGCGATGTCAGAGCTGCCGACGAAGCCGACGGCCTTGATCTCGGGGTGCTCGAGGATGGCGTCGACGGCTTCCTTGTCGCCCTGCACCACCTGGAACACACCGGCGGGCAGACCCGCCTCGATGAACAGCTCGGCCAGCCGCAGCGGCACCGAGGGGTCACGCTCGGAAGGCTTGAGCACGAACGCATTTCCGCATGCCAGCGCCGGGCCGGCCTTCCACAGCGGGATCATCGCCGGGAAGTTGAACGGGGTGATGCCCGCGACCACGCCCAGGGGCTGGCGGATCGAGTACACATCGATGCCGGTGCCCGCGCCCTCGGTGAACTCGCCCTTGAGCAGGTGGGGGATGCCGACCGAGAACTCGATGACCTCAAGGCCGCGCTGGATGTCGCCGTGTGAGTCCGCGACGGTCTTGCCGTGCTCCAGGGACAGCATCTCGGCCAACTCGTCGGCATTCTGGTGCACCAGTTCGATGAACTTCATCAACACCCGGGCGCGGCGCTGCGGGTTGTAGGCGGCCCATTCTTTCTGGGCCTCGACGGCACCGGCGACGGCGGCGTCGACATCGGCGGCCGACGCCAGGACCACCTGTGCCTGCACCTCGCCGGTGCTGGGATTGAGCACATCGGCGGTACGGGTCGACCCGGCGGTGGTGCGCTGGCCGTTGATGAAGTGGGGAATCTGTGTAGTCATGACATTCCGTCCAGGATTGTGCGCAGTGGTGGCAACTCGGGGCTCACCCGAGATACTTGGATATCCTAGTAATTGGTCGGAACCTTTGGCAAGGGTGCTGGTGGTCTGCTGTGCGGTCTCGGCACGGAACCACACGCATCACCGTGGGAGGTGGGTCAGTCGAGTGAGACCGGGTCGCCGATCTGCAGGGTGCCTGCGGTGAGCACCTGAAGGTACGTGCCGGCGCACGGCAGAAGGCCGAGGCCGAAGGCGTCGACCCGATTCTCGGCTGCGGGAGTCCGGAGCGCGTGTGGCGCCCGGGGCAGAGCACCGTGCTCGAGGGTCGGAATGACGCAGCGGGGAGTTGGTCCCATGGCCCGTAGCCGCACTCCGCCCACGGTGAGGATCTGATCGGTCCACTCGTTCTCGGCGTATGCGGGAAAACCGGGTGGCGTGGCGATCACCAGATTGGGCCGGTAGCGCGCGGCCTCGACGCCGATGCGCTCGAGGGTCGCGGTGGTGACGGCATGCACAGGAGCCAGATCGGTGAAGGAGTCTCCC
The DNA here is from genome assembly GCF_001665625.1 of Mycolicibacterium peregrinum. Taxonomy (GTDB): domain Bacteria; phylum Actinomycetota; class Actinomycetes; order Mycobacteriales; family Mycobacteriaceae; genus Mycobacterium; species Mycobacterium peregrinum_B. The sequence continues at coordinate 40,874 of NZ_LZSY01000104.1, read as the reverse complement.
GGGGTTGCCAGACCCAGCTCCAGGATCGGAGCGTCGACCTCTGCGTCGACGCCTTTGTCGAGCACTTGATCGGGGTCTGCGCGCTCGATGGAAGCGCCGGCGGGCCTGCTGTCGATCAGTCGGACCGACCGCCCCACGAACTGTGACAACACGTCGTCGACACCGTCCTCGTCGGTCGTCGTCGTGCTGCCGTCCGGTAGGTGGATGCGTACGCGCCGCTGTTCGGTGACAGCGCCGCACGACAGGAGGGTCCGCCATAGCCGGGCCTGCTTCGCGCTCGCCACCCGGCCGCTGGATTCGTCGATGAGTGCGAACTTTCGGTCACCCTCTGCTCCGCCGGCGTTGACGGACAACGTTTCCACGCTCTCCCCGAGCATTGACTTGATCGGATACCGGTACAGGCTCTCGACCCGCATGTGCTCAGCTGCATCGGCGCTCATGGACCGAAGATAGCCGGGCCGAGCGGCATGGCGGGCTGCTCTTTAAATTACGGAACGGTATCGTTACTATATTCTTGTGTCCTTCTCGGATGAGAACCCCGATGTGATCGTGGTCGGCGCCGGCCCTACGGGGCTGACGTTGGCCTGCTCGTTGCGCCTACATGGCATCTCAGTCCGCGTCGTCGACCGCGCGCAGGGGCCGGCGATCACATCGCGGGCCAACTTCCTGCACGCGCGCGGCTCGGAAGTGCTGGGCCGCATCGGCGCGCTGGGAACGCTGCCCAGCGAGTCGTTACGCGCGATGCGCATCACCACCTATCTCGGCGACCGTCCCGTGATGACCCTGGAGTTCGGCGACCCCGGCATGCGGACCGCCGCACCGCCCATGGTGGTGTCGCAGGCCAAGGTCGAAGCGGCGCTGCGGGCCCGACTGGCCGAGCTCGGCGTCGAACCGGAATGGGGCCGGGGTTTGATCGCCGCGCGAGAGGACGGCGACGCCGTCGTCGCCGAACTGTCAGATGGTGAACGCGTCCGCGCGAAGTGGCTCGTCGGATGCGACGGCACCTCCAGCGTGACGAGGCAACAGGCGGCCATCGGGTTTCCCGGCGTCAAGCTCTCCGAGCGTTTCCTGCTGGCCGACGTGCACCTGGATTGGGACGTGGACCGCAGCGGGACGACCGGGTGGATCCACCCCGACGGGTTGGTGGGCGCGATGCCGATGCCGGACCCGAGCGGTCGTGACGATCTGTGGCGTTTGTTCGTCTACGACCCCATCTCGGACCAAAAGCCGAGCGACAACGAGATCCGCGCACGCATCGAATACGTTGTGCCGCAGCGGACCGGGCGCAGTGTCAGCGTCGGAGACGCCGAGTGGCTGTCGGTGTTCACCGTTCACCGCAGACTCGCCGACAGATACCGCAACGGGCGGATCCTCATCGCCGGGGACGCCGCGCACGCCCATGCGCCGTTCGGCGGGCAGGGCATGTTGACCGGTATAGGCGATGCCGAGAATCTGGCGTTCAAACTGGCCCTCGTGATACGAAAGCTCGCCTCCGACAAACTGATCGACACGTACGCGGCCGAGCGCAGGCCTCTGGCCACCGAAGTGCTGCGCGGGACCAGCGCGGTGACCCGGATGAACGTGGCCAGCAACCGGGTGGGCCGCTTCCTGCGCGACCAGGTGGCCATTCGACTGTTCGGCCTGTCGTTCATCCAGCGGTGGACGACGTACACCACATCGCAGCTGTGGGTGAGTTATCGGAAAGGTCCGCTCGGCGGTGGTGGCCACAAACCGCGACCAGGGGATCGCATTGCCGATCGGCAGTGCACGCGCGCGGACGGCACCGCCACCCGGTTGCACAGTGAGCTCGGCGGCCGTTGGGCGCTACTGTTGCCCGACGGCGTGCCCCATGACCTCGAACTCCTGCGGGTTCACCTAGGCGAATTCGTCGTGGCGCTGCACCACGGCGGCACAGAGGCCATGCTGATCAGGCCCGACGCCCACCTGGCCTGGCGGGGGAGTCCCGCCGACAAGGCCGGCCTCGACCGTTGGCTGGCAACAGCTTTGAGCTCAGGGTCGGTACGATGACCACGCCGCCCGGCCGGGGCCGGCCGCGCGATGCGGGCGCCGATCGCGCGATCCTGCAGGCAGCGCTGGACCTGTTCATCGAGCGTGGTGTCGAGGGTTCCAGCATCGAGCAGATCGCCAAGCGCGCCGGTGTCGGCAAGCCGACCATCTACCGGCGGTGGTCGACCAAGGAAGAGTTGATCGCTGCGGCCATGGAGACGTTGATCGCCGAAGAGGTGGGCTGGGCCTCACCGGAGGAGATCGATGTCGAGTCGCCCTACGAACTCGTCGAGGCGGCCATAGAAAGCGCCGCCGTCACGACGACCACGCCGCACTACCGGGCGCTGGTCGCCCGAGTTCTCGGATCGGCGGTCAGCCATCCGGCGCTCATGGCGGTGTACTGGGACCGCTACATCGCGCCGCGCCGCAAGCTCGCCGCTCGCTTACTTGAGCGCGCACGCGAGTGTGGAACTGTGCCTGCCGAAACCGATTTCGACGTGTCGATCGACATGATGGTCGGTGCGATAACCTACCGCGTGCTGCAACCCGACCCGCCCGACACCGAGGAGATGCGCCGCTATCTGCGGGCCGTCTACCGTCAGGTCGGCTTGCTTCCCTGATCGTTCTGGTGCTGCCAGCGGTCGAGGACAGCGGGAAGTTCGGCCATCAGGAACGTGTAGAAATCGCGCATCTGCGTCAGTCGGTGATGGGCCGGGCTGGTGCGGTCAGCGGCGGCGATGCCGGTGTCCGCGGCGGCCTGCATTGCCGCGATCGTCTCGTTCTGGCTGGTGAACAGGACCGCCCAAGCGTCGTCGCGTAAGCGGAAGTGCTCACGCCGGCTTGCCGGGGCGGGAACCCGCTCGGCAAGGCCGACGGACGTGAGCATCTTGAGTGAACCCGAGATCGCCCCGGCGCTGGCCTGCAGGGTCTCGGCCAGTTCGGCCATCGTGACGCTGGGTTGTTCGCTGAACAGCAGGGTGGCGAGCACGCGGGCGGTCATCTTCTGCATGCCGTGACTGCTGAGCACCAAGGCGAGTTGCTCAGCCGACTGCTGCAGATCTGTGGACTTTGACACCGCCGAATCCTCCTCGCCAAGAAAAGGCTTCAATAATTACTGAAAGTTTAGTACAGTCATGTCCGGTGTTCCGGGAAGTCTGGTCGGAGATGTGATTTTCGTCTGCGCGGAAGGGCACTGATGCACACAGCGACCGATGTCATCGACGTTCGGGGCTTGACTTTCACTTATCCCAAAGCAACCGAGCCGGCCGTACGCGGCATGGACTTCAGCGTCGCGCCGGGGGAGATCTTCGGGTTTCTGGGGCCCAGCGGCGCCGGAAAATCCACCACCCAGAAGCTGCTCATCGGGCTGCTGCGCGGGCATGGCGGCCAGGCCACGGTGTGGGGCCGGGACCCGCTGGACTGGGGGCCGAACTACTACCAGCGCGTGGGTGTGTCCTTCGAACTGCCCAACCACTATCACAAGCTCACCGGGCTGGAGAACCTCAGGTTCTTCGGCTCCCTCTATGACGGGCCGACGGCGGATCCGATGGAATTACTGGACGCGGTCGGTCTCGGTGATGCCGCCAACACCCGGGTTGCCAAGTACTCCAAGGGGATGCAGATGCGGCTGACGTTCGCACGTTCCCTGATCAACAACCCCGAGCTGCTGTTCCTCGACGAGCCCACCTCGGGGCTCGACCCGGTCACCGCCCGCAAGGTCAAGGACATCATCTTGGACCTCAAAGCGCGCGGCCGCACGATCTTCCTCACGACCCACGACATGTCCACGGCCGATGAACTGTGTGACCGGGTGGCCTTCGTCGTCGACGGCGCCATCGTCGCGCTCGACACCCCCGCCGAACTGAAGATCGCCCGCAGTCAACGGCGCGTCCGGGTGCAGTACCGCACTCCCGGCGGACTGGCCACCGCCGAGTACGGGATGGACGGTCTGGCCGACGATCCGGCATTCCATACGATTCTGCGCGAGCATCACGTCGAGACGATCCACAGTCGCGAAGGCAGTCTCAACGACGTCTTCGTCGAGGTCACCGGGCGGCGGTTGTCATGACCCGGTTGCTCAGCGCGATCCGGCTGGAACTGACGGTGGCCAACCGGCAGAGGTTCCTGCACGCGGGTGTGTTCTCGGGCCTCATCTGGTTGGCGGTGCTGTTGCCGATGCCGCGCGACCTGCGCCCGGTCATGGAGCCCTACGTGCTCGCCGGCGACACCGCGATCATCGGCTTCTTCTTCATCGGCGGCTCGGTGTTCTTCGAGAAGCAGGAACGCACGCTCGGCGCGATCATCTCCACCCCGTTGCGCTTCTGGGAGTATCTGACAGCCAAACTATCTGTGCTGCTGGCTATCTCGTTGTTCGTGGCGATCGTGGTGTCAACCATCGCCGACGGCTTCACCTACCATCCGGTGCTGCTGGTCCTCGGGGTTGTCCTCGGCACCCTGCTGATGCTGCTGGTCGGGTTCATCACGTCGCTACCGTTCGCCTCGGTCACCGACTGGTTCCTGGCGGCCACCATCCCGCTGGCGGTCATGCTGGTACCCCCGCTGATCTACTACTCGGGGCTCTGGCCCAACCCGGTGCTGTACCTCGTGCCCACCCAGGGGCCGGTGTTGCTCCTGGGCGCGGCGTTCGACCAGGTGGCGTTGACGAGCTGGCAGATGCTCTATTCGGTGCTGTATCCCGTGCTGTCGCTCGTGGTCCTGTGGCGGACCGCTCACGTGCTGTTCGGCCGCTACGTCGTCGAAAGGTCGGGTGTGCTGTGACCGCGATATCGAGTTCCGCGACGGGCCGGGCCGTGGCCGCATTCGGCCGCAACGATATCCGGGGCACCTACCGAGATCCGCTGCTGGTCATGGTGGTGTTTGCGCCGGTGATCTGGACTTCGCTGGTGGCGGTCCTGACGCCCGAGGTCACTGAGATGCTGGCGCAGCGTTACGGCTTCGACCTCGTGCCGTACTACCCGTTGGTGCTGACCGCGTTTCTGCTGTTGACCAGCATCATCATCGCCGGGGGTCTGGGCGCGTTCCTGATGCTCGACGAGGTCGATGCCGGCACGATGACCGCACTGCGGGTGACGCCGGTCCCGATGACGACGTTCTTCGGGTATCGCGCGGGAACCGTCATGGTGGTCACCACCGTCTACGTGATCGCGACGCTGTCGTTCAGCGGTCTCCTGGAGCCGGGGCTGACCGGAGCGCTCGTTCCGATCGGGTTGGTCGCTGGCTTGTCGGCGGTGGTGACGCTACTTCTCATTGTCACCATGGCCGGCAACAAGATTCAGGGCATTGCGATGCTGCGTGCACTGGGCATGCTGATCGCGGGGCTGCCGTGCCTGCCCTGGTTCATCGACTCATCGTGGAACCTGGCCTTCGGTGTGCTGCCGCCGTACTGGGCGGCCAAGGCGTTCTGGGTCGCCAGTGCGCACGGCACGTGGTGGCCGTATCTGCTGGGCGGCGTGGCATACAACCTCGCGATTGCCTGGCCGCTGTTCCGTCGCTTCCTCGCGAAGAACCGCTGACACTTTCCCGCACTGAAAAGCTCGCCGCTAGCCGAGCGGTTCGGCGGGGCGTGCGTGTGCCGACCGCACCGCGCCGATACTGGCGACCGTCACCAGGGCTACGCCCAGGTAGCCGAGCACCCCGATCTGCTGACCGAGCACCACCAGGCCGGCGAGCGCCGCGGTGACCGGTGACAGGCACGTCAGCACCGCGAACGTGGCAGGTGGAAGACGGCGCAGAGAGATCAACTCGAGCGAGTACGGGATGACCGACGACAGCACGCCGACTGCGGCGCCCACCCCGAGTACGCGCCAGTCCAGTGCGTTCAGGTGGACCGAGGCGACTGCGAACGGGGCGACGCCGAGTGCGCCCATGGCGGTGGCAAGAGCCAGGCCGTCGACGCGACGGAACTCCACGGCGGTACGAGCAGACACCAGGATGTAGCCGGCCCAGGCCACCCCCGCGGCGGCCGCGAACCCGAATCCGGTCGCCTCGAAATGCCCGCCGCCCCCGTGCGGCAGACCCAGTGCTGCGACGCCGGCGAAGGCCAGCAACGCCCACAGCCAAGCGGCCCGGCTCTTGCCGGTCACCACCGAAAGGATCAGCGGACCAAGGGCTTCGATGGTCACCGCGACGCCCAGTGGGATCCGCGCGATGGCCAGATAGAAGCAGAAATTCATCGCGCCGAGCGTCGCGGCCAGCGCGAGCGCCGCACCCCAGGCCTGACGCGTCAGGCCCCGCACGGTCGGGCGTACGGCCGCGCACAGGATCACGCCGGCCACCGCAAAGCGGGCGAACAACGCTCCTACGGTGCCGACCGCAGCGAAGAGTCCGACCGCGAACGCCGCCCCCACCTCCTGGCTGACCGCGGCGATCACCACCAGCAGCGCAGCCCCGAGCGGGGCGCGTGCGGTCACGCCGTCACCGGAAGCCGAGCCCCCGTCGCCAGTTCGGCATAGCCGCGCATCAGCCGCAGCGCGGTCGCGCGGTCGAGGTCGGGATCTCGTGCCACGATCCGGTACCCGAGATAGTCCTCCATCGACATGAGGGTCATCGCGATGTCACGGGTGGCCGAGGCGAGTGTGAAGATGCCTGCGGTGGAGCCTGTTTCGAGTATCTGGGCGTAGAGGTCGACCTGTCGGTGATAGATGTGCTGGATGTCGCGCCGTTGGTCGAGCACGAACCCGGCGGCCAACACCGCCCGCCAGATTGCCCGCCACTCGGCGTCCTCCGGTCCCGATGGCAGACCGGCGGCGATCATGAACGCGATCTGATCTCGCACATCCTCGGTGCGTTCCACCACCGCGAGGCGGTCGTCGTAGAACTTGCGGTCCGAGCGCTGCGCGAGCGCCGACAACAGCTGGTCCATCTCGCGGAAGTAGTAGCGCACGGCATTGGGGGTCAGGTTGAGCTCAGCTGCCACGTCGGCGATCCGCACGGTGTTCAAATCGTTGCGCTCGATCAGTGCGATCGTTGCGTCGAGGATCTCCTCGCGCCGTTGCGCTTGTCGATTCGGCCGTCCCACAGGTCACATCCTTACCGGTTTTCGCCGATCAGGTTGCATCGAGCGGTGTCCACAGCCATTATTTGCCAATCTTGAAAAAAATTTCGCCACTACCTTCCGGGGGATGCATGTCTGAATGCTCCTCACGTCCACGCGCCCGCGACATCGGCGTCGTCATCGGCGAACACCCGACCGGTCCGAACAACGCCATCACCGATGTGGCGGGAGTGTCCGTCGGGCATCACACGGTCCAGCGCTCCGGCCCCAACCCGGTGAACACCGGCGTCACCGTCGTGGTGCCGCACCCGGGGATCTTCACCGAGCCGGTGTTCGCCGGGGCCCACCGGCTCAACGGCAACGGCGAGCTCACCGGTCTGGAATGGATCCGCGAATCCGGCGAGCTCACCACGCCCATCGCGCTGACCAACACCCACAGCGTCGGTGTCGTCCGCGATGCGCTGGTCACGGCACAGGTGCAGGCCCGCGGCGACGGGTTGTACTGGTCTCTGCCGGTGGTCGGCGAGACCTACGACGGGCTGCTGAACGACTGCAACGGCCACCACGTCCAGGCCGAGCACGTGTTCGCCGCACTCGCCGATGCCTCGGACGGGCCGGTCGGTGAAGGCAATGTCGGTGGCGGCACCGGGATGATCTGCCACGGCTTCAAAGGTGGTATCGGCACCGCATCGCGGGTCACCGACACCGTGGGTGGCCAGTACACCGTCGGCGTACTGGTGCAGGCGAATCATGGTCGGCGGGAACGGCTTCGGGTCAACGGTGTGCCGGTCGGGGAGATGGTGGGGCCCGAACTGGTGCCGACACCGGATCTGCCGATCCCTTACCCGGCCGGATCCGGCTCGATCATCGTCGTCGTCGCCACTGATGCGCCGATGCTGCCGCATCAATGCACCCGACTTGCCCAACGCTCCGCCTTGGCGATCGGCCGGGTGGGCGGAACAGGTGAGCAGTACAGCGGCGACATGATGCTGGCGTTCTCGACCGGCAACCGGGGAATCCCGCCCTACGGATGGGACGAGAACCCCGACGCCAACCGGCCCGAAATCGGGGTGCGCATGGTGGCACCGCAGCTGATGACCCGGTTGTTCGACCTGGCCATCGAAGCCACGGAGGAGGCCATCGTCAACGCGTTGGTGGCGGCCGAGACCATGACGGGCCGGGGTGGGTTGACCGCGCACGCACTCGACCACAAGCTGCTGCACTCCGCACTGGTGCTGGAAGGTCATTGACCTAGGTCGGCGGGGCCGCACGGCCGGGGGAGGAACAGCGACCAGCACATGTTCGGCGGCTGCCACGGATACGGAGGCGGCGGGTTGTCGCCTTCCCACACAGTGGACGAGACGTTGCCCTGACCTTGGTTGACGTAGTGGTAGCTGTGGCAGACGTTCCAGTCCCAGCTCGGCCTCGCATCCGCAGGCGTGTTGAACCCACCGCCGTAACCGCCCGGCTCATCGCCGGGGCACCACTGGTACGGGCCGCCGGCCAGGGCGGTCGCCGCGCACACCAAGCTGGTCAGGGCCAGGCCACCGGACACCAGCAAAGTCGCCGTCAACTGGGAAGCTCGGTTCATGGTGGTCTCGTTTCGTCGGGCACGCCTGCGCTGATGCGCCCATCGTCGCCCCACCGGGCTGTCCCGTATGCAGTAGCGGACTACCTCAATTCAGCCCCGGACGCGGGCACGCAGCTGTTCGACGAAGGAACGGGCCTCGTCCCACGTCGGCAACAGGCCGGCCGCGCGCACCTGCTCCAGCGTCGGGGCGGCAGCGTCGCGTTCGGAAAGGACCGGCTCGTCGATCGGCCAGTCGATCCCGAGATCGGTGGCCAGGATGGTGTGTTCCCGCTCGGGGCTGTACGGCGCCGAACACAGATACATCACCGTCGAGGAATCCTCCATCGACAGGAACGCGTGGCCGAGGCCCTCCGACAGGTAGACCGATCGCCGGCTGTGCTCGTCGAGCAGCACCGAATCCCATTGCCCGAAAGTCGGGGAACCCACGCGGATGTCGACCACGACGTCGAGCACCGCGCCGCGCACACACGTCACATACTTGGCCTGACTGGGCGGCAGCTCGGAGAAATGCACCCCGCGCAGCACCCCGGCCGCCGACACCGAGCAGTTGGCCTGCCGCAGATCGAAACGGTGTCCGGTCATCTCGGCGAACCCGGCCTCGGTGAACCACTCGAAGAACAGCCCGCGTGCATCGCCGTGCAGCTTCGGTGTGATCTCCCAAGCGCCGGGGATGGTCAGCTCGCGCGTGGTCACTGGCCGCGCCCCGAGTACGCGTCCTCCACGCCCGTTTTCAATGGACCCCACCAGGATTCGTTGTTGCGATACCAGTCGATGGTGTCTGCGAGTCCTTCTTCGAAATCGGTGTGCTTGGGCGCCCAGCCCAGTTCGTCGTGCAGCGTCGACGGGTCGATGGCGTAGCGCAGGTCGTGGCCCTCCCGATCGGTCACATGGTCGAAGTCGTCGGGATCACGGCCCATCAAGCGCAGCAGCGTGCGCATCACCGTGAGGTTGCTGCGCTCGCACTCCGCCCCGATCAGGTACGTCTGCCCGACGCGGCCGTCGGTCAGGATCTGCCAGACCGCCCGGTTGTGGTCGTCCACGTGGATCCAGTCGCGCACGTTGGCGCCGGTGCCGTAGAGCTTGGGGCGCCTGCCGGTGAGCACGTTGGTGATCTGGCGCGGGATGAACTTCTCCACATGCTGGTATGGCCCGTAGTTGTTGGAGCAGTTCGAGATCGTCGCCGGCACGCGATACGACCGCACCCAGGCCCGCACCAGCAGATCGGCGGCGGCCTTGGTCGACGAGTACGGGCTCGACGGGTTGTACGGCGTGGTTTCGGTGAACCGCGCCGGATCGTCGAGCTCGAGATCGCCGTACACCTCGTCGGTGGAGATGTGGTGCAACCGGACCCCGTGGGCCCGGACCGCCTCCAACACCGTGAACGTGCCGACGACGTTGCTGTGCAGGAACGGTTGCGGGTTCGCCAAGGCATTGTCGACGTGCGTTTCCGCGGCGAAGTGCACGACGGCGTCGGCCTCGGCCACCAACTGGTTCACCAGGGCCGCGTCGGCGATGTCGCCCTGCACCAACCGGACCTGGTCGGCGACCCCCGCCAGGGACTCCCGGCTGCCCGCGTAGGTCATCGCATCGAGCACCGTGACCGACGTGGTCAGCGCCTCGCCGACAGCGCGGCGCACGAAGTTCGCGCCGATGAACCCGGCGCCGCCGGTGACCAGTAGCCGCATGCGCCAACCCTATCGGGCGGTGTCGTCATATCCGCACGATCGTCGGCCCTGACTGTGCGGCTACCCCTTCAGGCCGAGCGGCCCGGCCAATTCGGTCAACGTCGGGATCAGCTTGTCCGGACCGCCGAGAACCTGGATCGCGACATGATCGGCACCGTTGGCGACGTGTTGCTGCAGGCGCGCGGCAATGTCACCGGCGGTTCCGTGCGCGACGACCGCGTCGATCAGCTTGTCGCTACCCGGCTTGGCGATGTCGTCCTCGGTGAAACCCAACCGGCGCCAGTTGTTGAGGTAATTGCTCAGGTTCAGATAGAAGTCGACGGTCTTGCGTCCGATCGCACGGGCTGCCGCGCTGTCGGTGCTCAGCACCACCTTGTGCTCAGGCGCCAGGAACACCGACTCGCCCAGCACGTCGCGGGCGTGCGCGGTGTGCTCGGGCGTCGTGAGGTACGGGTGGGCGCCCGCGCTGCGCCGTGCCGACAGCTTCAGCACTTTGTCACCCAGCGCGGCGATCACCAGCCGACTGGTCGGCACCTTGGCCGCGTCCAGTGCGTCGAGGTACTCCACCAACGCGTCGTAGGGCTTGCGGTATTCGTCGGTGTGCTCGGGATGCCCGACCCCGACCCCGAGCAGGAACCGGCCCGGATACGCGGCCTCGATGCGGTGGAACGATTCGGCGACCGCTGCGGCGTCGGCCGTCCAGATGTTGACGATGCCGGTGGCCAACTGCAGCGTCTGCGTGCGTTCCAGGATGGGTTCGGCGAAAGACAGATCGGCGGCCGGCGAACCGCCGACCCACAGCGCGCCGTACCCGAGCTTCTCGACCTCGGCGGCCTGCTCGGGCTGCACCGCCCCGAACGTCCACACGCCGTAGCGGCCCAGATCCGGCTTGAGTGAGAGCGATTCGGTCATCTGAGCGTCCTTTTCTCTGGTCCTCTAGGCCAGGCCGAGCGGCCCGGCGAGTTCGGCCAGTGCCGGTACCAGTTTGTCCGGTGACGTCAACACTTGCACAGGTACGTGGTCGGCGCCCGCATCACGGTGCTGCCGCAGCCGGGCCGCCACGTCCTCCACCGTGCCATGCGCGACGACCGCGTCGATGAACCGGTCGCTGCCCGGCTTGGCCAGGTCCTCGTCGGTGAACCCGAGCCGTTTGAAGTTGTTGAGGTAGTTGGACAGACCGAGATAGATGTCGAGCGCCTTGCGGCCGACGGCGCGTGCCTTGTCCTGATCGGTGGTCAGCACCACCTTGTGCTCGGGGGCCAGAAACGCTGCGGGCCCGATCAACTCGCGGGCCGTCGCGGTGTGTTCCGGGGTGGTCAGGTACGGGTGCGCGCCGGCGGAGCGGGCCGCCGACAGTTGCAGCACCTTGGGTCCGAGCGCGGCCACCACGCGGCGGTGCCGCGGCACGCCGTACTCATCGAGCCTGTCCAGATAATCGGTGAGCGCATCGAGCGGTTTGCGGTATTCGCCGATCGCCTCACGGTGCCCGACGCCGATGCCGAGCAGGAACCGGCCCGGATAGGCCGCCTCGATGCGGTGGAACGATCCTGCCACTGCCTCGGCGTCGGCTGACCAGATGTTCACGATGCCGGTGGCCAGCTGCAAAGTGTCGGTGGCGGCCAGGATCGGGTCGATCCACTCCAGCTCGGCAGGCGGTGATCCGCCGGCCCAGATCGCGCCGTAACCCAGGGCCTCGATGTCGCGTAACTGCTCGGGCGACAGTTGTTGGAACTGCAGGTAGTGGCCGAACGCGCCGAACGTGCCGAGATCGGGCTTGGCGCCCACCGTGGTCTGGGTCATGAACGTCTCAACCGGTGTGTGGGTGGGGGCTATTCCGGGCGAATCACGCTGATTCTGGATCTGGCCGGGCCGGCGCCGCCCGCCTTGGTCACACCAGCGTGACGCTCGACGGCGAGCGCCACTCCAGCGTGACAATCACAGGCGAACCGGCACGGCAGATCTGCCCGGCATCACTCCGACGCCGGCGTCTCCGCGGCCTGGCCCTCGGGCGCCGGCGCCTGCAGCGGCAACAGCACGATGAACCGGGTGTCACCCGGCTCGGACTGCACCCGCAGATCCCCGTGGTGCTTTTCCACCACGATGCGCCAGGCCAGGTCCAAGCCCAGGCCGGTGCCCTCGCCGAACGGCTTGGTGGTGAAGAACGGCGTGAAGATCCGGTTGATGTCCTCGGCCGGAATGCCCGGCCCGTCGTCGCAGATCTCCACCCGGATCATCTCGTCGGTCTCCCGGCTCGTGCGCAGCGTCAGCGTTCCGTGACCGTCCATCGCCTGGATGGCGTTGTCGATGATGTTTGTCCACACCTGATTGAGATCGCCTGGGTAGCAATGCAATTCGGGCAGCGACTTGTCAAGGTCCTTGCACAGGCTGACGGGCTTGTCCTTGCCGATCTTGTCGCCGAACATCATCAGCGTGCTGCGCAGCAGTTCGTGGACGTCGGCGCTCTGATAGTCGCCGCGGTCCATCTGCGAATACTGCTTGGCGCCGGCCAACAGCGCCGAGATCCGCTTGCTCGCCTCGGCGATCTCGTTCATCCGCAGTTCGGTGTCGATGGTGTACTTCAGCCAACCCAGGGCCGCCTGCAGCGTCGCCGACGCCTCCCCGTCCTTGAGCGCATCGTCGACGGACGCCGAGATGCGTTCCAGCCAGTCGATGTCGAGACCGGCTTCGACGAAGGTCGGGGCATAGTCCCAGGCGCCCACGATGTCGTGGTCCTCGAGCCAGTCGCCCATCTCGTCCTCGCGATCGGAGGTCTCCAGCGCCGTGAGCTCCAGCCCCTTGTGCTTGGCGACCTGCTCGGCGACCTCGTCCTGGATGGTCACCAGCATCCGCAGCGCCTGCGGGGTGAACTTGCCGTCGGCCAGCATCGCCAGCTTGTGCCGCATCTTGCCGACGCCCTCGCGCAGGTCGGCCACGGCACGGGCGGTGGCCGCCGCCGGGTTGTTCAGCTGATGAGTCAGGCCCGCGGTGATGTTGCCGAGCGCCAGCAGCTTCTCGCGCTGACCGATGATCTGGCTCTGCCGTCGGCCACCGACCTTGTGTCCCTCCAGCAGGTGCACCGCCATCGGGAACTGGGACTGCATGAACCCCGCGAAGGCATTGGCATCCAGCACGAACACCCGCGACGGCTTCGTCAGGCGTACCGACGCCTCATAGACGTGTTCCTCGCCGGGGATGTAGGCCGACCAGGCGCCGAAGTACACGCCGCGCATCGAGGTGCGGTTGGTCTGGATGTCGACGCCGCCGGAGCGCTTCGACATCACCAACTCACCGTCGAGCATCACGTAGAAGCACGTCGCCGGATCACCCTCGGTGACGATCGGGCCTGCCGGGAACGTCTCGATGCTGCCGGCCTGGCACAACGTGTCGAGCTGCCCGTCGGACAAATGCTCGAACAGGAACAGTGTTCTCAGTTCGTCCCGCACGCAGGTCTCGCCCATATCCGTCCTCAACTCCTCAGGCCTCGCCGGCCATCACGCTTCTGCCAGGTAGCGGTGCACCAGCATGACCGCCATCGACCCTTCGCCGACGGCGGCGGCCACCCGCTTGGCGGACTCGGCACGCACATCTCCTGCAACAAACACACCGGGCACACTTGTTTCCAGGTGATGTGGCGGACGTTCCAGTCCCCAGCCGCACACGTCGCGCAGGTCGGGGCCGGCCAGGATGAACCCGTGGTCGTCGCGGGCCACCACGCCGTCGAGCCAGTCGGTGCGCGGGGTCGCGCCGATGAAGCAGCACAGGCGCGTCGCAGGCACCTCCTCGTGCTCGCCGGTCTGTCTGTTCACCAGCTCAAGCCCCACCAGATGATCGTCCTCACCGATGGCGCCGACCACCTCGGTGCAGGTGCGGACGTGGATGTTCGGCGTCTGCTCGATCTGCTGGATCAGGTAGAACGACATCGACGCCTCCAGCGACGGTCCGCGCACCAGCAGCGTGACCGACTTGGCCTCGCGCGACATGAACATCGCGGCCTGCCCGGCGGAGTTGGCGCCGCCGACGATGTAGACGTCCTCTCCCTTGCACTCGGAGGCGTCGGACACCGAGGCCCCGTAGTAGACCCCGCGGCCGACGTAGTTGTTCGGGTTGTCGGGATCGGTCCAACAGCCGGGCACCGGGAGCTGGCGGTACTCGACGCCGGTGGCCAGGATGACCGCGCGGGCGCCGATGGTCTCCCCGTCGGCGAAGGTGATGGTGCGGGCGGCGCCCGCGATGTCGAGCGCGACGGCTTCGCGGGTGGTGATCACCTCGGCGCCGAAGCGCTCGGCCTGTCTGCGGGCCGAGGTGGCCAGTTCGGCTCCCGACACCCCGGTCGGGAAGCCCAGATAGTTCTCGATCCGCGAGCTGCGGCCGGCCTGCCCACCGGTGGTGGTGCCCTCGATCAGCACCGTCCGCAGGCCCTCGGAGGCGCCGTACACCGCGGCGGCAAGGCCTGCCGGGCCACCGCCGATCACCGCGAGGTCATACATGGTCAGTGATGGGGTGGTCGACAGACCCAGCATGTCGGCGAGCTCACCGTCACTCGGTTCGACCAGCGTCTCGCCGCCCTCGGTGATCACCACGGGAAGTTGCAGGCCGTCGAGCCCCGCGGCCTCCAGGAGCTGGCGGCCCATCGGCTCGTCGGTGGTGAATGCACGGAAGGTGTGCTGGTTGCGGGCCAGGAACTGGCGCACCTCCCAGGACCGCGAACTCCACTGGTGGCCGATCACCTTGGTGTGCGGGATGGCCCGGTCGCCGACGGTGTGCCACTGCTCCAGCAGGCCGTCGATCACCGGGTACAGCTTCTCCTCGGGCGGATCCCACGGCTTGAGCAGGTAGTGGTCGAGGTCGACGACGTTGATGGCGTCGATCGCGGCGGTGGTGTCGGCATATGCCGTCAACAGCACCCGCCGGGCCATCGGGTAGAGGTCCATCGCGGATTCGAGGAATTCGATGCCGCTCATCTGCGGCATCCGGTAGTCAGCGACGAACACCGCGACGGTGTCGCCGCGCAGCTTCAGCTCGTTGAGGGTCTCCAGGGCGTCCGGGCCGGATTCGGCACGCACGATCCGGTAGCGCTCGCCGTAGTGGCGGCGCAGATCGCGGGCGACGGCACGCGAGACCGCAGGATCGTCGTCGACGGTCAGGATTACGGGTTTACGGGGCTGGGAGGCGGGGCCGGTCATCGCTGCCAATTATGCGCCCCGCCGCCAGCAGTTTTCTCAGCTCGGGTGTGCGCTGTCCCCATTGGTGGCATTGGACCCCTGGAGCATGGACGCCACGTCGATGCCCGAGGCCTTGAGCGACTCCAGGATGTTGGCCACCGCGAGCGGGCTGATGCCGAGCAGGCTCCCGACCGCGCCCTGGGTGTCGCCAGACCCGCCGATGATCGACAGCCGGTCGATCTCGGCCAGGGGTGCGGCCGCCGCCTCGGTCGCCTTGACCACCGAGGCGAGCACGTCGGGAAGCATCAGCAGGCGCGCGGCCTCGGCCGAGTAGCCGTTGAGCGCCGCGGCGATTTCCTTCTTACCGTTGGCCTCGGCCAGCAATTTGGCTTCGATACCGGCGGCCTCGGCCTGTTGCTCGACCCGAAGGGCGTCGGCCAGCTCCTTCTTACCGGCGGCCTCGGCGACGAGCTTGGCCTGCAGGCTGTCGGCCTCGGCCTGCTTCTCCACCCGAAGGGCGTCGGCGGCCGCCTTGCGGGCGTCGGCCTCGGCCTGACCCTTGCGCCGCTCGGTCTCGGCTGCGGCCTCGGCGGCCAGGATCGTGGACTGGCGCTGGCCTTCGGCGATCGCGATGTCGGCCTGTCGCTTCGCCTCGGCAGGTGCGATCACGTCGGCCTGCAGCGCAGCCTGGGCCTGCTCGGCACGACGCTGCTCCACCTCGATGCGGGCCTGGACCCGGGCCGCCTCGGCCTGCTCGGTCGCGATGCCGACGTCCTTCTGCGCGCGGGCGTTCGCCAGCGGGCCCGCCTGGTCCGCCTGGGCGTTCTCGGCTTCGGTCAACGCGCGCAGCCGGGCCAGCTCGACGTCGCGCTTCTGCGTCGCCGTCGCGATTGCGGTGTCGGCCTCGGCCTGGGCGACGGCGCCCTCTTGGCGGGCCTTTGCCGACTGGATCTGCGCGTCGCGCTCGGCCTCCGCGGTACCGACGGTGGCGTCACGCTTGACCTCGGCGATCCGCCGCTGGCCCAGTGACTTGAGGTAGTCGTTGGCGTCGGAGATGCCGGCGATCTTGAGGACGTCGACCTCCATGCCGATGCGCGCCAGGTCGCCGCCGGCCTCCTCGACCACGCTGCGAGCCAGGGTGTCGCGGTTGGAGTTGAGGTCCTCGACGGTCATGGTCGCGGTGATGCCGCGCAGGCTGCCGGCCAGGATCTCGTTGATCTGGCGCTGCAGCTCGTTGAGGTCGGAGGTCAGGAAGCGTTGCACGGCGGTCTGCACGGCCTCGTCGGCCGAGCCGATACGCACCAGCCCGACGGCTTCGACGTTGACCGGCACACCGTTGTTGGACAGCGCGTTCTGCAGGTTGATGCTGACGTTGAACGGTTCGAGGCTCATGATGTCCACCCGCTCGATGCCGGGCATCCGGAACCGGGCACCACCGCGGACCACCTTGGGGGTGCCGCGTCCGGTGAACACGGCCACCTCGTTGGGCGGCACCTTGATGTAGTTCTTGACGTAGATCAACGGCAGCACCACCAGGATGAGGATCGCGGCGATGGCGGCGAGGACGACGATGAGCAGCAGGGACACTGTGGTGCCTTTCTCGGTGGGGCAGCGCTCGGGTGCAGCTCAGGTTTCTGGAACTGCTCAGGTTTCTGGAACTGCGACGATGTGGACGAAATCCGGATCGATGTCCGCGATGTAGACGCGCGTCGCCTTGGGCAGGGCGTCGGCCTCGTCGCTCTTGGCGCGGGAGAACACCCGGTTGCCGTCGGCGTCGACGAAGGAGATCTCGCCCCAGCCGCCCGGCGGGACTTCGAGGGTGACCGTGCCGAGCAGGCCGACATAAGAGGACCGGCCCTTGTGCGAGTTGGACTGCTGGCGGCGCATGTAGGGCAACAGCAGGCCGTTGAGGGTGAACACCAGCACGACCGCGCAGGCCGCGGCCAGGGCCGCGGACCAGATGGTGCCCAGGCCCAGCCAGGTGCCGATCAGGCCGCCGGTGCCGGCGCCGAGTAGGGCGACCGACAGGCCGGTCAGGCTCAGGAAGGGCATGCCGTCGCCGTGTCCGACATCGGCGAGCAGCAGGGCGGCCAGTACGGCGATGCCGCCGACGACGAACGCGGCCAGGTACACAGCCATCACGTGCTCGTGTCTCCATTCGCCGGGTGCGCGGATCAGTCCGTACCATTCTCGCTTGATTCGTGGCTTCTCGGCGCACCAATATTCGGGGCAGATCGAGGTCGCCGGAGCTGATCAGCCGTGATTTTGGTACTGGCCGCCGAGCGGGTATTGTGGACCAACGGTGCGACTATCGCGCCGACTTTTTGCGTGCCCCGTCTTGGAACTGCTGAATTTCTGCAACTTCGCCTCGATCCGGCTCACGTTTTGAAGTTGGTCGGTTGCAGCACCATGACGGGCTGCATTGAGACTGATGAAGCTACGAAACGAAAGCAAGGATCGCCGAAAAGTATGGCCAAGAAAGACGGTGCCATCGAGGTCGAGGGTCGCGTGGTCGAGCCTCTGCCCAATGCGATGTTCCGCATTGAGCTGGAGAACGGACACAAGGTCTTGGCCCACATCAGCGGCAAGATGCGGCAGCACTACATCCGCATCCTGCCCGAGGACCGCGTAGTGGTGGAGCTCTCGCCCTACGACCTGTCCCGGGGCCGCATCGTGTACCGGTACAAGTGACCCGATAGAAGCCCGACCAGTAACGACGAGAACGGTGACGTGCGCATGCGCATGACACCAACAAGCCAGAAGGATCGAAACAGCCGTGAAGGTGAACCCGAGCGTCAAGCCCATCTGCGATAAGTGCAGGGTGATCCGCCGGCATGGGCGGGTCATGGTGATCTGCAGCGATCCCCGCCACAAGCAGCGGCAGGGTTAGTCAGGACTCCCTTCGGGAGCCTTGATCGACCACGTTGGATCACAACACAACTGAATGATGAACTCCCAGCACCACTGAGCGGATACGCCGCTCATACGAGATGAGCACTCATCCACGTCCGGTACGGAGGCCGGACCCCGGAGAGCCCTTAGGGGCTGAAGGGAACGGGCTGGGACCAGACCTCCGCAGAAAAGAAGGAACACCGCCACATGGCACGCCTCGTGGGCGTCGATCTTCCGCGCGACAAGCGCATGGAGATCGCGCTGACCTACATTTTCGGCATCGGCCGTACCCGTTCGAACGAGATCCTCGCCGCGACGGGCATTGACAAGAACATGCGCACGAAGGACCTGACCGACGATCAGGTGACCGTTCTGCGTGACTACATCGAAGGCAACCTCAAGGTTGAGGGTGACCTGCGCCGCGAGGTGCAGGCCGACATTCGCCGCAAGATCGAGATCGGCTGCTACCAGGGCCTGCGGCACCGCCGTGGTCTGCCCGTGCGTGGGCAGCGCACCAAGACCAACGCGCGTACCCGCAAGGGCCCCAAGCGCACCATCGCCGGCAAGAAGAAGGCTAGGTAACCCCGATGGCACCACCGAAGAAGGCTGCCGGCGCCAAGCGCGGTAAGACCACCCGTCGCCGGGAAAAGAAGAACGTCCCGCACGGCGCCGCTCACATCAAGAGCACGTTCAACAACACGATCGTCTCGATCACCGATCCCCAGGGCAACGTCATCGCCTGGGCGTCGTCGGGTCACGTCGGCTTCAAGGGTTCGCGTAAGTCGACCCCGTTCGCCGCACAGCTGGCCGCCGAGAACGCTGCCCGCAAGGCGCAGGAGCACGGCGTGAAGAAGGTCGACGTGTTCGTCAAGGGTCCGGGTTCGGGCCGTGAGACCGCCATCCGCTCGCTGCAGGCCGCCGGCCTCGAGGTGGGTGCGATTTCCGACGTCACTCCGCAGCCGCACAACGGCTGCCGTCCGCCCAAGCGGCGCCGGGTCTAGGGAGGATCTGAAAAATGGCTCGTTATACCGGACCCGCCACCCGCAAGTCGCGCCGCCTCGGCGTCGACCTGATCGGTGGAGACCAGTCGTTCGAGAAGCGCCCCTACCCGCCCGGCCAGCACGGCCGCGCGCGGATCAAGGAGAGCGAATACCGCACCCAGCTGCAGGAGAAGCAGAAGGCTCGCTTCACCTACGGCGTGCTGGAGAAGCAGTTCCGCAAGTACTACGAAGAGGCCAACCGCCAGTCGGGTAAGACCGGCGAGAACCTGCTCCAGATCCTGGAGAGCCGCCTGGACAACGTGGTGTACCGCGCCGGCCTGGCGCGCACCCGCCGGATGGCCCGTCAGCTGGTCAGCCACGGCCACTTCACCGTCAACGGTGTCAAGGTGAACATCCCGAGCTACCGGGTGTCGCAGTACGACATCATCGACATCAAGGAGAAGTCGCTCAACACCCTGCCGTTCGAGCTTTCTCGGCAGACCGCGGGTGAGCGTCCGATCCCGTCGTGGCTGCAGGTCGTCGGGGAGCGTCAGCGCATCCTCGTCCACCAGCTGCCCGAGCGCGCGCAGATCCAGGTGCCGCTCGCCGAACAGCTCATCGTCGAGTTCTACTCGAAGTAATGACCTTTCCGCGGCCGGAGGCCGCGAAATGTTGACAGTCACCTGACTGTCAATCTCAGACGGCATCAAATAGCGGGTGCCGAGAAGGAGAAGAAACACCATGCTGATCTCTCAGCGACCCACACTGTCCGAGGAAACCCTCGCCGACAACCGCTCCAAGTTCGTCATCGAGCCCCTGGAGCCCGGTTTCGGTTACACGTTGGGTAACTCGCTGCGGCGCACGCTGCTGTCGTCCATTCCGGGCGCAGCGGTCACGAGCATCCGCATCGACGGTGTGCTGCACGAGTTCACCACCGTCCCCGGGGTCAAGGAAGACGTCACCGACATCATCCTGAACCTCAAGGGCCTGGTCGTGTCCTCCGAGGAGGACGAGCCGGTCACCATGTACCTGCGCAAGCAGGGCCCGGGTGCCGTCACCGCCGGTGACATCGTGCCCCCGGCCGGTGTGACGGTTCACAACCCGGACATGCACATCGCCACACTCAACGACAAGGGCAAGCTGGAGGTCGAGCTCGTCGTCGAGCGCGGTCGCGGCTACGTCCCGGCCGTGCAGAACAAGGCCTCGGGCGCTGAGATCGGCCGTATCCCGGTCGATTCGATCTACTCGCCGGTCCTCAAGGTCACCTACAAGGTGGAGGCCACGCGTGTCGAGCAGCGCACCGACTTCGACAAGCTGATTCTCGATGTCGAGACCAAGAACTCGATCAGCCCGCGTGACGCCCTGGCGTCGGCCGGCAAGACCCTGGTCGAGCTGTTCGGTCTGGCACGGGAACTCAACGTCGAGGCCGAGGGCATCGAGATCGGCCCGTCGCCGGCCGAGGCAGACCACATCGCCAGCTTCGCGCTGCCGATCGACGATCTGGACCTGACCGTCCGTTCGTACAACTGCCTCAAGCGCGAGGGTGTGCACACGGTGGGCGAGCTCGTCGCCCGCACGGAGTCCGACCTGCTGGACATCCGTAACTTCGGCCAGAAGTCCATCGACGAGGTGAAGATCAAGCTGCACCAGCTGGGTCTCTCGCTCAAGGACAGCCCGGCTACGTTCGATCCGTCCGAGGTCGCCGGTTACGACGCCGCCACCGGCACCTGGACCGCGGATGCCGGCGGTTACGACCTGGACGACACCCAGGACTACGCCGAGACCGAGCAGCTCTAAAGAATTACCGTCCCGGTCCTACCTGATACGGGGACCGGCCCCATTTAGGAGATAGTCGCAATGCCCAAGCCCACCAAGGGTGCTCGCCTCGGCGGGTCGTCCTCACACCAGAAGGCGATCCTGGCCAACCTGGCTACGTCGTTGTTCGAGCACGGTCGCATCAAGACGACCGAACCGAAGGCCCGGGCGCTGCGTCCGTACGCCGAGAAGCTGATCACCCACGCCCGCAAGGGTGAACTGCACAACCGCCGCGAGGTGATGAAGAAGATCCGCGACAAGGACGTCGTGCACGTTCTGTTCGCCGAGATCGGCCCCTTCTTCGCCGATCGCGAGGGTGGCTACACCCGCATCATCAAGGTCGAGAACCGCAAGGGCGACAACGCCCCCATGGCTGTCATCGAGCTGGTGCGGGAGAAGACCGTGACCTCCGAGGCCGACCGCGCTCGTCGTGCGGCCGCCGCGCAGGCCAAGGCTGCCGAGGCTGAGGCTCCCGCTGAGGACGCTGTCGAAGAGGCCGCGACCGAAGAGGCGACCGAAGAGGCGACCGAAGAGACTGTCGCTGAGGAGGCTCCGGCCGACGAGGCGTCCGCCGATGAGGCAGTCACTGAGGATGAAGCCAAGTCCTAACCAGGCATTGAACGACATGCCCGCCATCGATTCCGGTGGCGGGCATGTCGCTTCTGTCCGCCTGCGGCTCGATATCGCATACGACGGCACCGATTTCGCGGGCTGGGCGGTGCAGATCGGTCAGCGCACCGTGGCCGGGGTGATCGACGAGGCACTCTCGACGGTGTTCCGCACGCCGGTGGTGACGCGTACCGCGGGCCGTACCGACACCGGGGTGCATGCCACCGGTCAGGTCGCCCATGTCGACATCCCCGTCGATGCCGTCGCGCATGCCTATCCGCGCACCACCCGCCTGGGTGACGCCGAATTCACCCCGCTGGTGCGTCGATTGGCGCGATTGTTGCCGACCGATGTCCGGATCCGCGACATCGTCCGGGCGCCTGCGGGTTTCGATGCCAGATTCTCGGCACTGCGCCGGCACTACACCTACCGGTTGAGTCTCGCCCCCTACGGGGTTGAGCCTTCCGAGGCGCGGTTCGTCACCCCGTGGTCGAAGTCCCTGGATCTAGACGCGATGGCCGCCGCGTCGCGGGAGTTGTTGGGGCTCAACGATTTCGCGGCGTTCTGCCGTCCCCGCCCGGGAGCCACCACGATTCGTGACCTGCAGCGGCTGGAGTGGATGCGTGACGGGCACTATGTGACGGCGTATGTCACCGCGGATGCCTTCTGCTGGAACATGGTTCGCTCGTTGGTCGGCGCGATTCTGGCGGTCGGGGAGGGCAGGCGTTCAGCTGGCTGGACCGCCGGCCTCCTGGGTGAGTCGAGCCGCTCCAGCGATTTCGCCGCCGCACCTGCGCGTGGGCTCACGCTCGTTCAGGTCGACTATCCGCCCGATGATGAACTGGCCGGCCGGAACACGGTCACCCGGGACCTGCGTACGCTCTGAGAACCTCAGGCGCCTCAGAGCCGGGCGGCGACAAACTTGGCTGCCTGCGCCACCATTCCCGAGCGGATGTAGCCGGGTGCCAGATGGTCCTGCCAGCCGGCCCGCCAGTTGTACGGGCTGCTCGGATTGCAGACCGGGTCGTCACTGTGGCACAGGTCGATGGTCCGACTCTGATATGTGGGGTTCAACAACGTGATCGGGCCTGCCCAGTTGGCACCGTTGCCGAACAGCGCCACTGCGGCGATGTGCCGGTCGGTGCCACGCGGCAGCGGACTGTTGAAGGTGAACGCCGAAACCGGCATGGCCAGAACCAGGTCGGTGGCGGCGGCGCCCAACGAGTAACCGCCCAGCACGAGCTTGGTCCTCGGACAATTGCGCGTCATCCACTGCACGTGCCGGCTCATGTCGTTGGCGCCCACGTCAACCTGGGTGTCCGCCGGGTAATTCACCGGATAGAAGCTGATGTTCGGGCCTCGGAGGGCTCGGAGAGTCTTGATGAATGCGGTGCCGACCTGACCGGGGCCCGGGGGTTCCATCCGGCCGCGGGCGAACACCACTTCCGCCGGTGGACACACGGCACCATTGGCAACGCCAATCATGCTGGGAGCTACCGTCATCGGCGTCATGACGGCGGCCAGGGTGGTGATGAGCGCGGTGAACATCCGGCGGACAATCACGCATTCGATGGTATTGACGACGACGTCGAGAATAGGTGCCAGTCAGGCAACGATCCGGCGACGGTCGACGTCGGTCAGATGCGACCGGTCACGAAATCCGCGGCCTGGTTGACCATCCCGCCGTCGATGTAGGCGCCCGCCAGGTGATCGGGCCAGTTGTTCTTCCAGGTGTCGGGATCGGCCGGGTTACAGATCGGGTCGGCACCGTGGCACAACTCGATGGTCCGGTCGGCATAGACCGGGCTGAAGCGCGTGATGGGACCGACCCACGCGGCGCCGTTGCCGAACAGAGCGACCGCGGCGATGTGCCCGTCGGCACCTGCGGGCAGCGGAGTCTTGAAGCCGAAGCCGGTGAACGGAACGGCCAGCACCACGTCGGCGACTGCGGCGCCCAACGAATACCCGCCGATCACCAATCGGGTGTCCGGGCAGTTGTTCATCATGTACTGGATGTGCTGGCTCATGTCGTTGGCGCCGATGTCGACCTCGCTGTCGGCCGGATACTTGACCGCATAGACGCCGATGTTCTTGTTCGACTTGGACCGCAGGGCACTCACGAACGCGTTCCCGAGAGTGCCGACCCCGGCGGGTTCGGTACGGCCACGGGCGAAGACGACCTCGACCGGAGGGCATGGGGCGGCGTTGGCCACGGCGACGGAGCCAGGCACGACAGCCGCGGTGGCGGGCAGGACGACAACGGCCGCCGCGAAAATGACAGCTACACCGATCCAGCGCCGAAGCCGTCGGGCTACGTGGCTGGTCGCAGGGAGTTCGACCACCTCAGCGATGGTAGCGGACGCGGCCTACAACAGTCCGGCGACGAAGTTGGCGGCATCGTTGGCCGGGCCTTCATACGCCCGGTGTGCCTGAACGCTGTCGCCGTCACCGCAGATCGGATCGCCGGGGTTGCACAGGTCGATGGCGCGGCCCCCGTACACCGGGCTGGAGGTCAGCGGCAGACCGAGTTTCGCCGACGGGTTACCGAAGACGGCGACCGCGGCGACGTGCTCCGGGACGTTCGGCGGCAGCGGTGCGTTGAAGCCGACGGCCGGGAACGGAACGGCAGCGATCACGTCGATCACCGCGGCGCCCTGGGAGTAGCCCCCCAGCACCAGCCGGGTATTGGGGCAGTTGTCCACCATCCACTGGATGTGGCCGGAGGCATCGTTGGCGCCGCCGGCTGCGGCCAGGAAGTCGAAGCTGGCCGGATAACTCACCGCGTAGGCGCCGACCGAACGGCCGCCGACCTTGTTGCGCAGCGAACTGACGAACGCGTTGCCGATCCGCCCGAGACCCGGGGTGTCGTTGGTGCCGCGGGCAAATACCACCTCGATGTCGGGACAGTCCGCGGCTTTGGCCGAAGGCAGACCTACGCCGAGCCCGGGTGTGGAGGACGGCACCAGAACCGGTGCGGCGACGGCAGCAGCAGCGGTGAGCGCTGCTGCCGCAAACACGGCGCAGCGACGAACAAGATCAATGGCCACACCAAATCCTAACGTCTGTTTTGACTAGACGATTCCTGCGACGAAGTTGACGGCCTGATCTGCCATGCCGACGTAGTCGCTGTGCGCGAACGGGTTCCGGCCGCGCGAACAGATGGGATCCCCGTCCTTGCAGATGTCGATCGCCTTGCCTCCGAACACCGACGAGGTGATCGGAATGCCGAATTTCGCCGACGGGTTGCCGAATACGGCAACGGCAGCGACCTGGGGCACAAGATCGCCTGCGAGCGGCGGTGCAGATCCGATCTCTCCGACCCTGTTGCCGAGCGGGGGGATGCCGGCCAGCATGTCCACGACCGCGGCGCCCTGCGAGTAGCCGCCGAGTACGACCTTGGTGGACGGGCAGGAGGACGCCAGCGTGGCAATACGGTTGGCAGCGTCGTTGGCGCCGTCGGCGGCGGCCAGGAAGTCGTAGCTGGCCGGGTAGTTGACCGCGTAGGTGGAGACCGTACGGCCGCCGAGTCGGGAGCTCAGCCCGTCGGCGAATGCCTGGCCCGGCCGGCCCAGTCCGGGCAAGTCATTGGTCCCGCGGGCGAAGATGACCTCTACGTCGGAGCATGGTTCGGCCGTGGCGGGCGCGGCGAATACCAGCGGAAAAGCTGCGCTGACCAGGGTTGAGACGATCGCGGCCACCCGGGCCGACTTCCGGAGGAGACTCACGGGCAACATAGTCACACAAAATGGTTAGCCGCGGCTAATCGTTTGCCCCGTCGGACGTCTCCTGCATGGCCATATCGGGCCAGGTCGCCCGCTCGACCTGGGTGGGCGCTTCCGGGTCCGCCTGCTCGCCGCGGTCACCCTGGCGGGCCACTGCGAGACCGACCAGTACGACGGCGCCGCCGATCGCCTGGCTCACCGACATCGCCTCGCCGAGCATGACCCAGGCGATGAGGACCGCGAACAGCACCTCGGAGAGCCCGACCAGGGAGGCAAAGCGCGGCTTGAGTTTGGCGATCCCGACGATGCCGAGCGTGTAGGCCAGGGCGGTGGGGATCAGGCCGAGTGCGATCACCGGCACCAGCCACGAAGTGGTGTGTCCGGCAAGGGTGACGGGGTTGGTGGTGAAGATCAGTGGCATGACGCCGGCGACGCCGAGGAGCGCCACGGCCGTGGTCCCGATGATCAGACCACCGGCAGCCAGGCTGATCGGGCTGAGCCCGTCGCCGTCGGTACTGGCCTTGTTGGACATCATGAAGTAGCAGGCGGCGCACACTGCAGCGGCCAGGCCCCAGCTCACGCCGGCGAGGTTGATCTGGGCGCCGCTGAACACGTCGAGCACCAGGACGATGCCGGCGATGGCGACGGCCACGCCGCCGAAGGTCAGCGCGCTGGGGCGGTGCCGGGTGGTGGCCCAGACCCAGCCGACGACCAGGATCGGGGCGGTGTACTCCAGCAGCAGCGCCACACCGACGGACAGGTGTGCGACGGCGTTGTAGTAGCAGAGCTGCGCGCCGGCGATCGGGATCAGGCCGTAGCCGATGACTGTCTTGGCGTGCCCGAGCACTTCGCGGATCCAGCCGGGCCGGACGACGCCGGCGAACGCGGCCATCATCAGCGCACCACCGGCCAGCCGGGCCGTGACGGCGGCGGTGGGGCTCCAGCCGGACTCCATCAGGGCTTTGGCGAACGGGCCCGATGAGCCGAACGCCAGCGCGGAGCTGACGGCGAACAGCAGGCCGAGCCGGAAGTGGTTGTCTGCGGTCGTGCGGTCGAGCTGGGCTTCGGCAGTCATCGGTACACCCCCCTGGGACGTGTCATGAGTAAAATCGATTTTGGTAATGACAGTAGGGTTGACGGTACGGCGACAGGGGGTCATGAGTCAAATGCTTTTTACCTATGACACGGAGCTCACGCTTCGGGCTGCGATGGTGTTGGTGAACACCGATCGGGTAGAAGGCGAACAACTGTCTGACCAGGCCGACCTGAGTGCCTATCTCGATGACTTCGGCTGGACCGGACGACGCGACCGAGACGAGGCCGAGCTGGCCGCGGTGCGCGCACTGCGCGGGCGCATCGGGGAGGTCTGGGCGGTGGCCGACGACGAGGAGGAGGCGGTCAGTCGGGTCAACGCCCTGCTGAGTGACACCAAGGCGGCGCCGTGGCTGACGCGGCACAAGGAGATGCCGGAGTGGCACCTGCACCTGGCGTCGGTCGACGATCCGCTCGCGCAGCGGATGGGCGCCGAGATGGCGATGGCGCTGGCCGACCTGATCCGTGGCGGCGAACTGCGTCGGCTCAAGATCTGCGCCGCCCCGGACTGTGAGGCCGTGCTGACCGACCTGTCGCGAAACCGCTCCCGCATCTTCTGCGACACCGGCAACTGCGGTAATCGCCAGCATGTCGCGGCCTACCGGCAGCGTCAGCGCGAAGACTAGCGCGCTGCGTAAATTGGCGTAATCACGCTGTCCCCGGCCGGGTTAGGGTGACCCGCGGGGGACATATGGCACGGCGATCTGCTACTCGGCTACAGCTCAGCGGGCATCGATTCCTGTTGCGGCGCATGGCACACGCGTTGGTTCGCGGTGACGCGCGGATGCTCGATGATCCGCTGCGCGCGCAGGCGGTCGCCTACGGCGCGGGCTGCGCCCTGACGGCTGTCGCGATCGCGGTGTGTGCGGTGCTGGCGCTGGTCCGTCCAGGATCGGTGCCAGGTGATGCGCCAATCCTGCTGGCGCGCGATACCGGAGCCCTGTACGTCCGCGTCGATGACACCGTGCACCCGGTGTCTGATCTGGCTTCGGCCCGGCTCATCGTCGGTACACCGGTGAATCCGCTGGTGGTCGACGCCGCTGCCATCGCTAGGTTCCGGCGCGGCCCACTGGTGGGCATCCCGGGCGCCCCGGCCGAGCTCGGTCGACCGCTGAGCCTCGACGAATCGGACTGGGCTGTCTGCGACGGCACAGAGCCGGCCGAGACAGTGCTGCTGGCGGGGCGGGGCGACCGCGGGATGGTGGCGTTGGGTAGCGGTCAGGCGTTGCTCGTGTCGGCGCGCACGATGGGAGGGGCGACGTACCTGCTGGCCGACGGGTGGCGGGCGCGGGTCGATCTCCGCGACATCGCCGTGGTACGAGCACTTCATCTGGAAGGTTTGCCGGTACAAGCGGTTTCGCAAGCCCTGCTGGACTCGGTGCCCGAGGCGCCGGCGTTACGGGCACCGCCGATCGCGGGCGTGGGCAACCCTGGACCGGCCGCGCTGGGCGGACTCGCGGTGGGCACCGTGGTGCGCGTGGTACGCGCCGGCCCCGCCGAGTTCTATGTGGTGCTGACCGACGGCCTCCAACGCGTCGGCCGGGTGGCGGCCGACGTCATCCGATTCAGCGTGGCACAGTCGCATGACGAACCGCCGGTCGTTCCGGCCGACGTGGTGGCCGATGTGCCGGTGGCCGACAACCTCGCCGTGGCCCGGTTCCCGGAGCGGGTTGTGCCGCGGGCACCTGCGGTGGTGTGCGCCAACTGGGATCCGCGGCAGCGCGGATCGGCAACGAATACCAGTGTGGTCATGGCAGATTCGCTGCCCGATCACAGTGTGCAACTGGCGCAGGCAGACGGTATGGGCCCGAATGTCGATCGGGTGGTGATTCCGGGTGGCCGCAGCGTGCTGCTGCAGGCCGCGGGTGTGACCCGCGACGGCATCGACGGTGGGCCGCTGTACCTGTTGAACGATCGGGGCGTGCTGTTCGGGATCCGCGACGGGGCCACCGCAGAAATGCTCGGTCTGGGTACCGACCCTGTTCCCGCGCCGTGGCCGATGCTCGCGATGCTGCCACGGGGGCCCGAACTGAACCGCGAAGCCGCCTCAGTCAGCCGGGACGTGACGACCGGCGCCCGGGCGGTGCCGGCGTAACCGCTTGGCTGCCATCATCAGTGCGATCAGGAGCGTCGCGCCGACGCACACGGCGGCGCCGCCGAAGGCGATGCGCTGGGGTCGGGCGTCGATCGAAGCCGGGGTACCCGGCACTACTAGGGCCGGGACGGCCGGCGCGGACACAGTCGACGGAGTGCCGCCGCTGACGGCGGCCAGGGCGTCGACCACCCCGTGCCCGACCAACGGATTCCAGCCGTCGGCCGGAGTACGCGCGGTGTCCTCGATGCGGCGCATCACCTCTCGCGCGCTGAGTTGCGGGAACCGGGCACGCACCAGCGCAGCCACCCCGGCCACCACGGGCGCGGCATAGTTGGTTCCCGAAATCGGGGCGTCCCGTCCGATCGTGTCGATCAACCGTTCGCCGTCGGGGTGTAGCGAGACGCGATTCTCGCCGGGCGCGGCCACATCTACCCAGGGACCGGCCAGACTGAAAACCGATGCTGTGCCGTCGGATCCGACCGAACCCAC
Organism: Mycolicibacterium peregrinum; assembly: GCF_001665625.1. GTDB lineage: Bacteria > Actinomycetota > Actinomycetes > Mycobacteriales > Mycobacteriaceae > Mycobacterium > Mycobacterium peregrinum_B. The sequence continues at coordinate 11,721 of NZ_LZSY01000104.1, read as the reverse complement.
GCACAACACCAGGTCGTCGTACCAGCCCGGGCTGGATACCGTGCGGAGACTGTCCCAGTCGGGTACGCCGGCCGGACCGGTGGGACCTTCCTGCTGCGTACAGCCCGCGCCGACGTTGCCGGCTGCGGCCACCACCACGACGTTACGGACGTCGACGGCGTAGCTCAGTGCGGCGCCGAGGGCTCGGTCGTCGGGTGCTGCGGTGGCGGCTACGCACGCGGGCGACGAGATGTTGATGACGGTGGCGCCGAGGTCGGCTGCGGTACGCACCGCCATGGCGAGGGTGGTGACGTCGCCGACACCGGTAGGTCCGCCGTCCGCGCTGAACTTGTTGCTCGACTGACGGATGGCCAAGATGACGGAGTCGGGTGCGACCCCGCTGAATCCGGGACTAGGTGCAGCACCGGCGATTCCGGCAACGATCGTGCCGTGGCCGTCGCAATCGGCGGTACCGTCGCCGTGTGACACATAGTCACCGCCGCCGACAAGGTGCGGCAACAGACGGTGCCGGGCGACCCCGGTGTCGATCACCGCGATCTTCTGCCCCGCACCGCGAGTGAGCGGCCACACCGACTCCAGGCCCGGTGGAGTCCCCGCCACATCGGCGGTGGCGTCGGCCGGAGACTGATAGCAGGGTTGGCGTTGTTCGGTGCGCTCGACGGGTCCCGGTGGCGCAGGCCGAGGGAGCAAGGTCGCATCGATTGCGGGTGGTACGACGGCTGCCGCCGGTGCGATGGGCAGCAGTGGAACCCCGACGATCAGCGCCGCAGCCAACCGGACCGGCCTGTTCACCTCAGTGCCAGGTCGCGAACGATGTCGAAAGCGCCGGCCAGCCAGCATGCCAGCGGCACCACCGCGGCCAGCGCGGCGTACTCCAGGGCATCTGCGAACCGAGCTGCGGCCGGACTGTGGATCGTGACCGGCCAGATCAGGGCGATCCCAGTGCCGACGGCGAGCACTCCGGTCCAACTGCCATGTACTGGATTCCAGGCCGCTACAAGAACGAAAGCTGCAGTGAGCGAGAGGAATCCGCAGACGCCGGCTACGGTGCGGCAACGGCCCGACACGTAGCTGCGTGAGCGCAGCAGTAGCGCCACGCCGACGGCCGCGGCGAACGTGACCTCGACGGCTGTGACCCGCTGCGGACCGGCGAATGTGAGGATTGCCGTCCCCAGCGCGGCAGCGGTCGAACAACCGGCCACCAGGCTCGCCAGGTACCGGTGCCCGACGAGAGCTCGTGCATCGACGTCGAATCCGTCCGGCTCTGGCGTCTCGTCGCCGGCATACCCGGGTACCGGCGGCGTCAGGCCGGCCAACGCAATGGACAACCGCGGTGTCAGCGGCAGCAGGCCCACCCCGAGTGCGCTCACCAACGAACCCAGTATCGGGGTGGCCGAGGGCCACCACGAGACGAAACCGGTCGCTGCGGCGACCACCCCGGTGACCGTGACGACCGCGAGCAGAGTCTCCGAGCCGCCACCGGATACCCGCATCAGTATCGCGCCCAGTGATCCCGCAGCGATCGCAGCCAGAAAGAAGTTCGCCGGAGCCGGCCCGGCCGGAACGACGAGGAAACCGAGGACCGCCGCGTGCGCGAGCGCTGCGACGTCGAGCGCCGCGACCTTTGCCGAACTCAGATCGAAACGCCGGGCAGCCAGCGCCACGACAGTGACAGCCACTGCCGCCACCGCGGCCACGGCAATGCGGTCCAATCCGCTGCCGGCGAGCCCGGTCCACGCCAGCGCCACGACGCCAAGCGCGCAGGCCCACAAGCAGGCGGCCACCCGCAGTCCGTCGGACACGGCGTCCTCCGTGGAGTCGCCGGTCAACACGGCAGTCAGCGACCGTTCTGGCGTGGGCTCTTCGCGGGCTCCGGCAAGCACCAGCAGATCGCCGTCGCGAACATCGTTCTGCGACAGGGTCGCCGACTCGTTCAGATCGTTTCCGCCCAGGTGTGCCAACCGCCAGCGCAGCGCGGTGCCGTCGGCGGCGCCGAGCGCGTCGACGATCCACGGCAGGAGTTCGCCTACTGTCATCGCGCCCGGCAAGGACAGGTCGACCGTGGCGCCGTGCCCGGCCGCGTCAGCAGCGCCAAAGTGAATCGATACGTGACACAAGGAATCCGGCATCGCATCACCCCCCGGTTGACGCCGACATCTGCCACGCTAACCGACTCGAGGAACCCCGTCGTACACCAATTTTTCCGGTGCGCAGCGGGAACCCGGCGGGCCCCGCGTGCGTCCAAATGTCGATGGAACCGATCCGCGCACCGCACGCCGCCCGCGAGCTCCCCGTACCGGAGTCGCAGGTGACGGAGGTTGTGATCGATGCACCGCCTGCGCTGCCGCGCCACAACCCGATCAGCCCGCTCACCAGGTTGCTGCCGCTGCTGGTCGTCGTCGCGATGGGCGGCATGGTCGCGGTGTACGTCACCTCTGGCGCGCCCGCGACACGTGGTCCGGCCGCCATGATGTTCCCGATCATGATGGCCATGTCGACGATCGGCACGGCCGCCTACAGCATGAAGAACGGCGGTCGCGGATCGCAGCTCCACCGGGACCGCGGTGAGTACCTGCGTTACCTGGACGGGATCGACACCGTGGCCGGTGAATCCGCCCGCGCGCAATGGTTGGGCCTGCATGCCGCACATCCCGATCCGGGGTGCTTGTGGACGCTGGCCGGTGGCGAACAGATGTGGCGACGCGTCCCCGATGACCCTGGTTTCTGTGAGGTGCGCGTGGGCGTGGGGGACACGCCGTCGTCCACCAGGCTGGTCGCCGGTGGCGATGACCCCGGGCGTGAAGCCGACCCGGTGACGGCATCGGCTCTCGCCCAACTGATCCGGCATCGGTCGACGGTGGCAGGCGTCCCTGTGACGGTGAAGCTGCGCGGCCTCGGGCACGTGTCGGTGGAGGGGCCGATCGACGCGGCCCGGGCCTTGCTGCGCGCGGTGATCTGCCAACTGGCCACGGCACACAGTCCGCGGTACGTGCGCATCGCCGGGGTCGTCGACGTAGCGACAGCAGACGAATGGGAATGGTTGAAATGGCTTGGTCACCACTGGTATCCCGATGATCACCGTGGACCGGTCGCGCTGCGGCTGCGCACACTGACCGACCTGCCCGCCACAGATCCGCCGGCACACACCGTCGTCATCGTCGATTCCGCCACAACCGGACCTGTGGTGTCGCGCCCCGGTGCGGGCGTCACCGTACTGACCGTCGCGGCTCGTGCCGGAAACGCCACGGCGGACCTGCATCTGGACCTCGAGGCTGACCTGGTGCGATTCGGCGCGGTCTCGGCGCGCCCGGACCGGATGACCCGCGAGCAGGCCGTGACCTGTGCCCGGTGGCTGGCGCGATGGCGTCGTGCTCCGATGCCCGCGGCCGCCGACTGGCCGGAGCTGATCGGTGTCGACGACCCGACCGACATCGATCCGCCGAGTGTGTGGACGACATCGGATCCGCGGCGGTTCCTCCGGGTCCCCGTTGGCCGGTTGGCCGACGGCGCCCCGCTGCACCTCGACCTCAAGGAGGCCGCGCACGACGGCATGGGCCCCCACGGGCTCTGTGTCGGTGCCACCGGCTCGGGGAAATCGGAGTTCCTGCGCACGCTGGTGCTGGGGTTGATCACCACACATTCCCCCGAGGCGCTCAACCTCGTCCTCATCGATTTCAAAGGCGGAGCAACCTTTCTCGGTTTGCACCGGGCACGCCACGTCAGCGCGTTGATCACCAACCTGGCTGCGGAGGCGCAGCTCGTGGCCCGGATGGCCGACGCGCTCGCCGGAGAGATGACCCGGCGTCAGGAGCTGCTTCGGGCGGCCGGGGACCTGGCCAATATCGCGGAATACCGGCGCCGCACCGAGCTGCCCGCCTTACCGGCGCTGCTGATCGTGGTCGACGAGTTCTCCGAGCTGCTGCAGCAGCATCCCGATTTCGCCGAGTTGTTCGTGGCGATCGGTCGACTCGGGCGGTCGCTGGGCATGCATCTGCTGTTGGCCAGCCAACGCCTCGACGAGGGCCGGCTGCGTGGGCTGGAAAGCCATCTTTCGTACCGGGTGTGCCTGAAGACATTCTCGCCCAACGAGTCCCGATCGGTGCTCGGCATCGCCGATGCGTACGAGCTGCCGAACACACCCGGAGCGGCTTACCTGAAAACACCGGCTGGCGAGATCCTCAGGTTTCAGACCGCATTCGTCTCCGCTGCCGGTTCGGTGCGCGAACAACGGCCCCTGGAGGCTCCGGGCCCTAGGCGGTTCACCGCACCGTGGATGTCGGCCGGCCCCGGGGCCTCCGCTGCCGCCACGACGACCGTGCTGCAGCAGGTCGTCGATCGGTTGGCCGGGTACGGCACACCGGCACATCAGGTTTGGTTGCCCCCGCTGCCGGGTGCCGTGCCGCTCAGCGACGTCCTGCTGTCGGATCCCGACCCGCTCGACGTCGCGATCGGGTTGGTCGACCGACCGTTCGAACAGCGCCGGGACCGGCTGATGCTGTCGCTGGGCGGCGGTCGGGGCAACGTGGCGATCGTCGGCGGTCCTCAATCCGGAAAATCGACGGCGGCCAAGACTCTGGCGGTGGCACTGGCCGCGACCCACCATCCCCGGGACGTGACGATCTACTGCCTGGACTTCGGTGGCGGAACGCTGAGTGCACTGCAAGCCCTGCCGCACGTCGGCGCCGTGGCCGGACGCGCCGACGCTGACCTCGTCCGGCGCACCGTCGCCGAGATGCAGGCCCTGGTCAGCGCCCGTGAGGCGCGGTTCACCGCGCTCGGCATCGGCTCCATGGCCGAATACCGGAGCCGTCGTGATGCCGGGGAGATCGCTGATCCCTCAGGTGACGTGTTCCTTGTCATCGACGGCTGGTCGACGTTCCGCGCCGAATTCGACTCGCTTGAGCCGATGGTCACCGCGCTTGCCGTGCAGGGGCTTTCGGTCGGCATCCATGTGGTCGCGACCGCGTCGCGGTGGGGCGAGTTCCGTCCCGCGTTCAAGGACCAGCTGGGTACCCGCATCGAGTTGCGGCTGGGTGATCCAGCCGAGTCCGAGATGGACCGCAAACGCGCCCGTCAGTTGACCCAGTGCGCGCCGGGGCGTGGGCTCACGCAGGACGGTCGTGAGTTGTTGATCGCGTTGCCCCGGCTGGATGGCACACCGTCTGACGCCGGCATCGGTGCGGCGCTAAGGCGGATCGGGGACATACTGCAGGTGCAGTGCGGGGAGGCTCGCGCGCCGGAGATCCGGCTCCTGCCGCCGTGTGTGCACGCAGACGAGCTGCGCCCGGTGTCTCGGATCCGACCCGCCGCCGAGGTGCTGCTGGGACTCGGTGAACGCGAACTCATGCCGGTGCTGGTCGATTTCAGCGCTCAGCCCGATCTGGTGATCTTCGGTGACACCGGATGCGGCAAGTCCACCGCACTGCGCGCCCTGTGCTGCGACCTGGCGGCGGGCAACGACCCGGCGAGCGTGCAACTGCTCATCGTGGATTTCCGCCGCGCCTTGCTGGGCGCGGTGGAATCGGGACATCTGGCCGGATACGCCACTTCGGTCGCGGCGTTGGACGCCGCACTTCCGAGATTGCTTGAGACACTTAAGAACCGGTTGCCGGGTCCCGAGGTCACCCAGCGGGAGCTTCGCGACCGCACGTGGTGGACCGGACCCGAACTCTACGTCGTGGTCGACGATTACGATCTGGTGGCCGGAGGCGGACCGAATCCGCTGTCACCGCTGTTGAGTTACCTGCCGCATGCCCGTGACCTCGGACTGCACCTGCTGCTGGCCCGCCGTTCCGGCGGTGCGGCGCGTGCGATGTTCGATCCGGTGCTGTCTGCGGTCAGGGACCTCGGCTGTATGGGCCTGATGATGAGCGCCGGCCCCGACGACGGCGTATTGCTGGGAACGGTACGGCCGGTTCGCCTTCCGCCGGGGCGCGGCACGCTGATCACCCGCACGGCACCCGATCAGCTGGTTCAGATCGCCCTGCCTGGAGGAGGCGAGGCGCGGTGACGTCAGCCGTCATCGAGGTGGGTCCGGTGACCGTGCGCGGACCAGGCCCTGTTGCGGCGGACCTCGCCGCAGTCGCGGTGGCCGGCATCGACGACGAGATCGCGCTGATCGAGGACGAGCCGGTCGCAGTGTCAGATCTGTGGGTCGAGGTACTCGGTGCGGCCGGTGCCGGGGCAGGGACGCTCACCCTGGTGTGTCCCACGTGGTGGACAGCCGACCGGTGCGACCGTGTGCGGGATGCCGCGATGGGCTCTGAAGTGGTTGTGATGCAGCGGGTTCAGGCCCTGAGTGCGTCGCTATCCGCGGGGTCCCCGGTGGTGGTCGAGATCGCCGACGAGGTCGTGATGGTGTCCGGCGTCCATGCCGGTGGCATCGCGCTGGCGCGCCATGCTCTGGACGATCCGGATGCCGAAGCGGTCGTGCTCGCAGTGCTGGCGATCGCCGGCAGATCGGCAGGGGTGGTTGTCGACGCTCCGGTCGAGGTGTCGGGAGCTGTGACGTTGGGTAACGAGGTGGTGGAAGGACTGCGCCGTCGTGACATGGTGGCAACCGTGGCCGACGCCCGGACCTGGCGGAACACGCTCGTGGCACCGGATACCGAGGCCGATGAGCAACTTGGCAGGCGGAGCCGGACCGGGAGGTTCGCGATGTGCGCCGCAGCGGCTTTGGCTGCGGTACTCGGTGGGATCGCCGTCGCCGCTCACGGTCCGCCCACCGACCACCCGTCGATGACGGTCCTGGTCGAGGGCCGGGTGGGTGTGCAGATTCCGGCGGGCTGGACGGTACGAAGAATCACCGAGGGGCCGGGATCGGCTCGGGTCGAGGTGGTTTCGCCAAGCGACCCAGAGTTGATGATTCATCTGACCCAGTCCGGTGTCGGCGACGGCACAGTCGCTGACACTCTGCAGGCCGCCCTGCGGGAGCAACCCGCGGGGGTGTTCGTGGACTTCGATCCGTCTGCGGTCGTCGCGGCCCGACAGGTGGTCAGCTACCGGGAAGTCCGAACCGGGCGGGAGATCCGTTGGGCGGTGTTCGTCGACGGTGTGGTGCGGATCGCGGTCGGATGCCAGAGCGCACCGGGACACGGTGAGGCCGTGCGCTGGGCGTGTGAGGCGGCCACCCGGTCCGCGCACGCGGTGTTCTGAAATCGGGTGGAACCAAACAGCGCCGCGCTGCGTCGAATTGTTATATCCCGCAACACAAGACCGGAGGACCAGAGGACATGTCACGAGCGCCGACGGGGCCGTTGGGCACCGACTTCGAGGTAATGACGAGTGTGGCGGGCCGGATCGACGTGCTGAACGACGACGTCCGGGCCATGCTGCAGAGCTTCATCGGAAAGATGAGCAGTGTGCCATCGTCGGTTTGGGGCGGCGCGGCGGCGGCGCGATTCCGTGACGTGGTGGACCGGTGGAACAGTGAATCGCTGACACTGCACACCACGTTGGGCCGTATCGCGGAGACCATCCGGACCAACGAGCGCACGCTGCGCGCTGCTACCGACACTCACGCGCAGCGGCTCGGCGCCGTCGGCGACGGCATCTGATCGGCGCCGGCCATGGATCATGTGCTGTCCTACGACTTCGGCGAGATCGAGTACTCGGTTCGCCAGGAGATCCACACGACGTCGAGCCGGTTCAACGCTGCTCTCGATGAATTGCGTTCGCAGATCGCGCCTTTGCAGCAGGTCTGGACCCGTGAGGCCGCGCAGGCCTATGCCGTCGAACAGGCCCGCTGGAACCAGGCCGCGGCGGCCCTCAACGAGATCCTGTTCTCCCTGGGCAATGCGGTGCGCGACGGCGCCGACGAGGTGGCCGCAACCGACCGCAGTGCGGCCAACGCGTGGGGAGCCTGAGGCCGCTCAGCCCAGAAAGACATGTGCGGTCCCGTCCGGTGGAGAGGACCGGGCGGGACCGCACACTTTCGTCTGGTTCGGGCTAGCGAGCAGAGCCGGAGTCGCGGCGGGGACGGCGGTGTCCGCCACCGCGCTGTTGTCCGCCTGCACCGGCCCCGGAGCGGGCCGACGGTCCGCCGCCGTTGCGGGAGGAGCCGTTCGGGCGGTTGCGGCCCTGCTGCTGGCCCGACTTGCCCGGCTGCCCGGACCGGTTGCCCTGGCGCCGCGGTGCCGGAGCGGCCTGGGTGGCCGGCTCGGGACGAATCGGGTCACCGAAAACCCGGTCGCCGGGGGCGATCTCACGAAGCACCGGATGGTCGATGCCGTTCACCCGGGTGATCGTGGGCTTGACCCCGGCCTTCTTGGTCAGGGTGCGCACATCGGAGACCTGTGCGTCATGCATGAGCGTCACGACGGTGCCCTCGTTGCCTGCGCGTGCCGTACGGCCGGACCGGTGCAGGTAGGCCTTGTGCTCGACGGGCGGGTCGGCGTGCACGACGAGGCTGACGTCGTCGACGTGGATACCGCGGGCGGCGATGTCGGTGGCCACCAGCACTCCGGCCGATCCGTCGGAGAACGCCGTCAGGTTGCGGGTGCGGGCATTCTGGGACAGGTTGCCGTGCAGCTCAACTGCCGAGACGCCACGCGAATTGAGCTGACGGGTCAGGTTTTTCGCACCGTGCTTGGTGCGGGCGAACACGATGGTGCGCCCGGGGGCGGCGGCCAGATCGGCAACCACGTTGACCCGGGAGGCGTTGTCCACGTGCAGCACGTGGTGCACCATCGCGGTCACCGGGGACTGCGCCGAATCGACACTGTGCACCACCGGGTCGTGCAGGTAGCGCTTGACCAGCACGTCGACCCCGGCATCGAGCGTGGCCGAGAACAGCAGGCGCTGGCAGTCTTTCGGCGTGCGGTCCAGCAGGCGCTTCACGCCGGGCAGGAAGCCGAGGTCGGCCATGTGGTCGGCTTCGTCGAGCACGGTGACCTCGACCGCGGACAGGTCGGCGTGACCCGACCGCATGTGGTCTTCGAGCCGGCCCGGGCAGGCGATCACGATGTCCACGCCCCCTCTGAGGGCGGAGATCTGCGGGTTGGGGCCCACGCCACCGAAAATGTTGACCGACCGCAGGCCGGTCGCCTTGGCCAGCGGCGCCAGCGAGGCCTCGATCTGGGTGACGAGTTCACGGGTCGGCGCCAGGATCAGTGCGCGGGGCCGGTTCGGCGCGCGGCGGGTGCCGCTGGTCGCCAAGCGCGCCACCAGGGGCAACAGGAACGCGTAGGTCTTGCCGGACCCGGTCCGGCCGCGGCCGAGGACATCGCGGCCCTTGAGCGAATCAGGCAGCGTCGCGGCCTGGATCGGGAAGGGAGACTCCACGCCGTTACCGGCGAGGGTGGCGACGATCTCGGCGGGCAGGCCGAGCTCGGCGAAAGTAGGCACGGCGGTGCCAGGGGTTTCTTGGACAGACAAAATGAAAGCTCCGAAAATAGAGGGCGGTCGTCCTGCCCGGCGCGAGTGACATCTCGCGGCGCTCGGTTGACGATCGAGAAGGCGGCAAAGGCAGAACAGACAAGCCGCCGTGGCCCAACTATACCGGTCATCGACGGATTTCCCGATTTCCGGGCGCCTGACCAGCGGGTGGGATCCATCACAGCCCGGGCAGGTCAACTATCCTGGCGGACACGCGTGAATGCCATGTCAATGGCCCGACGCCGGGAGCGTGATAGCGGTGGCCGCATCGAGAAGCGTGGGAGGCCGGATGTCGCCCCGGGCACTTCCCGCGAAGGTGCGTGCGATCCATGACCTTTTCATCGCGGGCCGGGTGGACGCCGATTCTCTGGACACCACCCCGGTTCGTCGCGTCATCGTGGAGAGCTGGCAACGCAGTCTGGCCACCGGGGTGGACCCCGACATGGGCGCCCGGGCGGCTGCCGCGGCCGCTTCGCTGACCGAGTTGCGCAACACGCACCCGCTCGCGCCCACCCTGCCGCTGATCCGTCGGTTGCTGGTCGACGACGCCGTCGGCGCCGGCGTGTTGGTGGCGATCACCGCGGCCGACGGCACGCTGCTGTGGGTCGAGGGAGACCACGGCGCGCGCCGCAAGGCCGAAGGGATGAACTTCGTCCCGGGGTCGGACTGGAGTGAGCGGGCGGCGGGCACGAACGCGCCCGGCACCGCTCTGGCGCTGGACCGGGAACTGCAGATCCTGGGCTCCGAGCACTTCTCCCGAACCGTGCACTCGTGGAGTTGCACCGCCGTGCCCGTGCACGACCCGGCCACCGGGGTGCTGCTGGGCGCCATCGACCTGACCGGCGGGTCCGCGGTCGCCACACCTCAGACATTGGCCCTGGTCAGGGCCACTGCTGTGGCGGTCGAGAACCAGCTGGCCCTGCTGCGGCTCACCGGACCGGCCGAGCCGGCCGAAACCGAGACGGCGCGGCTGACGGTGCTGGGCGCCGACCGCCCGCGCTGGCGGATGGCCGACGCCGAGGGCCGGCCCCAGTCCAGCGTTCTCACCGGCCGCCATGCCGACATCCTGGTCCTGCTGATCCGGCACCCCGAGGGGTTGAGTGCCGATCATCTGGCCATGCTGCTCGACGACAAGGACCTCGACGTGGTCACGGTCCGCGCCGAGGTGTCGCGGCTGCGGCGGGTCATCGGCAGCAGCTACATCGAGTCGCGGCCGTACCGGCTGTTGGCGCCGGTGGCCAGCGACATGGGTGACGTGTACGACGCGTTGCAGGCCGGGAACGTCTCGGCCGCCCTGGATGCGTACTCGGGCGCGTTGCTGCCGCAGTCGGTCTCACCGGCGATCGCGCGGCTGCGCACCGAGCTGAGCGCCGGCCTGCGCGAAGCGGTGCTGACCGGGAGCGATCTGGGCCTGCTGCGGCGGTGGTTGGCACTGCCCGACGGCCGAGACGATCGACAGGGCTGGCGGGTGTTGCACGACCATGCCGACGCCGACCCCTTGGCCAGGGCGCAGGCGCGCGGTCACCTGGCCGGTATCGACTCCGAACTGGGCTGATCCAGGGGCCTCGAAAGCCCTACAACGTGTGCAACTGTGCTGCAACCTACTGCTGACTACCTTTAGTGACTACCGACACATTTCGGTGTCCGAATGCAGGAGATTGCCATGACTGTTTATGCACGTCCGGGTGCCGACGGCGCCGTGATGTCGTTCGAATCCCGCTACGACAACTTCATCGGCGGACAGTGGGTCGCGCCGGCCGAGGGCCGCTACTTCGAGAATCCGACGCCGGTCACGGGCCAGGTGTTCTGCGAGGTGGCCCGCTCCACCGAGGCCGACGTCGAAAAGGCCCTCGATGCCGCGCACGCGGCCGCGCCGGCGTGGGGCAAGACCTCGCCCGCCGAGCGCGCCGTGATCCTCAACAAGATCGCCGACCGCATCGAGGAGAACCTCGAGGCCGTCGCGCTGGCCGAGTCGTGGGACAACGGCAAGCCGATCCGCGAGACGCTGAATGCCGACATCCCGCTGGCGATCGACCATTTCCGGTACTTCGCCGGTGTGCTTCGCGCCCAGGAGGGCTCGCTCTCGCAGATCGACGAGGACACCGTCGCCTACCACTTCCACGAGCCGCTCGGCGTGGTCGGCCAGATCATCCCGTGGAACTTCCCGATCCTGATGGCGGTGTGGAAGCTGGCCCCGGCGCTGGCCGCGGGCAACGCCGTGGTGCTCAAACCTGCTGAGCAGACCCCGGTTTCGGTGCTGTTCCTGATGTCGCTGATCGGTGATCTGCTGCCTGCCGGTGTGGTCAACGTGGTGAACGGGTTCGGTGTGGAGGCCAGCGGCTTGCC
>NZ_LZSY01000103.1 GCF_001665625.1 Mycolicibacterium peregrinum | reverse complement strand
ACGATGGCCTCGGCGTTCAGATCAGCGATACTGACCGGGTGACGCCGGTGCCGCTGGTGGTAGTCGGCGGCGGCGATACTCAGTGCACCGCTGGTCCATTTCAGCAGCGACGGCTCGATCTTGCGACGTTGTTCGTGCCCGCACAGCCACACCCACCACGCGATCTCCTCGCAAAACCGTTGCGGCACACCGTGTGGGGTGAAGTCGTGACCGTCCGGGGTGGGCCGGTAGCGCGGGTTGCGCTGAAAGACCGTGTCGGCGGGGGCGGTATCCAGGTAATAGACCAGCCTGCGCCACTGCGCGGGTACCTGCTGCCACTGCTGTGCCCACCTACCCCCGGCGGCACCGCAGGTCGGTGCGGTGTGCGCCGGTGCAGGACTGTCATTGCCCGTCACGGTTCACCTTCCACCCGGCGACATAGTTCTTCCATTCGGCCAGCGTGCGCATCTGCGCGTCGGCGGTCACCCAGCCGTAGGTCGACAACGTGGTCTGCACGTCGGCGTGCCCGAGACGGCGCATCACCACATGCGCATCCACCCCGGCCAGCAGCAGCGCGGTGGCGTGGGTGTGGCGCAGCCAGTGCGGCGTCCACTGCTCGGGCAACGCATCGGCGCGGCGGGCGGTGATCAGATCGACCTTGTCGTAGACGGTTTCCGGTCGCAGCGGGGCGTAGCGCACGCCGCGCACCAGGTTGACGAACACGAAACACGACGCCAGGTCGCCGACCGTGACATCCGCGCCGGCGGCCACCAACTGCCACACATACTCGCTGTAGAGGGCGACCAGATCGTCGCCGATGTAGATCCGGCGCGGACCCGATTTCGCGCGCACCCCGTGCGGATGATCATCACGGCCCGCCACCAGTATCGACGGGGTGCCGCCACCGGCGATATGAAAATCGCTGTGGCGCAGCGATAGTGCTTCACCGATGCGCATGCCGGTTTCGGCCAGCACGGCGAAGAACAAGCGGTCACGCAGCCCCGCCCCGCCGCCCGACCACTCACCGGAGACTGTCTGGACACTGCAGGCATCCAAGATGGCGTT
>NZ_LZSY01000102.1 GCF_001665625.1 Mycolicibacterium peregrinum | reverse complement strand
GACAAACGGTTACCGAGACGACTCCGCCGACAGCCCCTGAGACCTCGAAGGGCACTCCGTCGGCCCCGCCGACCACCACCACGACGCATGCCGGACCGCGTCAGGTGACCTATTCGGTGACGGGGACCAAGGCGCCGGGTGACATCATCACGATCACCTACGTCGACGGGAACGGAAACCGGCGCACCCTGCGCAACGTCTACATCCCGTGGACCTTCACGATGACCCCCATCTCCAACTCGGACGTCGGCTCGGTCGAGGCCTCCAGCCTGTTCCTGGTCAGCAGACTGAACTGCTCGATCACGGCGAGCGACGGCACGGTGCTCTCGTCCAACGCCAACAACTCCGCTCAGACTGCCTGCTGATGTCCGGGCCCATCAGCGAACTCGAGACCACCGACCGGGTTTTGCTGGGCGCCTGCGCCGCGGTGTGGCTCGCGGCGCTGGGTGCCGGAGTGGCGGCCGTGGTCGCCCTGGTGGACCTGGGCCGCAGCCATCCACAGGGCTCCGAGAATGCTGACGTCCCCTGGGTGCTGTACACCGTGATCGGTCTGTCGGTGCTGGTGATCGCCGGGGCCGTGCCGCTACTGTTGCGGGCCCGAGCTCAGGCCGACAACCGCCAGCCCGGACGCCGGCCCCAGCCGCCGGCCCGCTCACCACGCCCGATCGGGGGCAGCTACCGGGCTGCGCCGATCGAGATGAGCCGCTACACAGCGGGCAACGGCGCCGCCGCGGCGGCCGAGGCGCTGTGGCGGCGATGCATCCTCGCGCTCGTCTGCGCCATCGGGCTGGGAGCAGCGGCCATCGGGCTGGCCACCTATCTGATGGCGACGGGCAGCGAGGTGGCGGCGTGGTGCCTCTATGGCCTGGCCGGTGTGGTCATCGTCGGCATCGTCGCGCTGCCGATCGTGGCGGTGCGCCAGTTCGACGCGTTGCCCTCCTGAACTCACCCGAGGCCCAGAGCATCTCGGGTTTTGCTGCGAAACATGCCGGCCGGTGCGTAGCCTCGGTGTCCAGGTGCGGACAGGGGCCAACGACACGGAAGGCGAGGCCGCGCATGAGAAAGCTCTTGGCGGGCTTGGTGGCGGTCGGCGTGGGCATTTCGCTTGTCGGTTGTGGGACCGACACCAAGACCGAGCCCACAACCTCCTCCGGTGCCACCTCGGCGGCGACGACCACGAGTGCCGCGGCGGAGCGGCCCAACATCACCGGTCCGAACAAGACGATCAACGACTACATCACCGAGAACAAGATCGCCGAGACGCCGTTCAAACCCGACGAGCCCGGCACACCGGATTTCGACTTCCCGTTCCCTCCGGACTGGAGCAGCGCGGGGGACAAGACGCCCGACTGGGCCTACGGCGCCATCGTCTACGACAAGCCGGTGGATCCCGCCGATCCACCGGCCATCATCGCCATCGCATCGAAGCTGACCGGCGACGTGGATGCAGCTGAGGTCCTTGAGTACGCGCCAGGGATGTCGCAGAACCTGCCGGACTACAAGTCGGTCATGGACCCCGAGAAGGCCACGCTGGGCGGCTTCGAGGCGGTCCGGTCAGCCGGCACCTACACGCACAACGGCGAAGCGCGCGTGATCGCCCAGAAGACCGTGGTCATCCCCGGCAACGACGCCCTGTTCGTGCTGCAACTCAACGCCGAGGCCCCCGAGGGACAGAAGGATGTGGTGATCGACGCAGCCAAGGTCATCGACGAGCAGACCAAGATCACCCCGTAGCGGAGACCATGACATGTTGATCAGAACCAGGGCACCCGAGCTCCTGTTGGCGACGCTGTGCAGCACGATACTGGCCTCCGCGGTTCTGGCGGCGGCTCCGTCGGCGACGTCGGCGCCCTGTCCGGGAGGCAGCACTCTGGACCCGACCACCGGGATCTGTTGGTCGGAGAACAGCCCGAGCAACAGCTTGGGCGGCTCGGGCAACATCCCTTGTCTCCCTGGGCGTCTGGGCCTGTGCCTCGGTGCGCTGCAGAACACCCCGGTCCCAGGAGCGGCATTGCAGACGACACACCCGGCCGCCGGGCCAGCGCCCAGGTCAGGACCCAAGGGCACCTGGCCGTAGCGCTCGTCGTCGCCTGCTCCGTACCTCCGCACACAAAACAATCGCCGCAACCTCTTTCGAGAGGCTGCGGCGATTGTTCGGGTGCGACGGCGGGCCGTCAGTCAGGCTAGGGGAGTGGTCAGTGGTGACCGTTGGTCTCCCCGTTGCCATTTCGCTCCTGCTGTTCGCGCAGAGCGGTCAGGGCCTTGTGCTCAGAGGCATGCGCAGCCTCGGTGAGCGCATCGTGCTCGACCGCCGGATCGGCGAACAGGAAACTGCCGGTGCCCGGTGAACCTGCCGAACCGAGCTTGTTCATCCGCTTCGGCAGGGCAGCGCCCTGGTACTCCAGCGGAATCGGGTGACCGTGGTCGTCCACCGGTCCCAGCGGCTGGTGCAGCTCGACGTAGGCACCGTGCGGCAGGCGCTTGATGATGCCGGTCTCGATACCGTGCTCCAGCACCGCACGGTCGCTGCGCTGCAACGAGATGGCCCACCGGTAGGCGATGAAGTACACGATGCCCGGCAGCACCACCATGCCGATACGGCCGATCCACGTGGTCGCGTTCAGCGAGATGTGGAACTTGAGCGCGATGATGTCGTTCATCGCGGCCAGGGTCAGCACCATGTAGAACGCGATCGCCATGGCGCCGATCGCGGTACGCACCGGCACGTCACGCGGACGCTGCAGCAGGTTGTGGTGGGCGTCGTCGCCGGTGACCTTCCGCTCGATGAACGGGTAGGCGATCAACAGACCGAACACACCGCCCATGATCAATGCGACCCAGACCACCGCGGGGATGGTGTGACCGAACGGGTAGAACTCCCAGGCCGGCCAGATACGCGCCAGGCCTTCGGTCCACATCATGTAGAAGTCGGGTTGGCTACCCGCCGAGATCTGAGACGGCTTGTAGGGCCCAAGATTCCAGATCGGGTTGATCGTCAGCAGACCGCCCATGAGGCCGAGCACGCCGGTGATCATCGCGAAGAACGCACCCGACTTCACCGCGAACACCGGCATGACGCGCACGCCGACCACGTTGTGCTCGGTGCGGCCGGGGCCGGGGAACTGGGTGTGCTTCTGGAACCAGACCAGCGCCATGTGCGCGCCGATCAGGGCCAGGATGATGCCCGGGATCAGCAGGATGTGCAGTGCGTACAGGCGCGGGATCAGGATCTCGCCGGGGAAGTCCCCGCCGAACAGCGCCCAGTGCAGCCAGGTTCCGATGATCGGCATGCCCAGGGTGATCGACGACAGCGCGGCGCGCAGACCGATACCGGACAGCAGATCGTCGGGCAGCGAGTAACCGAAGTAGCCCTCGAACATCGCCAGGATCAGCAGCAGCGAGCCGATCACCCAGTTGGCCTCACGCGGGCGGCGGAACGCACCGGTGAAGAAGATGCGCGCCATGTGCACCATGATCGACGCGGCGAACATCAGTGCGGCCCAGTGGTGGATCTGACGGACGAACAGACCGCCGCGCACCTCGAAGCTGATGTCGAGTGCGGACTCGTAGGCCCGCGACATCTGAACGCCCCGAAGCGGTTGGTACACACCGTCGTAGGTGACGTGTGCCATCGACGGATCGAAGAACAGCGTCAGCCAGACACCGGTGATCAGCAGCACGATGAAGCTGTACAGCGCGATCTCACCCAGCAGGAAGGACCAGTGGGTGGGGAACACCTTGTTCAGCTGCCGGCGCACCGCCGCCGAGGGGTGGTAACGGGAATCGATCGCATCGCCCTGTGCGGCAGCGATCTTGGCAAGGTCAGGGCTCATGATTTGCGCTCCCAGAATGCCGGTCCGACGGGTTCGACGAAGTCGCCGTTGGCGACCAGGTAGCCGTCTTTGTCGATGGTGATGGGCAGCTGCGCCAACGCGCGCGCAGCCGGACCGAATATGGGCTTGGCGAAGTGCAACGCGTCGAACTGCGACTGGTGGCACGGGCACAGGATGCGGTAGGTCTGCTGCTCGTACAGCGACGAGGGGCAGCCCAGGTGCGAGCAGACCTTGGTGTAGGCGAACAGCTCACCAAAGTTGAAGCTCTCCTGGCCTTTTCGCTTGACCACGCGGGGCATGTCGGCCGGCTTGATGCGGATCAACATGACCGGGTTACGCACACCCATCGAGATCTCGGTGAGGTGGTGCTCGGACTCGACGGTGGTGCCGTCGCCGTCAGACTCGCGCCAGGGGAAGACCGTCTCCATGCCGCCGGCGTCGAGATCCTCCGGCCGCATCTTGACGAACGGCGACGAACCGGGACGTCCGGTCGCGCGAGCCAGGTAGATGGTCTCGCCGTGGAATCGGGGCGTCCATCCCGAGGTCCACAACACGGCCTTCTTGCCTTCCGCGGTGGGCACCACGGGTTTCCACGGGTTCTTGATCAAACCGCCGATGAAGGCCACCAGGGTGCCGGCCCCGAATGCGCCGAGGCCGATGCCCAGCGACAAGCCGATGAGCTTGCGGCGCTTGACGGTCGAGCCCTCCAGGGCGTCGGTCAGGTTGGCCGCGATGGTCTTGCGGGCGAGCTCGGGGGAACGCCCGTCGTGGCGGTCCTGGACCGAGATCTCCTCGGGGATGAACTTCTTCTGGAACAACACCGCGCCGATGCCGATCGCCAGGATCGACAGGCCGAAGGTCAGGCCGTACAGCGGGGTTGCCAGTGAGTAGAGGAACTCGCCCTCCGAACCGAAGGGCTGGTACTCCCACGGCCAGAACAGGAAGATCAGCAGCAGTGCCAGGCCCGAAATGCCGCCGAGCAGAAGCCAGTACGCGACCAGCCGCTCGGTGCGCTTCTCGGCCTTGGTGCCGGGGACCGGCCACCGGGGCTCCTTGAAGATGGTCTCGACACCGTCGATCTTGCCGCCGAGCTCGACGAGCTCCTCACGCGACATCTCGGCCAGTTCGGCGTCGGACGGAATCTTCGGGGTGTTGTCGGTCATGCTCGTGCCCCGATCCACATTGCCACGCCGATAGCGGCGACCATTCCGATAATCCACATCGCCATGCCCTCGGGGGCGGGGCCGAACCCGCCGAGCCCGTATCCGCCGTAGCTGGGCGTCTGAGCCGACTCACGGACGTAGGCGACGATGTCGCGCTTCTCTTCCGGCGACAGCTGCCGGTCGGAGAACTTGGGCATGTTCTGCGGCCCGGTCTGCATCGCGGTGTAGATCTGTGCCGGCTCGGTCTCACCGAGGTCCGGCGCGTACTTACCGGAGGACAGCGCGCCACCCTTGCCGGTGAAGTTGTGGCAGGACGCGCAGTTCAGCCGGAACAGGTCGCCGCCGCGGGCCACGTCGGACCCGATCAGCGATTCCTGGGCCACGCCACCGTGCTCGTCGCGGATCACGGTCGGGCCGCCGCCGTTGGCCTGAACGAAGGCGCCTAGAGCGTCGATCTGGTTCTCGTCGAAGTGCTCGGGCTTGGACGGTGCCTGGGCCTCACCGCGCATCGCGGGCATACGACCGGTCGACACCTGGAAGTACACCGCGGCCTCGCCGGTGCCGATCAGGCTGGGCCCACGGTCGGGCACACCCTGCAGGTTGGCGCCGTGGCACGAAACGCACGACGTGTCGAACAGTTGCTTACCGGTGCGCAGCAGAGCCGACTGAGATTCGTCGGCGACTGCGACCTGCGGTGTGGGTGTCAGCGTGGCCGCAACACCACCTGCGACTGACAGGCCGACCAACAGCAGGAGACCTGCTGACAGTCGTCGGCGCAGTCGTCGGCGCGACTTGCTGGTCATCGAACCCCTTCTCATCGAATCGAACATCGGCCGGCCGATCAGCGGACGAAGTAGATGGTGGCGAACAGCGCAATCCAGACGATGTCGACGAAGTGCCAGTAGTACGAGACGACGATCGCCGCGGTGGCCTGCGCGGGCGTGAATTTACTCATCTTGGTGCGGGCCAGCAGCAAGATGAACGCAACAAGTCCGCCGATGACGTGCAGGCCGTGGAAACCGGTCGCGAGATAGAAGACCGATCCGTAGGCGCTGCCCGGGATGGTGGTGCCGTGCTCGACCAGGTGGATGTACTCGTATCCCTGGCCCAGTACGAAGAACAGGCCCATCAGGAAAGTGATCACATACCACCGGCGCAGCCCGAACACGTCGCCGCGCTCGGCGGCGAACACGCCCATCTGGCAGGTGAAGGATGACGCGATCAGAACCAGCGTCACCGGAACAGCAAGGGCCAAATTGAGTTCGGTCGGCTCGGGCGGCCAGTCGCCACCGGCTTGGGCGCGCGCGGTGAAATACATCGCGAAGAGTCCAGCAAAGAACATGAGTTCACTGGAAAGCCACACGATGGTGCCGACACTGACCATGTTCGGTCTGTTCAGCGAATGAACGCGCGACGTTATTGCCGTTCCCGAGGTACCTACAGCGCTCGTCACATCCGCAAGTATGACGCTTTGTAGTTGTCGAACTCCACCCGGGTCGAGCAATTGGTCGGATTCGTGTCGCGTTGGGTTCCCCTCGCCCCGGAGACGAGTCCCGCCCAGCGATAGCATTCGGCGGTGGCTCCTGCATCTTCACCGCTATCCGCATCGTCGTCCGGCTCTGTGGCGGCACCGTCGTGGCCGCTCATTCTCGGGCGCCTGACCACCGAGCAGAGCCTGCCGAACGGTTATGCGGGTTGGGCCATGGACCAGATCATGACCGGGGTCGCGACCCCGGCTCAGATCGCCGGGTTCGCGGTGGCGATGAAGATGAAGCGGCCTACCTCGGCGGAGGTCGGGGAGTTGGCCGACATCATGCTGTCGCACGCCCGTCGGGTGCCCACCGATCAGATCGGTCACGAGACCGTCGACATCGTGGGGACCGGCGGCGACGGGGCCAACACGGTGAACCTGTCGACCATGGCGGCCATCGTGGTGGCGGCCTGCGGCGTGCCGGTGATCAAGCACGGCAACCGGGCGGCGTCGTCACTGTCGGGTGGCGCGGACACCCTGGAGGCGCTCGGGGTACGGATCGACCTGGGCCCCGACGAGGTGGCGCGCAGTGTCGCCGAGGTGGGCATCGGGTTCGCCTTCGCGCCGCAGTTCCACCCGTCATATCGCCACGCCTCGGTGGTGCGCCGGGAGATCGGGGTTCCCACGGTCTTCAATCTGCTTGGGCCGCTCACCAATCCGGCCGGGCCGCGCGCCGGGCTGATCGGCTGCGCATTCGATGACCTGGCCGAGGTGATGGCCGGGGTCTACGCCGCCCGTGGTTCCAGCGTGCTGGTGGTGCACGGCGACGACGGTCTCGACGAGCTCACCACGACGACCACCAGCACCATCTGGCGCGTCCAGGCCGGGACGGTGGACCGGCTGAAGTTCGACCCGGCGGCCTTCGGCTTCAAGCGCGCGGACATCAGGGAGTTGGTGGGCGGTGACGCCACGGCCAACGCCGCCGAGGCGCGGGCCGTGCTGGGCGGCGCCAAGGGACCGGTGCGTGACGCGGTGGTGCTCAATGCGGCCGGCGCCATGGTCGCCCATGCCGGGCTAGCCAGCGACGCCAAGTGGGTGCCGGCGTGGGAGGCCGGTCTGGAGCGGGCCGTCGCGGCGATCGACTCGGGCGCGGCCGAACAACTGCTCGCGCGTTGGGTGCGGTTCAGCCTGCAGTTCTGAGTTCTGCTGCTGGGCCGCGGCCAGTCGGGCCGAACGGGCGGTGGCAGCCCACGGTGCGTAGCGACCCGCCGCCCCGATCGGCGTCGCGTAGCCGGTGTCGGCACGCACGATGCGAACCCCGGGTGCGGCCAGCCAGCGGGCGATGAGCGCAGTCTCCTCCACGAGCGCGCCACCCAAAGGTGTTGCGGTGGGCAGGATCACCTGCGCGGCAGCACAGATCGCGTCGACCACCGGCATCGGTGGAACCCCGCGCACGGCTGTGCCCGCCCCGGCCAGTTGCCCATGGCGGATCACCGCGAAATTCCAGCCACCGTTGCCGTCGGCGCGGGCGGCAACGAGTTCGGGGAGATCGGCCAGGGCGCGCAACCGCTGCCCCCGCCACAGTGCCTCGATGGCGACCGCGGCGTGATCGCGCAACCGGGCTGCGGTCTCGTACCGGCGGGCTGTCGCGACCTCGCCGATATGGGTGAGCGTGGCCGCCAACGCACTGTGGTCGGTGCCGTCGATCAGGTCGGTGGCACGTTGCACCGCCGCCGCGTACTGCGCGGCGCCGGTGTCCTGCGGTGCCGGGCACGGGGAGAGTTCGACCTCGGGACAACGGTGCGTGGCTGCCGCGCCGAAGCGGGCCGTGCAGGTCCGCACCCCGGTGAACCGGGCCAGTAGCGCCGCCGACTGGATGGCGTCGGACCGGGCCGAGAACGGTCCGAAAGCGGTGCGGTGCCCAGGGTTTCGCACCGCCGACAGTCGTGGGAAAGCCTCGTCGGTGAGGGCCACCCACCACCACCGCTGTGGGTACTTGGAGCGCCGGTTGTACGGCGGTGCGTGCGCCGCGAGCAATCGGAGCTCGCGGACCCCGGCCTCCAGATCGTGGGCGCATTCGACATGGTCGACGGCGCGCGCCAGCGAGGCCATCTCCTTCATTCGGGTCCGCGGGTCGGCACCGGTGAAGTACTGGCGGACCCGGCGTCGCAGATCGACTGCGGTGCCCACGTAGAGCACCTCGTCGGAGGGCCCGCGGAACAGGTACACGCCGGGACGGTTGGGCAGCCGGTCGGCCAGTGAGCGGTTGCGCCGCTGGGCCGGTGTGACGTCGGGCAGATAGTTCTTCAGGTCGGCGAAGGTGTGGATGCCCTGGTTGCCGACCCGCTCGATCAGCCCGTGCAGGACGTCGACGGTGGCACGGGCGTCGTCGAGGGCGCGGTGGGTGGGTGTCGTGGACGCCCCGAACAGGCGGGCCAGGGCCGACAGCTTCACGCTGGGCGCCTCGTCCCGGGTGAGTACGCGGCGGGCGAGTTTGACCGTGCACAGCACCGGAGGCCGCGGCCAGCCGAGCTCCGCACGTTGGGCGGCCGCCCGCAGGAAACCGACGTCGAAGCCGGCGTTGTGGGCGACCAGCACCGCACCCCGGGAGAACTCCAGAAACATGGGGAGGACGCTGTCGATCTTCGGTGCGTCGCGCACCATCGCCGTGGTGATCCCGGTGAGCTCGACGATCTGCGGTGGGATGGCGCGGCCGGGATCGACGAGCGTCGCCAACTCGCCGAGCACCTCGCCGCCGCGGATCTTGACCGCGCCGATCTCGGTGATGGCGTCGTAGCCGGCGCCCGGTGTCTTCGCGGTGGCCCGGCCCCCGGTGGTCTCCAGGTCCACCACCACGAAGGTGGTGTCGGCGAGGGAGAGGGCGTCCATGGCGCCGTCAGAGCCGAAGCCGAAGGCCAGCTGCTCGGCATCGGCGATCTTGCGCTGGCCCATGTCGATGACGGTAGGCACTGCCCCCGACAATCTGAGGCCGGCTGTCCGCGTGTCGCCCCGTATCGGCGCGCCGCTACTTGTCGGTCCGTCCCGATAGCGTGCGCCCAACACCGATCGAGAGGACGGTCAAGATGAGCGGAGTGCGCCAGGACAACTGGTTCTACGCCGACGAGCCCTACCCCCATGAGCCCGACATCGGCAGCGTGACCATCGACTGCGACGATTGCGCGGTACGCGGGCCCGGCTGCCAGGACTGCGTCGTCAGTGTTCTGCTCGGGGTTCCCGAAACTTTGCTGGATGACGAGCGTCAGGCGCTGGAAGTGCTCGCTGACGTGGGCCTTGCGCCGCGGCTGCGGCTCGTGCCCATTCACCGGAACGGCAGATCTGGAGTCGCCTGACGACACGCAGCGCTTCGTGCACAGGAAAATATTCCGGGTGGGCTGTTAAATTTGCAGCTTCTGTTGGACAAGGCCGATGCCGTTTCGTAACCTATCTGAGACCTAAGAGCAGTTCGAGGCGGCTCGCCATCGCCAGTTGTGAGGACAAAAACTTGAGGCACGAGCGCGCGCACCGGCCCACAAGTCGTTTCAAGCGACCCGTTGTAGGTGTCATAGCGAGCTTGGCCTTGATATCCGGATTGATGGCCGCGAGTTCGCAGGCCGATCCCGCCGACGATGCGATGGCAAAGCTCAACGAGTTGTCCCGTCAGGCGGAGCAGACCACCGAGGCCATGCACTCGGCGCAGCTTGACCTGAACAACAAGGTTGCCGCACAAGAGACTGCGGAGCGCAAGCACGCCGAAGACGCCGCGACGGTCGACGAGGCCAAGTCGCAGCTGGCAACCTTTCAGACTTCGGTCAACAAAGTAGCTGCGGCCCAGTACATGGGCGGCCGCACCTCCGGCGTCGACGCGATCCTGACGGCGGGCTCGCCGCAGCAGCTGATCGAGCAGCTCGCCGTGCAGCGGGTGATGGCGACCGAGATGTCGGCGCAGATGAAGAACTTCCGTTCGGTGGGCGAGAAGGCCGCGGTGGCCGAGCGTGAATCGGCGAAATCGGCCGCCGACGCCAAGACCGCCGCCGAGCAGGCTGCCGCTGTGCGCGC
This sequence comes from Mycolicibacterium peregrinum, assembly GCF_001665625.1. Lineage (GTDB taxonomy): Bacteria > Actinomycetota > Actinomycetes > Mycobacteriales > Mycobacteriaceae > Mycobacterium > Mycobacterium peregrinum_B. Next base: position 65,962 of record NZ_LZSY01000102.1, on the reverse strand, counting down.
CGACCTGCAATCCAAGCAAAGCCAGCTGCAGGTACAGATCGCGATCGTGAAGTCGCAGTACCAGGCCCTGAGCCCGGCCCAGCGGGAAGCGATGAACGCCCTGCCGCCGGCCCCGCCGGTGCCCGCCCCCGAGGCGTTGCCGCCGGCGCAGGATCCCGCCGTGTTGGCCGATCCGCCGAACGGCATTCCGCCCGGTGACGTGGCCCCGCCGGAAGGCGCACTCCCGGGTGGCGGCGACGGACATTCCGGCACCGTCATCCAGGCCGCACTGAGCCGCATCGGCTCGCCGTACTCCTGGGGCGCGGCCGGACCCAGCTCCTTCGACTGCTCTGGTCTGGTGATGTGGGCGTTCCAGCACGCCGGCATTTCCCTGCCGCATTCGAGCCAGGCCATGGCCCGCGGCGGTCAGCCCGTCTCGTCAGATTCGATGCAGCCGGGTGATGTGGTGACCTACTACTCCGACGCCTCCCACGTGGGCATCTACATCGGCGACGGAATGATGGTGCACGCGTCGACCTATGGCACCCCGGTCAGGGTCGCCCCGGTCAACAATGCGCCGATCTACAACGTCCGTCGGTACTGAGAATTCCGACAGCGGTTTCACCCTGAACGCCCGCAGGCGTCTGCTGGTAGCGGTCCTGCTGGTGGAGCTGGCGTTGGCGGCCGCGCTGCTCTGGCAGTCGGCGTCACCCTCGCCGCCGCTGCCGGCTGCGCCGCCTCCTGCTGCCTCGGTACCGCCGGAGCCCGTCACCTCGATGGTGCTGCCCGACGGGCGCACCGCTCTGCTGCTGGCCCTCGGGGGGCCGCAATCTTCGGCCCTGCTGGACCGTCTCGGCCCCGAACTCGGTGCGGCCGCTGATGCGGTGACGGCGTTCTGGGGCCCGGACTGGCCGCGCGACATCGAGATCGCAGTCGCAGGCTCCGATGAACAGTTCCGGGTGCTGGCCGGCGGAGCCGCCGACATCGCCGCGACCACCACCAGGCAGCGGATCATGTTCGCCCCCGGGGCTGCCGGCATGAGCCCGGCTGCGTTACGAATCGTGTTGCGCCATGAGCTGTTCCATTACGCGGCGCGCTCGCGGACCGCGGCCGACGCGCCTCGCTGGCTCACCGAGGGAGTAGCCGACTACGTCGGAAGGCCACCCGCGCCGGTGCCCGGTCCATCCCGGGCCGGCGAGCTGGCCCAGCTGCCCACCGATGCCGATCTCGACACACCCGGCGCCGCCCGCAGTCTGGCCTACGACCGGGCATGGTGGTTCAGCCGTTATGTCGCGGACGCCTACGGCATCGGCAAGCTGCGTGAGCTGTACCTGCGTGCCTGCGAACCCGGCCACCCGGATGTGGCCACTGCGCTCCGGGAAACCCTTGGCGCCGACCTCGATGCCGTAGTTGCCGGTTGGCGCCGTTGGCTGACCGGATAGCCTGTCGCCGATGGACGGCAAACGGGCGGGGATAGCGCGATGACGCGGGTTTTGCTGGTCACCAACGACTTTCCACCGCGACGCGGCGGGATCCAGTCATACCTGGAGGCATTCGTCGGAGAGCTGATCCGCGACGGCTCGCACCAGCTGACGGTGTATGCGCCGAAGTGGAAGGGCTGCGCAGATTACGACGCGGCCGCCGGGTACCGGGTGGTGCGGCACCCGACCACCCTGATGATTCCCGAGCCGATGGTGGCGACGCGCATGCAGCGGTTGATCGCCGAGCACGATATCGAGACGGTGTGGTTCGGGGCGGCCGCCCCGTTGGCGCTGCTGGGCCCGCTGGCCCGGCGCGCCGGAGCCACCAGAGTGGTCGCAAGCACCCACGGCCACGAGGTCGGCTGGTCGATGCTGCCGGTGGCGCGGAGCGCCCTGCGCCGCATCGGAGATGACGCCGACGTCGTGACGTTCATCAGCCGCTACACCCGCGGCAGGTTCGCCTCGGCGTTCGGTCCCCACGCAGCGTTGGAACGTCTGTCGCCCGGAGTCGACACCGACCGCTTCGTGCCCGACCCGGTGGCCCGGGCCGAGCTGCGCGAGCGGTACGGGCTGGGCCAACGACCGGTGGTGGTCTGCCTGTCCCGCCTGGTGCCACGGAAGGGCCAGGACATGCTCATCCGCGCCTGGCCCGCGATCCGGCGTCGCATCCCCGACGCCGCCCTGGTCATCGTCGGCGGGGGACCGTATCTGCCGACCCTCAGACAACTCGTGCACACGCACGATGTGGCCGCCGACGTCCTCTTCACCGGTGCCGTGCCGGGTGCGGAACTGCCCGCGCACCATGCGATGGCCGACGTCTTCGCCATGCCGTGCCGTACTCGCGGAGCGGGACTGGACGTCGAGGGGCTGGGCATCGTCTACCTGGAGGCCTCGGCGTGCGGCGTGCCGGTGGTCGCCGGAACCTCCGGCGGGGCACCGGAAACAGTGCTGGACGGTCAGACCGGCACCGTCGTGGACGGCAATGATGTTGGAGCCGTGGCGTCCGCCGTTTCCGACTTACTGGCCGACCCGGGCCGCGCCGCCGCGATGGGTGTGGCGGGGCGGCACTGGGCCGTCGACAACTGGCAGTGGCGCTCGCAGGGCGCCCGGCTGACCGGGCTGCTGTCGGGCTGAACCGGGTTCAGCCCTAGCCCGCCTCAGCCGTACAGCGCCGCGATGTCGGTGGCGAACTTCTCGGCCACCACCTTGCGCTTGACCTTCAGCGTCGGCGTCAGCTCACCGGTGTCCTCGGTGAAGTCGACGGGCAGGATCCGGAACTTGCGGATCGACTCGGCATGCGACACCGCCTGATTGGCGTCCTTGACCGCCAGGTCGATCTCGGCCAGCAGGTCCGGATCGTCGGCGAGATCGCCGACCGAGGCGCCGGCGTCCTTGCCGTTGCGCTGCTTCCAACCCGGGAACGCCTCCGGGTCGATGGTGATGAGCGCGGCGATGAACGGCTGTTGATCGCCGACGGCCATGGCCTGGCTGATCAACGGATGGGCCCGCAGACGGTCCTCGAGCAGCGCGGGGGCGACGTTCTTGCCGCCGGCGGTGACGATGATTTCCTTCTTGCGCCCGACGATGGTCAGGAAGCCGTCGTCGTCGATGGCGCCGAGGTCGCCGGTGTGGAACCAGCCGTCGGTGAAAACGGCGTTGGTCTCGGTTTCGTTGCCCCAGTAGCCGCTGAACACCACGCCGCCCTTGACCAGGAGCTCACCGTCCTCGGCGATACGCATGCTGTTGCCGGGCATCAGCTTGCCGACCGAGCCGACCTTGAGTTCGTTGACCCGGTTCACGGTGATGGCCGCGCTGGTCTCGGTGAGGCCGTAGCCCTCGTAGATGCTCAGCCCCACACCGCGATAGAAGTGACCCAGCCGAGCGCCCAGCGGTGCGCCGCCGGAGATCGCCGCCCGGCATTCACCGCCGAGGGCCGCCCGCAGCTTGCCGTAGACCAGCTTGTCGAACAGGGCATGCTTGGCGCGGAGGAACAAGGACGCACCAGCTGTGCCCTTTTCGTCCTGGGCCTTGCTCCACTCGATCGCCGTGTCGGCGGCAATCGCGAAGATCTTGCCCTTGCCGTCGTTGCGGGCGTTCTGCTCGGCAGTGTTGTAGACCTTCTCGAACACGCGGGGTACCGAGACGACCAGCGTCGGCTTGAACACGCCGAAGGTCGGGACCAGGTTCTTGATGTCACTGGTGAAGCCGAGGGTGACCTTGTTGGTGAAGGCCGCGATGGTGATGGCCCGGGCCAGCACGTGGGCCAGCGGCAGGAACACGAGCATCCGCTCACCCGGGGCCAGCTCGGTGGGGAAGCACGCCTTGGCGCCCCGGATCTCGTAGAGCAGGTTCGAGTGGGTCAGCTGGCAGCCCTTGGGCTGGCCGGTGGTGCCCGAGGTGTAGATCAGGGTGGCCGGATCGGCCGAGCGGATGCCGGCCAGTCGCTTGTCGAGCTCGGCGGCGTCGGCCGACTTACCGGCCTCGGCCATGGCCTCCAGCGCGGGGGTCCCGGTGCCGTCGATCCGCAGCACCTTGCGCAGCTCGGGCAGCTGGCCGTGGAGCTGTTCGACGGTCTCGGCGTGTGCGTCGGTCTCGGCGAAGATGATCTTGGCCGCGGAATTGTCGAGGACGAACCGCACCTGCTCGGCCGAGGAGGTCTCGTAGATCGGCACGGTGACCGCACCGACCGACAGGATCGCGAAGTCGATGATCGGCCACTCGTAGCGGGTGGCCGAGATGATCGCCACGCGATCGCCGGCCTGGATACCCTCGGCGATCAGGCCCAAGGCGACCGAGCGGATCTGTTCGGCTGCTTCGGCGCAGGTCACGTCGGTCCACGCGCCGTCGACCAGGCGCCGGAAGATGACGTGGTCAGGGCTCTCAGCCGCGTGCGCGGATACCGAAGCGACGATGCTGTCGTGCTCGGCGACGGTGAAAGACGCGGGCACGCTGTACTCCCGCATTGACTCACGCACGATCTTTGCCCTCCAGGCTTGTGGTACCGGCTTTGCGCGTCAGCCTAGTCGGCCGCGGTAGGCAGACGATCACGCATGTGTGAAGCTTGTCCGCGATGAACAGCATTCAGATCGCCGACGAGACATTCGTCTGCGCCGATCCGGTCGCCGTGGGCGCCGCGGTCGCCGACCCCGCCAGCTGGCGGCGGTGGTGGCCCGACCTGGTGCTCAAGGTCGTCGAGGACCGCGCCGAGAAGGGCCACCGCTGGAATGTGACCGGTGCGTTGACCGGCACCATGGAGGTCTGGCTGGAGGAGGTGATGGACGGTGTGGTGCTGCATTACTTCCTGCACGCCGAACCGTCCGGCGCCACGGCAAAGCAGTTGGCCGATATGGATCTGGCAAAGATGAACCACCAGCGCCGCGTGGCGGGCAAGGCGATGGCCTTCGGGATCAAGCAGCGGCTGGAGTCGGCGCGCCCGGTCGGGGTGTCCCGACTGGCCTGACGTCTGGCGTGTTTGACCGGGTCTATCTGCGGGAGGGTAGATTTCTCGGCGAGAGCCAGAGCACCCCCGCGGGGCGGGGGAAGTAGGGGAACCCCGCGTGCGGGGAGATAGGGCGATGCGGTGGCCGACAAGACGACACAGACCATCTACATCGACGCCGATCCGGTGACGGTGATGGATGTCATCGCCGATATCGGCTCGTATCCGCAATGGGTCGCCGAGTACAAGGAAGCCGAGGTCCTGGAGACCGACGCGCAGGGCAATCCCAAGACGGCCAGATTGGTGCTCGACGCTGCGGTGCTCAAGGACACGATGGTGCTGGCCTACGTGTGGCCCGCTGATCGCACCTCGGTGACCTGGTCCTTGGTGTCCAGTTCGTTACTGCGGTCGCTCGAGGGGGCATACCGCTTGGCGCCCAAGGGATCCGGCACGGAGGTCACCTACGAGTTGTCGGTCGACCTCATCATCCCGATGATCGGGTTGCTCAAGCGCAAGGCTGAGCGCAGGCTCACCGACACGGCGCTCAAGGACCTCAAGAAACGAGCCGAGGCTGAGTGACTTCGCCGGATGGGAGCACACCTTCTCCTGCGAGGATCAGCCTTTTCGTCGGCAAGGGCGGCGTAGGTAAGTCGACGCTGGCAACAGCCACCGCGGTTCGCGACGCCGCTGCCGGCCGGCGGGTACTGATCGTGTCCACCGATCAGGCGCATTCGACCGGCGATGTCCTCGGGATCGCACTGGCTCCCACCGGGGAGCGCGCGCCCACCCGGGTGCTCAGTGACCTGGACACGGGACTGACCGGCGTGGGCGGTGTACTGGACGCCCTCGCGTTGGACACGCTGGCCCTGCTGGGTGCGCGCTGGGCCTCCACGGCCGGTCCGTTGGCGGCCCGGTTCCCCGAGTCGGACCTGGGAGATGTTGCCCCAGAGGAACTTTCGGCGCTACCGGGAATCCAGGAAGTGCTCGGGTTGCACGAGGTGGGTGAGCTCGCCGAATCCGGTCGTTGGGATCATGTGGTCGTGGACTGCGCCTCGACCGCTGATGCACTGCGGATGCTGACGCTGCCCGAGACGTTCGGCCTTTATCTGGAGCGAGCCTGGCCGCGGCACCGCAGGCTGTCGGGTTCACCGGACGCGGTCAGTGCGGCCATCGTGGCCATGATCGAACAGGTGGATGCCGGTATCCGCCGGCTCGGCACCTTGCTCACCGACGGTTCACGGGTGAGCGCGCATCTGGTGCTCACCCCGGAGCGGGTGGTGGCCGCCGAAGCCTCCCGGACCCTTGGATCGCTTGCCCTGATGGGCGTCGAGGTGGGCGAGATCATCGTCAATCAGATTTTGGTACAAGATGATTCGTTCGAGTACCAGAACCTTCCGGCACACCCCGCCTTCGACTGGTACAGCGAGCGGATCGCCGAGCAGCAGACCGTGCTCGACGAGCTCGACGCCACGATCGGCGACGTGCAACTGGTGCTCGTACCGCACGTGCCGGGCGAACCGATCGGTCCCAAGGCGCTGGGGGAGCTGATCGACAGCGCGCGACGGCGCGACGGATCACCGCCGCCGGGACCGCTGCGGCCCATAGTTGATCGGGAGTCGGGGTCTGGACTCGAAGCGGTGTACCGATTGCGGCTAGAGTTGCCGCAGATCGATTCGGCCGGCCTCACGCTGGGCCGCGTCGATGACGACTTGATCATCGGCGTCGCAGGCATGCGCCGCCGCGTGCGGCTGGCCTCCGTCCTGCGTCGGTGCATCGTGACGGATGCCCAACTGCGCGGTGGCGAGCTGACCGTACGTTTTCGTCCGAACCCGGAGGTGTGGCCGGCATGACGGGGTCTCATCCCGAGCTGGGTTCGGAGCTGCGGCAATTGGCGCAGGAAATCCTCGACCGGCTGGATCCGGCGGTGCGGTTGGCAGCGGCCAACTTCGCGGCGTCGGCCGACAGCGCCCCGGGCAAGTGCCAGCAGGTGTGGTGCCCGGTGTGTGCGCTCGCTGCGGTCGTCAACGGCGAGCAGCATCCGCTGCTGACGGTCATCGCCGAGCACAGCGTGGCGCTGCTGACGGTGATCCGGGCGGTCCTCGATGATGAACGCGACGACGACGGAGATAGGGGTGCCGAGGGAGGTAGCCCGTCACCCGACGGGGGACCGGACGTGCCGCCGCCCGACGATAACCCGCCCCCGCCGCCTCCGGGCCGCTACCAGCACATCCCGGTCACCGTAGAAGATTGAGCAGACTGAGCAGTTTGCTGTACCGCTGAGACTCAGCCGGCGTTCAGGGCTTGATGTGGTAGCCACAACATGGCCTGGGTACAGTTGTCGCAGAGCATTGCGCGGTGCGCACAAGGTGGAGGGTCCATGTGGTATTGGCTGTTCAAGTACATCCTGTTGGGCCCCTTGCTGGCCCTCCTCGGCCGGCCGAAAATCACTGGGCTGGAACATGTTCCGACCGACGGTCCGGCCATCCTGGCCAGTAACCACCTGGCGGTGATGGACAGCTTCTACCTGCCGCTCGTGGTCAGCCGCCGCATCACGTTCCTGGCCAAGCAGGAGTACTTCACCGGCACCGGGATCAAGGGCCGGTTCCTGGCCTGGTTCTACACCGTCGTCGGCCAGGTGCCGATCGACCGCACCGACGCGGATTCGGCGCAGGCCGCACTGAACACCGGCGCGCGGATCCTCGGCGAGGGCAAGCTGCTCGGCATGTATCCCGAGGGCACCCGCTCACCCGACGGCCGCCTGTACAAGGGCAAGACCGGACTGGCCCGGCTGGCCCTCGAGACCGGCGTGCCGGTGATCCCGGTGGCCATGGTCGGTACCGACGTGGTGAACCCGCCGGGATCGAAAGGGCTGCGGTTCGGCCGGGTCGAGGTCAGGTTCGGCAAGCCCATGGACTTCAGCCGGTTCGACGGCCTGGCAGGCAACCGCTTCATCGAGCGCGCCGTGATCGACGAGGTCATGTACGACCTGATGGACCTCTCCGGTCAGGAGTATGTCGACATCTACGCCGCCGCCATCAAGGAGCGCGCTCAGCAGACCAACGGTCAGCCGGTCGACACCACCAAGCCGGCGTCCCGACTTCCGCACGCCGCAGCGGGTTAGGCCGCTTCGCCCCCGGTCAACCGGACCAGCGGGGCGGCGGGCTCGGCGCTGGTCTGACCCGCCCGGGCGGTGCAGGCCAAGCCGATGACCGCGATGACCGCGAGTGCCCACCAAAGGTAGGCGTCACCGGCCAGCTGCCGAATCAACGATGCGGCGGTCTCGTGGTGGGGCGTCAACAATGCGATGGGCGTCCACACCATCAGGGCGAGGCCGATCAGGGTCACCAGGGCCAGCGACAGCGCGGCCAGGGGGATCTTGCGCATCCGGAAGGCGAGCACACCGGTCACCAACAGGGTCGGCAGGGTCCAGACCCAGTGATGTGACCACGACACCGGCGACACCACCAGGCCGAACATGGCGACGCAGATCAGTGCGACCACCGGGGCCTCATCGGCGCCCGAGCGCAGGACCCGTCGGGCCGCCCACACCGTCAGCGCCAACACCGCGAAGCAGGCCACGACCCACAGGGCGAACCGCGGCCCCTCGGACAGGCCGAGCCGGGCCAGCGTGCCTGCGATGTTCTGGTTGGTGTTGAGCGTGGCCGTACCGATCCGGTCGGTGTTGCGCACCGTCTCGGTCCAGTACTCGATCGAGTCCGTCCAGGCGAGGACAAACCCGGCCAGCGTCGCCACCACCGCAGCCGCGGCGGTCCGCAGCAGCGTGTGGACGTCGCGGCGCAACAGGAAGTACAGCAGGAACACCGCGGGGGTGAGTTTGAGCGCGATCGCCAAGCCCAGCAGCACACCGCGCGGCCACGGCGTGCGGCGCGGAACGCAGTCGGCGACGACGAGCGTCATCAGCACCACGTTGATCTGCCCGAACTCGAAGTTCGACCGGATCGGCTCCAGCCAGATGACCGCGGGCGCCACGAGCGCGGCGGCCAGCCAGCAGCGCCGCAGCCAGGCCGGCTCGGAGGTGATGGCCGTGTCGGGCCAGACGTTCAGCCGGGTCAGCACGATCACCATCGAGACGATCAGCAGCACCAGTGTGGTGGCTGTGATCGCCACGCTCGCCGCCGGTAACGAGAGCCAGGCGAACGGGGCGAACATGATCGCCGCGAGCGGGGGATAGGTGAACGGCAGGTCGAGGCCGCCCTGCGTGTGGAAAATGGCACCGTCGGCGTACAGCGGCTGGTTGTCCAGCCACGCCCGCCCGCCCATCCGATATACGTCGATGTCGATGCGATAGGGCACGTGCCCCAGAAGCTTCCAGCCGACCAGGATCAACCCGGCTGCTGTGAGCAACTGAAAAAGCCGCCACCCGATCGTCGGTGCCCAACCAGCCCCGCCGGGCGACTGCCGCTTACTCATGTCCTCAACAGACTATCGGGGGCAACCCGAAGAGGGCGCATCCGCACTCGCGACGCGCGCAGGTCGGCGTAAGTTCTCTGTCCGTGCACGCGACCGTTCACCTCGAATTCCTCACGCGCGATCGCCTGCCGCTGCTGTGCTGCCTGGTGGCGTTCATTCTGACGTTCTTCGTGACCCGCATCGTGGTGCGTTACATCCGCCGCAATGCCGGCAGCGAACGGCCGCCCAGGTGGTGGCAGCCCCGCAACATGGGACACGGTTCGGTACACATCCACCACATGGTGATCGGCGTCGTGCTGGTGCTGGTGTCGGGCGTGACGATGGTGACGCTCGCGGTCAACGGCGGTGTACCCGAGTTCACGGTGGCTGCGGTGTTCTTCGGAATCGGGGCGGCCCTGGTACTCGACGAGTTCGCACTGATCCTGCATCTGTCTGACGTGTACTGGGCCGAGGACGGCCGCACGTCGGTGGATGCGGTGTTCGCCGCGGTCGCGGTGGCCGGGTTGTTGATCCTGGGTTTCAATCCGCTGTCATTCTTTGATATCGGTATCTGGCGCGAGGACCAGTCGGCGGCCATGCGCGTGCTCGTGGTCGGGGTGGCGGTGCTGACCCTGCTGCTGGCGGTGGTGGTTCTGCTCAAAGGCAAGGTGTGGACTGGATTGGTGGGCATGTTCATTACCCCGTTGTTGTTCGTGGGGGCGGTTCGGCTGTCGCGGCCGCATGCACCGTGGGCGCGCTGGCGCTACACCGGACATCCGCGCAAGATGCACCGTGCACTGGAGCGGGAGCGCTGGCTGCGCCGGCCAGTGGTGCAGGCAAAGCTGTGGTTGCAGGACGCGATCACCGGGATGCCGAAGTTCCCCGACGATGCCACCGTCGATGCGCAACTGGATCGCGAGATCCACGCGGCCCCCGCACCGGTGTCGACCGCGGCGGCGAAGACGGACGAGCGGGCAGGACGGATTGGTTGATGCGCTACTTCTACGACACCGAGTTCATCGACGACGGTCACACCATCGACCTGATCTCGATCGGCGTGGCAGCCGAGGACGGCCGTGAGTACTACGCGATCTCGACGGAATTCAATCCGGACCGGGCCGGTCGGTGGGTGCGCAAACACGTATTGCCCAAGCTGCCGTCGCCGTCGTCGAAGCTGTGGCGGTCACGGCGGCAGATCCGGTCGGAGCTGGAGGATTTCTTCGACATCGACGGTGATGAACCGATCGAGCTGTGGGCCTGGGTGGGCGCCTATGACCACGTGGTGCTGTGTCAGCTGTGGGGGCCGATGACCGACCTGCCTCCGGCGATGCCGCGGTTCACCCGTGAGCTGCGGCAGTTCTGGGAGGAGCGTGGGTCACCGCGGATGCCGGCGCGACCGACCGATGCGCACGACGCGCTCGTCGACGCACGGCACAATCTGCACCGTTTCCAGCTGATGACGGGTGAGGGGCTCAGGCCGGCGCGGCAACCCGGCTGACAAAGCCCTGAAAACGGCCGTTCACCGGCGGCTACCATGAACGGGTGAACTGGACCGTCGACATCCCCATCGACCAGCTGCCACCACTGCCTCCGCTGACCGACGAGCTGCGTCAACGGCTCGATGCGGCGCTGGCCAAGCCGGCCGTGCAGCAGCCCAGCTGGGACCCGGACGCGGCCAAGGCCATGCGTACCGTGCTGGAGAGCGTGCCTCCGGTCACCGTGCCGTCGGAGATCGAGAAGCTCAAGGGCCTGTTGGCCGACGTCGCCCGCGGCGAGGCCTTCCTGCTGCAGGGCGGCGACTGCGCCGAGACGTTCGTCGACAACACCGAGCCGCACATCCGGGCCAACATCCGCACCCTGCTGCAGATGGCGGTGGTGCTGACCTACGGCGCCAGCATGCCGGTGGTCAAGGTGGCCCGTATCGCCGGCCAGTACGCCAAGCCGCGGTCGGCGGATCTGGACGCGCTCGGCCTGAGGTCCTACCGAGGTGACATGATCAACGGCTTCGCGCCGGATGCCGCGGTGCGCGAGCATGATCCGTCGCGGTTGGTGCGGGCCTACGCCAATGCCAGCGCCGCGATGAACCTGGTGCGCGCGCTGACCTCGTCCGGGCTGGCGTCGTTGGACCTGGTGCACAACTGGAACCGCGAGTTCGTCCGGACCTCGCCCGCCGGCGCCCGGTACGAGGCGTTGGCCGGGGAGATCGACCGGGGCCTGAAGTTCATGTCTGCCTGCGGGGTGGCAGACCGTAACCTGCAGACTGCCGACATCTTCGCCAGCCACGAGGCGCTGGTGATCGACTATGAGCGCGCGATGCTGCGGCTGGCCGATCCTGCGGAGAACCCGGACGGGCCGCGCAAGCTGTACAACCAGTCCGCGCACTACCTCTGGATCGGTGAGCGCACGCGTCAGCTCGACGGGGCCCATGTGGCACTGGCCGAGGTGATCGCCAACCCGATCGGGATCAAGCTGGGGCCGACGACCACGCCGGAGATGGCTGTCGAGTACGTCGAGCGCCTGGATCCGAACAACGAGGCAGGCCGACTGACCCTGGTGACGCGCATGGGCAACAACAAGGTGCGCGATCTGCTGCCGCCGATCATCGAGAAGGTCCAGGCCACGGGCCATCAGGTGATTTGGCAGTGCGACCCGATGCACGGCAACACCCACGAGTCGTCGACCGGGTACAAGACCCGCCACTTCGACCGCATCGTCGACGAGGTGCAGGGGTTCTTCGAGGTGCACCACACCCTGGGCACCCACCCCGGAGGCATCCACGTCGAGATCACCGGTGAGAACGTCACCGAGTGCCTCGGTGGGGCGCAGGACATCTCCGATTCGGATCTGGCCGGCCGCTACGAGACCGCGTGCGATCCGAGACTCAACACCCAGCAGAGTCTGGAGTTGGCGTTCCTGGTCGCGGAGATGCTGCGCGGCTAGCTAATACGGGCTGTCGCCCGGCTATAACAAGACGCCGACGTGGCTGCCCAGCGTCCATGCTGCGGCGGCCACGAGGCCCGTCAGGGTGAGGACCGCGATCACCCAGAACGCCAGCGCCCGTTTGGCGCGCTGCCGGGCCCACTGGAACTCGCTCATCTCGATGCCGGCGAATTGCCCTGCCTCGAAAGAGTATTCGGCGTCTTCGGGACCGGCCGGGATCGGCGCCCAGTCGTGCTGGTCGCGGGTGATCTCCCGGGTGGGTTGGCGCGGTGCGGGGGCGACCGGTGGGGCCATCGGCGGGGGCGGCGGTGCGGCCGTCACGACGGTGGCGCTCTCCGCCCGACCGCCGGCGCCGTCACCGAGATCATGCACGCGGGTGGCGGCCAGGTGCTGCGCCGAATGTTGCGGTGCGGGCACCCGGAATGCCGGCAGCCCGAGGTCGTCGACGATCTCGGTCAATTCCGCCCGCATCTCGTCGGCGTCGGCGAAGCGCTGCCCCGGATCGCGTGCCGTGGCGCGGCGCACGAACTGGTCGAATTGCGTTGGTACCCCTGCGATCACCCCGCTCGGCGCCGGTACATCGTTGTCCATGCGCTGGTATGCCACGGTGAGCGCCGAGTCTCCGGTGAACGGGGTGACTCCCGTGAGCAGTTCGTAGGTGAGGATGCCGACGGCGTACACGTCGCTGCGCGGATCGGCGTCGCCGGTACTGACCTGCTCGGGGGACAGGTAGGCCGCAGTACCCAGGATCACGCTGGTCGAGGTGATCTTGGCCTCGGCGACGGCGCGCACCAGACCGAAATCGGCGATCTTGACCTCGCCGTCGTCGGAGATCAGGACGTTCTCGGGCTTGATGTCGCGGTGCACGAGGCCGGCGCGGTGTGCGACTGCGAGCCCGCCGAGCACGGGAGCCAGCACCGCGGCGACCGCGTGCGGGGGCATCGGGCCGCGTTCGGCCAGCAGCTCGCGCAGCGTGCCGCCCTCGATGAGTTCCATGACGAGGAAAGGTGGTTGGTGGGACGTTCCGGAGCCTCCGCCGCCCTGGTCGTAGACCGCGACCAGCCCAGGATCCTTCAACCGGGCCACGGCCTTCGCCTCGCGCCCGAACCTGGTCAGGAAGTGGCTGTCGCCGCTGTAGCGGGAGTCCATCACCTTCAGCGCCACGGGGCGGTCCAGGCGGACGTCGAGGCCGCGATAGACCGTGGACATACCACCGGTGGCGATGGTGGTCTCCACGCGATAGCGCCCGTCGAGCATAGTGCCGACGAGTGGATCCGATTGCTGCTCCACCGGACACATGTTACGAGTTGCAGCCATGGTCCTAGAATCAGTGCGGTGAGCAGCATTCCGGTCGCCGATGATGTCTTGGACCCCGACGAGCCCGTCTACGACCTACCGACGGTGTCGGGTTTGCTCGGCATCCCGGTCACCAAGGTGCATCAACAATTGCGCGACGGCCAGTTGATCGCCGTGCGCCGTGACCGCGTCATGGTGGTGCCGCAGATCTTCTTCGATGACAAGGGCCACGTGGTCAAGCATCTGCCCGGCCTGCTGGTGGTGCTGCGCGACGGTGGTTACCGCGACACCGAGATCGTGCGCTGGTTGTTCACCCCGGACGAGTCGCTGACGATCACCGCCGACGGACGCACCGAGCAGGTGGCCAATGCCCGCCCGGTCGACGCCCTGCATTCCCACCAGGCACGCGAGGTGCTGCGTCGCGCGCAGGCGCTAGGTTACTGACGGCTGGTTTTCGGCCGCCGGCTCAGCCGCAGGCCGCTCGGGTGCGCGGTACAGCGAATACCACGCCACCACTGCGCATGCCGTGGTCAGCAGGACGTGTGCCCACGAGTACATGCCGTGGGCCCCATCGGGTTTCCACATCACCATGATCCAGGTGGACAGCCCGGCCACCACCGCGATGGCCGGTCGGGTCTGGATCAGGGCGGCCGCCACGGCCAGCGGCCAGGTGTAGTACCAGGGCAGCGCAGCGGGGACGAACAACACGACCACAGCCATGGCCAGGGCGGTTCCGGTGAGGGCTTCGCGGTCGGTGTGCCGGTAGCGCCACCACAACAGCGGCAGCGCGATCACGATCGTCAGGATGCCGATGATGCGGGTGACCTCGAGCACGGCGTAGAAGTTGACCGGGAAGATCAGGCCGCCGATGGCGTTGATCAGGTTGGCGGCGGCCGTGGGGACCGTGAGCCAGTTGATGATCTTGACGTTGCCGGCAGCAAGGGCCGAGAGCCAGCCGAGGCCGACTCCGGCGAGCCACGACATCACCGCGAACACCGCGGCGAGGATCGCCATGGAGGCGGCGGTGGCCAGGACGAATGCCCGCACCGGTGAGTGGTCGTGGCGGTCGCGCAGTTGCCGTGCCCACACCCACACGATGAACGGAAGTGCAAGTCCCGCGGTTGCTTTGACTGCGACGGCCATGGCGATCAGGCCGACACCCCAGACCGGGTGTTGTCGGAACGTCAGTGCGATGCCGGCCATCATGAGCCCGACCATCAGCATCTCGTTGTGCACGCCGCCCATCAGGTGGATGATCACCAGCGGGTTGAGCACGCAAACCCACAGGGCAGCGGCGGGGCTCGCGCCGATGTGCCGCGCGACGCGCTGGGTCGCCCAGATCAGCAACACCAGACCGGGCAGCATGCATAGCCGCAGCAACATGGTGCCGGCCACGACGTCGTCGCGGACCAGCATCGTGACGAACTTGGCGACCAGGATGAAGGCCGGTCCGTAGGGCGCGGTGGTAGTCGTCCAGATCGGGCTCACGTTGTCCAGCAGGACGTTCGGATTCTCCACCGGCCCCACCACGTACGGGTCGAAGCCGTCGCGCAACAGTGCGCCCTGCGCGAGGTACGAGTAGGTGTCACGGCTGAACAGCGGCACACTCAGCAGCAATGGCGCGAGCCAGAAACCCGTCGTGGCCACCATGGTGTAGACGGTGGCGGTGCGGTCGATCACGCGCCGGCCCAGCCAGAGCCAGGCGATCAGCATCATGGCGACGCCGACCCACAGCAGGATCGAGGACAGCACGAGGCCGTGCCCGAATCGCAGCCAGGACAGATGCAGCGACTCAAGGAGCGGGTCGTGTATCCGGGTGCTGCCCGAGCCCAGGCCGCCGATGGTCAGTACAGCGGCGCCCAGGAAACCCAGCCGGGCCGGGCGGGCATCGGCGGACACCGCGAATGCAGCCAGGCGTGAGATGTGTTGCACAACCCCGGTTCTCGGGGTCTCGGTCGGCATAGTTGTCATGAGGGAGTCGTCATGTCGTTGTGACGTGCTCCTACGCCGACCGGCTCGCCGAGAATCGGGCGATCTCGGCCAGGCCGGTCTTTGCCTGGGGATGGATGGGGGCGGCGGCCAGGGTGTCCAGCGCGCGGTTGGTCAGCAGCTCGATGTGCGCCTCGACGGCGGTGAGGGCGCCCACTGATTCGATGGCCCGGCACAGTTCGCCCACCTGGGCGTCGGACAGCTCGGTGCCCACCGAGGTGCGCAGCAGTTCTGCGGCTGCGGGGTCGGACTTGTCGGCGAGCTCGAGTGCCTCGGCCAGTAGCACCGTGCGCTTGCCGGATCGCAGGTCGTCACCGGAGGGCTTTCCGGTTACCGCCGGGTCGCCGAACACCCCGAGCACGTCGTCGCGGAGCTGGAAGGCGACCCCCAGATCGTTGCCGACCTGGTGGAAGATCTGCTGCACGTCGGGCCGGTCGGCGGCCGCGGCGGCACCCAGCTGCAGCGGACGGGCCACGGTGTAGGACGCGGTCTTGTAGGTGTTGACGTTCATCGCCGAGGCCACCGATTCGGCGCGGCTGGCCTCCGCGACGATGTCGAGGAACTGACCGCCGAGGACTTCGGTGCGGATGTGACGCCAGACCTGCTGGACGCGCTGCTGTGCGTCGGCGGGGATCGGGGCCGCCGCGACGATGTCGTCGGCCCAGGACAGCGCCAGGTCGCCGGCCAGGATGGCCGCCGACAAGCCGAACTGTCGCGACGAGCCGTGCCAATTGCGCTCGCGGTGCCGGTCGGCGAAGACCCGGTGCACGGTCGGCAGGCCACGGCGGGTGGCCGAATCGTCGATGACGTCGTCGTGCACCAGGGCACAGGCCTGCAGCAGTTCCAGGGCGGCGAACAACCTCAGCACATCGGGATCAGCGGGGCGGTCGGCCGGGTCGATCACCGCGCGCCAGCCCCAGTAGGCGAAGGCCGGGCGCATCCGTTTGCCGCCGCGCAGCACGAATTCTTCGAGGGCCTCGGTCAGCTCGGCGTAGTCGGTTCCGATGTACTCGCAGTCGCGGCGGCGCTCACGGAGATAGTCGCGCAGTTGGTCGGTGACGGCTGCGGCCAGCTCGACGGTTGACGGAGCCGATGTTTGCACGCTCAGCGCCCGCCCCTTTCTGTGTTCAACGGTATGTCCGGAGAGTGCACTCAGCGTAGAGCGTGTCACGCGTTTTGTACCAAGTGAGGCCCGCCTGGTGATTGCTGGGCGAGGACGGCGGTCAGTCGCCGCCGGTGACCGGGTCACCCGGTTTCGGGGAGGTGTCCCGGCTCATCCAGGCCAGGCTCCCGATCACGCCGGCCACCAGGAACGCGCCGACGATGAGCCAGATGGTCGCGGTGGTGAAGGACCGGGCACTGGGATCGGTGTAGCGGGCCTGGGCGCTCATGGTGCTGACGATTCCCGGCCGCAGTTTCCATTCCACGATCGAGGAACTCACCTGATCACCGTTGGTCGATGTCACTTCGCCGGGGAACGACACCGTCAGCAGGACGTCGGCCTGCGGATCGTTGAGAGAGGTGAGGTCCACCCGGCCTTCCAGGATCACCAGGTCACCCGCGCGGCGCAGGGAGATGTCGACGCCGGCGGCATCCCGGCTCATGCCGGCCAGTTGGGGCAGTTCGGCGAACGTGAGGTCGGAGAAGACGGCCTGCGAACCGACGTAGTCGTCGCGGCTGTACTCCGAGACGGCGACCTTCGTGGCGAACGGAAGGTTGTTCAGCAGCTGCGGGCCCTTGTCGTCGGAATCGCGCGGCTTGGCCGCGGCGATGATCTGACCGGACACCCTGTCATCGGGGGAGACCGTGATCGACGTGCGGACCCGGACGCAGCCCACCGCCATGGGAAGGATCAGCAACAACATCACCAGGGTCAGCAGACGGGTCCGTCGGCTACGTCTGGGCAGGCGGCTGGGTGGTCGGACGTGCACGCTGGTCATCGTGCCAGATCTCACAACGGCAGTGGGCGACCGAGGATGGCGAACGGCCGGGGGTCGCCGGCGAAGTGGTAACCGCGAATGACGTCGGTGAAGCCCAGCCGCCGGTACAACCGCCACGCCCGATTGGCCTCGCCGTTGATCTCAGGGGTGGACAACAGCACGTGAGATTCATCCCGCCCGGCCAACAGTCGCCTGGTCAGAGCCTCGCCGAGGCCTTGCCCCTGGGTGCGCGGTTCGATGTGCAGCTCGGTGAGTTCGAAGTAGCTGGCCATCAGGTCGGCGATGTGCACCGGGTTGGTGCCCATCCGCTGCAGACCGGAGATGACTTGTTGCTGCCACCACTGATCCGGCGCGCCGCTGTAGCCGTATGCGATTCCCAGCAGGGGAGCGTCGAGCAGTTCCGCGCTGTCGGGCCTGGTGGATTCGGGGGCCTCGACGGCAGCCACGCATTTCCAGCCTGCGCGCCGCGTGTGTTCGAGCCACAGGGCGGCGCGCTGTTCCTCGGTTCCGCGCGGGTAGCGCATGGCGTCGACGTACACGCGCAGAGCCTCGGGAAGCCGGCGCTTCATATCGTCCGGCGACAGATCGATGAGATACGTCGCCAATGCTTTCGCCTTTCGCCCGTCCGGTGTCCTGCCTAACTCATTATCTTCAGCATTATCCGGTTGACAGACGGTCGGTCCCGTCGACCCGAGCTATCTCGCGACGACCTACAATCGACGACGAACAAGGTGGTACGGCTCGGATCGACCTCGTATCATTAGGGTTAGGTGCCCGTGATTGCGGGCACGTGAAATCTTGAAGAGCGACGGCGGCGTCGGCAAGGAGGGACGAATGCCACTCTCCGATCATGAGCAGCGCATGCTCGATCAGATCGAGAGCGCGCTGTATGCCGAGGATCCCAAGTTCGCCTCGAGCGTTCGTGGTGGGACCTTGCGCGCGCCATCGGCTCGGCGCAGGCTTCAGGGCGCGTTGTTGTTCGTCCTCGGCCTGGCGTTGTTGGTAGTCGGTGTCGCGGTGAAATCGCTGTGGCTCGGTGGTTTCCCGGTGTTGTCGGTGTTCGGCTTCGTCGCGATGTTCGCCGGCGTCGTGTTCGCCGTCACCGGCCCGCGCGTGACCGGCGGTCCCGGGCGTGCGGCCCAGGGTTCCGGCAGTGCGCCGCGGCAGCGTCGTCAGCGCGGCGGCGGCTCGTTCACCACTCGGATGGAAGACCGGTTCCGGCGCCGGTTCGACGACTGAACCGTCTGACTGAGTCAGGGGGCAGCCCGTAAGGGGTTGCCCCCTTTTTTGTGTGCCTTTCCTGCCTCCCCGTCGGGTGCAGACGGCGGCCCAGCGACACGCCGGAGTAGGTGCCCCGCTCCCGGTGGTGGGGCGGTGTGGGGGAGATCGGCAGATTCTCAGGGAATTCCGCCCCACAACCCCCCACCTTCGCGCCGCAGGTCTTCACCTGCGGTTTCTCTGTTTCTGTGGGCTTCGGTGGGGCGCCGAGCTGCGCTCAGGGGGCAGTTCTGGGGGGATCAGGTGGGGGGACCGCCCAAACTTGCCCAACTAAATGGAGCAAAGTGGGGGATCGTGGGGTAAAGTGGCGGCCAACGGGGAAACGGAACCCCGTTCGGAGGGCAGAAGGCCTGGCCTGGATCTCGCAAGCGTCTCGGGATCCGAACCGGGTGGCGGGAGGTGTCCAGATGTTTCTGGGTACCTACACGCCCAAGCTCGACGACAAGGGGCGGCTCACACTGCCCGCCAAGTTCCGCGACGTACTGGCAGGAGGGTTGATGGTCACGAAGAGTCAAGATCACAGCCTGGCCGTGTACCCGCGGGACGAGTTCGAGGAACGTGCACGCAAAGCGGTCGAAGAGGCCAAGGCGCATCCGGAGCGTCGTGCGCAGTTGCGGGTTTTCGCCGCGGCCGCGGACGAGCAGCGTCCGGACGGCCAGGGTCGGATCACCCTGTCGGCGGATCACCGTCGCTACGCAAACCTGTCCAAGGAATGCGTGGTGATCGGGTCGGTCGATTACCTGGAGATCTGGGACGCCGACGCGTGGCAGGAGTACCAGCAGACCCACGAAGAAAACTTCTCCGCGGCCACTGATGACACTCGCGACGTTCTGTGATGGTGCCGCTGACACAGCCGGTCAACCGGCGGCCGGTCTGGACTTAGCCCGTGCAACGAGGCCTCTGCCCGAATTGGCCCTGGCGTACTTCCCCAACGCCAGGTCCGTGAATTCGGACAGAGACCCCGGTGCAGGGGCCATTCCGAGCGGAGGTGTTTCAGCGGTGCCAGATTCCCCAGATCAGTCCGACTCCGAGGGCCACGGTCACATTCCGGTTCTGCTCGACCGCTGCGTCGAGCTGCTGGCCCCCGCGCTCACCCGTCACCGCGACGACGGCACGGGCGCTGTGCTGGTGGACGCAACGCTCGGCGCGGGCGGGCACTCCGAGCGCTTTCTCACCGACTTCCCGGGTCTGCAGGTGATCGGCCTGGACCGTGACCCCAACGCGCTCGGCATCGCCGGTGCCCGACTGGCTCCGTTCGGTGACCGGATGCGGCCCGTGCGGACCCGCTATGACGGAATCGCCGGGGCGATCGCGGATTCCGGATTCACCCAGATCGACGGCGTGCTGTTCGACCTCGGTGTGTCCTCCATGCAGCTCGATCAGACCGAACGCGGCTTCTCCTACTCGGCCGATGCGCCGCTGGACATGCGAATGGATCCCGACGCCCCGTTGACGGCCGCGGACATCCTCAACACCTACGACGCCAAGTCGATCGCACGCATTCTGCGCGACTTCGGCGAAGAGCGCTTCGCCGGCCGGATAGCCGACAAGGTCGTCAAACGCCGGGCGCAGCAACCGTTTTCGACAACCGGTGAACTGGTCGAGCTGCTCTACGAGGCGATCCCGGCGCCGGCTCGTCGTACCGGGGGGCATCCGGGAAAGCGGACATTCCAGGCGCTGCGGGTGGCGGTCAACGGCGAATTGGATTCGCTGCGCGCCGCCCTGCCTGCTGCGCTTGCCGCGCTGACCGACGGCGGACGGATCGTGGTCATGTCCTATCAGTCGCTCGAGGACCGGATCGTCAAGCAGGCGTTTGCCGCGGCCACCGCCTCGCGGACCCCTCCTGGCCTGCCCATCGAATTACCCGGCCATGAACCCGAATTCGTCACGCTGACCCGCGGCGCCGAGAAGGCCCGCCAAGTCGAGATCGATCGCAATCCGCGTAGCGCTCCGGTGCGGCTGCGGGCACTGGAGAAGGTTGGGGAAGGGGGCAACTCATGAAGGTCAAGCGACCCGAGCAGCTGCGCGAGGCAGACCGCAGGCGTCCGGTGCGTCAACCCGCGCGAGGTGGCGGGCGGCGCACCGAGCAGGCCCCGCCGCGCAAGCGTCGGCCGGGTTCCGAACAGCGGCCCGCGCGTCCGGCGTCGAGTGCCGGCCCGATTCAACGGCCGGGTACGCGTCCGGCCCGCCCCAAGAGCGCCAGCCAGGCAAAGGCCCGGGCGAAGGCTCGTAAAGCGAAGGCTCCCAAGGTTGTCCGTCCGCCACTGCGGGTCCGCCTGCGGGAGCGTCTGCTGGTACGGCTGGCCTCGATCGAGCTGAATCCACGTGTCCTGATCTCCCGGGTCCCGTTCGTCGTGCTGGTGATCGCGGCGCTGGGTCTGGGGCTCGCGGTCACGCTGTGGCTGTCGACCGGTTCGGCTGAGCGGTCCTACCAGTTGGGTCACGCCCGCCAGGTCAATGAGGGTCTGATGCAACAGAAAGAGGCGCTGGAGCGCGATGTGCTCGAAGCGCAGGCGGCTCCGGCGCTGGCCGAATCCGCCCGCAATCTGGGCATGATCCCATCGCGCGATACCGCACACCTGGTGCAGGATGCCGCAGGCAACTGGACCGTCGTCGGCACTCCCAAGCCTGCCGAAGGCGTGCCGCCGCCCCCGTTGAACACGCCGCTGCCCGAGGAGGCCCCGCCGGCTCCGCCCGCGCCCCCGGCCCCGCGGGTCGTTGATCCGCGCGAGCTGACGGTGCGGGCGCCGCGTCCGGGTGCTCTTGGCGTACCGGGCATTCCGGTCCCTCAGGTCGATGCGCCCCATGGGGCGCCGGGTGCCGTTCCTCCGGTGCCCGGGCCGGTCCTGCCGGGACCGGCACCGGAGGTGCTGGCCGCTCCGGCGCCTGCCCCGTTGGCCGCGCCCGCGCCGGTTGACCCCGCACAGCTCGCACCGCAACTGGCCCCCGAGCCGACGCACGTGCCGGGTGTGCCGACCGCACCCGGACCGGCCGCGCCTGCACTGGCCGCGCCCGCACCGCCCGCACCTGCGCCTGTCATGCCTGCGCCTGTCGCGCAGACACTGGCAGCTCCGGGCCCGGTCACCCCGGTGGAGCAGTTCAGCCCGCCGGTGGCGCCGGCGGCGCACATCCCGGCTGCTGCCGTGAACGCTCAGGCACCGGCCGCATGAGCCGCGGCCCGGGCCGCGGCGGCCAGACGCCCAAGCAGCAGCGGGCCAAGAAGGCCTCGCCTGGACCCGGGCACGAGGCGGGAGCTCGCCGCACCAGGGTTGCCGCTCCCGAAACAGGTTTGCGCAGCTCGTCTTTCGTGTTCCGGCATCGCGCAGGCAACCTGGTCATGCTGGCGGTGCTGGTGATCGCGGCGGTGCAGTTGTTCACGCTCCAGGTGCCCAGGGCGGCTGGTCTGCGTGCCGAGGCGGCCAGTCAGCTCAAGGTCACCGATGTGAACCCGGCGATGCGGGGCAGCATCGTCGACCGCAACGACGACAAGCTGGCTTTCACCATCGAGGCCAAGGCGCTGACGTTCCAGCCGGTCCGGGTCCGCAAGCAGCTCGCCGAGGCCAAGGCCAAATCCAGTGAGGCGCCGGATCCGGATCGCCGGCTCGTCGACATCGCCAAGGAGATCGCCGCCCGGCTCGACAACCGGCCCGATTTCAAGACCGTGCTCAAGAAGCTGCGGAGCAACGAGACTTTCGTCTACCTGGCCCGCGCGGTGGACCCCGCGATCGCGAGCGCGATCATGGACAAGTTCCCCGAGGTCGGTGCCGAGCGCCAGGACCTGCGCCAGTACCCGGGTGGATCGCTGGCGGCCAACATCGTCGGCGGCATCGACTGGGACGGCCACGGCCTACTGGGACTTGAGGATTCGCTCGACGCGGTGCTGGCAGGTTCCGACGGTTCGGTCACCTACGACCGCGGCTCGGACGGCGTGGTGATCCCGGGCAGCTACCGCAACCGGCACGACGCGGTGAACGGGTCCACGGTGCAGCTGACCCTCGACGATGACATCCAGTACTACGTCCAGCAGCAGGTGCAGCAGGCCAAGGACGCCTCGGGTGCCAAGAATGTCTCGGCTGTCGTGCTCGACGCGAAGTCCGGTGAGGTACTGGCGATGTCGAACGACAATACGTTCGACCCGAGCCAGGATCTGGGGCGGCAGGACAGCCGGCAGATGGGCAACCTGCCGGTCTCCTCGCCGTTCGAGCCGGGTTCGGTGAACAAGATCATCACCGCCTCGGCGGCGATCGAGTACGGTCTGGCCAACCCGGACGAGGTGCTGCAGGTGCCAGGCTCGATCGACATGGGTGGGGTCACGGTCCGCGACGCGTGGAACCACGGCGTGATGCCGTACACGATGACCGGCGTGTTCGGGAAGTCGTCGAACGTCGGCACCCTGATGCTGGCCCAGCGCGTCGGCCCGGATCGGTTCTACGACATGGTGCGCCGGTTCGGGCTCGGGCAGCGCACCGGCGTCGGCCTGCCGGGTGAGAGCTCGGGGCTGGTGCCGCCCATCGATCAGTGGTCGGGCAGTTCGTTCTCCAACCTGCCCATCGGGCAGGGTCTTTCGATGACGCTGCTGCAGATGGCGGGGATGTATCAGACCATCGCCAACGACGGGGTGCGCATCCCGCCGCGGATCATCAAGTCCACGATCGCGCCGGACGGCACCCGGACCGATGAGCCACGGCCCGAAGGGGTTCGGGTGGTGACGCCGGAGACCGCCCGTACGGTGCGCAACATGTTCCGTGCCATCGTGCAGCGCGATCCGATGGGCTACCAGCAGGGCACCGGCCCGCAGGCCGCGGTCGAGGGCTACCAGATCGCGGGCAAGACCGGTACGGCGCAGCAGATCAACCCGGCGTGCGGCTGCTACTACGACGACGTCTACTGGATCACCTTCGCAGGCATGGCGCCCGCGGACGATCCTCGCTACGTCGTCGGCATCATGATGGACGCCCCGCACCGAGCTGCGGACGGCTCACCGGGATCCTCGGCGGCGCCGCTGTTCCACAACATCGCCTCATGGCTGCTGCAGCGTCACAACGTCCCGCTGTCGGCCGATCCGGGGCCGCGGTTGACGCTGCAGGCGACCTGACCGCGATAGTCGTGGGTGGTGCGGTCGGCGGACCGCAGATGGGTACTGTGGCATGGCCATGAAGCTGCGTCCCAGCCGTCCCGCCGGCCAATACCTCGTGCCGCTCGCCGAACAGGTCCAAGCGGCATCCGCCACCGGAAATCCGTTGCCCGAACTTCGGGTGACGGGAGTGACCCTGCGCGGCCAGGACGCCCGGCCCGGGGACCTGTTCGCGGCGCTGCCGGGCTCGGCGGTGCACGGTGCGCGCTATGCGGCCGACGCGGTTGCCGCCGGCGCGGTGGCGGTGCTCACCGACGCCGCCGGGGCCGCCGAACTGAACGCGCTCGAGGTCCCGATCCTGGTGCATCCCGACCCTCGTTCGGTGCTCGGCGAGGTGGCCGCCGAGGTATACGGACGTCCGTCGGAGCGGCTGACCGTCATCGGGGTGACCGGCACCTCGGGCAAGACCACCACGACGTATCTGGCCGAGGCCGGTCTGCGGGCCGCCGGGCGGGTGGCCGGGCTGATCGGCACGGTGGGGGTGCGCATCGCCGGCCGCGATCTGCCGAGCGCGCTGACGACGCCCGAGGCGCCGGATCTGCAGGCGCTGCTGGCGCTGATGGTCGAAAGCGGTGTCGACACCGTGGTGATGGAGGTGTCGAGCCATGCGCTGACGCTGGGCCGCGTCGACGGAATCGTCTTCGCGCTCGGCGGGTTCACCAATCTGTCGCGCGACCACCTGGATTTCCATCCGACGATGCAGGACTACTTCGAGGCCAAGGCCGGCCTGTTCGACCCCGAGTCGCCCAACCATGCCCGCGCGGCGGTCGTGTGCGTCGATGACGATGCGGGTGTGGCGATGGCCCGTCGGGCCGAGAAGGTGACGACGGTGAGCGCCGCGGGCGCGGCTGCAGACTGGCAGGTGCGCGATGTCTCGGCGGTCGGCGTCGGGTCTCAGGAGTTCACCCTCGTCGACCCGGCCGGGGTGGCCCACCGGATGCGGATCGGGCTGACCGGTGCCTACAACATCGCCAATGCGGCTCTGGCGGTCGCGCTGCTGGACGGGGCCGGCGTGACACCCGAGCAGGCGGAGCCGGGGCTGCGTGCGGCGACCGTGCCGGGGCGGCTGCAGCCGATCGACCGCGGACAGGAGTTCCTGGCGCTGGTCGATTACGCGCACAAGCCCGGTGCGCTGCAGGCGGTGCTGGAGACGCTGCGGGCGTCGGGTCCGGGCCGCATCGGGGTGGTGTTCGGGGCCGGCGGCAATCGGGATACGGGCAAGCGTGCGCCGATGGGACGAGTGGCGGCCGAACTGGCCGACCTCGTCGTCGTCACCGATGACAACCCGCGCGACGAGGACCCCGCGCTGATCCGGGCGGCGATCATGGCCGGCGCCGCCGAGGCGCAGACGTATGCGGAGGTCGTGGAGGTCGCCGACCGGCGAGCGGCGATCGAGCGTGCGGTGGCCTGGGCCGGGCCCGGCGACACGGTGCTGATCGCCGGTAAGGGCCACGAGAGCGGCCAGACCGGAGGCGGCCACACCAGGCCGTTCGACGATCGTGACGAGTTGGCGGCGGCGTTGGAGGCACTGAAGGAAGGGGAGTCGGGCACGTGATCGAGATGACTGTCGCCAGGATCGCCGAGATCGTCGGCGGTGAGTTGGCCGACATCACCGCCGAAGAGGCGGCCGCCACCGCGGTCACCGGCACCGTCGAATTCGACTCCCGCGCGGTGGCTCCCGGCGGCTTGTTCCTGGCCCTGCCCGGTGCCCGCTCCGACGGCCATGACTTCGCGGCGACGGCGGTGGCGGCCGGGGCCGTGGCGGTGCTGGCCGCGCGCCCCGTCGGGGTGCCCGCCATCGTCGTCAAGCCCGAGCCTGGGGCAGCCGACGCCGCGTCTGGCGCTTTGGAATTCGACACCGACGGCTCCGGCGCGGCGGTGCTGGCCGCCCTGGCCAAACTTGCGGCGGCGGTGGCGGCCGAGCTCGTCGCCGGTGGGCTGACGATCATCGGGGTGACAGGATCCTCGGGCAAGACCTCGACCAAGGATCTGCTGGCCGCGGTGTTGGACCCGCTGGGGCAGGTCATCGCGCCGCCGGGCTCGTTCAACAACGAACTGGGCCATCCCTGGACGGTGTTGCGCGCCACGCCCGAGACCGATTACCTGATCCTGGAGATGTCGGCCCGGCATCCTGGCAACATCGCCGCCCTGGCTGCGATCGCCCCGCCGCAGATCGCGGTGGTGCTCAACGTCGGCACCGCCCACCTCGGCGAGTTCGGTTCGCGCGAGGCCATCGCCAACACGAAAGCCGAGCTGCCGCAAGCTGTTCCGGCCTCGGGCGTGGTGATCCTCAACGTCGACGACACCGCGGTGGCGGCCATGGCCGGCAAGACCGCGGCCCGTGTGGTGCGGGTCTCGCGTGAGCCCGGTTCCGAGGTCGACGTGTGGGCCGGTCCGGTCGCCCTCGATGGTCTGGCGCGCCCGCGGTTCACGCTGCACGCCGGTGGCGGGCACGTCGAGGTGGCGCTCGCGGTGCACGGCGATCACCAGGTCGGCAACGCGTTGTGCGCGGCCGCGGTCGCGCTGCAGTGCGGGGCCGGTCTGGAACAGGTGGCCACGGCGCTGGCGGGCGCCGGCCCCGTCTCGCGCAACCGGATGCAGGTCGCTACCCGCGCCGACGGTGTGACGGTGATCAACGACGCCTACAACGCCAATCCGGATTCGATGCGCGCCGGACTGAAGGCGCTGGCCTGGATGGCCCGTGAGGGCTCTGGTGACGAGGCGGGTGAACCCGCCGCTGACCTGCACGGAAAGCGCCGCAGCTGGGCGGTGCTCGGCGAGATGGCCGAACTTGGTGACGACGCGATAACCGAGCACGACGCCATCGGACGGTTCGCGGTGCGCTTAGATGTGTCTCGGTTAATCGTCGTCGGAACCGGGAGGACTATGAACGCCATGCACCACGGCGCGGTGATGGAGGGTTCGTGGGGATCTGAGTCCACGATGGTCGACGACGCCGATGCTGCGCTGGCCTTGCTGCAGGCTGAGCTGCAGCCCGGGGATGTGGTGCTGGTGAAGGCATCCAACTCGGTGGGGCTGGGTGCGCTGGCCGACGCGCTGGTCGCGGCAGAAGTGGGGAATGCCGACCGATGAAGCTCATCCTGATCGCCGTCGGTATCGCCCTGACGGTTTCGATCCTGCTCACCCCGGCACTGATCCGGCTGTTCACCAAGCGTGGGCTGGGACATGAGATCCGTGAGGACGGCCCGGCCAGCCACGCCAAGAAGCGCGGGACGCCGTCGATGGGCGGCGTGGCGATCGTGGCCGGCATCTGGGCGGGCTACCTGGGCACCCATCTGGTCGGGGTGGCCCTGGGCGGTGACGGTCCGTCGGCCTCGGGGCTGTTGGTGCTGGGGCTGGCCACGATGCTCGGCCTCGTCGGCTTCGTCGACGACCTGATCAAGCTGCGGCGCTCGCGCAACCTGGGCCTGAACAAGACCGCGAAGACCGTCGGCCAGCTGACCGCCGCGGTGCTGTTCGGCGTGCTGGCCCTGCAGTTCCGCAACGGTGACGGCCTGACTCCGGGCAGCCCTGAGCTGTCCTATGTTCGCGAGATCGCCACGGTGACGCTGGCGGGCTGGGTGTTCGTGTTGTTCTGCGTCGTGATCGTCAGCGCCTGGTCCAACGCGGTGAACTTCACCGACGGCCTGGACGGGTTGGCGGCAGGCGCGATGGCGATGGTGACCGCGGCCTACGTCCTGATCACGTTCTGGCAGTACCGCAATGCCTGCGCCACGGCGCCCGGTCTGGGCTGCTACAACGTGCGCGACCCGCTGGACCTGGCGATCATCGCGGCGGCGACCGCGGGCGCCTGTATCGGCTTCCTGTGGTGGAACGCCGCACCGGCCAAGATTTTCATGGGCGACACCGGCTCGCTCGCCCTGGGTGGCATCATCGCCGGGCTGTCGGTGACCAGCCGCACCGAGATCCTCGCGGTCGTGCTGGGTGCGCTGTTCGTGGCCGAGGTGACCTCGGTGGTGGTGCAGATCCTGGCGTTCCGCACGACGGGCCGCCGCGTGTTCCGGATGGCACCGTTCCACCACCATTTCGAGTTGGTGGGCTGGGCGGAGACCACGGTCATCATCCGGTTCTGGCTGCTGACGGCGATCGCCTGTGGTCTGGGTGTGGCCCTGTTCTACAGCGAGTGGCTCACCGCTGTCGGGGCCTGACGTGGCCGGCCCATCCGGCGGGCGCGGCGGTGACGACGATCTGTCGCTGCTGACCCCGGGTGCCCCGGTGCTGGTGACCGGTGCGGGGGTGACCGGACGTGCCGTCCTGGCGGCGTTGGCGCCGCTGAACGTGGCCGCGACGCTGTGCGACGACAACGCCGAGGCGCTGCGTGTTCTCGCGGAGCAGGGCACCGCCGTGATCGATCCGGCCGGGGCCATCGCGTCCATCTCCGGCTACGCGCTGGTGGTGACCAGCCCGGGATTCCCGCCCACGGCTCCGGTGCTGGCTGCTGCCGCCGAGGCCGGGGTACCGATCTGGGGCGACGTGGAGCTTGCCTGGCGGTTGGACGCTGCGGGGCACTACGGTCCGCCGCGGCGTTGGTTGGTGGTCACCGGTACCAATGGCAAGACCACCACGACCTCGATGCTGCACGAGATGCTGCTTGCCGATGGGCGCCGAAGCCTGTTGTGCGGCAACATCGGTGACCCGGTCCTGGCTGTGCTGGACCAGCCGGCGGAGTTGCTGGCGGTCGAGCTGTCCAGTTTTCAGTTGCACTGGGCACCCTCGCTGCGCCCGGACGCCGGTGTGGTGCTCAACGTGGCCGAGGATCACCTGGACTGGCACGGTTCGATGGCCCGCTATGCCGCCGACAAGGCCAGGGCACTGGCCGGGCGGGTGGCCGTGGTGGGTCTCGACGATCCGGTGGCCGCCGGTCTGCTGCCGTCCGCCGGGGCGCCCGTTCGGGTCGGGTTCCGGCTGGGCGAACCGGCCGCCGGTGAGCTCGGGGTCCGGGACGGCAAGCTCGTCGACCGTGCGTTCGGCGACGACGTCGAGTTGGCTGATGCCGCGACGATCAGGGTGGCGGGTCCGGTCGGTGTGCTCGATGCGCTGGCCGCCGCGGCCCTGGCGCGTGCCGTCGAGGTGGCGCCGGCTTCGATTGCCACCGCGTTGGCGTCGTTCCAGGTTGGCAGGCATCGTGCCGAGCTGGTCGGGGAGGACGACGGGGTGCGCTACGTCGACGATTCCAAGGCCACCAACCCACATGCCGCGCAGGCCTCGATCACCGCGTTCGATCGGGTGGTGTGGATCGCCGGGGGCTTGCTGAAGGGCGCTTCGGTCGACGAGTTGGTGCGTCACGTGGCGAATCGCCTGGTTGCTGTGGTGCTGATCGGGCGGGATCGGCAAATGGTTGCCGATGCGTTATCGCGACACGCCCCGGATGTCCCCGTCGTCGAGGTTGTGGCGGGGGAGGATTCTGGGGTGCTTGAGACAAATGAGTCTATTGGTGATCATGTGACTCGTGTGATCGACGTCGGGGACCGTCCGGTCTCCGATGCGGTCATGGCGGCGGTCGTGGATGCCGCCCGCGGGTTGGCCGGCGCGGGTGACACCGTGTTGCTGGCCCCGGCAGGCGCGTCCTTCGATCAGTTCAGCGGCTACGGCCAGCGTGGCGATGCATTCGCCGGCGCCGTCCGCGCCGCGATCGGGTAGGCGCGGTGGCCGGCATCCTGGCCCGGCTGCGCCGCCGTGACGGTGCCGCAGCCGGCGAAACCGCCGATTCAGCCGCCGGAACTTCCGAGGCTGCACCCAGCTCGAACGCCGCGGCCGGATCGTCGGCGGCCCCGCGGACCCGCTTCGGCGCCTGGCTGGGCCGTCCGATGACCTCGTTCCATCTGATCATCGCGGTCACCGCTCTGCTCACGACGCTCGGCCTGATCATGGTGCTCTCGGCGTCGGGCGTGTATTCCTATGACTTCGACGGGTCGCCCTGGGCGGTGTTCGGCCGCCAGGTCATGTGGACGGGCGTCGGGCTGATCGCGTTCTATATCGCCCTGCGGATGCCGGTCCGCACCCTGCGCCGGATAGCTTTCCCCGGTTTCGCCTTCACGATCCTGCTGCTGATCCTCGTGCTCATCCCAGGAATCGGCAAGGTGGCCAACGGTTCTCGCGGCTGGTTCGTGGTCGCCGGGTTCTCGATGCAGCCGTCGGAGCTGGCCAAGATCGCCTTCGCCATCTGGGGCGCGCACCTGCTGGCGGCGCGGCGCATGGAGCGGGCCTCGCTGCGCGAGATGCTGATCCCGCTGGTGCCTGCCGCGGTGATCGCGCTGGCATTGATCGTCGCCCAGCCCGACCTCGGGCAGACCGTCTCGCTGAGCATCATCCTGCTCGGTCTGCTGTGGTACGCCGGTCTGCCGCTGCGGGTGTTCCTGTCCTCGCTGCTTGCCGCGGTCGTGGCCGCCGCGGTGCTGGCAGTCTCCGCGGGTTACCGGTCCGACCGGGTGCAGTCCTGGCTCGACCCGGCAGCCGACGGTCAGGGCATCGGTTATCAGTCCCGCCAGGCCCGGTTCGCCCTGGCCAACGGAGGCATCTTCGGTGACGGCCTCGGCCAGGGCACGGCGAAGTGGAATTACCTGCCCAACGCCCACAACGACTTCATCTTCGCCATCATCGGCGAGGAGTTGGGATTCGTCGGCGCGCTGGGTCTGCTGGCCCTGTTCGGTCTGTTCGCCTACACCGGGATGCGCATCGCCCGCCGTTCGGCCGATCCGTTCCTGCGCCTGCTGACGGCCACCACCACGCTGTGGGTGGTCGGTCAGATGTTCATCAACGTCGGCTATGTGGTGGGCCTGCTGCCGGTCACCGGGCTGCAGCTGCCACTGATATCGGCCGGTGGATCATCGCAAGCCACAACACTTCTGATGATGGGTCTGGTCACCAATGCGGCCCGGCACGAGCCGGAGGCCGTGGCCGCGCTGCGGGCCGGCCGCGATGACCGGGTGACCCGGCTGTTGCGGCTGCCGTTGCCCGAGCCCTATATCCCCACCCGCCTTGAGGTCGCCCGCAACCGGCTGCACGATCGTCGGAAGTCGCCCTCACGCGGTGCGGGCAAGCCGGCAGGCAAGGCCGGCGCCAAGCCCGCAGGTAAGGCGGGTGCCAAGACCGCCGGCAAGCAGGCGGGCAAGCAGACCCGGGCCCGACAAGCGGACGCCAGACAAGCGGCGCCACGTCGCACGCCGCGCAGCGGGGACCGGCCGGTGCGCCGTTCCGGGCGCGCTGCTGGTCAGCAGCCGGCGGGGGGCGGTAAGTCCTCGGTCCGATATCCTGCAGGCCAGCGGAAACAGGGTCATCGGGCCCGGACTTTGGAAGGTCAGCGTTACGGGTGAGTGAGGGTAAGACGGGCCGGCGGATATCTGGTCCTGGGGGCCAGGAGCGAAGCGACCGGGGGATATCTGTCGTTCTGGCCGGTGGTGGCACGGCAGGTCACGTCGAACCGGCGATGGCGGTGGCGGATGCGTTGCGGGAACTCGATCCGCAGGTCCGGATCACGGCCCTCGGAACCGCCCGCGGTCTGGAAACCCGGCTGGTGCCGCAGCGCGGCTACGACCTCGAGCTGATCACCCCGGTGCCGCTGCCGCGCAAGCCGTCAGGAGATCTGGTGCGGTTGCCGCTGCGCGTGCGGACCGCGATCCGTCAGACCCGTTCGGTATTGGCCGGCGTGGAGGCCGATGTGGTGATCGGGTTCGGTGGCTATGTCGCGCTGCCGGCCTACCTCGCGGCCCGCGGTGGCTTCGGTGTGCACGGGCGTCGGCGCGCGGTTCCGGTGGTGGTCCACGAGGCCAATGCCAGTGCCGGCCTGGCCAACCGGGTCGGCGCGGTGTCGGCCCGCCGGGTGCTCTCGGCGGTGCCCGAACCGGGGCTGCGCAAGGTCGAGGTGGTGGGCGTGCCGGTGCGCGCGTCGATCACGTCACTGGACCGCGCCGCGCTACGCGCCGAGGCCAGGGCGTTCTTCGGTTTCGCGCCGGATGCCAAGGTGCTGTTGGTGTTCGGTGGTTCGCAGGGCGCGCAGTCGCTCAACCGCGCGGTGTCCGCGGCTGCCGAAGCTCTTGGTGCTGCCGGTGTTTCGGTACTGCATGCGCATGGGCCGAAGAACACCCTCGATCTGCCGCCGGCTGCGGCGGGGGCACCACCGTACGTCGCGGTGCCTTATCTGGACCGGATGGACCTGGCCTATGCCGCAGCCGATCTGGCGATCTGCCGGTCGGGGGCGATGACGGTTGCCGAGGTGACCGCAGTGGGCCTGCCCGCGGTGTACGTCCCGTTGCCGATCGGTAACGGCGAGCAGCGGCTCAATGCCCTGCCGGTGGTTTCGGCCGGTGGCGGGATCGTCGTCGACGATGCCCAGCTCGACGGGGGATTCGTGGCGGATACGGTCGCCGGCCTGATGACCGACGACGCCCGGCTGGCCTCGATGACGGCCGCCGCCTCGTTGTCGGGCCACCCCGACGCCGCTCGGCGGGTGGCCCAGGTTGCCCTCGATGTCGCCCGCGACCGACGAAAGAGGCTGCAGTGAACGCTAATTCACTTCCGGCTGAACTGCAGCGAGTGCACATGGTCGGGATCGGGGGCGCCGGGATGTCGGGCGTGGCCCGAATTCTGCTGGACCGCGGTGGCCTGGTGTCCGGATCGGACGCCAAGGAGTCGCGCGGTGTCGTGGCCCTGCGGGCCCGCGGCGCCGAGGTCAGGATCGGTCACGACGCGTCGTCGCTGGACCTGTTGCCCGGTGGGCCGACCGCGGTGGTGACCACCCACGCCGCGATCCCCAAGACCAATCCGGAACTGGTCGAGGCCAGGCGCCGCGGAATCCCGGTCATCCTGCGTCCGGTGGTGCTGGCCAAGCTGATGGCCGGCTACACCACGCTCATGGTGACGGGCACCCACGGCAAGACCACCACCACCTCGATGCTCATCGTGGCGTTGCAGCACAGCGGTTTCGACCCGTCGTTCGCGGTGGGCGGGGAACTGGGCGAGGCGGGCACCAACGCCCATCACGGCAGCGGGAAGTGCTTTGTCGCCGAGGCCGACGAGAGTGACGGCTCACTGCTCGAGTACACCCCGAATGTCGCGGTGGTCACCAACATCGAAGCCGACCACCTGGATTTCTTCGGTAGCGAGCAGGCCTACACCGCGGTGTTCTCCGCATTCGTCGACCGCATCGCGCCGGGTGGCGCGCTCGTGGTGTGCACCGATGACCCGGGGGCGGCTGCGCTCGCCGAACACACCGACTCGCTGGGCATCCGGGTGCTGCGGTACGGCAGCACGCCCGCCGGTGATCTGGCCGGCACCCTGCTGAGCTGGGAACAGCAGGGGACCGGGGCGGTCGCCCACATCCAGCTCGCCGGCGAGCCGCATCCGCGCGCGATCCGGCTCGCGGTGCCGGGCCGGCACATGGCGCTCAACGCACTCGCTGCGCTGCTGGCTGCCATCGAGGTGGGTGCGCCGGCCGAGGCCGTGCTCGACGGACTGGCCGGATTCGAGGGGGTACGACGGCGTTTCGAGCTGGTCGGGTCACTGGGCGGCGTCCGGGTCTTCGACGACTATGCGCACCATCCCACCGAGGTCCGGGCCACTCTCGAGGCCGCCCGCACGGTCGTGGATCAGACCGGTGGCCGGGTCATCGTTGCGTTCCAACCGCACTTGTACTCGCGCACAGCGACTTTCGCGACCGAGTTCGGGTCGGCCCTCAGCGCGGCCGACGAGGTCTTCGTGCTCGACGTGTACGGCGCGCGGGAGCAGCCGCTGCCCGGTATCAGCGGCGCCACGGTCGCCGAGCATGTCAGCGCGCCGGTCACCTATGTACCCGACTTCTCGGCGGTCGCCGCGGCGGTCGCCGCCACGGCCCAGGCGGGCGACGTGGTGCTCACCATGGGGGCCGGTGACGTGACCATGCTGGGCAAGGAAATCGTGACCGAGCTCGGGATCAAGGCAAATCGCAGCGCGCCGGGCCGATCCTCGACGGAATCGCCGTGACCGAAACGGGTCCCGGCGGTCCCGACGAGGCGACCGAGGAAACCGCTGCGGTGGAATCCGGCCCGGTTCAAGAGGAATCCGGCCCCGGCGAGCCCGGCGACTCACCCACGGGCGAGTCCGCCGATCCCGCGGCTGAGTCCGCCGAGCCTTCGGCAGGATCTGATGTGCCGCCCGCGGCCGGGCCCGATGTGCCGCCCGCGGCAGAACCCGACTACGAGGGACCCCGCCGCCGCGCCCGCCGCGAACGCGAGGAGCGCCGGGCCGCGCGCGACCGGGCGGTGGCGATCGAGCATGCTCGCCGCGAGGCCAAGCGCAAGGTGAACGGGCAGCCTTCGGACAGCCCGAACACGGTGGCCCGCAGCACTATTCGTGGTCTGAAGGTCCTGCTCTGGTCGGCGTTGGTCAGCGTAATCGCGGTGGCGTTGGGCCTGGTTCTCTACTTCACGCCGGCAATGGCGGCGCGCAATGTGGTGGTCAACGGTGTGGCGGCAATCCCGCAGGAGCAGGTGCTGGCCGCCGCTGCGGTGGCGCCCGGTACGCCGCTGCTGCAGATCAACACGGATGCGGTCGCCGAACGGGTGGCCACGATCCGTCGGGTCGCCACCGCACGGGTGCAGCGCGAGTATCCGTCGACCCTGCGGATCACGGTGGTCGAGCGGGTGCCGGTGGTGGTCAAGGACTATCCCGACGGTCCCCATCTGTTCGACCGCGACGGAGTCGATTTCGCCACCGAACCGCCACCGCCGACATTGCCGTATCTGGACACCGACAATCCGGGTCCGGCGGATCCGGCCACCAAGGCTGCGCTCGAGGTGATGCTGGCGCTGCCACCGGATGTGGTCGCACAGGTGGGCCGGATCGCCGCCCCGTCGGTGGCCTCGATCGCGCTGACGCTGGCCGACGGGCGGGTTGTGGTGTGGGGGACCAACGATCGGACCGACGAGAAGGCATTGAAGCTGGCCGCACTGCTGACCCAGCCGGGCCATACCTACGACGTCTCCAGCCCAGATCTGCCGACTGTCAAGTAGTTCGAGGCAAAATTGCCGCGCGGCGCGTCGGCGCGCCTGCCGCGATCACCGGCGTTGGCCCCCTACCGTTCTGTTTGCGCGGAACTACTTGACATAACTCTAAGCCTATGGTTGAGGTTGAGAGTTTGCCCAGGAGGATTCGGCGTCAGAAGCACTGTGAACACCCAACCTGGGAGGAAGACGATCCATGACCCCCCCGCATAACTACCTAGCGGTAATCAAGGTGGTTGGTATCGGCGGCGGCGGTGTCAACGCCGTCAACCGGATGATCGAACAGGGCCTCAAGGGCGTCGAGTTCATCGCCATCAACACCGACGCACAGGCACTGCTGATGAGCGACGCCGACGTCAAGCTCGACGTCGGCCGCGACTCGACCCGTGGGCTCGGCGCAGGCGCGGACCCCGAAGTGGGCCGCAAGGCTGCCGAGGATGCCAAGGACGACATCGAGGAGCTGCTGCGCGGCGCCGACATGGTGTTCGTGACCGCCGGTGAGGGCGGCGGCACCGGAACCGGTGGCGCGCCCGTCGTCGCGTCGATCGCGCGCAAGCTCGGCGCGCTCACCGTCGGCGTCGTCACCCGGCCGTTCTCGTTCGAGGGCAAGCGCCGAAGCAACCAGGCCGAGAACGGCATTCAGACGCTGCGCGAGAGCTGCGACACCCTGATCGTGATCCCCAACGACAGGCTGCTGCAGATGGGTGACGCCGCGGTGTCGCTGATGGACGCGTTCCGCAGCGCGGACGAGGTGCTGCTCAACGGCGTCCAGGGCATCACCGACCTGATCACCACGCCCGGTCTGATCAACGTCGACTTCGCCGACGTCAAGGGCGTGATGAGCGGTGCGGGCACGGCGTTGATGGGCATCGGCTCGGCACGCGGTGACGGCCGGGCGCTCAAGGCCGCCGAGATCGCGATCAACTCCCCGCTGCTGGAAGCCTCGATGGAAGGCGCGCAGGGTGTGCTGCTGTCGGTGGCCGGCGGCAGTGACCTGGGCCTGTTCGAGATCAACGAGGCTGCCTCGCTCGTGCAGGACGCCGCGCATCCCGAAGCCAACATCATCTTCGGCACGGTGATCGACGACTCGCTCGGTGACGAAGTGCGGGTCACGGTCATCGCGGCCGGCTTCGACATGGCCGGGCCCAGTCGCAAGCCTGTGGTCAGCCCGAGCTCGGCGCCGACCCAGCCGATCGCCTCGGCGCGTTCCGGCAAGGTGACCACGTCACTGTTCGAACCGACGGATGCGGTCAGCGTCCCGGCACACACCAATGGCGCCACCGTGAGTGTCGGTGGCGACGGAGACGGCGGGATCGCCGACGACGATGTCGACGTCCCACCGTTCATGCGGCACTGAGCGGGGCCCGGCGGCGGGTTCGGATACTGGGATCGTGAGTGTTCGTATTCGGCGGGTGACGACAACCCGCGCCGGCGGGGTCTCGACACCGCCCTTCGATTCGTTCAACCTCGGCGACCATGTCGGCGACAACCCGGCCGCGGTGGCCCAGAACCGGCGTCGCCTGGCGGCGGCCGTCGGGGCCGACGCGCTGGTCTGGATGAATCAGGTGCACAGTGATCACGTCGTCACGGTGGACGGGCCGCGCGACACCGCGGTCGATAATGCCGACGCATTGGTGACGACGACCCCGCGTTTGGCATTGGTTGTGGTGACCGCCGATTGTGTCCCGGTATTAATGGGCGATGCCCGCGCCGGGGTGATCGCCGCCGTGCATGCCGGGCGGGTGGGCGCTCAGAAGGGAATCGTGCCCAGGACTCTCGAGGCCATGCTGGCCGTCGGCGCACATCTCGGGGATATCTCGGTACTGCTGGGCCCTGCGGTCAGCGGCGCCAATTACGAGGTACCCGAGCAGATGGCCGCCGAGGTGGAGGCGGACCTGCCCGGCTCGCGCACCACCACCTCCCGTGGCACCCCCGGCTTGGATCTCCGGGCCGGAATAGCCCGGCAACTAACGGCTTTGGGCGTCACCGCGATCGACGTGGACCCGCGGTGCACGGTCGCCGACCGCGCGCTGTTCAGCCATCGCCGCGACGCACCGACCGGACGCCTGGCGAGCGTGGTGTGGATGGAGCAGCCCCGTTGAACGACCCCCTGACGAGCCTGGAGTGAGCCTGAGATGAGCACCGTGCAGCGCGGGCGTGACGCCGACCGGACGGCCGAGTTGACCGCCGCGCTCGGTGCCGCGCGGGCCCGTTTGGCACGCGCCGCGGAATCGGTCGGGCGAAATGTAAATGAAATCGAATTACTTCCGATTACGAAATACTTTCCGGCCACCGATGTCATTATTCTCAATCAATTAGGGTGCCTCGCATTTGGTGAATCCCGCGAACAAGAGGCGGCCGAAAAAGTCGAAACTGTTCGCGCGGAATTAACGGATGTTCCGATTCGCTGGCACATGGTGGGGCGCATCCAGCGGAAGAAGGCGCGGGCTGTCGCGGGCTGGGCACACACTGCGCACTCCGTCGACAGCATCCGTCTGTTGACCGCGCTGGACCGGGCCGTGGGCGAGGCCTTGGCCGCGGGCGCGCGGACCGAACCGCTGCGTGTGTACATCCAGATCAGTCTCGACGGGGACACCGAACGGGGCGGTGTCGATGTGGACGCCCCCGATCTCGTCGACGAAATCTGTGGGTCAGCGAACTCCGCCGAGGTGTTGGAGTTCGTCGGTCTGATGGGAATCCCGCCACTGGCGTGGGATCCCGACGACGCTTTTGCGCGGCTGGCCGCCGAGCGGGACCGGGTGCAGCGCGACTACCAGCACCGGCTCGAGCTGTCGGCGGGAATGTCCGGAGATCTCGAAAGCGCCGTCAAACACGGATCGACGTGTGTGCGTGTCGGAACCGCGCTGATGGGGCAACGCCCGCTAACGTCACCGGAAGTAGTCACACCAGTCACATCTTCATCACAGACACCACCACCCCCATCGTCAGCAGAAGGGTCGCCGAGATGAGCACACTGCACAAGGTCAAGGCCTACTTCGGCATGGCGCCGATGGAGGACTATGACGACGAGTACTACGAGGACGACGATCGCGGTGCGGCCCGTAGCTACGCCCGGCGACCCCGTGACGAGCGGTTCGAAGAGGACAGCTACGGCTACGAGGCTCCCGAGTACGACGAGGGCCCGGCTTACCGGGGTGGGTACCCCGGCGGTTTCGCCGACGAGCAGCGGTTCGATGCCCGGATGCGCGCCCCCCGCGAATTCGACCGTGCCGCACCGCGTCTGGGCGCACTGTCCGGGTCCACCCGGGGAGCACTGGCGATGGATCCCCGCCGGATGGCCGAGCTGTTCGAAGCAGGCAGCCCGCTGGCGAAGATCACCACCCTGCGACCCAAGGACTACAGCGAGGCACGCACGATCGGCGAGCGGTTCCGGGACGGCACCCCGGTGATCATGGACCTTGTGTCGATGGACAACGCCGACGCAAAGCGCCTGGTCGACTTCGCCGCAGGGCTGGCGTTCGCACTGCGCGGATCGTTCGACAAGGTGGCGACGAAGGTGTTCCTGCTGTCGCCGGCCGACGTCGACGTCAGCGCCGAGCAGCGGCGCAGGATCGCCGAGGCCGGCTTCTACGCCTATCAGTAGAGCCGCGACGTGAGTCGCGGCGCTGTGGCGCCGCCGCGCATGCCTGAGGTCCGAGAGGGCCCCGGGTAGGCTGGCGGCGTCGCACTATCGGCTGACCACGTCATCTGCGTGAGATGTGTCCGGCCTACGGCGACCTGTATCCAATGTCACACATCCTGCTGTAGTGAGGTCGGCTCAGTTGTCGCTGTTCTTCGAAATTCTCGGATTCGCGCTGTTCGTGTTCTGGCTGCTGCTCATCGCGCGCGTCGTCGTCGAGTTCATCCGGTCCTTCAGTCGCGACTGGCATCCCAAGGGGCTGACCGTCGTGATCCTGGAGCTCATCATGACCGTGACCGATCCGCCGGTGAAACTGCTGCGGCGGCTCATTCCCCAGCTCACGATAGGCGCGGTGCGCTTCGACCTGTCGATCATGGTGCTGCTTCTCGCGGCGTTCATCGGGATGCAATTGGCGTTCAATGCGTCGATGTAGAACGTCGGCGCGAGTGGGTGGGGGAGACCCGCTCTCGGCGTTTGCCGAATGGTCCACAAATGCGTAAGAAGATTGAAATTCGTTCTTAAAAATAGGCCTCCACTGCAACCGCCGGGTCTGGTGTGACAGGATGGACTCCAGTTGCGATCAAGCAAGGCTTTACACTTTGAGATCGGTTGACGGTCCAAGACTTCAAGGGGGCAGACAATGCCGCTCACACCAGCGGACGTCCATAACGTCGCGTTCAGCAAGCCGCCCATCGGCAAACGTGGCTACAACGAGGACGAGGTCGATGCCTTTCTCGATCTGGTTGAGAACGAGCTGACTCGGCTCATCGAGGAGAACGCCGATCTTCGGCAGCGCGTGTCCGAGCTCGATTCTGAGCTGGCGTCGGCGCGGTCCGGAGCGGGCGGCGCTCAGTCCACCCAGTCCATCCCGCTCTACGAGCCGGAGCCCGAGCCCACCCCGCCGCCCCAGCCGGTCTACGAGGCCCCGGCGGCGCCGGTCGCCCCTCCCGCTCCGCAGAGCGAGGACACCGCTGTGCGTGCCGCCCGGGTGCTCAGCCTGGCGCAGGACACCGCAGATCGCCTGACCTCCACGGCCAAGGCCGAGTCGGAGAAGCTGCTCTCGGACGCGCGGGCCCAGGCCGACGCCATGGTCAGCGATGCCCGCAAGACCGCCGAGACCACGGTCTCGGAGGCCCGTACCCGTGCCGACGCGATGCTGGCCGATGCGCAGACCCGCTCGGAGACCCAGCTTCGCCAGGCTCAGGAGAAGGCCGACGCGCTGCAGGCTGACGCCGAGCGCAAGCACTCCGAGATCATGGGCACGATCAATCAGCAGCGCACGGTCCTGGAGGGCCGCCTGGAGCAGCTGCGCACGTTCGAGCGTGAGTACCGGACCCGTCTGAAGACCTACCTGGAGTCTCAGCTGGAAGAGCTGGGTCAGCGCGGTTCGGCCGCCCCGGTGGACTCCAGCGCCAACAACGACTCGGCGGGTGGTTTCAGCCAGTTCAACCGCGGCAACAACTGACCGGAAAGCCCGACTTCCTCACACTGTCGTGAACCGGCCCGATCACGGGCCACCACACTTAGGGTTGAACGATGTTGATCATTGCGCTCGTGCTTGCCGTCATCGGCCTGGCCGCGCTGGTGACCGCGGTGGTAACCAGCAATGAGTTGATCGCCTGGGTCTGTATCGGCGCCAGCGTGATCGGCGTGCTGCTGCTGATCGTCGACGCATTGCGGGAACGCTCGCGCGGAACCAAGGCCGGTGCTGCCGAAGACGCTGACACCGCGGCGGCCGATGAGGCCAACGCCACCGAGACGACCGAGACCTTCGAAGCGGTCGACGCGCCGGTGGACTATCCCGACGAGCTGGTCGCCGAGCCGGAGTCGGATGTCGCCGTGGAGCCCGACGCCGCCGATGCGGACGTCGAGGTCGACGATTCCGCCGAGAAGTACAACAAGAGCTAGCCCTCGCCGGGCTGTGCCAGTAAGCGGCGTACCTCGTCGTCGCTGACCTGGTGGAAGTCTGCGAAGGCCTGGCCCACCGCTTCGAACTGGGATGGAGTGCTGGGGCACACCACCTCGTCGGCCTCCTCCATGAGTTGACCGCTGACCGTCGGTGGTCCGACCGGGACCGCCACCACGACCCGTCGCGCCGCGCGTACGGCACGGACCGCGGCCAGCATCGTGGCCCCGGTGGCGATACCGTCGTCCACCAGGATCACGGTCCGGCCGGTGAGGTCGGGGGGTGGCGCACCCCCGCGATAGGCCTGCTCCCGACGCTGGATCTCGGCGGTCTCGTGCCGGATCGTCTCGGCGATGGTGTCGTCGTCGATGCCGAGGCGGTTCACCAGCTCGTCGTTGAGCACCAGCCCGCCGCCCGAGGCCACCGCACCCATGGCGAGTTCCTGCCACTGCGGCACGCCCAGCTTGCGGACCACGAACACATCCAGCGGAGCATGCAGGAACGAGGCGACCTCGGCGGCGATCGGTACTCCGCCCCGGGCCAGGCCGAGAACTAGTACCTCGGGTCGGTCTCGATAGGACACCAGCTGCTCGGCCAGGACCCGGCCCGCCTCGTGGCGGTCCTGGTAGGTGCGGTCCCTGCTCGCTCGAAGACTCCAGGTGTTCATCGGCACTGTGGCCGGCGCTGAAGGAGAATTCCGCCGGCTCATGTCAGCCTACGTCGATGGTCGGTGCCGGACCACCCGGCTGAGGAACGCCCGGACCAGGGCGCGTAGGCGGGCGGCCGCATCATCGACGAATTCTCTTGTTTGCAAGCGTAATTCATCGTGGCTGCCACCGATTCCGGCCACCTCGCCGTCGCGGTCGTGGGCCAACCAGACTTCCAACAGCCCGGAATCGAGCTCCGGGTGGAACTGCAAGGCCAGCGCCGTGCCCAGCACGAAGGCCTGCGAGGCGGCCGGTGTGCGGGCGATCTCGGTGGCCCCGGGCGGCAGTGTCCAGCGGTCGAAATGCCACTGGAACCATGGACCGCCGGGAACCAACTGCTCGTCGTCGGTGACCACGTCGTACCAGCCCACTTCGGGTGCCGGCGACCTGTTGACCGATCCGCCGAGGGCCTGGGCGACGAGCTGTCCGCCGAAGCACACCCCGAGTACACCGACCCCGGCCTCCACCGCCGCGCGCACCATGGCCATCTCGGCTCCGACCCAGCTGTCGAGCAGGGATTCGTCGTAGACCGCCCAGCGGGCGCCCAGCGGAACGATCACGTCATAGTCCGTCGGATCGGGGAAGGTCACCTCACCCGCGGGCGCGTCCTCTTGCTCGGGCGCAACGACCTGGAACGTGTCGATGTCAAAGCCGTATTCGGCGAAGACATCGGCCAGCATGGCCTCGGTGGCTGTGTGGTCGTTTCGCAGGAACAGAACCTTCGATGTCACGCCGCCATTATGCGATGCGTGCCGAATTTCAGGTCCAATTATTAGACCTTCAGGCTGCCTCGAAGTTCAGCGGCAGTGACGCGGGACCGGTGATACCCGTCATCGGCTTCCAGGGCGCACGTCGCTCGCACCGGGGGTTGCGCAGCTTCCGGGTGAGTACGCGCAATGCCTCGGTGAGCTCGACCCTGGCCAGATGGACCCCCAGGCAGTAGTGCAAACCGCCGCCGAACGTCATCATGGCCGGGGGTCCGATGCGGTTGACGTCGAATCGCTCGGGCTCGTCGTACACCTGTGGATCCCGGTTGGCCGCAGCGAAGTTCACCACCACCTGGGTTCCGGCCGGGAACGTGAGGCCGCCCAGTTCGGTATCCTCGCGTGCGATCCGCACACTGCTCAGGGCGATCGGCGTGTGGCGCAGTAGTTCATCGACGAAAAGCGGTGCCATATCAGGGTTTTCGGCCAGCATCAGCCACTGTTCAGGATAGTCGCACAGCACCTGGACGGCCGCCGCGAGTTGATTGCGGGTGGTATCGGTGCCCGCCAGTATGACGCCGCCGGCCAGCATCAGCAGCTCGGAATGCGTGAGGCGGTCACCGTCGACCTCCGCCCGGACCAGATCGGAGAGCAGATCATCGGAGAGGCTGGAGTTCCGTCGCTCCACCATGGCATCGACGTATTCGTCGAGCTGTAGCCAGGCTGCCTCGACCGTGTCGGCATGGGCGCCGAGGTTCCAGCTGAACATCTTGAAGATGTCATCGGCCCACTGGGAGAACAGATGCCAGTCCTGGCGCGGGGCGCCCAGCAGCGCGCAGATCACCGGGATCGGATACTGCACGGCGATGTCGGCAACCACGTCGCAGTGCCCCTCGGGCAGGTAGGGGTCCGTGAGTTCGGTGACGATGTCGACGCAGGTTTCGCGGAGCCGGTCGGCGCTGCGGGGTGCGAACGCCTTGGCGACGAGTCGGCGCAACCGGGTGTGCGATTCGGTATCGACACCCAGCAGGCTGCTGTTCGCGCGGTCCCACAGCGGGCCGGACGTGATGCCCTGCGCGGCCAGGAACACGCCTTTGGGGATCTCGAAGCGCGCATCGCGCAGGGTCGTGCGGACCAGGTCGTAGCTCAACAGCTCCGGACCGTGGGGCCCCATCGCGATCGGGGAGTGGGCGCGGGCCTGCGCGATCAGCCGGTGTACAGCCTCGGGATCGGTCTCGTGCTCGTAGTCGAGCGGGGGAAGGTCGGCATCGGTTACCAGCGTCATGACAGCCTCCGCGTGATCGGGCAAGAACCTGCTGATGGTGATGCTGGTCTTCCCGACGCCGCGAGTCGTGAGTAGCGGGCTACCTCACTTCGCCCGGTAACGCCGTTCGGGCCTACCGGTTCCGTACTGCAATCGCAGTTCCAAAGCCCCCGTGCTCAGGTAGTGCTCCAGATAGCGTCGGGCGCTGACACGCGAAATCCCCACCAGCTGAGCACATTCCATGGCTGATACCTCACCGGCGGTGCGTACTGCGGCCATGACGAGGCGACCGGTTTCGGCGCCGAGCCCCTTGGGCAGCACCACCGCCGAGCCGCCGAACAGCGCGTCGATGGTCGACTGATCGGCACCTCCGGCGCCCGCGAGTGCCTCGGCGCGGGTGGCGAACGCCGCCAACTTCGTCTGCAACTGATCGAAGTCGAACGGTTTGACCAGATAATCGGCGGCGCCGCCGTCCAACGCGCCCCGGACCGTGTCGAGTTCGCGGGCCGCGGTGACCATGATGACGCCGACCCGGTTGCCCTCGGCGCGCAACCGCTGGAGCACCTCGAGCCCGGTCATGTCGGGCAGATAGACGTCGAGAAGGATCAGATCGGGACGCAGCTCGGCTGCCGACGCCAGCGCGTCGGCCCCGGTGCGCGCCACGCCGACCGGGCGGAACCCGTCGACGCGTTCGACGAAGCGGCGGTGGATCTCGGCCACCATGAAGTCGTCGTCGACCACCAGGACGTCACGCATGCAGTCTCACCACGAACAGGGCGCCGCCACCTGGCGCGTCGGTGACCTCGACGGCACCCCCGTGCTGGGCCGTCACCAACCGAACCAGGGCCAGGCCGATCCCCCTCCCGCCGGGCACCTCGGCCTTGGAGGTGACGCCGCGGGAGAAGATGGACTCCCGAAGGTGTTCGGGCACCCCCGGTCCGGAGTCCGAGACCGCCAGCACCAGGCCGGCCGCATCGTCGATGCGCACGTCCACCCGTGCGGCCGCCGAGCCCACCGACACGTCGACGGCATTGTCGATCAGATTGCCCAGCAACGTGATCACGTCGGTGGCCAGAGCCGGGTCGAGTGCGTCCAGGTGGCTGTCGTCGGTCAGGCCGAGGGTGACCCCGCTCTCGGCGGCCAGTGATGTCTTGGCGATCAGGAGCGCGGCCACCGCTGGATCTGAAACATGTTGGGTGACAGCCTCGTTGATTTCGGCCCGGCGTCGGGTCAGGGTGCCGACCAGAGTGCGGACCGCGTCGAACTCGCCCAACTGGGTCAAACCGGAGATGGTGTGCAGCTGATTCGAGAACTCGTGGGTCTGGGCCCGCAGTGTGTCGGTCACACTGCGGTGTGAGGACAGCTGAGCCTGCAGTGCGGCGAGCTCGGTGCTGTCGCGCATGGTGGTCACGGTACCGATCCTCCTGCCCTGACTGCGGGCGGCGCGGCGGTTGAGTGCCAACACCCGGGTCGGCGTGGTGATCACCACGTCGGATTCTTCGGCGTGAGTTCCCTCGCCGGACAACAGGAATGCCTCCACACCCGGTTCCAGACCGACCGCATCGACGCGGCGGCCCACCGCGTCGGCACCAATTCCCAGCAGTTCGGACGCGCTGTCGTTGATCAGTGTGATGACCCCGTCATTGCTCACCGCCACCACACCCTCACGGATGCTGTGCAGCAGCG
This sequence comes from Mycolicibacterium peregrinum, assembly GCF_001665625.1. Lineage (GTDB taxonomy): Bacteria > Actinomycetota > Actinomycetes > Mycobacteriales > Mycobacteriaceae > Mycobacterium > Mycobacterium peregrinum_B. Next base: position 21,172 of record NZ_LZSY01000102.1, on the reverse strand, counting down.
CTTCCCGGTGATCGGCCAGGGTGGCGATCTCCGCGATGTCCAGGCCACGGGTGTGACGGTTGATTCGCCGCGACAACAACCACGAGGCCAGCATCCCGAGCGCCGCACCCAGTCCGAGATAGATCAGCAGACGTTCACCGGCGCCGCCCAACAACTCCCACAGCGACGGGTAGCGCTCGCTGACCGACACGATCGCCAGCACCGCGCCGTCGGCAGCCAGGATGGGGACCTGTCCCACCAGGCGGTGCGAGCCGTCGGCATCGCTGTCGCCGGACCAGGCTCGGCCCTCGTCGGCCCGGCTGCTGCTCAGGTCGAGCCGTCGGCCGATGCGGTCCGGATCCGACGACACCCGCACAGTCCCGGCGGGATCGGTGATCTCGGCCCGCTCGGCGCCCGACAGGGCCACCGCACGCTCGACCTCGGGCGCCAGCACCGAAGCGGCGAACGGGTCGTCGTAGCGATCCCGGACGACGGGTGTTGACGCGACGTTCTCGGCGACCGCGATCATCCGCTGCCCGCGGACATCACGGAACTCCCGCGTGGACTGCGCCACCGACACCGCGGCCACCGCGACCAGCACGACCGCGACCACCAGAAGCTGAAACACCAGAAAGCGTGCGGCCAGGCTGCCATTGGGCAAGAACCGGGTGCGTGCGCGCGGTGTCCGCGGGGCTGGTGAACTCAACGAACAAAACTTCCTTTGCGTCCGAATAGGTGACCTGCGTCACGTCATGGGTCCAGTATTGCTGACCATGAGGTTTCGACGACTAGGTGCCGGTCTGATGGTGGCCGTGGTCGCGCTGATGCTGGTCACAGCCTGCGGAGTTACCCGCGGCGACGAATCCAGGGGCTTGCATCGGCTGCGCATGATGGTGCCGAACAGCCCAGGAGGTGGTTACGACCTGACTGCCCGTACCGCGGTGAAGATCATGGAGGACACCGACATCACCGGCCGTATCGAGGTGTTCAACGTCATCGGCGCCGGCGGCACCGTGGCGATGGCGCGGCTGATGAACGAGAAGGGCAACGACGACCTCATGATGATGATGGGGCTCGGCGTGGTGGGTGCCGTCTACACCAACGGTTCCTCTGCTCGCGCGTCGGACGCCACCGCGCTGGCCAAGATGGTCGAGGAACAGGAAGGCATTCTGGTGCCGGGGGATTCGCCGTTCCGCACCATCGGTGATCTCGTGGCGGCGTGGAAGGCCGATCCGGCCAAGGTCACGATCGGCGGCGGATCCTCACCGGGCGGGCCCGACCACCTGTTCCCGATGGAGACCGCACGAGCGGTCGGAGTCGACCCGCGCAAGGTCAACTACATCACCTACGACGGCGGCGGTGATCTGCTGACGGCCCTGCTGGGCAAGAAGATCGCGGCGGGTACCACCGGCCTCGGCGAGTTCGTCGACCAGATCGAGGCGGGGCAGGTCCGGGTGCTGGCGGTCTCGGGTGCCAAGCGGGTCGAGGGGATCGACGCGCCGACCCTGACTGAGGCGGGCATCGATCTGACGTTCACCAACTGGCGCGGAATACTTGCGCCGCCAGGCGTTTCCGGTGAGGCCAAGGATGCGATGGTACGGGCGCTGACCGACCTGCACGGCACCGAGCAGTGGCGCGACGCGCTGGTCAAGAACGGCTGGAGTGACGCCTTCAGCACGGGAGCCGACTTCGAACAGTTCCTGCGTGATCAAGACAACCGCGTCTCGACGACGCTGAGTGAATTGGGGCTGTTGTGAAGGTCGACAAGGCGCAGTATCTGGTCTGCCTGGTCCTGGTGGCGGTGGGCGCATTCCTGATCTACGACGCGCTGACGCTGACCGGGGGATTCGCCAAGGTCGATCCCGTTGGGCCGCGTGCCTTTCCACTGGGGATCGGGATCATCCTGATCGCGCTCGCCCTGGTTCTGGCGGTTGCGATCCCGCGTGGCTCGGTCGGTGAGGCCGACGCGGGCGAGGATGTCGACCCCAACATGCCGGGGGACTGGCGCACGGTGGGGCTGCTGGTCGGACTGTTCGTGTTGGTGATCCTCCTGGTCAAACCGCTGGGCTGGACCATCACCGGAGCACTGCTGTTCGCCGGGGCGGCAACGATTCTCGGCAATCGTCATTACGTCCGCAATCTTGCGATCGGCACGGTGCTCTCGGTGGCGAGCTTCTACGCGTTCTACTCCGGGCTCGGAATCCCGCTGCCCGCAGGCATTCTGGACGGGATTCTGTAGATGAACAACTTCGAATGGTTGCTTCAGGGATTCGCCGAGGCGGCGACCCCGATGAACCTGCTGTACGCCGTGATCGGGGTGCTGCTGGGCACCGCCGTCGGGGTGCTCCCGGGCATCGGCCCGGCCATGACGGTGGCCCTCCTGCTGCCGGTGACCTACAACGTCAGCCCGAGCGCGGCGTTCATCATGTTCGCCGGAATCTTCTACGGCGGGATGTACGGCGGATCGACCACCTCGATCCTGCTGAACACCCCCGGTGAATCCTCGTCGGTGATCACGGCGATCGAGGGCAACAAGATGGCCAAGGCCGGCCGGGCCGCCCAGGCCCTGGCCACCGCCGCCATCGGCTCGTTCGTCGCCGGCGCCATCGGCACCGCGCTGTTGGCCGCGTTCGCGCCGCCCATCTCGCGGTTCGCGGTGACCCTCGGCGCCCCCTCGTACCTGGCGATCATGCTGTTCGCATTGGTCGCGGTCACCGCGGTGCTGGGTTCGTCCAAACTGCGCGGTGCGATCTCGCTGTTCCTCGGTCTGGCGATCGGCGTCGTCGGCATCGACTTCCTGACCGGCCAGCCCCGCGCCACCTTCGGCCTGCCGCAGCTGTCCGACGGCATCGACATCGTGGTGATCGCGGTGGCGATCTTCGCTCTCGGCGAGGCACTCTGGGTGGCGGCGCACCTGCGCCGCCGGCCGGCAGACGTGATTCCGGTGGGGCGGCCGTGGATGAGCCGCCAGGACTTCGCGCGGTCGTGGAAACCGTGGCTGCGCGGTACCGCCTACGGATTCCCGTTCGGCGCGCTGCCCGCCGGCGGCGCCGAGTTGCCGACGTTCCTGTCCTACATCACCGAAAAGCGCCTCTCCAGGCACCCCGAGGAGTTCGGCAAGGGTGCCATCGAGGGCGTCGCCGGTCCGGAGGCGGCCAACAACGCCTCGGCCGCGGGCACCCTGGTGCCGATGCTGTCGTTGGGCCTGCCCACCAATGCCACCGCCGCGGTGATGCTGACCGCGTTCGTGTCCTACGGGATTCAGCCCGGGCCAACGCTTTTCGAGAAGGAACCGCTGCTGATCTGGACACTGATCGCCAGCCTGTTCATCGGCAACTTCCTACTACTCGTGCTCAACCTGCCGCTGGCGCCGCTGTGGGCCAAGCTGCTGCGCACCCCGCGGCCCTACCTGTACGCCGGCATCCTGTTCTTCGCCACGCTGGGAGCGCTCGCGGTCAACGTGCAACCGCTGGACCTGGCGCTGCTGCTCGTCTTCGGGCTGCTGGGTTTGATGATGCGCAGGTTCGGATTGCCGGTGCTGCCGTTGATCATCGGGGTGATCCTGGGTCCACGTATCGAACGACAACTGCGCCAGAGCCTGCAACTCGGCGGCGGGGACTGGACCAGTCTGTTCACCGAGCCGGTCGCGATCGTCACCTACGTACTCATGGCGGTCCTGCTGTTGATGCCGTTGGTGCTCAAGCTGATGCACCGCAGTGAGGAGACGTTGTTGATCGTCGAGGACGACGCGGATCAGCAGCAGAAGGCGGCTCAACAATGATTGTCATCGGCTACACCGCGGACGCCTTCGGCATTGCCGCTGTCGAGCACGGCATCGCCGAAGCCCAGTTGCGCGGCACCAGCGTGCTGGTGATCAACGCGACTTCGGGTGAGGCCTATGTGGATTCCCGGTTCGCCCGTTCGGGTCAGGTCCACGACGTCGAGGAACGCCTGCGGGAGAGCGGCGTGCCGTTCGAGTTACGCCAGCCGGTGGGGGTCGACGCGGCCACTGAACTGCTCGATGCGATGGACGCTGACGACGCCGAGTTGCTGGTGATCGGTATGCGGCATCGCAGCCCGGTGGGCAAGTTGTTGCTGGGCAGCGTGTCGCAACAACTGCTGCTGGAATGCCCCAAACCGGTTCTCGCGGTCAAACCTGAGTAATCAATCCCGGCCGAGCAGACGCGAACGCACCCCGATCGGCGCGGAATTGGGTACCTCCGCGTCTGCTCGCGAGGGGTTTGAACTGGGGGAATGGTCCTCACCGCGGGCATCTGTGCGTGGTGAGGATCAGTTTTCGTGGGGATAACGTCGCCGGAAAGATCCGACAACACCTTCACCGCACTATGGGGGCATGGCGGACGACGCGGGACCGGGTTCGATCCCGGGCAAGCAACAACGGACTGCGTGTTCGTACTGTGGCGTCGGCTGCGGTATCGAGGTCACCACCAGGGTCGATGACGGCCGGACTGTGATCGCCCGAGTCAGTGGCGACAAGCTGCATCCCACGAATTTCGGCCGGCTGTGCACCAAGGGGGCGATGCACGCCGAGCTGATGGCCGCCGACGAAGACCGGCTCACGTCTGCTTTGCTGCGGCCCTCCCGTTCGGATGAACTGCTGCCGACTCCGGTGGACGACGCGGTAGCCGAGGCGGGCCGCCGACTGCGGGCCATCGTCGCCGAGCACGGTCCCGACGCCGTCGCCCTCTATGTGTCCGGCCAGATGACGCTGGAGGCGCAGTACCTGGCCACCAAGCTCGCCAAGGGCTTCCTGCGTACCGTGCACATCGAATCGAATTCCCGGTTGTGCATGGCCAGCGCGGGCACCGGGTTCAAGCAATCGCTGGGCGCAGATGGGCCGCCGGGTTCCTACACCGACTTCGACCGGGCCGACCTGTTCTTCGTCACCGGCGCGAACATGGCCGATTGCCATCCGATTCTGTTCCTGCGCATGGCGGATCGGCTCAAGGCCGGCGCCAAGCTCATCGTCGTGGACCCACGGCGGACGGCGACCGCCGAACGCGCCGATCTGTTCTTGCAGATCAAGCCGGGAACCGATCTGGCCCTGCTGAACGGCCTGTTGCACCTGCTGCTAGAAGACGGTGCCATCGACCACGACTTCATCGCCGAACACACCACGGGGTGGGAGGCGATGCCGGAATTTCTGGCCGACTACCCACCGGCCCGGGTCGCCGAGATCACCGGCATCCCCGAAGCCGACATCCGCACCGCCGCAGCGATGATCGCCGAGGCCGGGGAGTGGATGAGCTGCTGGACCATGGGCCTCAACCAGAGCACGCACGGAACGTGGAACACCAACGCCATCTGCAACCTGCACCTGGCCACCGGCGCGATCTGCCGCCCGGGCAGTGGCCCGATGTCGCTGACCGGTCAGCCCAATGCCATGGGCGGCCGGGAGATGGGCTACATGGGACCGGGTCTGCCCGGGCAGCGCTCGGTAGTCGCGGCCGATGACCGGACGTTTGTCGAGACGCAGTGGGGCGTCGACCCCGGCACCATCCGTTCCGAGGTGGGCCCGGGCACCATCGGCATGTTCGAGCAGATGGAGCAGGGCCTGATCAAGGCCTGCTGGATCATCTGTACCAATCCCGTTGCCAGCGTGGCCAACCGGAAGACCGTGATCAACGGCTTGGAGGCCGCCGAGCTGGTCGTCGTCCAGGACGCCTACCGGTCCACCGCCACCAATCACTACGCCGACATCCTGCTGCCCGCGGCGTTGTGGGCGGAATCTGAAGGCGTCATGGTCAACTCGGAACGCAACCTCACCCTGCTGTCCCCGTCGGTCGCCCCGCTGGGGCAGGCCCGGCCGGACTGGCAGCTGATCTGCCAGGTGGCTGCGCACCTTGGCTTCGCCGAACACTTCGATTACCAGTCGGCCGAAGAGATCTTCGCCGAGATCCGCGGGTTCGCGAACCCGAAGACCGGATACGACCTGCGGGGTGCGGGCTACGCAAGGTTGCGCGAGACCCCGCTGCAGTGGCCGGTCCCTCCGGTCGACGGGCCCGGCGGTGCGGAGGACCGGCACCCGATCCGCTACCTCAACGACGGCGTGAGCCAGGACCTGTTCGTCGACGCCGACGGTCACCGCCCTCGGCTGGCCTTCGCGACGCCGTCGCGGCGGGCCGTCTTTCATCCCCGTCCGCACATGGATGCCGCGGAACTACCCGATGACGACTATCCGATGGTGCTCAACACCGGCCGGCTGCAACACCAATGGCACACCATGACCAAGACCGGCAAGGTGGACAAGCTCAACAAGCTCAATCCCGCGCCGTTCGTCGAAATCCACCCGCTGGACGCCTTGGAACTCGACATCGTGGAGGGGCAGCCGGTCGAATTGACGTCCCGGCGTGGCCGCGCGGTGCTCCCCGCAGTGCTGTCGGACCGGGTGCGGCCGGGCAACTGCTTCGCACCGTTTCACTGGAACGACGAACACGGCGAGTACTTGACGGTGAACGCCGTGACCAACGACGCCGTCGACCCGGACTCGCTGCAGCCGGAGTTCAAGGTGTGCGCGGTCAGCCTGCGTCCGGTCCGGTCGGTCGACGGCACCCCGGCGGTGCATCCGCTCGCCGCGGAGATGGGTCTGGGTGCGGTGCACAAGCCGGCGCTGAGCCAGGATGAAAAGATCTACCTGGCAGGGTTTTTCACCGGGCTGCCGGACGCTCCCATGGGCGTTCCGGTGCTTCCGGCGGCGGCGCCGCTGAGCGCCAGGGCGCGGCTGTGGGTGGACGGAGTGCTGGCCGGTCGCTACTCACGGGCCGGAGACGGTGTGCCGAGCGACCGGCCGGCACCCGGTGGGCCGCTGGTGTTGTGGGCCTCGCAGACGGGCACCGCCGAGGAATTCGCAGCCGGGTTGGCGGGCCGCATCGACGGGGCGTCGTTGGTCAACATGGACGACCTCGCACTGGCCGACCTGGCCGCCGCTCGCGACATCCTGGTGGTCACCAGTACATTCGGTGACGGTGGCCCACCGGACAACGGTGCCGACTTCTGGAGCCGGCTACAGGCCCCGGATGCGCCTCAGTTGCACGGGGTTCGCTATGCGGTGCTCGGCCTCGGCGACAAGGCGTACGACAACTTCTGCGGACACGCCAAATCGCTCGACCGGCGGCTCGCCGATCTGGGTGCCACCAAGTTGCTCGAGCGCGCAGAATGCGAGTCCTACGATGACGAGCCGATGCGGCGCTGGGCCGATTCGGTCACGACGGCGCTTACCGGTGCGACGCCCGCCCCGGCGGTCGTCGGCGGCGGTATCCGAACTGTCATCCCCACCGAGCCCGACGAATTCACCAGGGCCAAACCGATTCTGGCTGCCCTGGCGCGCAACCAGCTGTTGACGACGCCGAGCGCGGCGAAAGAGGTGCGCCAGTTCGGCTTCGACATCTCCGAGTACGACGTGAGCTATTCGGTCGGTGACTCCCTGGGCGTCTACGCCAGTAACGATCCGGCCGTGGTCGACTCTTGGCTGGCGGCCACCGCGCTGAATCCGCACTCGGAGATCGAGGTCGACGGTGTCGAGCAGTCACTGCGGGATGCCCTCATCTCGTCGTATGACATCTGCCGCGTGACCCCGGACTTGTTGCGGTTTGTTGCCGATTCCAGCCCGGACCGCTCCGCGGCCAAGATTCTGCGCAATTCCGGTGAGCGGCGCAGTAACTGGTTGCGTAACCGCAACGGTCTCGACATCGTGACCGAGTTCGCGGTGCACGCCGAACCCGAGCAGTGGCAGGAGGTTCTGGTCCGGCTGACCCCACGCAGCTACTCGATCTCGTCGAGTCCGCTGGTGAGCCCGCACGAGGTGCAATTGACCGTGTCGATGGTGCGCTACCGCGGGCCGGGCGGCGCTGCTCGGGGCGGGGTGTGTTCCACTTTTCTCGCCGACCGGGCAGCCGCGGCGCCGGTGTTCCTCCAGCGCTCGCCGCATTTCCGTCCGCCAGAGGACGCGGACACGCCCATGATCATGGTCGGCCCGGGTACCGGCGTAGCGCCGTTCCGGGGCTTCTTGCAGGAGCGCCGGGCGCTGGGTCACGGTGGTCGCAACTGGTTGTTCTTCGGCGATCAGCACCGCCGGGAGAACTTCTACTATCGGGATGACCTGGAGGACATGGTCGATGACGGCTTCTTGAGCCGCCTGGACCTGGCGTTCTCCCGCGATCAGGCCGACCGGGTGTATGTGCAGCACAAGATGCTGGACCGCGGGGCCGAGGTGTGGCGGTGGCTGGACGACGGCGCCCACTTCTACGTCTGCGGTGACGCCGCCCGGATGGCCAAGGATGTCGACGCCACGCTGACGACGATCCTGCGCACTCACGGCGGGATGACCGAAGATGCCGCGCGCGACTACAAGCGGGAACTGGTTGCCCAGAAGCGGTATGTCCGCGACGTCTATTGAGGCGGGCTATCGGGCTCGCTTCATTGAGCCAGGTCGTTCCACACGATCTTGGCGAGTTCGTCGCGGTCGGCCACCCCGAGCTTGATGCAGGCGCGGTAGATATGGCCCTCCACGGTGCGGACCGAGACGGTCAGTCGTTCGGCGATGTCGCGATTCGACATTCCCTGGGCGACCAGACCGGCCACCTCGCGTTCGCGTCCGGTCACCGGCAGGGGCCGGGCGGCCGATCGAATCGCCGGGGTGGCCGCACCGCCGCTCTTGGACGCCAATTGCAGTGCGTGCGCGGCAGATTCGGTGCTGTTTCGGCGGTGACCGGCCTTGTCGTGCAGCGGTACCGCCTGGGCCGCGGCATCGGCCGCCGACAGCAGCAGGCCGGCCTCCTCGAACGCGGCGGCCACCTTGTCCAGCTCGGCGGCGTCGGCGGCGGCCACCGCGGCGGCATGCCGCGCGTAGAGGGCCGGCAGCGGGCCGTCGACCCGGTCCACCAGGTCCTGCAGGCGACGGGTCACACTGCGGTCACCGAAGCGTGCCGCGCTGTGCAATGCCTCGGCCTCGACCGCGAACTGGCCGGAGGAATGCGCCGCATCGGCGGCTGTCCGCGCGAGGTCGATCGCCGAGCGGTGCCCGCCCTTGGCGGCGGCCAGCCAGGCCTTGGCGATCATCCGGAGCGGCTCGTGCAGCGCCATGAACTCGCCCGAGTGTTCCTCGGCGTCCTCGAGTACCCGTTCCGCGTCGGCGGGGTTGCCCACCCCGGCGTAGGCGCGGGCCAGCAGTAGCCGGCCGGGCAGTTGCCAGGGCAGGGAGCTCTCGGCGTTGAGCGCGGCCAGGGCCTGCTCGATGGCCCGGATCGCGTCGCGGAATCGGCCGCTGTGGGTCGCGGCCACGCCGTCCATGATCTTGGCGATCGCCCAGCCGGCGAACTGGCCGGCCGAGGAGAACTCGGTGTATTCCGTGGCGCGTTGCTGGGCCAGTTCGAGCTGACCGGTGTAGGCCAGGGCCAGCACCTCGCCGTAGAACACCATGATCCGGACCATGCCGTCGGTGGTCTTGCGCTGAGCGCGGCACCGCGACGCGATGGGCAGGAAATCGTTGCCCCGGCCCACCAGCGGCATCGACAGGCCTGCGGCGAACGCCGCGAAATCCACGGCCTGCCGGGGTGCCTCGGGGTTCGCCAGGACCCGTTCGGCGATCTCGAGGCCTTCGGGGATCTTGTTCTGGTGTACGGCCATACCCGCGCCGGTGGCGTCGACGATCAGTCGCAGGGTCGGATGGGTGACCCGGTCCTGCAGGAGGGCCTGCACCTGAGCGGCCCGCGTCACGTCGCCCTGGGACCAGAACAGGTTGGACACCCGTGGAATGCCCCATTGCACAAGTTCCATCTCGTTGAGGTCTGCGGGCGAGAACTGCTCGAGGATGCTGTCGGCCTGTGCCGGCTGACCCTGCCACAACAACGCGCGGGACAGCAGTGCGGCCGCGCCGAGTCCGCCGCCGTGGTCGAAGGCGGCTCGGGCCAGTTTCTCCCCGAGCGGGAGGTTGGACAGGAAGACCGCGTCCTTGGCGGCGGTGATGAGCAGTTCGATGTCGGTGCCCTGGTCGCTCTCGATGGCCAACTCTGCCAACTTGATTCGGCTCGCAGGGGAGTCGAGGTTGCGTTCGTGCAGGATCTTGGCGATGCGACCCCGCAACTTCCGGGCCGACGCAGTGCCGACCCGGCGGCGCACCGCCTCACCGAACAGCGGGTGGCTGAAGCGAACGTTGATCTGGCGGTCGTCGGCGACGATCCGGATCAGGCCGCGCATCTCGGCCGTGTCCACCGCGTCCTCGCCGGCCAGTTCTGCCAGCGCATCGATATCCAGTGGCTCGCACAGCGACAGCAACTTCAGCGCGTGCAGCACATCCTCGCCGGCGTGCGCCAGGCGTTCGTCGAGCAGTTCGACGAGCCCGGAGGGAATGACGGTGGGGCCGCGGAACTGCCACACCCCGTTGACCTTGGTCAGGGTGCCGGCGTCGACCGCACCCTCGACCATGTTGCGCAGGAACAGTGGGTTGCCACCAGAGGTCTCCCACATCACGTCGGCGCTGAGCCCCTCCAGCGTGCCGCCGAGGACGGTTTCGATGAGGGCGATGCTCTGCTGCTTGGTGAACGGGTTGAGTTCGAAGCGCTGGAGGTAGCCGTCCTTCCACAGTGAGGTGACCGCATCGGGCACCGGCTCACCGCTGCGCACGGTGGCCACCACGTGGCCCGAGCGCTCCACGGCGATCTGATGCAACAGTGTCGCCGACAACTGGTCCAGCAGATGCGCGTCGTCGATCCCCACGATGGTGTCGCCGTCGGCCACAAGCGATTCGCGTGCCGACCCGATGAGGGCGATGGGGTCGCGTGACCCCGACGACGACACCCAGTGGGCGAACGCGCCGAGGGGGATGCTGCGCGACGATTCGGTGCACGCGGTCCAGTGCACCTTCCGGCTCAACGATGCGGTGACCGTGCGCGCCAAGGTGGTCTTGCCGACTCCTGCGGCTCCGACAAGCACGACTCCGCAGCTGTCCGTCCCGCTGAGGGCGGCCCGAATGGCCTCGTGCTCGGCGGGCCGGTCCAAAAGCTGCCACTGACCAGGCATGAATCCTGAGTCTAGGGCCACCGGGCCCGGATCGCTGCCGAACAGAGGGTCGACGGGGCTTCGGTTGTCGGTCGTAGGGGCGAATGTTCTTCCCATTGCAAGTATTTCCCGTTCGCTGGGGGTCAGTCCGGCAGTTCGACGATGTCGAAGGGCTCGTGCCGGTCGATGCGATTCATCTTGTGCCGGAAGTCGCTCGATGCCTCATATACCTTGCGCTTCAGCCGATTGATGGATCCCAGTGGGCGATGTGCCTCAAGGCCGCGCCACGAGTTGAACGAGAGCACGTCGTCGCCGTAGGCGCGGCGCAGCGCGCTGTACGGGTTCTGCTGGGGAAACACCACCTTGGCCACCGGAAGATATGGGGATTTCCAGGGTTTCGTGGCGTCCTCGATCGGCATCTGCTTCTCGTCCAGACACAGTTGCACGCTGAACGTGTACTCGGCGGGGTGCTTTTCGAAGAACGCCATGATCAGATCGCGGTGCTCGTCCTGTCCTGGATTGCGCGGAAGGGTCTGGTCGGCAAGCGCTTTCACCTCCGGTGAGGTCGGCTCGTACTTGAAACGTGCCACGTAGTCGCCGTACCGGATCGGGGCGGAGGAGTAGAACGTCTCGCCCAGGATGGGACGGTTCGGGGCGATGAACACCGCCAGATTCGGCGGTATCGGCAGGCCGATCTTCTTGAGCGCGCTGAGCAGTTCGCTGCCTGCCCACAGCGCGCCGTCGGACAACCGGGCGAGCAGGGTCGCGCTCAGCATCCCCAGTTTGCGGTAGGCGTGCGCATCGGCGAACAGGAATTCTTCGTGGGTGACGAGCACGAAGTCCTGCGTGACATTCGATTCGTCCTGCGGGTCTTTCATGGCGCGCTCGCCTTGCACCCCGATGGCCTTGATACCGAGTCCGCGCACCCCGCGGTTGCGGTCGCTGCGCAGCACCCCGGAGGTGGTCGAGATACGGGCGATCACCGGGTAGCTGCGTGCTTCGGCGAACATGCCCTGGGCGAGCATGTCCGGCAGATCCGGGTTGACGATGAGTTCGCCGCGCAGGATGGCGTGGCTCTTGGCATGTGCGTCACGAAGCCCGTGCTTGAACTTCTTGTAGGCCCGCTCGTTGTTCTTGTGCAAAGACCCGATGATCTTCTCGATGTCCTGGGCCTCGTCCGCCCTGGGCTGCTCGAGATTCTCGCGGTAGGGAACCGGGCTCAGGCTTTCGACGATCCGACGTACGTCGGCGGCGGTCATGGCTGGGGTCGTCGATGAGGTCATGCGGACGCCTTTCTGATGGGTGAGACACAGGTCCAGGGAGCGAACGGGTTGGCCACACCGGCCAGGGCGGGGGCCAGTTCGGGAAAGTGGCGCAACAACACCGAGCGCATGTTGTTTTCCCGCACCCAGTTCATGCCGGCGACGGTGTAGGTCTCGTCACGGAAGTCGGTGGTGAAGAAGCGGTCGCTTTCCAGCCGGCGGGTGGCCATCAGGATGAAGACCCGAAATGCGGTGTCGCTGAAGCCGAATCCGGGTGGTTTGGGCTCCGCGTACAGGCCGATCACCAGGTCCACGAGGTCCACGTCGTCGTCGTAGATCTCGCGTAGTTCGGCCGCCAGCGCGGTGTCACCGGTCAGCTCCTCGAACGTCGTCACCGGCTTGAGTCGGAACAGCTTCCGGAACTCGTTGTACCGCGGCACACCTCGTTCCCGGCAGCGGATCAGATCGATCGTGGCAAGGTCGATCAGGGTGCCGTCCACCCGGTGCATGTGCTGCAGATGCCTGGGGAAGTTGTGCAGCGACAGTGCGCCCGGATGTGCTCGGCCGAAGGAATAGAAGAGGTCGGACATCGGGGTTTCGGTCAGTCGGGCACGCACATTGAGCACCGACAGCTCGGGTAGCTCGTGCCGGGCGGTGACATGGTCGTCGGCCAGCGCGCGGAACGTGAACTCGTCGGGGATCAACGGGTGCATCCGATACACCGCCACGAATTCCTCGGTCAACGAGTACGGCACCCCGTGATGGGTGGTGGGCGAGCCGGGGATGCCGTGCAGCAGGGGACTGCTGCTGACGCGCCCGAAGCTTCGCCTGAACCGGGGGCCCAGCTTCTCGCCCAGCAGTCCGAACCAGTTGACCCGCATGGCCGTCACCGTTGTCGGGTGCGCGATGATGGCCGGCGTCCAGTCCACGGTGTGGATCTTCGCCATCAATGCGGAGTTGACGAGCCGCGCCTTGTCGTAGAGCTGTTGGCCGGTGAGGTACGGGTACTTCTGCGCCAGGTGGTCGCAGATGGCGTTGTGCTCACGCATGAACAGCGAGTGGAGCAGGGCCAGGCCCACCCAGAAGTTCCCCGCGGTGCCGGTGAGATCGGCGGTGGCCTCGACCTCGACGGGCGGCAGGCCGGACTCGTCGATGCGAAGTTTGCCGCCGTCGGGTGCACGCAGGGCGCCGGCGAATGCCGGTGTGGTCCCGTAGATCTGGGAGGCGTCCCACCAGTGCGACTCCTGGGTGACGAAGGCGGGCGGGCCGGCCGCACCGGGATGAGGGTCCGGCGGTGTGCGTTCGACGCGCATCGGCCGCTGTGGCCATGGATCGTCGTCGCGTAGCGGCACCACCCAGGGTCGGGTGGCGAGCGAGCCGTGGGCGAACCAGTCGTGCACCTCGAACTGAATCCACGCGGCGGCCAGCAAGTTCAGCGTGGTCGCGGGCTGAAAACTGTCGCGGGTCAGCAGGGTGCGGCTGATCAGCCGGGGATTGGGGTCGAGCAGCCGCTGGTCGGATTCCGGATAGGAGTGTTCGGGCGGGACGTTGCGGCCGAACCGGCAACCCACGGAGCCCATGCCCGGGTCTTTGAGGTCGTTGTAGGACCCGTCGCGGGTGCGGGCGCCCAGATAGTTGCCGGCCTCGGCGGGACTGCCCGGCGGGATCGGGCCCGGTTCGGCGGCATACAGATTCGACGTTCGCAGCTGATGGCGCAGTCCGATCAGGACGGCCAGCCCGATCGCCTTGGGTAGGCGGGGCCAGCCCACCGTCTGATCGATGTACTGGGCGACCCGGGCCGCGAGGGTGGCCGTCAGCGATCGCGACCGGGACCAGACAGCGGCGACGAACGCTGATGTCTGTCTCGCCGTGGTCAGCATCCGTCGTTTCCCTCCGGCCGAAATATCGAGCCTGTCGGCCTCGATTGTTGTTCACGGAAGCAGAAATGACATGAGTAGTCGGCTACTCGAACCCGTGCGGCGGACGAGGCGGCCCGCGCGCAGTCACCGGCAGGTCACGGGGTGCGTCCCGGTTCAGGACGCCCCGAATACAGGTAGCGCTCCACTCGTGTGGTCGCGCGCTGCTCCGTCCTAGGTTCGGCGTTGGCACACCGATCACGTCCGGAACCGAAGGAGGGACGACGATGACATTCATACCGTGCACGATCAAGGGGTTGCCGGCCGAGAAAGTGGTCGCCTCCGCGGAGGCGGCCGTCGAGGTCAATCCGGCGAACGCGCCCAACATCACCGGGCTGTCCGCGGACGACCTACCGTCGCGGGAGCATCTGGCGGTCATGACCAACAAGCGCTGGAGCGCCGGTGGTGTCCGCCTCACGGTCGGTTTTCTCGACTCCCCGCCGGCCGACTTGCAGCGCCGAATTCTGGCCCATATGAACGCGTGGGGAGCCTGGGCCAACGTCAGGTTCGTGGCGTCCGCCGTGGACCCTCAGGTGCGGATCGCGCGCGTTGCCGACGACGGCTACTGGTCGTACCTCGGTACCGACATCCTGCTTGCCGCGGCGAACGAGCAGACCATGAACCTCGAGGGCTTCACGATGAACACGCCCGAGTCGGAGTTCCACCGGGTGGTGCGGCACGAGACGGGCCACACCCTCGGCTTCCCACATGAGCACCGGCGCAAGGCGATCGTCGACCGCATCGACCGCGAGAAGGCCATCACCCTGTTCATGGCGACCCAGGGGTGGTCGCGTGAGGAGGTGATCGAGCAGGTACTGACTCCGTTCGACGTCTCGGCGTTGACCGCGACCAACGAGACCGACGAGAACTCGATCATGTGCTACGACCTGCCCGGGTCGATCATGACCGATGGGATCGCCGTGCCGGGCGGAACCGACATCGACAACCTGGACGCCCAGTTCGCGGCCAGCCTGTACCCGGGCCCGGTTTCCCCGAGCTCGGTGTGGCCCAACGGCAAGTTGTACTTCTTCAACGGGTCGCAGTACGCGCGGTTCGACGACGCGAAAGGCAAGACCGACCCCGGCTATCCGCTGCCGATCGCCGGATTCTGGACCGGGTTCCCGGCCGACTTCGCCGATGGCATCGACGCGGACGTCCTGTGGACGAACGGCAAGGCCTATTTCTTCAAGGGCAGTCGATACATCCGCTTCGATCTGCCGACCGACAAGGTGGATCCCGGCTATCCGATGGACATCTCGGCGAGTTGGCCGGGGGTGTGGCCGGATGGCTTCGACGCGGTAGTGGTGTGGCCCAACAGCAAGGCCTATTTCTTCAAGGGCTCGGAGTACCTGCGCTATGACATCGCCACCGACCAGGTGGATGCGGGCTATCCCAAGCCGATCAAGGACAACTGGGCGCCGAACCTGCCGACCGAATATGAGAGCGGCATCGACCATGCGGTGATCAGGAACAACGGCAAGGCCTATTTCTTCAAGGGATCGCAGTACATCCGCTACGACATCGCAACCTCGCGGGTGGACAACGGCTATCCGAAGCAAGTGGCCGGCAACTGGCCGGGGTTGTGGGCCGACGGGGTCGGCCGACCGGACTAGCGGTGCCGGATGAACCCGACGACGGGCACCGTGAACCCGCAGGTGCCCTTCACCACCCGGACGCTCATGCTCGATCCGACCGGGCTGAACCGGCGATTGAGCGAACTCGAATGTATCGGCGAACTCACCCGTCGGCAACCGAAAACCATTGGTGCCGTGGCCCGCCGCGCGCGCACCGGTGTTCACAACCACTACGTCGACGGTATGCCCCGGGTCCTGCCGATGATCGTGGCATGGGCGCGCGGCGCGCACGTGGCCGACCTCGACGGCAACGAGTTCATCGACCTCGACAACGGGCGTGGGGCCAACATCCTCGGCCATGCGGCCCCGGTCGTGACCGACGCGCTGCGGTGCGCCCTCGGCGACGGCCTGTCGTTTGCGGCGGGACACGAGACGGAGACCGCCCTGATGAGTCTGCTGCTGGCCGCCGTCGGGTGGGCCGACGGCGGATTCTTCAGCAGTTCCGGCACCGAAGCGACGATGCACGCGCTCAAGCTGGCCCGTGCCTACACCCGGCGCCCGCTGATCGCGATGTTCGACCAGTGCTATCACGGCCACCACACCGACGTTCTGGCCGCACGGTTGCCCGACGGGACGGTGACGCCGTCGATGCCCGGCATCCCACCGTCGGTGGCATCGTCGACGATCGTGCTGCCCTATGACCGCAGTGCATTCGCGGTGATCGAGGCGCGCGCCGCCGAACTCGCCTGTGTGATCGTCGAGCCGATCCGCTCCGGCTGGCCGCAGTTGGACCGCGAATTCCTGTCCGGGTTGCGTGAGGTGACATCACGAAACGGTGTCCTGCTCGTGTTCGATGAGGTGCTGACCGGCTTCCGGTTCCGGTTCGGAAGCGCGCTCGACGCCGGCCCCACACCCGACCTGGCGAGTTTCGGCAAGATCATCGGCGGCGGCCTGCCCATCGGAGCCACCGTGGGGCGCGCCGACATCATCGAGATGGGTGTCACCACAGGGGAACACCTTCGCGACATGCAGACCCGTACCCGGGTTCTCGGAACCTTCTGCGGCAACGTCCTGTCCTGCACGGCAGGCCTGGCCCAGCTCGCCTATCTGCGAGACCACGGCGATGCCGTGTACGCGACCACCCGGGCAGCAGCCGATCGATTCGCTGGGCACCTGCAGCGCCTCCGCGATGAAACAGGCCTTCCGATTGCGATCCGGCGTTACGAGACGCTCGTCCGTCCACTGTTCGGCACCATGGGGACCGAGGAGTTCGTCGACCTGGTGCACCCACAGCGCCATGCGGTGGCCGAATACCTGTGGACGTACTATCTGCGCGCGGCCGGGGTGCACCTTCCCGAGTTCCTGTACCCGCTGTTCACCGCCGCACACGACACCGAGGTGATGGATGCGGTTTGCGGGGCGATCACGCAATCCGTCGAGGGTCTACGGCGCGACGGGCTGTTTTGAACCGGCGAGCCCCCTATTGCTCACAGCAGGCCGCGGTGACGCAGTGCGGTGAGATACCCGTGGATGAGATCCGGTGTCAGATGGGGGACCGGGCGCGGCGCGCCACTCGACCGGAGGCACTCGCGGAATCGCTGTGTGGGAAAGGCCGATCCCGCAACGGCTTCGGCGGGCTCGGCGAACGCAGCCATGAGCGGGAGCAGGCAGTGCCGACGTTGCCGCACCGGTAGCGCGCGCATGGCCGTCTCGAAGCGGGCTGCCCACTCCCGGTGGGATTGGAGCCGAGTGATCGGATGCCCGGCCTCGACCAGCCAGTCCACGATCTCGTCGAGCGAGATGGCATCGTCGTGGTCGTTGACCACGTTGTAGGTCGCGAATCCGCCGAAGGGTCCTGGCCCGGCTGCCAGTTCCACGATGGCTGCGGCGACGAAGTCGACCGGCAGGCCGTCGTAATGCGGGCGGTTGGCCGGCTGCCGGTAGAACGAGGGCGGCGCGATCCCGGTCGCGGCAAGGCTCAACACCAGCCGGGTGAACACGTCGCCCACATTGAGGTGATCACTGAATCGGCTGTGCGCCAGGATCATCCCCGGGCGAAACACCGTCACAGACAGCCCGTGGGCGTCGTGGGCCCGGCGCAGCAGTACCTCTGCGGCCCACTTGCTGATCACATAACCGTTCGCGGGTGCTGTGTTGCGGGTACGGGCCGGGCAACCGACCCGGACATCGGCGTCCTCGGGAAGCGGCCGGCCGTCATCGGTGGTGCCTGCCGCCGCGGTGGAAACGAAGGCGAATCGCTTCGATTTGCCGGTGATCGCCAATCGGATCAGGCCCGCGGTACCAACGACGTTGGGACCGAACAGTTCCGGGTAGGGCAACAGGTGATTGACCAGGGCACCCGAATGCCCGATCAGGTCGACCGTGGCTGCCAGCCGCGACCACGTGGCACCATCCAGTCCGAGGTGCTCGTCGGTGAGATCGCCCGCGAGGACCTCCAGCCGGGATTCCGCGGGCGGGCCGAACTCGGCTTTCAACCGGCGGTGGGCATCGGCGTTGTCGGCGCCCCGGACCAGGCAGATCACCGTGCCACCGATGGGTGCCAGCCGGCGTAGCCACTCTGCGCAGAGTAGTTGTCCGAGAAAGCCGTTGGCGCCCGTCAGCAGGACCGTCCGGGGTGGGCCGGGGTTTGGGGCCACGGGCCGGTCCCGGTCGATCGTGCGCGCCTCGATGAACCGGTCCAGGGTCAGATCGCGGGCGTACACGCGGTCGGTGCACTGGCCGTGAACACCCGGGCAGGCCCGGCGGGGGATGGCGCGACGCTGTGCTTCGATCAGCGAGGCGATCCCGCTCAGGTTGCGGGTGGGATCGATGACGGCGGTGGCAGGCACCCGGGCACCGAAGATCTCGGTCAGCAGCGTTGCCAACGTCAGTGCGGTCAGGGAATCGATGCCGATGTCACTCAGGACCGTGTCGACATCGACGGTGGTGATCCCCAGGGTGGCAGCGGCGGCCAGGCGCACGGTCTCCAGCACCGGCCTGTCGGCGGCGCCCTGCCGAAGTGTGGCGAGTTCGACCGCCTGGCGATCGGCGATGTCGGCGTAGGTCTGTTCGAGCTGCTCACGGTAGTGAATGGTCAGCGCCGGTCGGGCCGGCTTGGCGGTGGCGGTGAGCAGTCCGTTGTCGACGCTGAACGGCCGGGGATCGATCAGGATGTCGCGGGGCACCTCATAGGGACGCAGAGCGTTGTCGCGGGCAATCGTCCGCAGCGATGCGAGGATGGTCGCCTTGGTGGCAGCGGGGAGACCGGGTGGCGTCTCAGGCACGACCACTGCCAGGACGAACGCGCGACGACTGCTGCCGTACACGAAGATCTGCCGGATGTACGGACTGGTGACGAACACCGACTCCAGGTGGGAGAGCGCGACGAACTCGCCTTGGGACAGCTTGACCACGTTGCTGCGGCGATCCACGAATGCCAGGTGATCCGGCCCGATCTCGGCCATGACGTCACCCGTACGGTAGTAGCCCTCGTCGTCGAAGGCCGTGTCCGTGGCGTCCGGACGGTGGTAGTACCCGGGGGTGAGGACCTCGGATTTCACGAGTAGTTCGCCGCGGGGATACGGCCGGTCGGTGCCGAAGTACCCCAGCTCGGGAATGTCGACCAGCTTGTAGTCGATCACCGGGGGACGAACCACCCGGCCGTCGTTGAGCACATTGCCGGTTTCGGTAGTGCCGTAACCGATTGCGAGGTGGATACGCAGGCACGTTTCGATGAACGTGGTGAGCTCCGCCGACAGCGGTGCGCTTCCGGACGCCGCCAGGAGCATGCGCCCGCCGAGCACGTTCTCGCGCAGGTGGGTCATCACCTGCGCGCGTACGGTTGCAGGGTCCGAAGTCGGCGCCGAACGCTGGCTGCATTCGCTCTGGTACCTGCTGTAGATCATCTCGCACACCCGGGGGATCAGCGGAAGCACCGTGGGACGCACCGCGGCGATGTCGTCGAACAAACTCGACATGTCCGGTGCGGCAGCGAAATAGGCCGTGCCGCCACTGGCCAGCGTGGTGAGCACCAGCGCCTTCCCGCCGTAGTGACTCATCGGCATGTAGTTGTAGGAAATCACCGGTATGGCAACGGAATTGCGCCAGGTTCCGGCGACCATGCGTTCGGTGTACATCGCGGCCTTGGGGGTCCCGGTGCTGCCCGACGTGTAGGACAGGCCGACGAGCCGGTCCGGGTCGGCAGGCGGCAGCGGTGGGCGTGGCGATGCTGCGGGTGGCCGTCGGAGGCCGCGCCGGATGACCTCGTCGAGCGTTTCGAACAGAATCGGGTGCCGGGACTTCGTCAACCGCAGTTGGGCCTGCTCGAAAGTGTCACCAAAATCGTCGATGTCGGCTCGATGGTCGAAGACGATGAGGCGGCGCAGTCGCGGAGCGCTGAGTGCGGCTTCGACCGCAGTAGGCAGTTGATCCGAGCTGACGGCGAGGGCCGACGCCCGGGTTTCCGCCAGCACTCTGGTCAGCTGCCCGGTTTGCGCACCGTACTGGACCGGGACCGTCACGGCACCGGTCAGGGCGCAGGCCAGGTCCACGGTGATGTAGTCGGCGCTCGCGAACCCCAATGTGCAGACGAACTCGCCTGATGAGATCGGGAATGTTTGGTGGGCAAGCCAATCCGTGGCGATCGCGTTGATCCGCTGCCAGAGATCCCGGTAGCTGATCGTGTGCGGCGCGGACCCCGCGCACCGGCCGAGTGCCGGCCGGTCTGCATAGCCGGTCATGACCGCCGCGATGATGCCGGCCAGTCCGAGACCGTCCTCACGGACTGCGGCGGACACCTCGGGAAGCGGAACGCAACTGCGGAACTGCCGGTCGGCGGCGTACAGTTCCGCAGCGCGCCCGGCCAGTTCCGCCGTCAGGTCCGTGCGCAGCGCGCGGCCGCGTACGGTGCGAGGGTCGGGCATATCGCAACGCCGAACGGTGCCGACAGGACGAAAGGCGCAGGGTCGGCCGGATCGGGGCCGAACAACCCGAACCGCGAGAACCGGGCGATCTTCGTGACACCGTCGTCGTCGAATTTCTGGTCCGGGCCCGGCGTCATCCGCAACTCGTGCAGGTTTCGCCGGTCCACCGAACCCTGCACCGGGAGGAAGGGCCGCCCCGGCGGTCGCTGGACGTACCGGATCACCCGGGGCGGCAGCTGCTCGGTGGTCGGTGTGATCAACGCGGTGGGTCTGTCCCGGACGATCGGTGCCTGCTGCATGCGAAGCGAGAACGCTCGGATGCTGGGGGATTCGGACATGGGTGACTCCGTCTGTCAGAGGTGGTAAACGGGAGTGCGGGGCCCCGGGGGCCGAGCCGGCGCCCCGGGGGGCCCCCACCGGGAGCGCCCGGCCGCCCCGCGTGCGCGTGCGGGGGGGGGGGCGGGGGGGCCCCGGGCGGGGGGAGGGGCGCCCCCCGCCCCCCG